>JBKJNY010000240.1:0-57174 GCA_046593355.1 Pirellulaceae bacterium | reverse complement strand
CGCTCACACTCGGCTCTGGGGGAAAGGGGGCGCTCCGCATCCACCCAGCGAAATACACCCCCAAACCGCCCGATCGGATTTTTAGGCTACGATAAAGGAAGGGGTGAATAGGACGGGCTAATGCCTCGCCCGGTTCATCTCATCCACCTGTTCATTCAGCGTCAGCAGGTCGTATAGCAGACCGATGCCGCACAGCCCGCCGGTGGCGAGGTACACAATTCCGGTGAGGATCTTCCCCATGTAGAAGCGGTGAATGCCGAAGATGCCGAGGAACGTGAGCAGCAGCCACGCCGCCGTGTAATCCAAATGCCCCGGCGCGTACTTGCGGTCCGCTTCGGCGTCCATGCCCGGTATCAGGAACAGGTCGATGATCCAGCCGATGCCCAGCAGCCCCAGCGTGCAAAACCAAATCACGCCGGTGACCTTCTTGCCGTAGTAAAACCGGTGAGTGCCAAAGAAGCCGAAAATCCAGCACAGATACCCCACGGGGACGGAATGCGTGTTGTTGCGAAGAACCGGAATGGTGTAGGACATGGCAGAGTGGTGAGTGGTGAGGAACGGGTCAGAGCCTGGGGAGTAATTCGCAGTTGCGGATAGAATCTTGCCGTAGGGTACGGCTATTCTTCCTTCTCGTCCGGGCGGATCGCCTTCCCTTCCCAGTACCAGACGCCGGCCACCTTCTGCAGCAGCCGCGCACCACTGCCGGGGACGGGGGGGACGTTGACCTTCGGTAGCCAGCGGCGGTGCTCGGCGAGGACTTGTGCGAGTTTTGGATTTTTGGCGAGGTTGGTCCATTCATGAGGGTCGCTCCGTTCGTCGTACAGCTCTTCGCTGTCGTCGGCATAGCGGATGTAGCGCCAGTGCTCGCTGCGGACGGCGTGGTTGTCCTGGTTGTGGGTCGTGATGGCGGGCCACTTGCGCGGGGTGGTCGCGTCCTTGAGCAGTGGAACCAGGCTGTGACCCTCCAGCCCTTCGCGCGGCGGCAGTTGGCATAAATCATTCAGAGTCGGATACAGATCCAGCAGCTCAACAGGGCGAGAGCAGCGGGCATCCTTGGCAATCCCCGGCCCCGCGAAGACCAGGGGCACACGGGTGGAGCGCTCCCAGAGCGAGTTCTTGCCGGTGATTCCCTTCTCTCCTAAATGCCAGCCGTGGTCGGACCAGAGGACGACAATGGTGTTCTCCGCCTGGCCGCTCCTTTCGAGTGCTTCGAGAACTCGCCCCACCTGGCTATCCATGAAGCTCACGCTCGCCAGATACGCCCGGACCAGCGGCTGCCACTGGTTGTTTTTCTGAAGCCAGGAGAGGCGCGGCTCGGGGAGTTTCCAGTGAAGGTTCCAGGCGAACTCCGGCACGTCGGCCCGGTCGTCCGCTTTCACCGGCGGCATCACGAGCTTGTCCGCGGGGTACAGGTCAAACCACTTCTGTGTGGCATAACACGGCACGTGTGGATGCCGAAAGCCGACGGCGAGGAAGAACGGCTGATTGCGTGGTTTCTTAAGCTCGGCAATCGCCCCATCGGCAATCAGCCAGTCATCCTGCTCCTCATCTCGCTGCGGAAAGACTCCCCAGTCCATGAGCTTGATGTTGTCGGGCGTCTCCACGAACTTCTTCGCCGGCAGATTCTTGTAGCCGCCGGAATAGCCCCAGTTCGTAAATTCCTTCGCGCGCTCCGCCGCGGCCGGGTAGCTATCATGATGGATTTTCCCCGCCATCAGCGTCTCGTATCCTCCGGCCGCGAAGTGCTGGGGAAGCGTCACCACGTCTTTGAGCGGCGCGACCGTGCGGAACCACGGCTGCAGCGCATAGACGCCCGTCGACGACGGCCTTCGCCCCGTCATCACGCTCGTCCGTGACGGATTGCACAGTGGCGCTTGGCAATGGGCATTCGTGAAAAGCGTCCCCCGTTTCGCCAGCGCGTCAATTTGCGGCGTCTTCACATGGGGATGCCCCCCCAGGCAGCCGATCCAATCGTTCTGGTCATCGATAGCGATGAACAGGACATTCGGCTTCTTCGGCTCGGCTAAGGCGGAGAAACTGCCGAAAGCCAAAAACGCGACGACAGAGAGGACGAATCGGGCGATCATCGGATTGTGTCCTTCTGGGGTACGGGGTCGGGAGTCTTTGGCGTCATGGACTCTCCTTTATCTTCCATCACTGCCGCCAAAGACTCCCGTCCCCCTTGCGTCGTCTATTGCGTTACCGCTGCCGTATTGTAGTGCCCCCCGCCTGCATCCCGCCCGCATTCGGCGATAAAATGTGTTCGCCATTTTCCCCTCCTTCCACCGCCCAGAGACCATCCATGTCCGCCGTCTCCACCACCTCCATCCCCCTCACCATTCTCGAAGCCGACGCCGTCGTTGTCGGCATCTACGCCGATAGCTCCCCCGCCGGCTCCGCTGCCGAGCTGGATAAGGCCACCGGCGGCTTGCTGACTCGCCTCATTGAGCGGAAGGAAATTACCGGCAAGAAAAACGAAATCACCACCATTCTCGGCCCCGCGGGAATCAAAGCCCACACCGCCGTCATCGTCGGCCTCGGCCCCAAGGACGCCTTCGATCGCGGCACCGCCTTCCGCGCCGCCGCCACAGCGTCAAAATCCCTCGCCACAAAAGAACGAGCCAAAGTCGGCTTCTACCTCGCCGACGAATGGTCGAAAGATCTCGCCGAAAGCGGCGTCGCCGGCAGCATCGTTGGCTGCGTGGGGCAAGACCTCTACAAGGCCAAGAAGAAACACTTTCCCCCCGGCGAAATCCTTTGGAGCCGCGTGGAAGCTGCCGCACTCGATAGCGGCATCATCCTCGGCGATGCTCAGAACCTCACCCGCCGCCTTGTCAACGAGCCCCCCAGCGAGATGTATCCCGAATCGTTCGCGAATGAAGCCGTCCGCGTCGCGGAGGAAAACGGCCTGGCCATCGAAGTCTGGAACCTGGCCCGTCTGGAAGCGGAACGCTGCGGCTCCCTCCTCGCCGTCGCCCGCGGCAGCGACCGCGAGCCGCGGCTGGTGATTCTCCGGCACAGCGGCGGCCAGGAGGGGGACGCCCCGCTGGCCCTCATCGGCAAGGGGGTGACGTTCGATTCCGGCGGCCTCTCCATCAAGACCAACGACGGCATGCTGACGATGAAGTGCGACATGGCCGGGGCCGCCACCGTCCTGGGGGCCATGCAAGCCATCGCCCAGCTCCGGCTCCCCGTCAACGTCATCGGCCTGTGCGGCCTCGTCGAAAACATGCTCTCCGGCTCATCGTACAAACTCGGCGACGTCCTCCGAGCCCGCAGCGGCAAGACCATCGAGGTCCTCAATACCGACGCCGAAGGCCGCCTCGTCCTCGCCGACGTCATCGACGTCGCCCTCCAGCACAACCCATCCCGGCTCATCGACCTGGCCACGCTCACCGGGGCCTGCGTCGTCGCCCTCGGCAACGACGTGGCCGGCCTGATGACCAACAACCAGCCCTGGTGCGACGCCGTCAGCCAGGCGGCCGGCTCCGTCGGGGAACAGGTCTGGCAGCTCCCCATGTTCGCGGAATACGGCGAGCAAATCAAAAGCGAAGTCGCCGACATTAAAAACGTCGGCGCCGGCCGCTGGGGAGGCGCCATCACCGCCGGCAAATTCCTGGAAGAATTCGTCGACGGCAAACCCTGGGTCCACATGGACATCGCCGGCCCCGCCTTCCTCGACACGGCCAAACCGTTTCTGGATGCCGGGGGGAGCGGAGCGTATGTGCGGACGCTGGTGGAAGTGGCGAGGCAGATTTAACGATACTATCGAGCGATTGCCCATTGATCAGTGCTAATCGTTCGCTTCCGAGCCGAATCTCGGGGGCTTCACAATCCGGCAGTATTCTTCGGCCAGATGTTTGGCACGCCTCTTTCGATCACCCCTGCTGCCATCGGAATAGACATTGGCGTGTGCGAGGTTGTCGGGATGTGCGGGGTCAAGCTCTTGTCGCGGATCAAATCCAAGTTCTTTGGACACTCGGCACAAAAAACCAACAATGGCTCCGTCCGGACAGTGCAGAACCTCGGCAAGATGCTTGATTGCGCCATCGAGCTGAATCATGGACGCAATATTGGTCGAAAAACTTGGATAGGAGAATGCCGCCGACCGCGGGCGCGGACGTTCCGGGTCCGCAAGCCACCAATCGGGCACGGTGATGGCCCGAAATAGCTCTTCGTGATCCGGCACCGATGGTCCGCGCTCAGTCGCGCTGGGCATGCCAGGATCCCCCCAGAAACCAACGAATGAGCGCTTCGGCGCGACGAACATCGGACGCTGCGAATGAGTCCTCGTCTTCAATTCCGTTGTCTGGGTCCCACCGCAGAAAGCGAATCAGCGTGGGGCTTTCAAACTCCAGTTCCAAGGACCGCGACCCTTCGTTCCATTCGAATTGCAAATGACCGCTGGCCATGGGCACTACCGCCGGTGCCGTCGCGATGTTTTCGGGGAGATTGGCAACCAAATTTCGCGCCGCTTGAATCGTGTCTCGGGAAATGCATGGTGCTCCTTCGCCGTCCCAATTCGCGGGGAGGGCGGATATGCAGTCGAGTTGTTCATGAATCCGCTTCTCAAATTGAAACGGCATATTCGATCCCAGCCCTTGCCGTGAATGCATCTCTCTTGTCTGTCTTACTTTACGTGCGAACTATAGCGACCGTTCGCAGTTTGTCAATTTGACCTTTGCGAAGGCGCAGTCTCAATCCCCCTTGGTTCGCGGAAGATTCCACGTTCTGGGAGAGGGTTGGATTTCTCGCAGGCCGGCCCTTTTGCGCTGGGTCAACTCTAGTGATGCCGACGGTACTCGGCCAACAGTTTGGCCAGCGATGAGCCGCCTGGAAGGCCTCGGTGACCTGCTTTTAGTGCATTTTCGATTCCGCTCCACGTTTCGCCGTTCCCTGCGATGTTTCCGGATGTCCGCTTCGGCCACTCGCCAGTCATGCTCATGTACTTCTCCGCCCAACTTAGAATCTGCGCAATGGTCAGGTCGGCTAGTGCGTAATGGTTTCGCACGCTGCGGTGCTCTGCCAACACCTTTGCCAGCGATGAGCCTTCAAGGAGGCCACGCGCGCCTCTCCGGAGTGTGCTATCGATTCGACTCCACGTTTCGCTGGTTCCGGCCACCATACCCGATCTATGGTTCGGCCAATTCCCCGTTGCCTTCTTGTGTGCATCCGCCCACTTCAGAATTTGCTCGATGGTCAGCGGCGAAAGATCCTTGGTGTTGCGATGGCCGCGATGCGTTGCAAGCACTTTGGATAGCGATGAGCCGCCGGGCAGACCTCTATTCCCTCGGCCTAGAGCGGAGTCGATCGCAGCCCACGTTTCTTCGGCACTGACTACTTGACCAGAACTTTGATTCGGCCATTCCCCGGTCGCCTTTTTATGCTCATCGGCCCAGTGCAGAATCTGCGCGATGGTTAGCGCCGGAAGGTCGTGGATGTTGCGTACGCCGCGGTGCTCGTCCAGTAGCCTAGCCAGCGATGAGCCGCTGGAGAAACCCCGCATCCCCAGGTAAAGCGCATTCTGAATGCCGCCCCACTTTTCGTCATTGCCTGTTACCTTGCCGGAATTCTTATTCGGCCATGCTCCCGTCGCCCTCTTGTGCTCATCCGCCCACTTCAGAATTTTTATTATGGTCAGTGGAGGAAGATCCTGGATGTTTCTCAGGCCGCGGTGCTCGGCCAATAGCTTGGCGAGCGAAGATCCGGCAACCAGACCTCGCAATCCTACTTTTAGAGCTGCATTGATTCGGCTCCACGTTTCGCCGGTTCCAGCCACCTTCCCTGACTTCTCGTTCGGCCACTCACCGGACACTTTTTTGTGCGTGTCCGCCCACTTCAGAATCTGCTCGATGGTTAGCCGAGGAAGGTCTTGAATGTTTCGCACACCCCGGTGTTCATGAAGCACTTTGGCGAGCGATGAGCTACCAGGAAGGCCGCGTTTTCCCTTGCTTAACGAAGCATGTATGGCGGTCCAAGTTTCTTCCGTGCCTGTCACCTGGCCAGAGTATTGATTTGGCCAGTCTCCTGTTCTCTTCTTGTGCGCGTCTGCCCATGCCAGAATTTGCTCGACCGCCAGCGGCGGAAGCGCCGTTATGTCTCGGACGTCACGGAACTCAGCAAGCACTTTCAATAGTGACAATCCGCCCGGCAACCCACGCCGGCCTTCTAAAAGGGCATATTGGATTCCGGCCCACGTTTCGTCAGTCCCAATCACCTTCCCGGAATTCTGATTTGGCCATCCCCCGGTCGCCTTTTTATGTGCATCGGCCCAATTCAGAATTTGCTCAACTGTCAGCGGCGGAAGATCTTTAGCATTTCGGACGCCGCGACGATCCGCAAGCAGCCTTGCTAAAGATGAGCCACCAGGCAGACCTCGAAATCCGTTATACAAGGCGTTGTGGATTCCCCTCCATGTTTCATCGGCGTCCGCTACTTGTCCGGAATTTAGGATGGGCCAATCGCCAACTACCTTATTGAATTCGTCTGCCCATTTCAGAATCTGTTCGATGGTTAGGGGAGGCTTGGTTGTCGTTGTCTCCACGGCCCGCACATAAAACGACCGCTCAAAGCCATGCAGAAGCAACTGGGGAACGTCCAGATGGATGTTATCGGGGAGACTGATTCGGCCGCCAGATTTCGACTGTCTCCCCAACGACAGGCGTAGTTGGTCCAGTTCGTCTGCCAATCGTCGGTCATGGGCTCGCAGGGCCTTGAGCACCTGCCAAACAGGCTCAAAGACCGACTGTGAGAGGACATGGTCGGCGTCTTCGGCCTCGTCGATGAAGACCGGAATCACGATGGTGCCGATCTGCTTCCCTTCGGCTTTGCGGATCACGCGACCGACGGCCTGAATGATGTCGACCATCGACCGCTTGGGGTCAATGAAGGCTACGCCATCGAGCACCGGCACATCGACTCCTTCGCCCAGGCAGGCGCAGTTGGAGAGGATGCCCCGCGTGTCCGCCGACAGGTTGCCCAGACCTTTAAGCAGCGTCGCTCTTTGTCCGGCGGGCGTATAACCCGAGATGTGTTTCGTCCAAAGTTTCCCCGATGGCCGGGCCGACCGCGTCAGGTGGGGAATCACGCCCGGCAAGGAATCTTGCTGGGTCGCATCGACAAATCGCGCGGCCTTCGCCACCGACGAATGGAAAGTGATGATCTTACGCAGGTCGTATTTCTTCATCGCCTTGGCCAGGCCAATCTGCGCGGCAAGCGTCCGGGCGTCGGTGCTCAGGCCGTTGGCTGTGCGAACCAAGCGGGCCTCCTCAACCCACGCCTTGGCTTCGCGGTCCGTAACTCCGATCACAACGACCTGATAATCCGTCAAGAGTGGCGGCTCCGCACTGATGGCTTCGTGGAAGGTGAGAACATGGAATTCGGGGCCGAAGACGTGCTCGTCGTCCATCGAAACAAGCTCAAATTCCAGTTCAGCCGCCCGCTTCTTGACGTGCTCCTTGAAATATCGAGGCGTGGCCGTCATGAACAGCCGCTTGCGAGCCTTGATCTTCTTGCCGTCCAGAACGGTAGCGAACAAGCCCTCGGCATTTCCGGCCAGACGGTGAGCTTCGTCGCAAATCGCCAGATCGAACGGCTTCGCTTTTCCGGTCTGTGCAGCGGCGATGCGGTCGGATGACTGGTAAGTGGCGAACACGACGGCTGGGCGCTTCCGACGCTGATTGAGAAAGTGCCGAATCTGCGAGGAATCGGTCGTGACCTTCACTCCGAGATCGGCCGCCGATTGAACGGCGGTGTCCTCATGGCGCTCTGCGACCGACTCGTCCGAGCAGACAACGAGCGTGTCAAAATCATTCGCAGAGTGACGACCCCACTCGGCAAGGTTTTGCTGTACCAGCGAGAGCGAGGGGACAAGGACCAGCGTAAGTGAACTCTGCAACCGCTCGGCCATCCAGAGTGCCGTCAGCGTCTTGCCCGTGCCGCAAGCCATGATGAGGCGGCCTCGGTCATGGTCGTGAAAACCCTTGACCACGGCATCAATCGCCGTCCGTTGGTGGGGACGCGGCTCCCACCGTAATAACCGCGCACCCGTTCCCCGAATCTGCTTGGGCCACTGGACTGCTTCCGTCAAAAAATGGCCGCGCAGGACCAGCCCCACCGGCTTCTCTTGACCATGCAGCGTCCGGCGAGCCGTGGTCCCAATGTCGTCCGTCGTGGCCATGAGCAGTCGATAGGCGAACTGCGGACGGTTCGATTCGGACAGGAACGAGTCGATTTCTCGCTTGGGAATCGCCCGGTCTGGATGATCCGCCTTGGCCTGAATGGCCCAAAGCTCGCCAGTCCGCGTCCGAGCGACGAGGTCAATGCCCGAATCAGGCCCCCACCGATCCGGCCAATCCTTCCAGTGCCAGATTTTGTCGAACTGACCTCGATACCGGGGAGCGTTTTCCAAGAACCAGTGGCAAAGCCATTCAAAATCGCCGCCAAATGAGGTTCCATCAGCCTCACGGCGAATCTTCGCTTCGATGTACTCAAAAGTGCCTTCGAGCAAGGCAGGATCGTGGGTAGCCATGCCAACTCTTACGTAGTTTTCCGCGAGGGGTCACGGGAACGAAGAATCAATTATATCCGCAACAAGGTTCCGGATTTTCCGCATCCGCTGGATGGTTGCCGGAGTCCCGCCTTTAGGCGGAACGGAAGAGCCGCCTGAAGGCGGGACTCCAGCGCTTTGGCCCCCACTGAGCTTGCCTCGGTGGAGCCATGATTTTGCACTAGCCGCGGAGCCAAACCGTTCTTCGTCCCCGCCGGCCTCGTGCCGGTGGAACGCATGATTCCCAGCCAGGGAGTCATTTGCTCCACCGAGACAAGCTCGGCGGGGGCAGCGGGCTGTACTGGACTGGTGCTAGTGCAAAATCGGTTCACCACCGAGGCAAGCTCGGTGGGGTCTGGAAGGAAACCGCGTGAGCAACTAATGCCACCGGGCTTGTCCCGGTGGATATTTACCTTCAACCTAGAAACACGACCACTGTGCCCGCAAAATGCCGACGGGCTTGCCCCGGAGGATTGTTACCTCCGCCCTTCTGGGCGTTGTCGGGAGGGAAGAGGTGAGGCTCCCGCCCGGACAAGCCGGGGGGCATCTGTGCGAAGGCGTCTCTGTGTCTCTAGCGGGAATTCCGCCTGCGTCGGAATTGCGGGCCGCGAGCAGCCGGTCCAACTTACGCAGGCATTCGGACTCGCATGACCGGCTGGAGGATGTTTTGGGACCGGAGAAGTCGCCGATGGGACTGGCAGACCTTCTTCCCACTGAGTTTCCGCCTTTCCCGGCTCTGTTCCGCCATGTCCACTGCTAGCACCTCCTCGCAGTCTCTTTTGGAAGAACTGGACACACGCCAGGACGAAATCCTGGCTCAGCTGGAAGAGCTGAACGCCCGCATCGAGCGGGTGCTAAAGGGCTGTCTTCCGACCAAGGAACCGCAGTTGCGATTGGCAGGCGAATGAAAATGCGGTCGGTTCAAAAGGCGGATTCTTCCCAGACAGTCCGGTAAGAATTCTGCTCCTCAAAGTAGCCGATCATCCGCGCATAAAATGGCTCGCCGCCGATGGTCGCGCTGTCCCCGATGACGATCAGTTTTCGCCGGGCCCGCGTGAGAGCGACATTCATTCGCCGGGTGTCGGCGAGAAAGCCGACCTCTCCCTCTGTATTGGAGCGGACCAGGGAGATAATCACCGCTTCCTTTTCCCGGCCTTGAAAGCCATCCACCGTGTCGACTTCGAGTCCTTCCAATGGCAGTCGCTCGCGGAGCAGCCGGACCTGGGCGGCATAGGGGGCGATGACCGCGATATCGGACGCCGCAAGCCCCGCATCCAGCAGAGCCCGCACCCGGCGGCTTACTAGATCGGCTTCGGCGGAATTGAACCGGCTCTCGCCATCGGGTTCGAGTTCCTCGTCATAGCTGGCACCGGCGGTATCGATAAATTCCAGCGGACTCGTCGTGAGCGGGGTCGCCACGATGTCCGGCAAATCGCAGAGCAAATGGCCCGCGACGGATGCGTCGGCAGTCAGGGACGACTCATAGAATTCCTGGGATGAAAAGCCCATGATGGCCGAATGCATCCGGTATTGCGTCGTCAGGCGGTAAGAGATGCTGCTCCCTAGTTCCCCGATCAGTCGTTCCATCAAACTCCTGGCAAGCCCCTGTCTCGCGGCTGCCTGTGACACAACGGTCGGCGGCAATTGGAAATGGTCCCCCGCAAGAACGAGGCGTCCCGCACGCAGAATGGGTATCCAGCAAGCAGGCTCGATTGCCTGGGAAGCTTCATCGATGATGACCAGGTCGAACTTTCGATCACGCAAAATCTGGCCGTCGAGCCCGGTCAGCGTGGCGCACAGGACCGGCGTCGTATCGAGAAGATGCTCGACCAGTTGGTCCTCGATTCGGCGGGCATCCGACATCAGCTCCCGCGCCTCGCGGCGCATCTCCTGTCTGGCGCCCGGCAGGGGTTTGGCTCGGGTATAGCGAGCCGCTTTGTCACGTAGAATCTGAGCTTCGCGAATGAGTTTGCGCGCGCGGGCCACATCCGGATGAGCGTCCACGAGGAGATCGAGCGTGTGTTCCTGAAGCTCGGGAAGGACGCGGGCGGGATGGCCGAGGCGAATCGCGTTTTCCCCGGCGTTAACCAGTCGCTGGAGCAGGTTATCGACGGCCATGTTACTGGGGGCGCAGGCGAGCACCCGCTGCCCACGGAGAACTGCCTGACGGATCAGCTCCACGACCGTGGTCGTTTTGCCTGTTCCCGGTGGACCATGAATAATTGCCACGTCTTGAGCGGCCAGGCCAAGACTTACGGCACTCCTCTGCGAATCGTTCAGGCTGCCATCCCGTGGAGTGGACAGCTCAGCTTCGGCGAAATGGGGCGGGCGTTCTCCCAGCAGAACGTCCCTCAACTGGGCCAATCTGCCCCGTTCCGCGCGTTTGGCATCACTCAGCGCGGCACGCTGGCGCTGACGAGCGATCTCATCGCTGGAGAGCACCAGCCGGTAGGTGGGACGCTCCTGATCGGAATCGGGAAGCTGAGCCAGGGCTACCTGAATCGTCTGGCTGTTTCGCCCACATACGACTCCCCGCGAGCTCCGTTGGTCCGCAGCTCCTTCTTCCGTCAGGAGCACGGGGCTGCCGACAGAAAGCCGGTTCCAAGGCAGAGGCTGCGACTGATTGCGTTTGGCGAGCGTGGCAACAGTTCGGCCGCCAAGAGCTGGATGATCGTCGCGAATTACCAGATTGGTAAGTGCCGTCCCGCGTCTTTCTCCGCTTGATCCAGGGCGGTGAGATTGTTCCGCGAGTCTTTTTTCTTCTTCGTCCGCCTCTAGGGTCAGCAGTCGGGCAAGCTGGTCGAAGTGTCCGGATTTCGCCATACTGATTTCAACCTACTGAACACTTCGGCAGAACGCAAAGTCACTTCTTGGCAGCGACAATCGTGTAATTTTTTCCTGGACGCGGTTCGACGTGGGAGAACCACTGGGGGAGACGTTCCGTGTACCAGCCGGGGGTTTTGGTGACGAAGAGGGCCGTGCCGCCGACGATGAGCGTGCGGGCGGCGGTGCGGGCGAAGTGTTCGGCGATGCGGAAGTTGGCGAAGTAGGGGGCGTTGGCCAGGACGAGATCGTAGGTGTCGTCTGGTAAATTGGTGCCGTCGCAGTCGAGGATGGCGGTTAGATTGTGGACCTCGTTCTGGGAGGCTGCCCAAGCTGCTGCTTCCACGGCTCTTGGGTTGGAGTCCCCCGCGTGGACATCCACGTTCTCCGCGCGCAGCGCTGCGGCGACGGCGACAGTGCCGCTGCCACAGCCGAGGTCGAGCACTTTCATCCCCGGCTGAATTTGCATCTCGTTGATGAGCGCCCGCGCCCCTCCATCCAGCCGCCGGTGGCTGAAGACGCCGGGGCGGGTGCGAAGGTGGATCAGCCGCTCGCCGTCGCGGAAGGGAAACTCACAGGCGAAGTTTTTGACCTTGCGGAGAGGCGCGGTCTTGGTGGCCAGGTAGAGGACGCCGGCGGAGCCGGGACGGCGCGTGACCTTGGCAAACAACTTGCGGAGCTCGTCGTGGAGGAACGAGTCGGTCGGATTGTCTGTCGAGACCGCCATCCGCCCGCCAATCTCCAGCCGCTCGTGACCTTGCTGCAAGAGGTCGCGGACTAGCTCGCCATCTCCTTGCTTGCTAAACGATAAGGCGGCCAGGTCAAAGGGACCGGCGGAGAAATCCGTTTCGCAGACGAGATGCAAGTTTTGCGGTATTTCACCAGCGGTGATGCGGCACTGCTGCAAGTGATAGAGGTCGAGAAAGTGGCAGTTCACTTGCTGGGCTTCCGCGGCAGCGGCAATCGCGAATTGTCCGCGGCCGGAAGTGTTGCAGAGCACCCGCTTGCCGGCGACTGTTGAAGCCAGTTCCAGCAGCAACTCCTCTTGCGGGCGAGCGGGGACTGTGAGAAACGGGTTCATGGCCGCTCCGCCATATCGACATAGAGGTAGCCGCCGCCGGTTAGTTTGGCCAGCGTCTCCAAAAATGTCGGCTCGCCTCCTCGCGGACCGGAGCCGAAGTGGAGGCAATGGATCGCCGTCCCTTTGGCCGCTGCACGGATGCCTTTAAGTTGGCCGGCGTTGAGCACGGGGTCGCCGCCGTCGGTCAGCAGAAAGATGGCGTCCGGCTGGAGCTTGAGGGCCGCGTGGATGCCGGCCTCATGCCCGGTGGATCCGAAGGCGGGCAGGTTCTTCACGAAGTCAATCAACTGCTGCTTGTTCCCCGCGGTGGCTGGAATCATTTCCCGCGCCGTGAGGTAGAGCGGCTTCTGGTTGTAGGCGATGACCTGGAACTTATGCGACTCTTCCAGGCTGACGACGGAGGTGGCCAGTTCTTTGGCGGCGGCTTCGATGGCCCCCAAGCCGCTGCCACCCATGCTTGCCGAACGGTCGATCAGAAACACAAAGGATCGCCCTTCCGCCTCGTTCGAGCCGAACAGAGAAAGCCGGGCCGTCGGTCCCGTCGGCCTCTGCGCTCGCGGCCGGGCCGCGTCCTCCGCCAGGATGGCCGCTTTGTCCGCGGCGGACAGGCGGGAAATGGGTCTTCCACCGACGCCGGTCGCCTGCGGCTTCAGGACAATCGTCTCGCCGCTGGGTGCCAAGGGGCCGGGCAACCGCGGCAGCCGGGTAACGGAAGACGGAGCGGGAGAATCAGCCGCTGCTGGAAGAGAATCTTCTAATACTGACTGGCCGAAAGCAGGTGCCGCCGCGGGTACGGATTCGCTCTCACCCTGGCGTAATTCCTCCGGCGTAAAGTAGTTGGTTACTTTACTTTCCGCATTTCTGGCCAGAACGATTGCCACCGGCCGCGATTCCTCGATGCTGGGCGCTGGCAACTGCGACCCGCGGACCAACAGGCTCCCGACCAGCACAGCCGCCAGGTGCAGGGTGAGGGACATGAGCCAGGCCGGAATTCGCCGCTTGAGAAGTTGTTCGTGGGGAAGTGCTTCCGGCAAGGAAGCTGTGGCGAATGACATCAATAGAATCTCCGGCTTTCATTATCCGCTTGGCGTGGGTAGGACACAAGCCGCGCATTCGCGATCAGACGCGACCAACCAACCCGAAGCGTGAGCGAGGGCGGGGATTGAAATTGCCCTCGCTCACGCGTCGGGTTGGTGTCGAAGGCCCGCCGTAAAGTCTCGCCAGTCGTCCCAAGTCAATAGCGCACGCCAAGAATCTTCGGCCCGGTCCCCATTTTTCTTGGGCCTTCGACTTGCCAGTTTTTGCGGCGGCGCATTAGGATGCAAGGGTTGCCTCATTTCTGGCGGAAGCGTTCCAACTTCCTCCTGTCATTCCTCGCTCCTTCTAATTCTTTATGATTCATTACAGTTGCGACCGCTGTAGATGCAAACTCGCCGCCGATGATCTGCGGTACGTTGTGAAGATTGAAATTCAGGCCGCAATGGATGCGGCCTGCGAGCATGAGCCCGACGAAGACCGGGATCATCTGATGGAGATTGATGACATTCTGGACAGCACCCCGGACGAGTGCGAGGACGAGATCGGCGAGGACATCTACCAGCGCCGCCGTTTCGATCTTTGCCCGCAATGCTATCGCAAGTTCGTGGGGAACCCTCTGGGGCGCGAGGCCAAGCCGGCGCTGGGTTTCAGCAAGAACTAGTTTTGCGGGTTGCCGCGGAATCCCCCGGGTGGCACGCCCACGGCTTTGCGTGGGCGTGCCACAGCTAACGGAATCATGCCCACGCAAAGCCGTGGACGTGCCACTCCTTGGATGGTCTTCGTGAGGACTGTCTCATGCGCCGTTTTCGCCGCTATCCTTCCTGGTCGGTCTGGGTCTGCGTAGTCGTGTGCGCGGTTGTCGCCGGTCGCTACGGGTGGGACGGCGGCAGGAGTGTTGTTCCCCACGCGGCGGAGGGAAGCTCCCTGAGCGGCAGTCTGGTCGCAGGGGAGTTTGAAGTCGTTCGCGTGGAGCGGGCTGATTTGCTCCTGGTGCGCCAGCAGGTGCATCTGCTCGGAAAGGATGCTTCGTCGCCGCTGGAAGCTCCGTTGCAACTGCTGGGCGTTCGATCGTCGGGCTTCTCCGTGGAAGGAAAGCAATTCACGAGCGAGTTCCTGAGCTCGGGAACTCCTGCACTCGAACTCGACCGCCGCCGTCTGGATAGCGCCGGCCACTTCCTCGCTTACGTCTACGCGGATGGCAAGCTGCTCAACGAAGAGCTGATTCGCGCCGGCTTGGCTCAGGCGGATCTTTATCCCGGTGACAATCAAACCATGCACCGCACCTTGGTGAAAGCCGAGAAGGAAGCGAAGAGGGCTCGGCGCGGGATTTGGGCGAAGTGGACGAGCGGTAAGTCGTGATCCGCATCACGCGTAGTCCAGCCCAGTCTTTTGCCGGATGCGCGGCACGTAGTTCCCCAGCAGGCCGCCGACGACGTCCCAGCGGTCAGCGCGGCGGACTTCGATGTCACCCTGCTCATTGATGCACACAAAAGTGTCGTCGAGCACCCCCGCGCTGGTCAGGTCTTCCACATGCAATTCGTCGTCGTTGACGATTTCTCGCAGCGTCTGGCCGGTCATCTCGATGAATCTCATGTCCTCGTCCTTAGAAAATGCGCCGGGAGTAGTTTTCGAGGCCCAAATTCATGTGGACTCCCGTGGCCGCGAACACCCCAGCCGACCCTGTCGCCTCTATCCACGATCTCCAGCACTGTTACCGGCGGGGGGAAGACTGCATGTCATCGCCCCGGCGGCGGGAGCGGTGCAGCACGCGGCGGCGGCCTCCCCAGTTTTCATCCGGCCGCTCGTTGCCGACGGAATAATCCAGTAGCTCCAGGGTGGTGCGGCGCAGCGTTTTGTTCTCGGCATTCTGCTCTTGCGAGGAGTGGGCAACCTCTCCGCCGGGAATGTCATCGCAGGTTGTTTCCAAGGTCGTCGTGGTCCGGTCGCCTTTCCGTTCAATCGTGCGAATGAAAGCGGCGTTGCGGCGGTCCGCGAGCACCCGAACCGGTGCGAGCGCCACCACTTCGACCTTGGTCGTCGTCTTGGGGCCGTCGGCAATCCCGGTTGTCGTTCCCTCCTTGCGAAGAACGTAGGGGGACAGCCCCGGATTGAAACAGACTGTCCCCTCATACGTCGTCCCCCCGGCTGCAATGTGAATCTGCCGAACCTGACAAGGAATCTTGCGGCCATTGACCTCGACTTCCACATCGCCAATTTTCTTGACTGTGACCGTCTCGCCAACGGCGTTGCCGCTATAGCCCAGCTCCGTGGTCTGCGGCCTGTGGATAAATCGCTTGCCGGATGACTCGGTAGTGACTTCCGATCGAAGCGTGAACTTGGTGGCATTGGCGGCCACGAGCGTGGTCCGCGTTTCATGGATGCTGGTGCCCGTCACGTTTCCCAGCGGATCCAGATTCTCGTTAATCACGCGAGTGAGCTTCCACGAACCGACCGGAAATCGCCCCCACGGATGATGCTCTGCCGGCACTCCCTCCTGCGCAGCACTGATGCCGCTCGCTAGAGATGCGAGGCCGATTGCGGCCAGGATGCGGAAAAATACGTTCATAAAGTGGACGGTCGGCCTCTCCGTGGGATGCCAAGAGGCATGACTGCAGCAACGAGCGGTCTGCTGAATGTAACCAAGTCGGCGGTGCAAATCGACGCTTGGACCGGCCCGAAAGGAGGGGCCAATCGCGGAAAGTCAAGAATTGGTAACGCTTTATGGCGAAAATACCGGTCGTGCTATCTGGGAAAGATTTTACGATGAGGCGGCATGATTCCTGCTGATTCCTCCAGGCCTTCGCAAATTGCCTTAACGTCAAATTCTTCCCAAGCTGCTTGTTTTACATGCTAACATTGGTATGTTTTGGAGGTTTATTGGTGCATAGTTCCGCCTCCGCGGTTCAACGATAACTCTTACTCGTACAAGGGGAAGCGTCGATGGCTCAATTCAAGTTTAGCGGTTTGTTCCTGCAGGCAGTCGCCGGTTTGGCAATTGCCGGCATGACGACCAGCGCCAACGCAGGTTGGTGGCACAATGGCGGCTCGTCCGGCGGTTCGTCCGGCGGCTGGGGTTCCAACGGCGGCTCTTCGGGCGGCACAGCCTGGGGTGGCAGCAGCGGCGGATCCAGCGGATATTCGCGCAGTTGGGGGTCCAGCGGCGGATCTTCGGGCGGCAAAACCTGGGGCGGCAGCAGCGGCGGATCCAGCGGGGGCGGGTTCTTCCGCCATCACCATCGCAGCCGCGGTTCCTCGGGGGGTTGGGGCAGCAGCGGCGGCTCCAGTGGCGGGTATAACGGCGGCAGCGGCGGCGGCTCGTCGGGCGGCACCATGTACTACGCTCCGATGGAAAGCGGCAAGCCCGCTGCCGAAGCTCCGGTGGATCCCTCCATACCGGCCCCGGCCCCGCCCGCTCCTGGCGAAACTCCTGCCAAGGAAACCTCGCTTCGCAACGTGGATGGCATGATGGCCGTGGAAGTCCCCGCGGACGCCAGGATTTTCGTGAACGGCCAGGAAACCTCGAGCACCGGCGAAATTCGCCAGTACATCTCGCGGAATCTCCAGCCCGGCTACAACTACACCTATGAAGTCCGGGCCGAAATCGTCCGCGACGGCAAGAAGGTGGAAGAAGTCAAAACCATCGACCTGAAGGCCGGCGAAGTCGCCAAAGTCGCCTTCAACCTGGTTCCCGCCATCAAGGTCGAAACCTCGCTGACGGTTCGCGTCCCGGCCAATGCCAAGGTCTTCCTGGCCGGCAACCCGACCAAGGCCCAAGGCGAAGTCCGCGTCTTCCGCACCACCAGCCTCACCAGCGGCAGCCGCTGGAGCGACTACACCATCAAGGTGGAGCTCGAGAAGGAAGGCAAGACCATCACCCGCGAAGAGAAGATTTCTCTCGGAGCCGGTGAGACCAAGGAATTGACCTTTGACTTCGACTCGGAAAAGATTGCCGACGCGCGGTAAATGAGCTCCCTCTCCCTTTGGGAGAGGGGACAAAGCAACAAATTAGCCCCGCAGCGCCGCTTATGCGGTTCCGCGGGGTTTTGCGTTTCTTGCCGGTAAATCTTGCCTGCGCGGAAATCTTTGCCCCCATCGTGGCACGGGACCGATATCAGACGTATGACGAAGAGAGACAGTATTCCCCCTCGGCCTACTCTGGCTCTCGATAGTGACGCCAGACGTGGCGAACCTGCGCCGATGCACTGTGCGGAAGCGGGGGCAAAACGCTGGCCGCTCGCGGCCCGCCTGCTGGCCAGCGCCCTGATCCTCTTCCACGTGACGGCTGTGTTCTGGCCGCCGTTCACTTTTGCTTGCAATGATGGTAACGGCTCGTCGTCCCCTTTTGCCGATAACGTCATGGGTTGGCTGCGGCCGTACTCCTCCCTGATGTTCCTGGACCACGGTTACTTCTTCTTCGCTCCCAACCCGGAAGGGAGCCACCTGGTGCATTACAAGGTGGAATTCGCCGATGGACGCGAAACGGTGGAGGGTGTCTTTCCAAACTTGAGCGATGAACAGCCGCGGCTGATGTATCACAGGCATTTCATGCTGGCGGAAGCCCTGCAAGGGGCATACGCACCGCCCGAACCGCCGCAAGCGCGATCGCTACCCAGCAATCTTGCGGCTGCGGAGCGCCGCGCGCTCGAAGCCGAGCAGAAACTCGCCTTGGCGCGGCAAACCGCCGCCTGGACGCACCGCCGCGAACAGTACGATCTGCTCCGCAAGTCGTTTGAAGACCACTTGTTGGAAAGGCATGGCGGCAACAAAGTGACCATCACCCGCCGCAGGCATCTGCTGCTTCCTCCCGCCGACTTTCTCCGTACGGGCCAGCGTCTGGACCTTCCGGAGACCTACATCAACTTGCCGGAGAGCAACATGTCGGAGGTCATCCGGCCATGAGCAACCACTTCGCGGCGATTTGGAATCTGATTTATGGTTCGTGGCTCCGCCCGGCTGCGACTGCCTGGGACCGGTTCTGGTTCACCCCCAGCAAGCCGCACACGCTGGCGCTGATCCGCATCCTGGGCGGCGGCATGTTGCTGTACACCCATGCGGTCTGGAGCCTCGGCCTGACCGATTTTCTGGGCGCGAAAGCCTGGGTGACAGCCGCTGCCGCGAATAAGCTTGGCCAGGGACTCGACGGCCGCAATTTTACCTTCAGCTATCTGAACTACGTCGAATCGCCCGCCCTGCTCTGGACGCTGCACCTGGCTGGGCTGGTTGTGTTCGCAATGCTCACGGTTGGCCTCTATACCCGCGTCGTCGCTCCACTCGCTTTCGTCATCACGGTTTCCTACTGCCACCGTCTCAGCGGCGCGCTCTTCGGCCTGGACCAGATTAACGTCCTGCTCGCCACCTACCTGGCCATCGCCCCGTGCGGCGCTGCGTTTTCAATCGACCGACTCCTGGCGAGCGGGGGGCGTAAGCCCCCTGATACTAATCACGTCATGACCACCATCGCCACCCGCCTGATCCAGATTCAGATGTGCGTCATCTATCTGTTCGGGGGCATCGGCAAAATGCGCGGCGAGCTGTGGTGGGACGGCAGCGCGGTCTGGTTCGCCGCGGCTAATCTGGAATACCAATCGGTCAGCCTCACCTGGCTGGTCCATCAGCCCTGGCTCATCGCCCTGCTCACGCACATCACCGTTTTCTGGGAGACGTTTTACCCCGTCCTCATCTGGCCCCGCCTCACCCGCCCGATTTTCCTGGCAATGGCCGTCGCCGTGCATGGCGGCATCGCCATCTTTCTGGGAATGCCGACCTTCGGCCTCGTCATGCTCATCGGCAACCTGGCCTTTGTTCCGCCGGAGATGGTTGAGCAGCTCGTGAATCTGCTGCGCGGCAAGAGGCCAGCCGCTGATCCGCAAGCAACCGTGGCATCGTCTAAAAGTGCGACACAAGACGCCAGCCGGGAATCGAATCGGTATACGGTTTCGATCTGAAAGCCGGCGGAGCGACAGACCTCGCCGCCGAACGACCAAGCTCTGGGAGCTATCGCACCCTAGCGCGGCACCTTGGCGAGCATACGCACCATTTCCGCCGGCAGTGGCGATTCAAACCGCAACTGCCGGCCGGTGACGGGATGGTCGAAGGCGAGTTGCCGGGCATGCAGGGCGAGCCGCTTATACGGCCAGCGGCGATGCGCGGCCAACTGCGGCTCATAGCGCGGGTCGCCAATCACCGGGTGGCCGGCTTCGGCGAAGTGGACGCGGATCTGGTTGCGGCGGCCGGTTTCCAGCCAGACTCGGACGTGGGTGAAGCCCTTGAGCCGCGTCACGACCTCGTAGTGGGTGATGGCTCGCTGGCCGATGTCCTCATTATCCGTGGAGAAACGGGTGAGGTCCTTGTCCGTGGCCAGCAGCGTGTTGAAGGTTCCCTGCTCCTCGTCAACGCTGCCGGCGACGAGCGCCGCGTACTCCCGCTCCGGCTTGTGCAGGGCGAACTGGTCGCGGATCTGCTGGGAGATTTCCATCGACTTGCCCATGACGAGCAGGCCGGAAACTCCGCGGTCCAGCCGATGGGCGGTGAAGACCTGCTTCCCGCCGGAGACGTGGCGGACATACTGGCTGACCTTGGCGACCAGGGTGTTCGTCTCGCCGCGAATGGTGGGGACGGTCAGGAGCTCCGGCGGCTTGTTGACGACGATCAGGTGGCGGTCCTCAAAGACGATCTCGAAGCCGAGATTGTGGCGAGGCTGTTTTCGCGGATGATACACTTGCCGCGCGTCGTACTTGACCTCCACCTGGTCCCCCACGTCGGCCTTCTGGCCGGGGAACATGCACGTCGCACCGTTGAGCTGCACGCAGCCCTGATCGAAGAGACCGAGCACTTGGGCTCGGGGCAGCATCTCCGTGAGCGATTGCACCACGCGGTCGATCCGTCGGCCCAGGTGGCGTGATTCGGCGTCAACGAGGACGGACTTCTTGGTGAGGGGCACTTCTATTTCACTCCAGCCAGGTCAGCGACGACACGCTCCAGACCCGCGACGACGCGGGCCGTCCGCTCAAAGTCAACCTTGTCCGGCGTGTCCTCTTTGGCGTGATAGTGAGGATAGCGGAAAGGAGCGGTGTCCGTCACCATCAGGCCGGGATAACCCATTTGCCAGAACGACCAATGGTCCGACCAGCCGACGCCGGCAATGGCGTCGGGCAGGGCACAGCCGTAGGCGGGGAATTTCGTGGTCTCGCGGAATTTGCCCACGACTTGTTGGGCGAGTGGGCCGGATTTGACGTCGGCGACGAAGGCAATGAAGTTCCCCGTGTCCGGATAGAGCAGCCGCAGCGGCGGCAGGCTGTCGAACTTCTGGCTTCCCTTCTCGTCGCTGTAATAGCCGATGGTCTCCAGGCTGAGCATGGCGGTGATGTTTTCTTTACGCTCCTTGCAGCGCTTGGCGTAGACCAAGGAGCCCATGTCCTTCGTCTGGAACCAGGGGGGCTCTTCGTTGACGAACAGCACAAAGCGGAGCGTGCGGGCCGGCTTCTTCTTGGCGAAGGTCCGGGCCAGTGCCAGCGTGGCTGCCGTCCCGCTGCCGTTGTCATTCGCACCGGGACAACCCACGACCGAATCGTAATGAGCGCCGATGACGACGATCTCGTCCTTCTTGTCTCCGCCGGCGACTTCCGCAATCAAGTTCGCAACCTCGGCGCCCGCCATGGCGCGCACTTCGTATTCCTGCCGCTCCACCTTATAGCCGGCGTCCTCCAAGGATTTCCGCAGGAACTTCTCGGCCGTAATCAGCTCATCGTAATGGAAGCGGCTGACGTTGCGCTCGCCGATTTGAGTGGCGAGCGTATTGACATCCGCCTCCAGGGCCTCGGCCAGCGCCAGTTCCGCCTCCGTCAGCGGCGGCAGCGGGCCTTTGTATACCTCGCCAGGCATGCTGAAGAGGGGAATCGGCTCTGGTGTTGTTTCGTCGGCCACGGCTAAGGCGAGGGCAAAGTGTAGAGTGCAGAGTGCAAAGTGAAAGGCATTCATTCTGCACTTTACACTCTGCACTTTGCAATTGCTCAGCCACACGGCGTTGGTCCTTCTCGGGCTCTACTCGCCCATCAGCTTCTTCACGCTTTCCTCCGTCGCTTCCGCCCAGGTGCGGTAGCTCTTCTCGTTGAGGTGCAGCCGGTCGGGCATCACTTCCGTACTGAGGTTGCCGCTGGCGTCGAGGAACTTGGGGCCGATGTCGAGGAAGAAGACGTTCTTGTCGTCCGCCAGCTTGGCGATGATCTCGTTGGCGCCGGCGTTGACCTGGCGATTCTTGTCCTCGTTGTCCTTGCCACGGGGAAAGATGGCGAGCACCAGGACCTTGGTCTCCGGCAGCTTGGTGCGCAGCTTCTCGACGATGGCCTTCACCCCTTCCGCGATTTGCTCGGAGGTGTTCGAGCTGGAGTTGTTCGTGCCGATCATCAGCACGGCCAGCTTCGGCTTGATGCCATCAACATTGCCGTTATCCAGCCGCCACAGGACATGCTGCGTGCGGTCACCGCCGATGCCGAGATTGACGGCGTTTCGCTTGTCGTAGAATTCCTTCCAGACCTTTGCCCCGGAGCCTTCCCAGCCTTGGGTAATCGAGTCGCCGATCAAAAGCAGGTCGACGTTCCCTTTCTTCACCCGTTCGTTAAAGGCCTCATGCCGTTTCAACGTCCCTTCGTGCGGCGCGGGGACAGCGGCATCATTCGGCTTCGCGTCTTTTTTCGGCTCCTCAGCGAGAGCCGGCGCGGTGAAAACCAGAGCCAGAATTGCGACGAGCCAATGACGTTTCAGCAGGGACATGGCAGCCTCCGAGGAAATGAGAGAGGTGAATCTGCCGTCAGTCTGGCACTGCCGGAGCGAATGTCAACACCCGGCGCGGCACTGCCCATTTTTCTGTCTGCCATTTTTCTGTCGGTCTTCAATGTCCGCGGAATTTGACAGAAAGATGGCAGACAGAAAAATGAAGAGGCAGAATTGTGCTCGGAATATATGTCCCGCACTATTTTGCGCCTTCCTTTTCCTCCGCCCGCAGCAGATCGGCATGGACATGGGCCACGTCCCACATGTAATGCCCGATCTTGTGCTTCTCCGCCTCCAGAATATGCTTCTTTGCCAGATCCTTTTCACCGGCGGCTTCGTGCCAGAGGCCGATGTAGAGGTGGGCGTAGAAGAACTGGCGATTGAGGGCTTCTTTGGTGGGTTTGCGGAATTCCTTCACTGGCCTTTCGCCTTCTTTCATTGGCTTTTCGGCGTCCTTCGTCGGCTCGCCGGCCTCGGCAGCCGCCAGCACGTCGGCGGGCTTGAGTTTGCCGCGATAGAGATCGTAGATCTGCATCATGGGAACGCGGCGGTCATCGCTGATGGGGAGCAGATTTTTGCGGGCCTTTTCGACGCCATCGGTCCGCGCGACGCACAAATACCGCCACGTGGAATTCTCCACGTCCTGGTCATGAAACGTCTGATAGAGCTCGAACTGTTTGGCACCTTTTTCGAACTCCCCGGCATAGTAATATGAAATTCCACGCTCCCACTGCCTGGCTTCCGCTTTCGGATCCTGGGCCACTGCCAATTCGACATGTTTATCGAGATCGCTGACCGACTCCTTGATCTTGCCGGCCCGGAAATTCTCTCGTCCGCGCAGATAGCACGCCACTGACTGTTTGGGGTTCTTGGTGAGAACTTCCGTAAGCACCCCTATGGCCTGCTCGCTTTCGCCGCGGGCGGAAGCTTGCGCGGCCCTTTGCAGCAGATCCTCTTCGGAATCCTCTGCCGCGGCAGAATGGCAGCAGGAAAGCAATACCGCACACATCCATCCCGTCCGCAGTGCATCGGAAAACATCAGAAAGTCCCTCGTTGCGACATGTCCATTGGTAGGGCTATTTCGCTAGCAGGCTGGCTTGCTAGCGGCCAGCGGAATGGTCTTGAGAAAATCATCCTGGCGATTGCGCGACCAGCCAATGTGCTCTTCTGGCAATCATTCTTCCCTTATGGCATCTTAGCGGCAAAGGAATGTGGCCGGAGTGCCGAATACGACAAAAAAACTCGCCTGGCACCGCGGGCGGGCGCGACCTGCCGGGAAAGTCGGGCATCGTCTGGTGGGACATTGCGCGAGTCGGGTTCTCGCCAAAGAGCCAGTTTCCGCTATTTTTCCCGCATATTGCGGTAGCTCCCGACTGCTGCCGCAAGCCGTGGCGCTAGCTATCGATGAAGTAATAAGATGCAAATTCATCTCAAAGTTAGACTGATTCCTTAAATGAGAGCAGCCAGGGGCCGTGACCTCCGCCGCGGAGGGACTCGACACCCTCCAATTCGTCCAAACTTCCCATCAAAAAATGCGTCGCAACCGCCATTTTTACTCATGAACGAACCATTGGAACGCAACTTGCAATGCTTCCTGCTCCACGCGAGTCTGCCGAATCGGCAAACTGACAATCGCCGGGGGGCGATCAGAAAGATTCTCGTGCGTCGGAAATGAAATCCTGCCCGCTGAAACCGGGCGCACCCCCAAGACAAGGAGTAAGAACCATGCTGGTTCTCAGTCGCAAAGTTGGTGAACGTCTCGTCATCGGCGGCAACATTACGGTCGTCGTCAACCGGGTTGCGGGCAACCGCGTCACCCTGGGCATCGAAGCTCCCGACACCGTCCGCATCGTGCGCGGCGAGTTGGAAGCCGCCAAGGGTGATTTTGCCCATCTTCCCAGCAGCAAAGTGCCTCACGCCGAAGTCAGCGCCAAGAATTTCGATTCCGGCGTCGATGCGGCCACTGCACCGCTTCGTCTGGCGAAGTAGCTTGACGACGAAGTTGTTGTTGAGGCAATTGAACAGAGAAGACTAGTAGGCGCGCCAAATGGCGCGCGCTGTGTGCGAAATTTACTCTCGCACCGAGTCGCTGGGACGCCGAGGTCGATCTTCTTCCTCCGTGCCCCTGTGCCTCCGTGTGAGATTTTTTTGCGCAATTTGAATTCTATCCGTGATTTCGGTGATATCCGTGGTCAAAGTTTGTTCGACCACGGATGTCACGAATACCACGGATTCGAGGCGCTAAGGTTTAAGTTAGATAAGTCAGCCATTGCGCGAGCTTTGCCAGCCTGCTATCTTGGAACACGGACTCTCCTTGTTCCCTCCCTGCGTCCCTCCGTGGCTTTTGCCCTCCCATGAAAATCGCCTACTTCGACTGCCCCAGCGGTATCAGTGGGGACATGACTCTGGGAGCGCTCGCCGATTGCGGCGTGGACCTGGCCGCGATGCAAGCCGGGATCGATTCGCTCGGCTATCCCGGCGTCAAGCTGGTGGCGGAAGAGGTGCATCGCAAGGGGTTTCGCGGCCTCAAGGTGCATGTCCAACATGAGCCGGAGAAGGCCCACCGGCATCTGCACCATATCGTCGAGAAAATCGACGCCAGCACGGTTCTGACCACCGCTCAGAAAGAATTGGCCAAACGGATTTTCACGCGGCTGGGGGAGGCCGAAGCCAAAGTACACGGGACGACGATTCGCAAGGTGCATTTCCACGAAGTGGGGGCGGTGGATTCCATCGCGGATATCGTGGGGAGCGCCGTCGGCCTGACGCTGCTGGGAGTGGACCGGATTGTCTGCTCGCCGATTCCCACCGGCATGGGCTTTCTGGAAATCGAGCATGGCCGCGTCAGCATTCCCGCCCCGGCCACCGCGGAGCTGCTCAAGGGGATTCCGCTCGCCCCGTCGGTCTGCTCGTGCGAGCTCACCACTCCCACTGGAGCCGCCATCGTGGCGACCGTGGCCGACGAGTTCGGCTCGCTGCCGCCCATGAAGATGCAGACCATCGGCCTGGGCGCCGGCGACCGGGACATGAAGGAGCAGGCCAACCTCCTCCGCCTGATCATCGGCGAAGCGGAGCAGAACATCGTCAGCGATCAGGTCTGGGTGCTGGAAACCAACCTGGACGACATCAGCGGCGAAATCGTCGGCCATTGCACGGCCAAACTCTTTGAAGCGGGGGCACTCGACGTATACACCACCTCCATCCAGATGAAGAAGAACCGCCCCGGCGTCTTGCTCAGCGTCCTGTGCGGGCCGGACTTCGTCCCCAAGCTGGAAAAAATCATCTTCCAGGAAACCGGCACCCTCGGCATCCGCCGCTGGCCCGCCAGCCGTCACAAGCTGGAGCGCCGGCCGCACAACGTGGAAACTCCCTGGGGCAAAATCGAAGGGAAACTCGCCGTCCTCTCGGACGGCAGCCTCAGCTTCTCCCCCGAGTTCGAATCCTGCCGCAAAATTGCCGCGGAGCAGAACCTGCCGCTGAAAGACGTGTACGAAGGGGCGATGCGAGCGTTTACGCCGAATTCGTAGCCGGCACACTCCGTGTGCCGGCATGTCCGCTCACGGAGTGAGCGGACTACTTTCGCACAAACTTCTGTAGCCGCTGGCCGTTGACTTCGGCTACAAACAAGTTGCCGGAGGAGTCAAAGGCCAGCATGTGGGGCATGTCGAATTGGCCCCGCTTGGACCCTTTGCGGCCCCAGCTTTTCTTCACCTTGCCGGCCCCGTCGAGCAGATTCACTTTGTTGGCCCTGCCGTCGGCAACGAAGAGATTGCCGGATGGGTCCAGCGCCAGGCCGTAAGGGGCGTAGCCCCGCCAGATGGCGAGCGGCTTGCCTTCGAGGTCGAAAACCTGAATGCGGTTGTTTTCCCGGTCGCCGACCAGCACCCGGTTCTTGGCGTCCACCACAATGCTATGCGGCAGGTTAAACTCGCCGCCGCGCATGCCGGGCGTTCCCCAAGTCTTGATGAAGCCGCCGTTGGGCGAAAACTTCAGCACGCGGCTGTTGCCGTAGCCATCGGAGACGAAGAATTCTCCGTCGGGACCGAAGGCGATGTCCGTGGGCTTATCGAACTGGTCCGTTTCCGTTCCTGGCTTGCCGGTCCCCAACGCCAGCAGCTCCTTTCCCTGCGAGTCGAATTTGAAGACCCGGTGGTTGCCGATATCGGTAGCCCAGATGTTGTCCTCCTTGTCCACCCGCAGCCCATGAGCCGTGTGAATCTGGTCGTCCCCCCAAGAGCGGAGAAACTTCCCATCCTGATCAAAACAGAGGATGGGATGCTTCCCTCGATGGAACAGATAGATTTCGTCCTTGCTATTCACTGCCACCGCCGAGCAGGCTCCGAGCGTGTAGCCCTCCGGCAACTGGAGGAAGTCTTGCGGCGTTTGAAAATCGATGGCTTCGGCAGCAGAAGCCGTTACTGCTCCCGCTGAGGATAGCGCCAGCAAGATGCTGGATACGAGAATTCGCAGGCGTGAATAACGTCGATTGGTCATGGATAATGTCTTATGATGCTCGTTGGCGCATTGCGAAAAGTCAATCCGCGAGCAAGCCGCCACAGCGAACGGAAGAAAGCACAGCAGAAAGTACAGGGCTGCCACGCCGGCCAGTTGGCTGAGCGGTGCAACCTGCTTGAATTGGGCCAGGAGCATCATGCCGCCATTCTATCCAACCCGAGAGGCCAAAACGGCAATCGTCCACGCACAAGAGAATGGAAATTTCCCGAATAATTCAGCCGAGGGGTGGAAATGGACCATCCGGTATGCTACAATTGTACATGTTCTGGCAACGGGAGGCGGCTGGCAGTGCGCGTTGGCTCTCTGACTTCAACCTCTGCGAGCTTTGCGCCTCTGCGTGATGCTCCTGATTTGAAAGAGTGGCATCACGCAGAGGCGCAGAGGTCGCAGAGGGGGACAACCTAGCGTCTGCGACGAGGCGAAAGGAGGCTTATAACCTCCTCCAAGACCGATGAATCAAGATTTACTAGTTTTGGTCGCAAATGAAACAACAAATTATGAACAATATATACATAAATATTTGTGACATAACGGGTTGTAAAGAGGGCCTTGATTCAGAAGTGGACCAAACAAGGACGTGTGAAACATGAATAAAAACAGTAGTATCAGGGGGGCCAATAGCGCTTATCGCGTTGTGGCCGGGTATCATAACCTGCCGCCTGAAGTAGGGTGCATAAGCGAAGCGCCATGCACGCGTGAACGATGCCGCTTACGGGGTGAATCAACCCAATGCTCGGATCCTTCACGCGTGCATTTCGTGAAACTCATGCACCCTACTTTGAGTCCCTCTCTCCCCATTCACAAGGGTTCCCTCATGACCACTCGCCGCTCATTTCTGATGTCTGCTGCTTCGCTGTCGCCGCTGATTTTGAGGAGCTCTGCCTGGGCCGCGGCGAGCGAGCGGCTCACGCTGGGGTTCATAGGGGTGGGGAAGATGGGGCGGGGGCATCTCGATGGATTCCTGGGCCGCAAAGACGTGGAGGTGGTGGCGGTCAGCGACGTGGTGAAAGAGCGGCTCGACGATGCCGCGGCGCGGGTGGAGAAGCGGTATGCCGACCGGAGGGCGAGCGGCAGCTTCAAGGGGGTGAAGGCTTACGGCGATTTCCGCGAGCTGCTGGCCCAGGGCGGCCTGGACGCGGTCGTCATCGCCACGCCAGACCACTGGCACGCGATTCCTTGCATCCTGGCGGCCCGGGCGGGAAAGCACATCTACTGCGAGAAGCCCCTGACGCACAACGTGGCGGAAGGGCGTCGGATTGTGGACGAGGTCGCCAAAGGGAAGGTCGTCTTCCAGACCGGCAGTCAGCAGCGGAGCGAGTTCGGCGGGCACTTTCGCAAGGCAGCGGAGTACATTTGGAACGGCCGCATTGGCAAAGTCAAGACGATCCGCATCGGCGTCGGCGGCCCGGCCAAGCCGTGCGACCTGCCGGGGCAGGAAGTTCCCGCCGGCACCGACTGGGAAACGTGGTGCGGCCCCGCGCCGCTGCGGGACTACAACGAAGTCCTCTGCCCCAAGGGAATTCACGACCATTTCCCCGCCTGGCGGAACTACCAGGAATACGGCGGCGGAGCGATAGCCGACATGGGGGCCCACCACTTCGACATTGCCCAGTGGGCGATGGAAACCGACCGGAGCGGACCCATGGAAATCATCCCGCCTGAGAAGCCCAACGATGGACACGGCCTGAAATATGTCTATGAAAACGGCGTGACCATGATTCACAACGAGTTCGAAGGGGATTTGAAAGGTGACTGCGTCTTTGAAGGGACCGACGGCATCATCGTCGTCAGCCGCGGCGGCATTTCGAGTAAGCCCGATTCCATTTTGAAAGAGCCGCTCGGCGAGAACGTCCGCCACGTCATTGACGCGAACAACCATCACGCCAACTGGCTCGCTGCCATCCGCACCGGCAAGGAAACCATCTGCCCCGCCGAAGTCGGCCACCGCTCCGCCACCATTTGCCACCTGGGAAACATCGGCTATCGGCTGGGACGAAAGCTCAAGTGGGATCCTTCAAAGGAAGACTTCGTCGGCGACGCGGACGCGAGCAAGGAGCTCAGTCGCGAGGCGCGCGGGGAGTGGAAGAAGGTGTGAGGCGCTAGGGGCGCAACGCAAAGGGGTCGGGAGTCTTTGGCGTCGATAACTATCGCTGATGGAGAAATCAATGACGCCAAAGACTCCCGACCCCCTGATACCGCTACTTCACCGACAGCGAGCGCCCATTGTCCTTCGGGCGGAGCGCCAGAATGAAGGGGACGGCAGTTTCGGCCCACTCAGCGGGCGACGGATATTCCGCGGCGGCGGGGCCGAAGGCGACTTCGAGCATCTCGGTGTTGATGATGCCGGGGTTGAGCGGAATGGCGGCCATGCCGGGGGGCAGCTCCGCGGAGAGAGCCAGCGTGAGCCCTTCGATGGCGTATTTCGTGGCGCAGTAGGGAGCGACATTCGGCGAGGTCGACCTTCCCCACCCGGAGCTGAAGTTGACGATGATTCCCTGCTGCCGATCCACCATGGCCGGCACAAAGTGCCGCAGGACGTGAAAGACGCCTTTGATGTTGACGTCGATGACCCGCGAGAAGTCCGTCGGCGGCACTTCCCACAGGGGCTCACTGCGGTTGATGACCGCGGCATTGTTGAGCAGCAAATCTGGCGGCCCGTCGGCGAGCACGCTTTCGGCCCAGCGCTTCACTTGCTGTTCGTCCGCCACATCGACAGCATCGAACCGGTGCGGCTGGCCAAACCGCTGCGACAGCTCCCACATCGCCTCTTTATTCCGCCCGCAACCGCTGACGGTATGGCCCCGCTCGATAAAACCCTCGGTCATTGCCAGCCCAAGGCCGCGGCCAGCACCGGTCAATACGATACGTCGAACATCGGGCATGACTTTTCTCCAAGAAAATGGGAACGCGAGTATGGTAACGTGGCGGGAATGTCCCTGCCACTTCCCGACCGCTCATTTCCCGCGTACTCCTATGTCCCCGGCAAGTTTCCGCATCCACTGAGCGACCCGGCAGGGCATAGCTTCGGCCACGTTCCCGAAAAATGCGAGCCGCTGACGCCGGAGAACTGCCAGCGGCACGAAGAATACCTTTGGGGCATCCAGCTTTTCAATCACGGCTATTATTGGGAGGCCCACGAAACCTGGGAACAAGTCTGGCACGCTTGCGGACGGAAGGGACCGGCGGCGGATTATTCCAAGGGGCTTATCAAGCTGGCGGCTGCGGGAGTGAAAACGCGGGAGGGACGTCCGGAGGGCGTGGCCCGGCACGCCAACCGCAGCGCGGAACTGTTGCGCAATGTCAAGGTTTCGTTGGGAGGAAGTAATGTTGCTCCCTTTGGACTTTCCTTGGAGTCGATCATCAAGAATGCGGAGTATGTCGCCGCCAACGCTGACCAGTTCATGAACACGAGCACGGCCGCCGTGGCGACGACGCTGCCACCGCTTCCCGAGGCCTGAAAGGAGCCAATTTCACGCAATCTTCACGTCCTTTTCGGGTCGGTTCCGCCCTGGAGCGATTGTGCTAAAATCCCCGCATGACTTCACCTAGGAAAAAGCACTGGGTCGGCTTCGATCTCGGCGGCACCAAAATGATGTCCGCCGTCTTCAATGAGGAGTTCCGTACTCTCGGCCGCAAACGGCGCAAGACGAAAGGGTTGGAAGGGGCGAAAGTCGGGATGGAGCGGATTATCGAAACCATCCGCGATGCCCTCGAAGAGGCGAAGCTCGAAAACGACGACATCGCGGGCATCGGCATCGGCTGCCCTGGAAACATGGATTTGGATCGAGGCGTCATTCTCGACACTGCTAACTTGAGTTGGAAGAACGTGCATGTGAAGTCGATTCTGGAGGAGGCGTTCGGCGCGCCGACCGTGATCCTCAACGACGTGGATGCCGGCGTATACGGCGAGTATCGCTTCGGCTCCGGGAAGAATGCCCGCTGCCTGGTGGGTGTGTTTCCGGGTACGGGCATCGGCGGCGGCTGCGTTTATCAGGGGGAAATCATTCGCGGCAAGACGATGAGCTGCTTTGAAATCGGCCACATGCAGGTCACCCCCGGCGGACTGCTCTGCGGCTGCGGGCGAACCGGCTGCCTGGAGACGGAAGCGAGCCGGCTGGCAATCGCCTCCGCGGCGGCAGCGGCGGCGTTTCGCGGGGAAGCTCCCAATCTGTTCAAGGTCGCCGGCACGGATGTGGCCGCGATCCGCAGCAGCGTGCTGGCCCAGGCCATCAAAGACGGAGACAAGGTGGTGGAGCAGATTGTCATCCGAGCGGCCCGGCTGATCGGCAGCGTGGTCGGGGATGTCGCCAACCTGCTCGCGCCGGACATCGTCGTGCTTGGCGGCGGTCTAGTCGAGGCAATGCCAGAACTCTTTGTGAGCCAGGTGGAGGAAGCCGCCAAGAATCGAGCGGCTCCGCCGATGGCCAAGTTGTTCAAAGTCGTCGCCGCCCGTCTGGCCGACGAAGCGGTCGTTCGCGGCGCAGCCGCCTGGGCCGAGAAAAGCCAGGCTTTAGAGAGTGCAGCAAAGTAGAATGTCCCCTCCGCTGGAAACGACCCCGACGTCGCCTCCTCCGCCTCGAGCGGCCCGCCAGGTCGCCGTGATCGACATCGGCACCTCCAGCATCCGCATGGCCATCGCGGAGATTCAAAGTGGCGGCGGCGTCCGCACGCTCGAAGCCCTCTCGCAAGCCGTCAACCTGGGCAAGGACACGTTCACCCGCGGCAGCATCACCAAGAGCACGATCGAAGACTGCGTGCGGGTGCTCAAAAGCTATCGCCGGATGCTCCAGGAATATCAGATTGAGCAGCCGGACCGGATCCGCTGCGTGGCCACGAGCGCCGTCCGGGAAGCGGCCAATCGCCTGGCCTTCGTCGACCGCATTTACATCGCCACCGGCTTTCAGGTCGAGCCGCTCGACGAAGCCGAAGTGAATCGGATCACGTTCCTGGGAATCCAGCCGTTTCTGGCGTCGGACCCCGCCCTTGCCGCGTCCCGCGCGGTCGTGACGGAAATCGGGGGCGGCAGCACGGAACTGCTGGTCGTCAAAGGGGGGGACGTCGTCTACGCCCACACTTACCGGCTGGGCTCGCTCCGTTTGCGGGAAACCTTGGAGGCTTTCCGGGCACCAGCGCTCAAGGTCCGCAACTTGATGGAGACGCAAATCCACCGCATGGTGGAGGAAGTGGCCGAGCACGTTAGCCAGGACGGCCCGACGGAAATGATCGCCATGGGAGGCGATGTCCGCTTCGCCCTCAAGCAGCTTCAGCCGGAGTGGGATGGCAAGAGCCTGGCCCGGCTCTCCGTGAAGCAACTGGAGGACTTCACCAACAAAACGCTCAACCTGTCGGAAGACCGCCTGGTGCGAAAATACCGCATCAGTTTTCCCGAGGCGGAAACGCTCGGCCCCGCGCTGCTCGCGTATGTGCTGCTCGCCAAAGAGCTGAAGCGCTCGGAGATCCTGGTAACCAACGTCAATCTGCGGGACGGCCTGCTCAGCGAGATGTCCGGCGGAGCGGCCTGGTCCAAGGAATTCAGCCACCAGATCATCCGTTCGGCCATCGACCTGGGGAACCGCTTCCAGTTTGACGAGCAGCATGCCGTGCACGTAGCCGAGCTCTGCACGAAGCTCTTTCCCCAGCTCAAGGACGAGCATCAATTGCCGCGGCGGAACGAAGTTCTGCTGTACGTGGCCGCGCTCTTGCACGAGGTCGGCCTGTTTGTCAGCAACCGCAGCTATCACAAGCATTCGATGTATCTCATCCGCAACAGCGAGCTGTTCGGCCTGGGAAAGAAGGACCTGCTGCTGGCGTCGCTCGTCGCCCGCTACCACCGCCGCGCTTCCCCTCAGGCGACGCACGAAGGGTACGCCACGCTAGAGCGCGACGAGCGGGTGGCGGTTTCCAAGATGGCCGCCATCCTGCGGATTGCGATTGCCCTCGATGAATCCCGCAGCCAGCGAATCCACGAGGTGATCTGCTCCCGCGAGGACTCCCGCCTCGTCATCTCCGTGCCGATGGTCGAGGACCTCTCGCTGGAGCAGCTCTCGCTCAAGCAGAACGGCTCGCTGTTTGAGGAGACGTATGGAATGCCAGTGCTTTTACGAATGGCGAAATAAAGTAGCCGGCACACTCCGTGTGCCGGCATGGTTAAGCGAAGCCAGCAACCGGCCGGTAAAATATGTGATGGAAACAAACCCTTACGCTTCACCAAAGCATTCGAACGAGACTCGTACTCAGACACCGGAGGAGCAGCATCGCGCTTGTGTTTGGAGTGCTTGGCTTCTAACGGCAGTTACCTGCGCGTTTGGTCCAGCGGCCCTTACGGTTATCTGGTATTTCGGCCTATACATTCAGGAAGCATCGCTTGGAAACGACCTCAAGATGACTGAATTTGAAAAGCGTGACACCCTTTACTTCACGCTGCCATACGTCACCGGACTCTCGATCGTCGTGGCGATTCTTGTATTTATGTGGAAGATTTCGCAATGCAGGCATACGCCGACCAGCGATCCGCAAACTCCTGCGCTCGAAAAAAACGATAACTAGTTCCCCACATCTTTGCAGATTCCCGCACACGGAGTGTGCGGGCTACTATCTATGTCCGACATCCCCCGCTTCTTCAATCGCGAGCTGAGCTGGCTGGAATTCAACCAGCGGGTTCTGGACGAGGCCCGCGACGAATCCATCCCCGGCTTGGAACGGCTCAAGTTTTTGGCCATCTCAGGCTCGAACCTGGACGAGTTCTTCATGGTCCGCGTCGGCGGCCTGCGGGTGCTCATCGAGCAGAAGATGACTAAGCCCGACCCTTCCGGCATGACGCCGGCTGAGCAACTCACTGCCGTCACCGTCCGCGTGCGGCAGATGGTGGCCGAGCAGTACCTCTGCTTCTCCAAGGAGCTTGAGCCGCTATTGGCGGAAGCCGGCATCAAGCGGCTGGCGGCCAAGGAGCTCAGCGAGCGACAGCGGAAGGCCGTGGAGCAGGTCTTTGAAAACGAGACCTTCTCCACGCTCACGCCGCTGGCCGTTGCCGCGCCGGAAAATTTTCCCCTGCTCCCCAACCTGTCTCTGAGCGTTGCCGTCCAGCTCAAGCCGGCCGCGGACTCGACAGACCCGCGGTTCGCCATCATTCCGCTAGGCCGCACGCTATCCCGCCTGCTCACGGTCGGTTCGGATCGCGGCTATGCCTACATCTTGCTGGAAGACGTCATCGGCCTGTTTCTGGACCGTTTCTTTCCCGGCGAGGAGATCGTCGCGCAGGCTCCCTTCCGCATCACTCGCAATGCCGACTTCACGTTACGGGACGATCTGGCCCCCGACCTGCTCGCAGGCATGAAGGGAATTCTCTCCGCTCGGAAACATGGCGACTGCGTGCGGCTGGAAGTTGGAAAGCCCATCACCAAGGAGCTGCTGGCCTTCCTCCAAAAGTCGCTGGAAGTGGAGGATCAGGATATTTACGAAGTGCCCGGACCGCTCGAGCTCGCCGTGTTCATGTCGCTCACGGACCGCCCCGGCTTCGACGCGCTCAAGTACGAGCCCTGGCCGCCGCAGCCTTCGCCCGAGGCGGAGCCGGGCGTCAGCATGTTCGGCGTTCTCGCCCGCCAGGATCTGCTTCTCTATCACCCGTACCAAAGCTTCGAGCCGGTGCTGCGGCTCATAGAGCAGGCCGCGACCGACCCGGATGTGCTGGCCATCAAGCAAATCCTTTACCGCACCAGTCGGGCCAGCCCGATCGTGGCCGCGCTGGCGAAGGCGGCCCAGAACGGCAAATATGTCACGGCCATCGTGGAGCTGAAAGCCCGCTTCGACGAAGCCCGCAATATCCAGTGGGCCCGCGACTTGGAGGAAGCCGGCGTGCAAGTCATCTACGGCATCAAGGGACTGAAGACGCACGCCAAGCTCTGCATCATCGTCCGCCGCGAGCCCCACGGCATCCAGCGATACGTCCACTTCGGCACCGGCAACTACAACGAGCTCACGGCCCGCCTCTACAGCGACGCCAGCTTTCTGACCAGCAACGAGGAGCTCGGGGCCGACGCCGTCGCTTTCTTCAATGCCATCACCGGCTACTCCCAGCCGCAGCGATACCGCAAAATCGAAGCGGCCCCCACCGGCCTGCGAAGCCGCCTGCTCGAGCTGATCGACGGCGAGACCCAGCGGAAGCAGCAAGGGCAGAAGGCGTTCATTGACGCAAAAGTCAACTCGCTCGTCGATCCGGAGCTCGTAAACGCCCTCTATGCCGCCAGCCAGGCCGGTGTGCGGGTGCGCCTCAACGTGCGGGGCATTTGCTGCCTGCGGCCGGGGGTGAAGAACCTCAGCGAGAACATCACCGTGGTCAGCATATTGGACCGTTACTTGGAGCACGCCCGCATCTTGCGGTTCTATCATGGCGGTGACGACCTGGTCTTCATTTCGAGTGCCGACTGGATGCCGCGGAACATCGACCGCCGCATCGAGCTGCTCGTCCCCATCGAAGACCCGCCGAGCCGTTCGCGGCTCATCAGCAACTTGGAAACGTACTTCGACGACAACGTGAAAGCCCGCGAACTGCAAGAGGACGGCGTTTGGAAGCGGGAGAAGTCCCGCAAAAAACGCCGCCGCGGCCAGGAGTTGCTTTATGAGGACGCTGTTCGCCGGGTGAAGGCCGCCGAGCAATCCCAGCAGACCGTCTTCGAGCCGCATCGAGCCCCCGAAAAAGAAACCAGATAACCAGACCGAGAATCCGCACCCATGAAGACACTACTCTTGATGCGTCACGCCAAGTCGAGCTGGAAGGACGAGTCGCTCGACGATCATGACCGCCCGCTGAACAAGCGGGGCAAGCGCGATGCCCCGCGCATGGGAGAGTTGCTCCGCGACCGGCAGCTCGTTCCCGACTACGTTCTCTGCTCGTCCGCCCGCCGGGCACGCAAGACCGCCGAATGCGTCGCCTTCGCCGCCGGGGTTCGAGGGGAAACCCGCATCACCTCCGAGCTGTACATGGCCTCGCCGGCCAAAATCCTGGAAATCCTGGCCCAAACTTCCGAGTCCTTCAATTCCGTTCTGCTGATCGCCCACAACCCCAGCCTGGAAGAGCTCTTTGAACGGCTCATCGGCCAGTCGCGAGCATTCTCCACCGCGGCCATTGCCCACCTCCACTTGGAAATCGAATCCTGGAAACAGGCCGCCTCCAATCCTCCCGCCGCGCTCATCGACTTTTGGCAGCCGCGGAGCTTGGACTAACCCCAATACCGTTCATATTTGCGCAAGTCATAGCCTCCAGGTAACTTGAGTTTGGACAATCATCCAAGCACAAGGAGGCTATGACCATGTGGGAGCAAGGATGCAGGGCGCTAGCGGCGGGCGAAGATTTACCCGTCGGCCAAGGCTCGCCGACACGATCGCGACGGGATCGTGGTCCGCGTGATCGAGTACATGCTCGATGACCCGCAGCGCACGGGCCACGGCGAGACGCATCGGCTGCTCACGAACCTGCTGGATGAAGCCGAGGCCCCTGCGTGGGAGTTGATCGCGCTGTATCGCGAGCGTTGGGAAGAGGAACTGGTGTTCGACGAGCAGACGACCCATCAGGATCCACGGCGGGCCGAGAAGCCGGCGCAGCTCCGCAGCGAAACACCCGATGGTGTGAGACAAGAACTCTACGCGCTCTCGCTGGGGCACTTCGTGATTCGCTCGCTGATGTTCGAGGCGGCTCGTCCGCTGGGACTGGACGTGGATCGCTTGTCGTTCGTCAATTGCTTCCGCATCCTCCAATGCCGCTGGCTGGAATGCGATCGTCGCACTGCCGGGTCGCTCCAAGCTTGGTATCACGCGCTCCTCGCAGAGTTCCGCAGTGAAAACATTGGCCCCCGCCGCAATCGCATCAACCCTCGCGTCATCCAACGGAAAATGTCCAAGTGGCCCAAAAAACGCCCCCCCCACCAAAAGCCGAAACCGCTGCTCAAAACCTTTGACCAGTGCGTAGTTATGAAAACGTGAACGGTATTGGGCCTAGCCTGCATTTCTCACCCGCGAGCGTCCTGCGCAAGCTGGCCGGTGAGTCCGCACACCGGAGCGGTCGTTTTTTGGCGGTTCGGCGTAACCGGCCAGCTTACGCTGGCCGCTCGCCGGTCACTTGCATTCCGTCGTCGATTCTCCTTGTGTTGTGAGAAACGCGGGCCACCGAGACTGGACTAGGCCGCAACCCCTAGCTCGGACGATCATCGAACAATTGATTGCCGCTTCTCCTTTCGTTACGATGACGGAACCGCCCTTCCTTTCCCGCCTGACCAACAACTCCCTCCGGCCTATGAACCGCTTCATCCGACTAATTGCCATCGCCGGGATTTTCGCCACATCCTACGCCCTCGCCGACGATAAGCCGGCTGTGATCCGCACCGCCAGGTCCGGCCTGTGGTCCAGCGGCGAGACCTGGGAAGGGGGCCAGGTTCCGGCATCGGGAGTGAAGGTGCAGATTCGGCCGGAACATACGGTGACTTATGACGTGCAGGCGGCGGATGATCTGGTCATTCGCTCCCTGCATATCGCCGGTACGCTGAGCTTTGCCGCCGATAAATCGACGCAGCTCAACGTGGGGCTGATCAAGATTGAAGCGACGGACAGCACCGATGAAGAGGGATTTGACTGCGACGCCCATATCGAAGAGGCCGACCCCAACGTGCCGCGGGCAACGCTCCTAGTCGGCACGCCCGAACAGCCGGTGGCGGTGGGGCACAAGGCGCTGATTCGGCTGGTCTATGTCGAGGGGATGCAGGAGGATTCCTGCCCTGCCATCGTTTGCTGCGGCGGCCGGATGGATTTTCATGGCACGCCGTTGAGCCGAACTTGGGTGAAGCTTGGCGCGAATGCGGCAAAGGGTTCAAACGAAGTGACGCTGGCCGAAGAAGTCAGCGGCTGGAAAGTCGGCGACAAAATCGTCGTGACGGCGACCAAGACGGAGTACCGCAAGCAGTTCTTCAGCGAGGAGCGGACGATTGCGGCCATCGACGGCACGAAGCTCACGCTCAATGAGCCACTGGCTCACGACCATTCCGGTGAAGGTGACTTCCGCGGCGAAGTGGCCAACCTCAGCCGCAACGTCATTGTCGAATCGGCCAATCCCGACGGCGTCCGCGGGCACACGATGTATCACCGGGGCTCGGCGGGCTCCATCAGCTATGCTGAGTTCCGGCACCTCGGCAAGCAGGACGCGCTCGGCCGCTACAGCCTCCATTTCCATCTCTGCGACGCGTCGATGCGGGGAAGTTCCGTGGTGGGAGCCTCGATCTGGGACAGCCATAACCGCTGGCTGACGATTCACGGCACCAACTATCTCGTCGTCCGCGACTGCGTTGGCTTTCGCAGCATCGGCCACGGTTATTTCCTGGAGGATGGGACCGAAGTCTACAACGTGCTCGACCGCAACCTGGCCATTGAAGCCATCGCCGGCAAGCGGCTGCCGAAACAGGTGCTGGGGTTTGACGGGAATGAAGGGGCCGGCTTCTGGTGGGCCAACAGCCTGAACACCTTCACGCGGAACGTGGCAGCCGCCTGCGACGCTTACGGTTTTCGGTTCGAGGCCACGAATTCCAGCGCCCTCAAGCTCGACTTACCCATCATGCAACCCGATGGCACGACCAAGGTGACCGACATCCGAACGCTCCCCTTCGTCCGCTTCGACGACAACGAGATTCATTCCAGCCGCGGGTTGTACGGCCTGAACCTCGGCGAAGGTGTGAATCGCGTCGGGCCGGATTCGCGGCACCCGTTCATCGTCCGCAACACGAACATCTGGGACGTGCATTACGGGTTTCGGCCGCAGGTGCCGTCGCTGCTGGTCGAGAACATGAAGATTCGCTCGCACTACGGCGTCTATCACCCCAACTTCGACAATCATCTTTATCGCAACCTGACCATTCGGCAGACTAACACCGAGCCGTTCAACCGGGGGCACGACGACGACTCCGCACAGCACGGAGTGCTGGCCGTGGACGGCCTGACCTTTGACAATATCCGCAGCGGAGGGATGCCGCTGATTCAGATTTCGGACGACAACATGACCGGCAACGCGGTTTCGCACTTCCGCAACGTCAAGCTCGTCAACTGGACCGACAACAGCCGCCAGAAGGCCCTGGTCAACCTCGGCGGCGGCCCTCGCCCCCAGCCGAAGACGGAGAAGGGAGTGTCAATCTACATGCACGACTGGTTTGGTCCTGGAAAGACCGCAATGGTCGTCAGCACCCGCTCGCCGGAATTCAAGGCCCATCCGAACGACTTCCGCTCCGAGAATGAGCTGACGGGCGATGAATCGCGGGCTGCGGAGACGACGAGCGTGGAATTCCCCACGCCGGTCACACCGATAGACGATCTGCCGCCGGCCACGGTCATCACGAACATTGTCAAGCGCGGCGGCAAGCTGCTCATTTCCGGCACATGCAGCGACAACGGCACCGTGAAGCAGGTTCTCGTCAGCGGCGGCAAGGCGAAGGAGACATCAGCGAACTTTGCGACTTGGGAGATTGAACTGGATGCCGCCGGCGCGAAGTCGATTTCTGCTCATGCGGAAGACGAGGCGGGGAATGTGGAAAAGTTGGCGCATGAGATAAAGTAGTCGGCTCACTCCGTGAGCGGACATGCCTGCACGCGGAGTGTGCAGGCTACTTTAGCGCCTCTTTTAGCCAGGCGGCTGCTGACGGCTCGTCTACGTCCTCCGGCTTGACCAGCCGATTCTGGCCATCGACCTGGCGACTGAGGCGGACATTGCGAGACGAGAGCACGTCCATGACTACCGGCAGATCGCCGAAGGGAATCGAGTTGGGAATGATGACGTCGTGAGGAACGTAGACATAAGGACTTTCGAGCACTGATTGAAAGCTGACGAGAGAACCGCGAGCATAGACCGCACGGATTTCCCGCCCGCTGTCAAAGAACGCTGCAAATAGGACGACGAGTCCGCCCAGGGGCTCGGAAGAGAGTGGGAGATTGGCAGCGTCCTGCGGAGCGGCGAGGTCCATATCAGCAGGGTTGACCGGCGCGAACGAATCTCCCCAGAGGGCCATCCGGTCGTTATCGAAATCCTGTCGGCCGCGGAGATAGCGCAGGACCGAGCGAGTGTCTCGCACGCGCGAGCCCACCAGCGTTCCCCCGAGCATCAGTAGCGAGGACGAATGACTCGTCAGCGTGCTGTTCCTTCCGCGGCCGGCGTCGGGACTGGATTCCCCGGTGCCACGTAAGTCGGGCAGACACACGGCAATCCCGCTTTCCAGCAGCTCGGCGATTGCCTCCGCGCGCTCCTTAAGAAACGCCCCTTTTCCGTGCTGGCTGACGGCGATGACAACGGGGGGCTTGTCCGCGGCCGGCCGCAGCAGGACGAGCGGCACCAGAATGCCCGGATCGACCTCCAGCGTCAGGCGCTCGATGGTGATGCTTCCGTGCTTCTGAATGGGCAGCGATTTCTGCACCTTGGGCACGATCCGCGGTTGGACCTCGCCCATCAGGCCAGTCCAGTTGTCGCGCACCGCATCCGCGTTCTTGTCGATAGTTTCCTGGGCCAACTGCTCACGTCGATTGGTGGCCCGCGCTCTTCCAATCCTGGCCGCCAGCTCATGCAGAGGCGTGGGCTTCATGTCCTCAGTCAGGCAAGCCAGTTGTTCCGCATTGCGATGCGGCATTTCGTCGTGCGCGGGCTTCTCGATCTTGAACCACTTCTGGAAAGCTTCATCGATGGCCACGCGATGAACGGGGCCGATGTTGGTGCAGTGCGTATTGCCGGTCCCGCTGCCGCGGACGCTCCCTTCGCCGTGGGTTGAGGCGAGATTCTCCTCCGCGCCATAAAAGCCGTAGATGGTCTTGAGCCGCTTCCAGGCGGGGTCATGCTCCTGGTCCCAGGCGAACTCGTGGGCATAAACCAGCCGCCGGGGAGCTGCCGCGCCGACGATGACCCAGGGAGCACAGTCCCCCGAGATGCTGCGGCTGATGTTGCGGGTCGATTCCCAACTGCCGCTGCCGAAGTAATTGAAGGTCTGCTCGGCATTCGGCGGGAGCGGATACGTCGTCTCCGGCTGCGGGCCGCCGAAGTTGAAGGGGACGACGGCGGTGATGCGCTGGTCGAACGCCGCCGCCACCGCTGCCGGATCCCCGCCGCCGGCCACCGCCCCCAGCAGGATGATCCGCTCCGGGTCCACTCCGTCACGGCGCAGCAGCAGGTCGACGCCGCGGGAAAGGTCATTCGCCATCCAGCCAATCAGGCTCTCGCCAATCAAGTGGAGCTGCATGCCGGAGTTGTAGCGGAAGTAATAGTCCTGCCGGCTGGGACGAAATTCGCCGGGGTAATCGGCCGCCGTGCGGAAGGCGTGCTGCCGCCGCTCCCCGTGCCCCAGTTGATCCATCACCAGCACCAGACAACCCTGCTTTGCCCAAGAGATGCCCATGTCTTGCAATTCGCCCTGCGTTTTCGGCGCGTGATGGCTGTGGCAAATCAGGATGCCGGGCATGGACTCCCGCGGTTTGGCGGGCTGATAGAGATTCGCCGTCACCAGGAGTCCGGGGCGGCTCTCAAAGACAAGGTTCTCGATCAGGTAGCCATCACCTTGGAACGTGCGGGTGATCTTGACGTTCAAGTTGTCGGGAGGCATCGGCCCTTCGCTTTGCCACGTCGGCTTGAGGAACTCCAGCCGCCCGCCGCGGAACTTCTCCCAGTCCTCTTTCGTCTTGACCTTCGCCCAGGCTTCCGCCTCGAGCTCCTGGTAGAACTTGCGGAAACTGCGGATGTCCGCCCCGAGCATCTCGGTCAGCAGCTTCTGCTCGTCCTTGCCCGGACAGACGCGGGTATCAAGCTCCTGGAGAGCTTTGATGAGTGCCTCATCCGCAAATACTGATGCTGCGTGCGTCATCAAAGACGCGAAGAGGATGAAGGCCGCTGCTGCGTGGCGCATGGCAAGGCTCCGGAGAGAAGAGTACCCGGAGTTTAGCCTATGCGGGGCGCGAGCGAAGGGAAAGAAGAGCGGCGAACCGGTTTGCCACGTCAGGGGGTCGGGAGTCTTTGGCGGCAAAGGTCAATGCCAATGGATAATTGGCAGACGCCAAAGACTCCCGACCCCGGCGCTCACCTACGTCGCCAGCAGTTCCTTGATCACCTTCCCCTTGCTGATCGCCATCGGCCGGCCGATGGGGGTGAGCAGCTCTTCTTCAAAATCGATTCCGAGGGCGGTGAAGACGGTGGCGTGGATGTCCTCGATGTTGCGGGGATCCTCGACGTTCTCGGCCAGGTTTTTGAGGTCGAGATTCGGGCTGGGATTATTCGAGCCAATGGCCAGGCCGCCTCGGATGCCGCCGCCGGCCAGGGCGATGGAGAAGCCGTGGGGCCAGTGCTCTCGTCCGCCGGTGCCGGGAGTGACGGCTGGAGTGCGGCCGAATTCGCCGCCACAGAGGACGAGCGTCTTTTCCAGCAGCCCGCGGTTCTTCAGCTCCTTGATGAGCGTGGCGAAGGCAGGGTCGAGGATCTTGTTCTGGGCGGCGACGGCGGTGTGGTTGTTGGCGTGCGTGTCCCAGCCGTCCAGCGTGACTTCGACGCAGCGGACGCCGACTTCGATCAAGCGGATCGCGGCCAGGCAGGCGCGGCCGAAAGGGGTGTCGCCGAACTCCTTGCGGAGCGCTTCCGATGCCTGGCTGACGTCGAACGCCTTGAGCTGGTCGGACGACATCATCTTCTGCGCCCGCTTGATCGAGTCGACGTGCAGCGTCTTGACTTCGTCCAGCTTTTTGAGGCGGCTCTTGGCGAACTGTTTTTCGACCACATCGAGATCGGAGAGCCGGCGGTCGAATCGCTCGTTGCTGACCCGCTTGGTGACGTCGGGGATGGGGCCGCTGGGGTCGTAGGTCTGGAAGGCGTCGTACTGATCGCCGAGATATCCGCCGCGGGCGGCCCATTGGTTGGGGAGAATGGAAACGTGCCGCGGGATTTCGACCGTCGCCTTATCTGCCGCTTCCGTTTTGTGTGCCAGGATCGCGCCGACGGAAGGGTGTACCAGAGTCGGATCCGGTCGGAAGCCGGTCTTGACGTTGTAGGTGGCCCGCTCGTGGTCCCCTTCCTTGCTGACAAGCGAGCGGACGAGCGAGATGTGCTCCATCTGCTCGGCGACGAGGGGCAGCCCTTCGGCGAGATAGACGTTTTTGGCAGCGGTCTTGATTCGCTTGGTGCCGCCGGCCACGGAGCTGCTGGAGTCGGGATGGGGATCGAAGGTTTCGAGCTGGCTCGGCCCTCCTTGCATCCAGAGAACGATCACCGAATGGGCAGGCGCACCCTTCGGGGATTTCTCCGCCGCCTGGGCCAGCCTCTCGGCCAGCGGCGTGAGCCAGCAGAGGCCGGACATTCCTGCCGCCTGCAAGAGCGTGCGGCGATTGAGGTGGGAGAGACTACCGCAGGAAGCGAAAGTGGTATTCATGAGATATCGATTTCAAATCTGAGATTTGAAATTTGAGACAGGTTGGCTAGTGATTCCAGGAGAATTCCGTGCTGTTGAGCAGCACCCAGTAAATGTCTTCCAACTTTTGAGCCCGGCTGCTGGGGTCTTGCTCGGGGAAGCGTTCGTTGAGGCGGGTGATGAATTGGGCCAGTTCTTCCTTGGACGGTCGGCGGGTCAGCGTGGCGAGGTAGACGGTTTCCACCGCTTTTTCGTTGTCGAGCGTGACCGCGGCAATTCGCGCCGAGGCGTTTTGCAGGGGGTTCTCCCCGCTCCGATCCTTGACCAGCTCGCCGTTCATCATCAGCAGGCGCTGCGGGATGGTGCCGCCGCGGTCGATGAATTCGTCCTCTCCCAGGTCGCCGTACCGCTGCACAAACTCCGCCGACTGGAAGAATTTGGTGAGCTGGCTGAAGAGGTGGGCCTGGGCGTTGATGGTGGGGAGCGACGAGGACTGGATGACGGAGCCCGCGACCTGCTCCGGCCGCAAGCGGGTAACGGGGTAGACCGCCCACTGCGCCTCGTGAGCCGGCGTAATCTCAAACTCGGCTCCGCTTTCCAGTTGATAGACTTCGCTGGCGGCGATGATGCGAATGAGCCGCTCCAGGTCATAGCCGTGGGCGATGAAGTCGCCCGCGAGCGTTTCGAGCGCCGGCGGGAACGGCCCCTCGAGCGGAATGTCGTCCACCGGGTTCACCAGCGGCTTACCGAACATCAGTGCCCAGATACGGTTGACGGTCGCGCGGGCGAAGGGTTTGTTCTTGGGATTTGTCACCCAGCGGGCCAGTTGCTGCCGCCGCGTCCCTTGCCCGTCAAAGATTTCCTGGCCAAAGGGGACTCGGGCAGGGACGACTTCCTTTTCCTCGGCGTTCAGGAATTTGTATTCGTACTTCTTCCCCATCTCATCCCGCACGCCAGTGAGTTGAACCCCCGTCTCGCTGAAGAAAGCGGCCAGGCGGTGAAAATCCTGCTGCGTCCCTTCGCGCGGTTTGCCGTCTTCCATGATGGTGACTTTGGCCAGCTTATCGTCGTGGCATTGCAGGCAGTCGATCCGCATTCCCAAAAAGGCCCGCGTCGTGCGGCCGGCCAGCCGGATTTCATCGGGCCGGTTTCCTTCGTCCTGTTTGGCGGTGACCGTGACAAAGTTGACCGCGGGGGACGCGTTCCAGAGGCCGGTGTCCGAGAGGAGCTCGGTGACGATATTGTCGTAGCGGTTGTTGCGATGCAGATGGTCAGCCAGCCAGGTGACGAACCGGCGGCGGCGAAACAGGATAAAAGGACCATCTTCCGTTCCCACGTAGGCGCGGGCCAGACGCTCAGCAACGTAGTCGGCGTAGCGGCGGTCCTCCAGCAGATGGGCGACCCACCACAGGGCGCGGTCCTCTGGATTCACCTGCTCCAAGGCGCGGATTTCTTCGACCGAGGGAATGGTGCCGGTCAGTGCCAGCGACAGGCGGCGAACGATGGCGAGCTCACTCGCCCGCTCCGCATGGGCGAGTCCCTGGGACTGCCAGTGCTTTTCGAACTCGGCATTGATGCGGGCGGTGGTCCGCGGCCATTCTTCGCTCGCCGGTTTCACATCTGCGGGAACGGACGTGGACACCAGCTTGGCCTGACCGCCGCTGAAAGTACTGGGCGTATCAATCCGGTTGCGGTCCAGAAGCGAGCTGGCAATCATCCCCAGGCCGGCGAGGCAGAGGACGACAAAGAGGAGATTACGAGCCCACATATTTGATTTCCGCGTGTTCGAGCGTCCGCAACCGAAGCTTTTCGCCGCCCCGGCGAATTCCTTGAAACGCCATCTGGAAGAATCCGGTATTATCCACCATAACCGGCCGGGAACACTAGAAGGAAATACCTTGGGGTGGCAGGGGCAGTTTCGGCTAAAATCCAAGGAGTCCGGCACGTTAAGTCGTTTGCTGATAACTATCTGGTACGCATGAGTAGCTCACCCACGACTGATAGCAGGGAGGAAATCGCACCCGCGGCGCTGCCAGCCGAGGTGGTGAACGAGAGGGAGCCCCCCGTCCGACGGAAACTGCCGGATCAGGGTGAGGCTGACATCATCTTCCTCCCCCCGCCGCATCAGCCCGCCGCCGAAGCGGCCTTGCCGCCGCCAAAGGTCGTCGCGGCGGAGGCCATCGAGCCGGTGGTGGCCGAGCGAGTGCCGCAAAGCTGGCCAATTTATCTGTGGTGGCTGCTCTGCAAGACGCTGGAATGGCTGTTTGGGCTGACTAGCGTGGTTGGCTGCCTGGCGGTGCTGTCGGCAGTTCCGCTGGTGCAGTTTGTCAGCCTGGGATACCTGCTGGAAGCGAGCGCGCGTGTCGCTAGAAGCGGCAAGTTGCGGCATGGGTTCATCGATATGCCCAAGTTCGCCAGGATTGGCAGCCTGGTCTTTGGCACCTGGATGATGCTGTTGCCGCTGCGATACCTTTCGACGCTGGCCCAGGATGCGCACCTGGTGGACCCCGGCAGCGCGAGCGCCCGGGCGTGGCGGGTGGGGCAGCTCATTGTCACCGCGCTGATGCTGGGACATATCCTGCTCGCCTGGTACAGCGGCGGCAAGTTGCGGCATTTCTTCTGGCCCTTCCTGGCACCGTTTCAGCTCGGGGCGAAGCTCTTGTTTGGAACCATCGTCGGCCCTATCGTGCGGCCCCTGGTGGAAGCGATTTCGCCGCGCCTGGCCGCGGACCTGTATATCGAGCGGCCCCTTTCGGCCTGGTTCCCGCCGGCCATTTTGTGGGCCGGACTCGTCCGCGGAAAGATGTACCGCCGCACCCGCGATGCCGTGTGGGACTTCGTCGCCGCCCTGCGGCTGCCGCAGTATTTCTGGCTGGGAGTGCGGGGCTTTATCGGGGCGCTGACTTGGCTGTTCATCCCCGTGCTGCTATTGATGGGCGGCACGATGCTCCCCAATGGCGGCCTGGCGTTCGTGTCCGGCTGGCTGGGAGCGCTGCTGCTAGGGATTGTGGTGATCTACCTTCCCTTCGCGCAGACGCACATGGCGGTGCAAAACCGGTTCGTGGAAATCTATAACCTGGGAGAGATTCGCCGGCAGTTCTCTCGAGCGCCGATCGCCTGGTGGTGCGCGCTGGCGATCACGCTGCTATCCGCCATTCCGCTGTACCTTTTGACCATTGAAGCCACGCAGCGCGAGGTGACCTACCTGATCAATCTGTTCTTCGTCGCGTTCATCTACCCCGCCCGCCTGTTGCTTGGCTGGTCGATGGGCCGCTCACTGCATCACAAACAGCCGCGGTTCATCCTGATCGGTCTGGCGGCCCGCTTCGCGGCGATTCCCGTGGTGCTCGGCTACCTGATCATCCTCTGGGCCAGCCAGTACACGGCCTGGTTCGGCCCCTTCAGCCTGATGGTACAGCACGCCTTCATGGTGCCGGTGCCGTTCCTCGGCGTCTAATCCCGCCGCCGCATGACGAGGTCGGTCGCCAGATCTCCCACGAGCTCGTCCCAGTCGCCACGCCGTTGCTTGCCGCGGGGAGCATCCTCCAGGGCGGAGTGATGGTCGTTCTCGCTCACAATGGCCAGCACCGCGGCGGCATTCGCGCCGCTAATCATGGGCCGCGGCTGGGAGATGGCACGGGGCTGCGGCACCGTCGTGTTCGCAGGCGACGTCAGCAAAGCCGCGGGAGAGAAGGTCACTGCATCGGCTTCCCCTTCTGGGCCGGGGGGCGGCGGGATGTTCAGGAAGTTGATGACCAGCAGAACGTCGTTGGCGGTGATGGAGTTATCGCCGTTGGTGTCGGGAAAAATCGGGGGACCGCTGTACGAGGCCATGATGGTGGCCGCATCGCCGGTGCCGATTTCGTTGATGACGTTGATGATCTTGAGAGCGTCGAGGGCGAATACGCCGCCGCTGACGTCCACATCCAGGGGGTTCCGCTGGTTTTGAAAGGGCCGCTCGTTGTCCCCCACCAGGATGTCCCCGTTGGCCGTCGCGAAGCCGGCGGCGGTGCCGGTGATCGTGACCGTCTGGGGGCCATCCCCAATAGCGACGGCATCATCGACCGCATTGATCGTAAACGTCATCGAGTTCTGGTTCGCCAGAATCGTCACCGTGGCGGGCACCGTCGCTTCGGTCAAGTCGCTGCTGGAGAGGTTGACCACTTGCGGAAGGGAGTTGTCAAACACCGTGCGGGTCACGGTGGCGGAGATGGTGCCGCCGTTTTCCATCATGAAGTTATCCACGAAGCTGATTACCAGGAGGTCGAGCTCGTCATCCGTGACCGTGACGCCGGCAGTGGTGTTTGCGACGCCTGCTGCCGACGCGGTCACGATGACCGCCTGGTTGAAATCGCGGAGCGCGTCGTTGATTCCCGAGACGGTGAAGTTGGCGCTGTTCTGTCCGGCGAGAATCGTGACGCTGGCGGGAACCGTGGCTTCCGTGGTGTCGTTGCTGGAAAGATTGACCACGAGCGCCGCGGCGTTGCTGCCCACAAACCGAGTGACCGTGCCCGTGGCCGCCCCGCCATTCTCCGAGATCGAGCCGGGGACGATGGCCAGGGTGATATTGTCGATCTCGTCATCGGTCACGGCAATGGCAGCCGTCCCATTGCTCATGCCGGCAGCGGAGGCGGTGATGACCGGGTTCTGCGTGGCGTCGCGGATGGCGTCGTCCACCGCGGTGATTGGGAACGTGACGCTATTTTGACCTGCCAGAATCGTCGCCGTGGCGGGAACCGTGGCTTCCGTGGCGTCGTTGCTGGCCAAGTTCACGACCTGGGGGAGGCTGTTATCCAGCACAAAACGGGTCACGGTGCCGATGGCCGCGCCGCCGTTTTCCGGCATGGAGGAAGGCGAGCTGGAAACCGTGAAGTAGTTGATCTCGTCATCCAGAACGGTCAGAGTCTCGGCAGCTCCGATCTGACCGGGGGCGACTGCCGTCAGGGTGACCGTTTGCGAAAAGTCGCCGATGGCGTCGTCGATGGCCAGGATGTTGAACGAAGCGGTGACCCGGCCGGCGGGAATCGTGACAATTTGCTGGACGTCGGCTTCGGTGGTGTCGCTGGTGGCGAGGCTGACGGTGAGCGAGACACTCAGATCGGCCAGGCTGGGCCGCGTGACCGTGGCGGCGCTGGCGGCAATTCCGCCCGCTTCCGAAAAGGTCGTGGGCGAAACGGAGAGCGTGAGTCCGACGGCGCTGTTCAAGTTGCCAAAGGCGACAAAGGCCTGCGTACTGCCGACGGTGAAGGAAGTGGGGAGGTCATGTCCAGGGTCGTTCATCACCACGACCGATCCGGTCGCGCCCGCGGCGATCAATTGCCCGGCGGGAGAGATGTCGAGGTCGTTGAGGTTATCACCGCCGGTCGAGAGCGAGCGGAGCAGCGAGCCGTTGGCGGCGAACTCGTAAATCAGGTTGTCGCCGACGACGGCGTAGATGAGTCCCTGGGGATTTACCGCGATCGCCAGCGGCAGCTTGGGGCTGGCGAGCGTGACCGGGCGGATGAAGGCCAGGGTCGCCGGGTTGTAGACCTGCACGTTGTACGGGGGCGCGGGAAGTGCCGGGAGAACTACTGGCGTGAATTCAAAGGCATAGATCAGGCCGTCCTGCCCGGCTGCGACATCGATGAAGTCCTTCGTCGTGGCAAAGCGGGCGAAGGTATTGTTCGTGATGTCGAAGCGAATCAGCCCTTGCTGCAAGTCGGCTCCCGTGCCGGTCGCCATATCCGTGGCAAAGATGAAATTGCCAAGCGACGCGATGCCGCCAAAGGAGGAAACATTGGCCGTGCTCCAGCCGGCGGTGGTGTTGCTGGTGAACGTGCCGCGGCGGGGATCCAAGGTGGAAAGTACGACGTCATTCGTGCCGTTATAGAATTTGACGTTGCCGGCAGCATCCACGACCAGATCCCGCACGGGCTCGTCCCCGCCCGCGCCGACAGGGACCGGGATATCGCTCACCTGGACCCCCGCGGGGGAATACACCCGCAGCCGCGAGTTGTGCAGCGAGGGAACGGTGGTGACCAGGATGTTGCGGTAGGAATCGGCGTTGCTGACGACGAACACCGTGCCGTTCACGCTCAGATAGCCGGCCGCCGCGCCGGAAATGACCGCGGAACGGGTGCCGTCGAAGATCGCGTCATCGACGGCGGTGATGGTGAACGAGGCCGAGGTCTCGTTGGCGAGAATCGTGACCGTGGCGGGGACCGTCGCTTCGCTGGTATCGGAGCTGGTGAGCGTGACGACGAGCGGCAAAGCAATGTTGGTGTTGGAGCGCGTCACACTCGCCGTCGAGCTGCCGCCAACTTCAGCGAAGGTGGGAGTGATGATATTGACGGCGAGGGTTTCGTGGTCGTTGACGATGATGAAGTCGGTATCAACGAGGGGAATCGCGCCGGTGCTCGTGGCGGTGATCGTGACGTGGTTGGTGGCGTCGACGACCGTATTGTCGATCGCGTCGATAGGGAAAGTGACGGACGCCTGGCCCGCGGGAATCAAGACCGTGATCGGCACCCCGACCCGAGAGGGATCACTGGTAAAGAGATTGACGAACATATCCAGGGACAGATCGGGGCCGGTGCGCGTCAATACACCCGTCAAGGCGTTGGTTCCCTGGTCCTCGGACATCACGCCGCCAGGGACATCAATGTCCAGCGTCGTGGGAATCGTCTCCTGACCAAAATCGATTCCACTGATGGACGTATCTTCGCGTAGGACGACGTCGTTGTTGCCCGGCAACCCGATATCGAAAACTCGCAGACCGCCTGGAGTGGCCAGCACCAGAGTCCTGCCGTCCGGGGAGATGGTCGCCAGCTGGAGGGGCGCGGTTGCCAGGTCCTCTCCGACAGTTACGCGGAAGATTTCCTGGCCGCTGGGCCCGAAGTAACCAATCAGCGCATCGGCGGGACCGCCATCCGCGGCATAGAGCAGCGGCAGATTCGGGCTGAAAGCCAGACCGGCATTGAAGCTATTCAAGAAAATCTGCGTGGCGTCGTACGAGCCGTCAAAGATCGAGGGCCCGAACTGGTTGCTGGCGAAGACCGCCTGTCCGGCGATCAAGCCGCCGGCTGCGGTTTGCGTTCCGGCGACAGCGGCACGCGTGTCCGGGCCGTCAATAAATGTGTCGGTGGTGCCGTCGTATCGGAAGATGCTGCCGGCCGCGTTTCCTTCTTGAAAGAGAATTTGGCCCCGGCCGGTCATCCTGGTATCGGCCGCAATGGTTCCGCCCACGCCGCTTCCCACGGGCACCGGGCGCAAGGTATGGGTGAAGGTGAGATCGGAATTCTGAATGAACTGATGAAGCGGGTTGCTGCCCGCAGCGCTGTTGCCGGTCGTGACGAAGAACTTGTTTCCGCTGGCGATGGCAACATCCACCGGGCCGGTTTCCGCGCCGGGCGTGTCGAAGTCGAGCGTTGTGACCGAGCCGTCGGCCGAATTCACGACATACACAAAGCTCTTGTTCGCGACTTCCTGGCTATCAACCACCACGAGCAGGCTACCCAAGGCGGCGATCGCCGCGGGCGTGCCCGGCAGTTGAATGGGAGCCAGGTACTCATTTGTCGCCAGGCTATAGCGCAAGAGACTGCCTGACGACATCAAGACGTACATGAGCCGAGCATCGGAGAAGTCAAAGACAACGTCTTTGACCCCGGTCAACGGCAGCAGCGTGCCAAAGTTGACTGGGGCAATCGGCGAGGTGGGACGATTACCCGCCGGCACTTCGGATCGCACATGGTAAGTTCCGGCGGCAATTCCGTTGAAGCTATAGGTGCCGTCCGCGGAAGTGAACAGGAAGGGGTCCGTCGGCGGATCCCAATAGCCGTTGTTGTTGAGATCGAGGAAGACGCGGGCTCCCGCGATGGGAGTTTCGCCCAAGCCGGGCTCGTAAACGCCGTTATCATTGCCGTCCAGGAACTCCCGCCCGCTGATGGAGGAGCCTTTGTTGGAAACGCGGGCGATCGTGGCGGTGATCGGGGCGGAGTCCTCCCAGCCGTCGTTGACCACGTATTCGAACGTATCTTTGACATCCATCACCGCGGAGGTGTCATAGACGAAGGTGCCATCGGGATTGAGGGAAACGAACCCCTTGGTCGCTTGCCGGACCAGGCGGGCGGTGAGGGTTTGCGTCAGATTGGGGTCGCGGTCGTTGGGGATCACGCCGTTGGCGGGGAGGGCGACGGTGAGCCTGATGGCCGTGCGGCTCATCGCGTAATAGTCCGGCGTTCCCGTGGCCACGATATTGGGGAACCCGTGGACGCCAAAATCGGGGACGACGACGGGGCCGCCAGCGACGGTCACGAACCGCGAGGTCTGGGCGTAGAGCGGATAGGAACGCATGCCGGTGGCCGTTCCCAGAGTCAGAGTTTTTCCATTGGCGGCAATATCCAATTGGAAGTATCGCAGCGAACCGGTGATGTTTTGCCCGATCGCAATGGTGAATTGCGAGGTGAAGATGTCGGCCGCGTCGTAGTCAAAGGCGACCAAGTTGTCGGTGACGTCGTTGCCGACATAGAGCCGATTCCGAAAGGGGTCGAAGACCAGCCCGCCGAGCTGGGGAGCCAAGGTCCGGACCACGGTGGGAATGGCCGTGTTGGTGTTGATGATCCGCACGCCGGCGCTCGTGGCCACTGCGGAGCGGTTGCCGTCGCGGCTGATGGCGGCCGGGGCGAGAAAGAGGCCCGTGCCCAAGGTCAGGCGGGCCGTGAAGGAATCGGTGGCCGTCTTGTAGAAGAAGACGTTGCCGGTGGCGTCGGGCTCGGTGAGGACCACCGCGCTGCGGTTGCTGTTGCGATTGAGTCGGGTGGCGGGGGCGATGTCGGCAGCGCCGATCAGGCCGCCGCGGATGGCAATCGCGTCGGTGGCCAAGGTGATCTCACGCAGGTTCCCGCGCGCGGCGCCGGCCTGCCGCGTGGTGAAGAACGCCTTGCCGTTGTTGAGGATCGTCACGTCGAACGAGCCGGATTCGGCCCCGATGCGGTCAAACGCCAGGTTGGTGACCGCCCCCGTCTGCGTATCTACCTTGCGGACAAACGACTGCGTGGTCCCCGGCTGCTGCTCGGCAACGTACAGGTAGCGGCCGTCGGGAGTGATATCGAGCCCGCCCGGGCTGACGCCGACCGGGAACGGCGCGAGAAGCTTGCCGATGCGGGAGTCATAGCGCTCGATGTTGCCGGCCGAGGTCGCGGCATAGTCGATGCCGGTGGTGCCATCAAAAACGTGATCGACGATGTTCGGCAAGGTGGCGAAGGGATTCGGCCCGGCATTGATCGTGGGAACCGTCTGGTCCGTCACGGCATCGAGCACCAGTCGGACGTTGTACGAGCCGTCCGCCTCGCCGGGGAAAGCGTAGGTTCCGGTGCCGGTGGTCAACATGCGCGCTTCGCCGGTATCCAGCGTGCCGCTACTGTTGGCATCGAGATAAACCAACTGGTTGGCCGCGCCGACCTCTCCGGCCAGCGGCTCAAACAGGCCGTTGGAATTGAGATCGCCAAACACCGTGCCGACGATATCGCCGACGAGCGCCAGCCGGGATTCGAGCGATTCCAATCGCAAGGTTCGTCGTCGGCGCAGCGGGCCGAGATTTTTTTGGCGAAGGTTCCAGAGACGGCGCGCGGATTTGCGAGAGGCGGGCATGAAGTGTCTTCCTGAGCGGCAAAATCAAGCAAGCAATCGAGGCGGGAAAATAGCGATTGAGGCGAGCCCTCGGACGCGGTCCACCCCACTTGCGCTAGCGAACAAAACCCCCGCGATGGACCGTCGGCCCAAGACGGGAGATAGTGTGTAATAACTACAGACGATGAGGGCTGCAACGAAATTGAGCGTGGAGACTTACGACGTTTAAGTTCTTTGACAAACACCACTTACGACCAGCAATAGGATAAATGTCGCCGAAACTGGGTGGCACGCCCACGGCTTTGCGTGGGCGTGGCGTCGCAACGCTTGGCGGCACCAATAGTGGGCCTGAAAAAGACTCACGCCCACGCAAAGCCGTGGGCGTGCCACCTCTGGGAAAGTCGGGAAGCAGGCCCTATTCCCCCCGCCGGCGGGCAATCTCCCGCGCCACAGCCGCCACGACATGATTCCAATCGGAATCGCCCTCTGAGGCGATAGGAGTGCGGGATTTCGCCTGTCGCCAGAAGGAATCGTCCGCGAGCAGCGCTTGCAGGGCGGCAGCGGATGTGTCGGCGGCGGGAATTTGGCCGGATGAAACGCTGCCGGCTGAAACGCTCACCGCGGGAGCGGAAGCCGCGAAAGCATCGAACTCCCCTTCGCCGCCGGGGGGTGGGGGGTTGTTGAGGTAGTTGATGACGAGCAGGGCATCCAGGGCGCTGATGACATTGTCGCCGCTGGTATCGGGGAAGATCGGCGGCCCGGAGTACTGCGGCATGATGATGCCGACGGCCCCAGTGCCGATCTCGTTGATGATGTTGATCACCGCCAGCACATCCCCGGCCACGATAAAGCCGTCCCCGGTGACATCCAGGGGATGCCGCGGGTTCTGAAAGGGCGTTTCGTTGTCGGAGACGATCAAGTTCTTGTTCACCGAGGCATGGCCGGCTGCCGAGGCGGTGATGGTAACAGTCTGGGCGCGATCGGCCACGGCCTCATCCACGGCAGTGATGGTGAACGTCCTGCTATTCTGGTTCGCCAGGATCGTAACGGTCGAGGGAACCGTCGCTTCGCCGGTGTTGCTGCTGGAGAGTGAAACGACCAGGTCCGCCAAGTTGTCGAGGTCGATGCGGGTCACGGTTCCCGTGATGGATCCGCCGCTTTCGCTCATCAAGTCGGTGGAGAGGGAAAGCGCGATCGTATCGAGCTCGTCGTCGGTGACGGAGACGTTCGCATTCGAGGAGGCCACTCCCGCGGCGGAGGCGGTAATGACGGCGGTCTGCGTGCCGTCGCGTACCGCATCGTTCACGCCCGTGACCGTGAACGTCCTGCTGATTTGATTGGCCAGAATGGTGACACTGAGCGGCACCGAGGCCTCGCCGGTATCGCTACTCGAGAGGTTCACCACGAGGGCCGCGGAATTGTTCAAGAACGCGCGCGTGACCGTGCCGGTGGCGGTCCCCCCATTTTCGGAAATCGAGCCGGGGACAATCGATAGCGAAATCGTGTCGACTTCGTCATCCGTCACGCTGACCGGCCCGCTGCCCGAGGCAAAGCCGCCGGCGCTCGCGCCGATGGTGGCGATTTGCGTGCCGTCCCGCAGCGCGTCATTGACGGCCGTGACGTTAAACGTGGCGCTGTTCTGATTGGCGAGGATGGTGACGGTGGGAGGAACGGTCGCTTCGCTTGTGTCGGCGGAATTCAGGGTGACAACGACCGGCAGGAGATTGCTGAGGGCATTCCGCGTGACCGTGCCCACCAGCGTGCCGCCGTTTTCGCTCATGGAAGTGGGCAGGAAGCTGAGCGACAGAAAATCCACTTCGTCATCGGTGACATCCAGACCATCGGAGACCGAGGCGACGCCGGGGGCGGCCGCGGTGATGTTGGCGATCTGGGTGCCGTCGCGGAGGGCATCGTTGACGCCGCTGACGGTGAAGTTAACGCTGTTCTGGCCGGCAAGAATAGTCACGGTGCCGGGGACGGAGGCTTCGGTCGTGTCATCGCTGGTCAGCGTGACGATGAGCGCCGAACTGTTGTTCAGGAAGATTCGGAACACCGTGCCGGAACTGGAGCCGCCGTTTTCGCTGATGCTGCCCGCCACAATGTTGATGCTGATCGTATCGACTTCGTTGTCGGTGACGCTGACGGGTCCGCTGCCGGACGCAATGGCGGCGGCGGAGGCGGTGATATTGGCGGTCTGCGTGCCGTCGCGGAGCGCATCATCGACGGCGGTGACCGTGAAGTTGGCGGTGTTCTGGTTGGCGGGAATAAGCACTGTGAGGGGGACGGTCGCTTCCGTGGTGTCGTCGGAAGTGAGATTGACCGTGACGGGCCCGCTGTTATCCAGCACGGTGCGGGTGACGGTGCCGGTCAGCGTGCCGCCGAACTCGGACATGGAAGTGGGAACGAAGGAGAGGGTGAAGTAATTGAACTCGTCATCGGTCACGGTCAGGATGGTGTTGCCACTGGCCTGGCCGCTGGCTGCCGCTGTGATGGTCACGTTTTGCGGCCCATCTCCCACGGCGTCGTCCACGGCGGCAATCGCAAACGTCACCGAAACTTTGCCGGCGGGAATAATCACGGTTGCCGGCACGCTGGCTTCCGTGGTGTCGCTGCTACTGAGGTTGACGGTGAGGGCCGCGGCGATGCTTCCCTCGCTGGGGCGGGAAACCATGCCCCTGGCGGCATTGGCTCCGGCGCTTTCCACAAAGGTCGTGGGAGCTATCAAGAGCGACAGGCCGGTGGCCGACCGCAAAGTTCTAAAGGCGACGAAGGCCTGAGTGGAACTGACCGAGAACTTGACCGGGGTATCCATCAAGGCTTCGTCCAGTACCAGCACGTCGCCGGTCTGCCCGGAGACTACCAACTGCCCTTCCGCGGATAGTTCAATCTCATTCAGGATGGAGCCCGTGGTAATGACGGTCTTGTTCAGGACGAAATTGGAGTCGTAACGGTAGATGTTCTGGTCGCGGGCGACGGCGAAGATATCGCCCGCGGCATTGACCGCGATGGTCATTGGCTGTGCGAGGATGGGGACCGTCAGCGTGCGGACGAGCGCGAGCGTGGCGGGGTTGTAAACACGCAGCTGATTGGTTTCCAGACCATACAGCAGGCCGTCGAAGCCGAGCGTCAGCTTGTTGAAGCCCAAGGTGGTGGCAAACCGCAGCGATGAATAATCGGTGGTATCGAAGCGGATGATCCCCTTTTCCGGATCGCCAACCGTATCCATGTCCGACACGAAGATGTATTGGCCGAAGCTGACGATCCCGCCAAAGCTACCAACATTGGCGGTGCTCCAACCCGTGACGGTGTGGTCCGCGCGGGTGCCGGCAACTTCATCGATCGTGGTCAGGTATGGATTGAACGTGCCGTTGAAGATCTGAATTTTGCCCGACGAATCCAGCACCAGATCCCGGATGGGATAGTCGCCGCCGGCGACAGGCTGAATGGAAGTGTCATTCACGCGCGTTCCCGAGAGCGAATATTCGTACAGCCGCCCATTGTCGGGCGAGGCATTGGTGTTGATGAGCAAATTGCGATAGGGATCGGCATCGCTGACAATGTTGACAATGTCGCTCAGGCTGAAATAGGCGACCGCGGAGCCGGTGATTACCGTCTGGCGGGTGCCGTCGAACAGGAGGTCGTCAACGGCATTGAGCGTCACGGTCATGCTGGCCTGGCCGGCGGGGATCGTCACCGAGGGTTGCAGGGTCGCTTCCGTGGTATCGGAACTGGTGAGCGTGATCAACATCGCCAAGGAATTATCGGTGTTGGAGCGGGAAATCGTGGCCACGGTCTGGCCGCCGACTTCCGGCAGCGAATGGGACGCGAGCGAGACGCTGATCAGCTCATGGTCGGTCACCACGATGCTGTCCGAAACGCTGCCGTAGGGAGCGGCGGAGGCGGTGATGCTGACCTGCTGGGTGCCGTCGAGCAGGTTGTCGTCCACCGCATTGATGGGGAAGGTGGCGGAAGTCTGCCCTGCCAGAATGGTGACGCTGGCCGCCATGCTGGCTTCCGTCGTATCGCTGCTGGCGAGGGTGACGACCAAGGGGATTGTCAAGTCGCCCCCCGTGCGCGACACGGTGCCGGTGAGCGCATTTAATCCCTGATTCTCCGCCATCACTCCACCGGGGATGGCAACATGAATCGAGAGCGGGAGCGTGATGTTTCCAAAGATGAGGCCGTCCACGGAGGTGTTGTTGGCCAGGGTCACCAGATACCCCTGCGAAGTGCCGATATCAAAGGCCCGCACGCCGCTGACCGTGGTGAGGAACAAGTTTTGGATCATCCGACTGAAGCGCGCGCGGATAGTAGGATTGCAGTAACACCATGAGCTTTCAAGACTTACCTCAATGGGAAAATGCCGCCCGCAAGGCGAGGCTCGGTAATTGGTTGGT
>JBKJNY010000227.1:0-35525 GCA_046593355.1 Pirellulaceae bacterium | reverse complement strand
AACCCCTTACAATCGCCGCACCCCCTTTGCCCTCCACAAGTTGCCGACCGCCGCTCCCTCATCTGGCTTCCAACTTTTGTAAAATCGCCCCAACCAATTGTGGGTAAACTTAAGGCTGGAAGCCTACCCCACCACGGGCGAGGCTGCTTCTTCCAAGTTTTCCAGATGGCCCTTGGCCTCGCCGAGGGCTTCGCGGGCGGCTGCTTGGGCGTAGGGGGCATGCGAGAGCATGCCCGCGAGCTGCTGCGTGGCGGAGATCACTTTTTGCTGCCGCTCGATCGTCAGCTTCAGAAGATAATCAGCCGACAGGTCGTGCAGCGAGGTGAACGACATGGGGAACTTTCCGTGGTCAACCGCGACGTGGTTCTCCAGGATCAGAGTGCCCAGGCGGTCCACGACCCGCAGGTGGTCGCCTGCCATCTGCCGGAAGACCTGGCCGATGCGGGGAGATTTCTCGATGTGCTCGGGAGCCGCATAGCTGAGGTAGACCGGCAGCGAGCGCTCATGCAGGACGAGCAGGCGGTTCAGAATCTCGTTGGTCGAGGGATTCATGCGAAAGCAATCGAAAGCGTTTAGAACAGGTGCTCGGCGGCGGCGGTGGCCAGGGCGTTGAGCGCGGCGGGATAAACCATCAGGGCCAGCGTGGGGAGCGTAATCAGCCACAGGAATGCCCCCGCCAGCGAGACATCCGAATAGGCGAACGGCGGCCGGTCCCGCGGCTCGGGGTCAATCGTCATGACTTTGACCACGCGGAGATAGTAGAACAGACTGATCGCCGTGTTGATGCCGCCGAAGACGAGCAGCAGCAGCAGGTAGAAGCCCTGGCCGCTCCCCTTGAGGAGGCTGTAGCCGTCCGCGAGCGAGGAGAATATGGCGAACTTGCCGTAAAACCCGGCCAGCGGCGGCAGGCCGATGAGGCTGAACAGGATGGCGGCGAAACAAATGACCGTCATCGGGCAGCGGCGGATAAGGCCGGCATAGTCGGCGATCTCTTCGCTCCGCATGGCGTTGCGAAGGAAGGCCACGACCGCGAAGGCACCGAGGTTCATGAACAGGTAGACGCCGATATAGATGGCCAGCGCGGCGGCGGCTTTCCTGGCCGCTTCATTGTCGATGCCCGCCAGGGCGATGAGCGCGGCCACCGCCATCATCATGTAGCCGGCGTGGGCGATGGTGGAGTAGGCCAGCAGCCGCTTGATGTTCGTTTGCCCGTACGCGGCCAGGTTGCCGAAGGTGCAGGTGATGATGGCGAAAAAAGCGATGAGCTTGCCGGTGAAATCGCGGACGGGAAGCAGAGCGGAATTGCCGTTGTGTTTGGTGTCACTGGGAGAGTGGCCGTCCGCCGCTTTCTTAGCCGGTTCATCGGCAACGTTGAAAATGGCGACGGTTCTTTCAGCAGCGGGCGCGGTCAGCGCGGCCGTACGCTCACCGGGAACGTGGCTGTGCGGAGCAATCATCCCCAGCCCAATCACCACGCGAACGAGTAGTGCAAGAGCGGCGGCTTTGGAAGCGACGGAGAGGAAGGCGTTGACTTCCGCCGTGGCTCCTTCAAACACGTCCGGGCACCAGAAGTGGAAGGGGACAGCGGAAAGCTTGAAGCAGATGCCGACTGAAATCATGAGCGCCCCGAAGACCAGCACGAGCTGCTCCGAAGTCCCCAGCGTGTGGATTTTTTCGGAAAGGACTTGCGCCATGGTCGGCAAATGGGCGGTGTTCAGCAGGCCGGCCAGCAGGCTGATTCCGTACAGCATCACTCCCGCGGCCCCCGCGCCATAAACGGCATATTTCAGAGCCGCTTCGCTGGCCTTGCGGCGGCCCTTCATCAGACCGGCCAGGACGTAGGACGGAACGCTGGCCATCTCCACCGCCAGGAAGACCATCAGCAGGTGGTTGGCCGTGGCCATCAAGCACATGCCGAGCGTTGCGCCCAAAACGAGCGAGTAGATATCCGGCCCGTCATCGTGGTCGGGAATGCCAGAAATCTTGGTGAAGAACAGGAACAGGACGACAAACAGCAGCAGGGCCGCGCGGATGAACACGGAGAACGAGTCGTAGACGAGCATTCCCGTGAAGATTTCCATCCGCTCGCCCGAGTGCATTCCCGCGCCGCCGGCTTCGCCAAGCAGACCGCCGGTGGAGGCAGCGAAGTAAAGGGCGGCGAGCGTGCCGGGGAGGGCGATGTAGAACGCGTTGACGTATTTACCCAGACTGAACAGACGGATGAACAGCATCGCCAGGATGGTGGCGCAAAGCAGCAGCTCCGGCAGAAAGGCTGCCAGGCTGGAGTCGGCGGTGATGGCGAAGAAGCTCGCATCGGGCGAGCCCTTCGTATCCACAATCAACCGGCTGACGAGTTCGTGAAGGTTATCCACAGGTTCTTTCAGGTCGCATTACAGGTCGCTGGCAATGTTCGTAGTAACCCGCTTCAGCGGGTTAACCGGCTGAAGCCGGTTACTACTAACGGTCGGTGGTGGCGGAGTTTCGATGACCGGAGGTGGAACGGGGATGTTGTCTTTCGTCCACTCCGCCAGGTCGCTGGTCTGTTGGGAAATCGTCTTGTCCATGTACTTCAGCACGGTCTGGTAGGGGAACACGCCGAAGATCACCGCGAAGACCAGCAGCGTGATGCCGATGGTGTTTTCGCGCAGGGTGCTGGGAGTGAGGTGGTCTTCGTGCGGGCCTTTGTACTCGGCTCCCAGGTAGACCCGCTGGATGGCCCAGAGGATGTACGCGGCCGTGAGGATGACAACGAAAGCCGACAGGACCGCGAGCAGGATGCTGAACTTCCAAACGGCGAGGACGACAAAGACTTCGCCGATAAAGCCGCACAGCCCGGGGAGTCCGAGGCCGGCGAAGAAGATGCCGATGGCCATCGCCGTATAGACCGGCATCTTGCCGAAGAGGCCGCCGAATTCGTCCAAATTGCGGTGATGCACCCGGTCGTAGACCACGCCGACCATGAAGAACATGCCGGCCGAGCTGATGCCGTGGCCAATCATCTGGAACATGGCGCCTTGCACGCCCATGTTCCAGTAGTCCGGGTTGTAAAGGTTCGCCGCGGTGGCGGACCAGACGCCGAGGCCCAGCACCACGTAACCCATGTGGCTGACCGAGCTGTAGGCCACCATTCGCTTGAAGTCTTTCTGCGCCAGGGCCGCGAAGGCCCCGTAGATCATGCTCACGACGCCGATGCCGCAGACGACGAACGCCAAGTCATACCCCGCCAGCGGACAGATGGGATAGCAGATGCGGATGATGCCGTAGCCGCCCATCTTGAGCAGGATGCCCGCCAGAATCATGGAAATCGGCGTCGGTGCCTCCACATGCGCGTCCGGCAGCCAGGTGTGGAAGGGGACCGAGGGAACTTTAATCGCAAAGCCGATGAACAGCAGGATGAAGGCCCACCGTTGCAGCGAATAGCCGAGGATGGGGGTCAGGAACTGATCCGTGTGCTGGCCGATCTGCTGCATGGCCAGGATGTTGAACGTGTGCCGCGGAAACGGCTGGTTGTGGATGGCCTGGACGGCCTGGGCCTGATTGAGGAGGGCCGCGTCCTTTGCTGCGCCGGTCAGAGCGGGAGCAACGCCCGCCACGATACGGCCGCGGACGAGCTCTTCGGTATTGAGGCCGCGGAGGTCGCTGTTGAAATACAGCATCAAGATGGCAATCAGCATCAGGACGGAGCCGGCCAGCGTGTACAGGAAGAACTTGAGGGCGGCGTATTCCTTGCGAGGCCCACCCCAGACGCCGATGAGAAAATACATCGGCAGCAGCATGACTTCCCAGAAGACATAGAACAGGAAGAAATCGAGGGCCAGGAAGACGCCGATCATCCCCGTTTCCAATAGCAGGAACAGAATGCAGTAGGCTTTCACGTACTTCGTGATCGGCCAACTGGCCCACATCGCCAGGAAGCTGACGAGCGTGGTGAGCATGACCAGGGGGAGGCTGATGCCGTCGACCCCCATGAAGTATTCGATGTTGAAGGAGGGGATCCAGGGGATGTTGAACACCGCCTGCATCTGCGATTTTTCCACATTGAAGAAGGCGGCGGACTGCGGAGCAAAAAACGCGATGATGGAGAGGGCGAGCGTGGCCAGGCAAACGCCGAACGTGACGTAGCGGATCAGGTCCGGCTTGTTGCCGGGCAGGAAGGCGATGACGAGGCCGCCCAGCGCCGGCAGGAAAACAATCAGGCTGAGAAGGTAGATGAGTTCCATAGTTCAAGACCCTCGCTTGCGCTGCGGGTTAGTTCTTCCCTCGCTTACGCGTCGGGTTATTGATTCGCGGTGGCCAGAGGGCTCCAGAAAAGAAAGACGACGACGAAAACGGCAATCGCCCCCAGGACGATGAACATGACATATTGGCGGAGGCGGCCGGTCTGCACCTGGCGGAGCGTGACCGCCAGGTTATAGGTCCAGCCGGCAAAGACGTTGACAAAGCCGTCCACGACAATCTGGTCCGCGAGGTACTCCCAGGCGCGGGCAAACCAGGCGACGAAACGGGCCAGCGAGTCGATAAAAACGTCGATCCAGTTTTTGTCGATGCCGGAGATGAAGCGGGAGATGACAAACGTCGGCTTGACCCACAGGTAGTTGTACAGCTCGTCGAACCACCATTTATTCCAAAGCAGAGAATAGACCGGCGCGAACTGCCGCCGGACGTCCTCGGGATTGAGGTAGCCCAAGGCGTACATCAGCGTGGCCAGCGTAATGCCGGCGAACCAGGTGCCGGTGGCCAGGAGCGTGACGGGGGTCTTGATGGCATCGGCATGGCCGGCCTTTTCGCTTGGCCAAACCCACGGCTTGTCATTGGCCACCAGCCAGCGGGCCGGAGTGTTCCCGAGCGTGTCGCGCGGGCGAGAATCTTCCAGTAGACCGGCGAGCGTGAAGTTCCCCAGGCGGTGGCCGCCGATCGAGATCTCCTCAATCGAGCTGCCGAGGCTCTGCTGGATGATCCAGCCGCCGATGACCGTGGTGACGATCATGGAGATGGTCCAGGCGGGCGTGAGCGTGAGTGAAGGACCGTGGGCGTGACTGTGATCGTCGTGACCATGAGATTGGCCGTGGTCGTCGTGCCCATGTCCGTGGTCGTCATGTCCAGGAGCGGCTTTGGTGGACTTGAACCAGCCTTCGCCGATTCCCTTGGCGATGAAGAAGGCGGCCGCAATCAGGCCATAGCCGATGAACGCCCAGTCCCAGGCGACGCTGATGGCAAGCGTGGCGAGGATCACGAGGGGCAGGTACATGACCGGCGGGGATTCGTGGGCGCGGTCGTAGGCGTGCTGGTCACGCGGCTTGCCGACGAAGGTCATGTACCACATGCGAAACATGTAGAACGAGGTCATGGCCGCGCCGCCGGCAGCGAAGACGAAGAAGAATTTGGCGAACGGGCTGTCGTTTCGCATGGCGAACAAGAAGCCCTGCTCCAGGATGGCGTCCTTGGAGTAGTATCCCGACAGGCCGATGACAAACGGCACGCCGACGCCGGCAATCGCCAGGCAGCCGACGAGCATGGTGATGGCGGTGACCGGCATTTTGCGGAGCAGGCCCCCCATCCGCCGCATGTCGTTGGTATGCACGGCATGGATGACCGAGCCGGAGCACATGAACAGCAGGCTCTTGAAGAAGGCGTGCGTGATCAGGTGCATCAGTCCTGCCACCCAGCCGCCGAGGCCGATGGCGAGCATCATGTAGCCGAGCTGGCTGATGGTGGAGTAGGCCAGCACGCGCTTGATATCGACCGCGGTGATGGCGATGGAGGCGGCCAGGACGAGCGTGATCGTGCCGATGATGCAAATCACCAGCAGCACTTCCGGACAAAAGACGGGGAAGAAGCGGCCGACGAGATAGACGCCGGCGGCAACCATCGTGGCGGAGTGAACCAGGGCGGAAACGGGGGTCGGCCCTTCCATCGCATCGGGGAGCCAGGTGTGCAGCGGGAACTGGGCGCTCTTGCCCACGCAGCCGCAGAAGATGCCGATGCCGGCCACGACCAGCAGCCAATATCCATAGCCCGTGCCACGGTAGCGGGAGAGAACCTCGGATTTGGCGTTCTCCATGCCGCCGGGGATGTTCCGGTGGTCGCCGGCGATTCGGGCGACTTCGTCCGCGGGAGCGCCGGCGATGATCATTCCGGCGGGCGTGACGATTTGGTAAGTCGGATCGTGAGCATGTTCTTCCGCAGCGTGTGTACCGGTATGCTCCTCGAGTAATTTGGCGCGCTCGACGAGACTGAAAAGGCCGCGTTCATTCGGGTCGAGCTTCCCGTCCTTGTTCACGTCCACATCGCCGAAGGCGAAGGTTCCCAGACTGGACCACAGGGCCATGAGGCCGATGATCATGCCAAAGTCGCCGATGCGGTTGACGATGAAGGCCTTGTTGGCCGCAGTCGAGGCACTCTTGCGCTCGACGTAGAAGCCGATGAGGAAATAGGAGCAGATGCCGACCAGCTCCCAGAAGACGAAGACCATCGCGATGTTCCCCGCCAGGACCAGGCCGAGCATGGAGAAGCAGAACAGCGACAGGTACTGGAAGAAGCGGGGAAAACGGCCGGGGCGTTTCAAATCCTCGCCGCTTGACAAATGCACTTCGTGGTCGGTGATGTCATGCAGCTCATCGTGCATGTAGCCCATCGCGTAGAAGTGGATGAGGGTGGCAATGAGCGTCACCATGCAGAACATGACGATGGTGAGCGAGTCCACGTAGTAGCTAATGGTGACGCGGAGGTTGCCGAACTGGCCGAGAATCCAAGGTTCGCCTCCTGGTAAGACCGCATCGCCCGTATAGGGACCGCGTTTGGACGCTGCCTTGTCACCCGCAGCTGCCGGGCTGGTATGAGGCTCGGTCGCCGCTTCAGGTGCTGTGACGAAGAACTCCGCGCGCGGATTCCCGAGCGTTGTAACGTGCTGGGGGGCGTGTGCAGCCCCATGATCGTGGGGGTTTGGCGGCCAATTCGAGCCCAGCCAGAGGAACATCGAAATGAACGACAGCAGGCAGGCCCCGCCGATAGCGCAGATGGCGACCCAGGCCGCTTGTTCCTTAAGGTAGCGGGCAGTGCAGAGGATGACGACGAACGAGGCCAGCGGTAGCAGGACTGCCAGGCCCAGGAGCGTCGGAATGAGCGAGGAGGGATCCATTAGCCTTTGAGCTCGTCGGCCTGGTCCACGTCAATCGTGGCGTGGTTGTTGTAAAAATTCAGGGCGATGGCCAGGGCCGCGGCTGCTTCCGCCGCGGCCAGCACAATCACGAACAGGGCGATCAAATCGCCGTCCAGCCCCAGCGTTTCCTGCCGCAGGAACTTGCTGCCGAAGGCGACGAAATTCAGGTTGGCCCCGTTCAGCACCAGCTCAATCCCCATCAGCACACCCAAGGCGTTCCGCTTCGTCGCCATGCAGATCGCGCCGGTGACAAACAGCACCGCCCCGGCAATCAGGTAATGCGAAACGGTAATGGGATCGGTGAAGGGGTTCATGGTTTACGGATGCTTTCCCGCTCAGGGAGTGAGCGGGCTACTATTACTCCATCTGCGACCAGGTGGTCGGCCGTTTGCCGGTGCAAAGCAGGGCGACTATTAAAATCACGGGAACGAGGCCAATTGCTAAATTGCCGAGGATATCCAGAGGGCGGAAGCCGGCTTGGCTCATCACCCAGGCTTGCATTAGCGGGATGAGGACGAGGCCGATCACGCCCCACTTCTGCCAGTTCCATACCACGACGAGCAGCAGCACGTTGGCGAGGAATAACAGGCCGAGGAACACAAACGCCCACTGCGGGGCCGTGCTGAGCGGCGGGATCAACTGCCAAATCTTGCTGACGGCCTCGCCCAGCTTGTTTTCCGCAATCAGCGGGCGAAGCGGGACAACGGCGAACATCTTGATGGCGGCAACCAGGTTGATGACCATGCCGAAAACCAGCAGCGCGGCAACCAGCACGTTCCGCCGACGATCGGTTCTCGGAGCGGCGATGGGCCGCTGCGGGAGGCGGCTGGTGGACATCCGCTTGGTGCGGGCCATGTAGCCAGCGCCGATCAGCACCACCAGCAGATGCATGGAGATAATCACGAAGGGCAACAAATATCCGGACATGCCGGCCCGGAGGACGGGATCATGCTGATCGAGTTGATCGACTCGCACGCCGGAAAAAGCCAGACCCGTTGCGGCTCCCGCATGGGAATCTAGGAGCGGGACGGAGGCGGCGTCCAGTCGCGGCCGTTTCCAGTCTTCCACGCCAATTCCAGCGGCAACCAGCAGGGCCAAGAGCGACGCGCCGACGAAGAAGGCCAGAACCCATTCGCCCGCGTGGGTCTGCATGGAAACGAAGCGGCTTTGGGCGGTGAGCATGACGCCGAAAATCAGCAGCACCAGCGTGCCGCCGACGTAAATCATCAGTTGCATCGAGCCGACGAATTCGGAGCCGGCGAGAAAAAACAGTCCGGAGGTCGCGCCCAGCGAGAGCGTGAGATAAAACGCCATGCGGACTACGTTGTTGGTCGCCGCGACCGCGACCGCGAAACCGCAAGCGAGCAGGGCGAACAGCACGAACAAGCAGGAATGAACGTTGATGGCAGCCAGGAGGATCACGGTTGCACCTCCCTGCCGACGGGCATCGCGGCGACCGATGGGGTGGCACGCCCACGGCTTTGCGTGGGCGTGGCTTCGCCCACCGCATTCGGCTCCAAAACCCAGTTCTCGCGGACTTCCGCCAGACGCTTGCCTTGATGCGGGGCAAGGTCGTTGACGAACGGGACTTCGTAGAGCTTCCAGAGGACAGCGCCAATGAAGAAGATGGCGGCCAGCGGCACGCAGTACTTCAGGCAGACCGTCATCACTTGATCGATGCGGAGGCGGGGGAGCGTCCAGCGGATCCACATCATCACGATGACGCCGACGACCGCTTTGAGAATCAAGTTATGAACGCCCGCGACATTGGCGATGAATCCTAGAAGTCGCCAGGTGGCTTCGCCCTGCTCGTAGGCCCAGTGGCCGCTCGGCCCACCTTCTAAACCGAAGAATGCCGGCAGCAGATGGAAAATGGGTATCGGCCCGTTCCAACCGCCAAAGAACAGCACGGCTGCCAGGCCGCTGACGAGGAACATGGAGCCGTATTCGGCCATGAAGAAGAAGCTCCAGCGGAGGCCGGAGTATTCCGTGTGGAAGCCGGCGACGAGCTCGCTTTCCGCTTCCGCCAGGTCGAAGGGGGCACGGTTCACGCTGGCGATGGCGCAGGTGAAGTAGACCCAAAAGATGAGGAAGGTGAAGGGATCGTGCAGGATCAGCCAGTTGGTGAACAGGCCCGCCTGGGCCTCGCCAATGGTGACGAGGTTCATCGAGCCGACGATAAGGACGGGGACCACGATGCACAGGCCGATGGGAACTTCATAGCTGACGACCTGGGCCGCTTCTCTCATGCCGCCGAACAGGGACCATTTGGAGCCCGAGGCGTAGCCGGCGAGGATGACGCCGAAAACTTCCAGGCCCAGGACGGCGACGATGAAAAAGACGGCGACATTAATCTCTTGCGCGGCCCAGCCAAAGGCGAAGGGAAGGGCCATATATCCCGTAAAGCTCGCCGCGAAGCTGACATAGGGGGCGAGCTTGAAGAGTAGTCGGTCGGCATCTTTGGGAGTGACATCTTCTTTGGCGACGAGCTTCACGCCGTCGGCCAGGGTTTGCAGCCAGCCGAACTTGCCGCCGACGCGGGTGGGGCCGAGGCGATCCTGGATGCGGCCGGCGATTTTTCGCTCCATCCAAATGAAGATGAGAGCGCCCACGGCCACGACGTTTATCAACAGGCCGATATGCACGCCGGCAGCCGCGATGTAGCCCAGCCAGCTATCCGCGCCGACGGACAAGCCGACAATACCGGCCAGCCAGTTCAGAATTTCATTGAAAAATTGGGCCACGCCGCCACTTTCTTCACGCCGCCAGCCGGGCCAGGAAAGATTGTGAAATATGGCACAAAGTGGCCTGGATGGGCAAGTACCCTGGGGGGGAGGAAAATGACGAAATCCGAATGACGAATGGCGAATTTGGCAGGATTAGTCTTTTCCGACTGCAATCGCATACGCAGTGGCATAACTGCGGCAGTGAGAGATCGTAATCATCACCTCGCTGATGCCGACTTGCAGGCAAAGTTCGCGTGCGCCGCCGCCAAGGGCGATGAGCGGCTTGCCGCCGAGCTCGTTGCGAACTTCGATGTCCTGCCAGTGGATGCCGCGGGTCCAGCCGGTCCCCAGGGCCTTGAGCACGGCCTCCTTGGCGGCGAAGCGGCCGGCGTAATGCTGGTTGGCGGCCTTGCGGGCGCTGCAGTACTCGATTTCATGCGGCGTATAGACACGGTTGAGGAACAGCTCCCCGTGCCTTTCAATCATCTGCGCGATTCGCAGGCATTCGATGATGTCCGTGCCGATGCCGAGAATTTTCATGCCGCCATTTTCAGGTGCGGCGGGGAGAGGGGGAAGGGGGAAGGCGGAAACCCGAAATCCGAATGACGAATGACGAATGGAAGAACCTGCTTACATTTACCGTAACAGTTTAGCGGACTGAAGAAATGAACCACGGATGGCACGGAATTCACGGATAAGGCATCCGTCAGCCGGCCATTATCCGTATTTCAAAAAATCCGTGTTCTCCGTGAAATCCGTGGTTGCTTCATGCCGCTAAACAGTTCCCATTCGGAATTCGTCATTCGTCATTCCCCGTCTTAGTTGTCGCAGCGTCTGCAATGACGGAAGATAAGGGGCATGTTTGAACGCCGTTCCCTCCGACTGCCGATCACCCTGGGGGTGGTGATGATCGTGCTGCTGGTGGCGCTGATTGTCGGGTGGATTCTGCTGGCGGTGTTCGGGGCGCTGCAGAACGATCAGCGGGCCGGGCTGTACTGGGCTCTGCTATCCGTGGGGACGACTTCGCTGGCCTTCGTGCTGTTTGGCGTGGTGATGTACCTGACCCTCTCGATCAAGACCATCAACCTCACCCGCCGGCAGTCGAACTTCATTGACAGCGTCACGCACGAGCTCAAGTCCCCGATCGCCTCGCTCAAGCTCTATGTGCAGACCCTCCGCCGCCGGCAGATGAGCACCGAGGAGCAGGCCAGCTTCTACGGCTCGATGCTCGAGGACGTGGAACGGCTGGATTCGCTGATTAACCATTTGCTCGACGCCGCCCGGCTGGAGAAGCATCGCACCCTGGCGGAGAAGCAAGACGTGGAGCTGGCCCAGCTTCTGCGCAATTGTGCGAAGGAAGTCTGCCTCCGCTATCAAGTACACGACGACATCATCCAGTTAAAGTTGCAGCCGTGCATCGTGCCAGCGGTGCAGGTGGACCTCGAGCTGGTCTTCCGCAACCTGATTGACAACGCGGTGAAATACGCCGGGGACGAGCCGAGCGTCGAAGTCACCCTCGAAGCCGACGGCAAGGAGAACGTGCTGGTGCGCGTGAGCGATAACGGCCGCGGCATCTCGGCAGCGCAGCGGCGGAAAATCTTCGGCCGCTTCGTGCGGCTGGGCTCGGAACTGGAGCGGGACAAGCCGGGGACGGGCCTGGGCCTGTACATCGTGCGGACCCTGATCCATCGCCTCGGCGGCCGCATCACGGTCAAGGAACGGGCCAATGGTCCGGGAACGACGTTTGAGGTGCAATTGCCGGGAAAGGCGCTGGACTCGACAACCGATAGCGACAAGCAAGAGGCTGCTTAGGTGTCACGAAAAAGCGATCGACCCTCGCATCAGGGTCAGCAGCCCTAGCTCCCAAAAATTCCTTCTTGCTGGTCATGGGTACTTAAGTGTTGCTGGCCGGGATGCGGCGGTGAACGACTAGAACTTGGGGTAAGGGATGCGTTCGAGTTCCTTCCCGGCAGCGCCTGGCTCAAAATACTTGGTGTGAAGGCTAGGACCGCGTCCAAACATCTCGCCCGAAACGATTTTTGTGGTGTCTAAATGCGACCTGCTATCGTTCCACTCAAGCGATATACCTTTGCCGGATTGCGAGGGGACAAGCCAAGCCTTGCCCTTCTGTTTCAGGCGACAAGTGGCGGCGATAATCAAACCCCGTTGTTCCCGCGCTTCGCACATTTGAGCGTCTCCCGATGCCGTCTACTTATATGGCTTTATTATAGCTATATATTAGCCACATGCAAAGGGGTATTGGGGTTGACGATGGGATTTTTTTGGCTATTATTTGGCGTATGCCACGGCCCAAAAAAGACCCGAGCCTAAAGAAAGGGGAAACCCTGAGAATCCCGGTATCGGAAGACGAAAAGCGGCGTCTGTACGACGCCGCGACAGCTACCGACGGGGAGTTTGCAGGCTGGGCAAGAACGATTCTATTGAAAGCGGCTGACAACTACGCCGCATCTCGCGAGACGGCGAAAAATGGAGCGGCCCCAAAGGATGGGGGCAGAAAAACCAAGGAAAATGCCCGCGCAGCATCCCTTAGCTAAACACAAAAGACGTGTCCCCGGACAACAGCAATTGCCCGGACATGACTGCTTAATCACTGTCATTTTAGGGACACACTTTTGTCGAGGCAAGGGCACGCAATGACTGCGCAATTTCTTTCTGAAGATCAACGCCGCCTATTCACCAGGGTTACGACTTCCCTGGAGTCCGTTGGGTATCGCGGTGAATTGCTGGAGTCGAACTACGAATACCTCGACTGGCTTTTGCCCGAAACTCCCGTACGAGACGTTCCGGTAGCTTGTTTTGGACGCTTGCCAGCGGCGTACGATACCGCACTTATCGGCGTAGTGCTGGCAAATGGTGGTCACGGGAAGACTCTAGTAAATTCGCACCGCGCCCTTGGCTCACCGCTCTTTGTAGAAGTTGATTCTGACGCGGTTAGGCTCTGGTCAGTGGGCGTTGATGAAGACGCTACCTCTCAAACTCACGAATTTAACGGAGAGGGTTTTTCGAATTGGGCGACAGAGAATTCTAGCGACCTAGCTCCCGCCGAACTTCTGCGAACCAAAAACCTCCACCAGATAAGGCCCCAGCTATTTCAAGGCAGTCTATTTGCTGGCCTGATTCCTGAGATGGAGGAAAGGATTGCGGACATTTTGGAGCCACGGCTTACCGCTGCGTTCCAGGCCGGGTTTGCCGCGTATGAGAAAGAAACAGGAAAGCCGCCAGCGGAAACGGCCTTGTTCAAGGTGGCGTTTTGGATTCTTACCGGCAAGGTATTCTATGACCGAAAGCACTCCAAATTCGCTGGCCTTGGAAGTAACCCGACCCCGGATGCTGTGATTGAAACGGTCGCGAAGCATTACAAAGAGCCAACGGGGCAAATGCTCACCAAAGAAGCACGCGAAGCGGTGTTTCATCGCATTTGGACGCAAATGGATTTTCGCAATCTCTCCGTAAATGTACTCTCGCAAATCTGGTCGCGAACGCTCGTGACGGAACAGACTCGAAAGCGGTTGGGCATCCATAGAACGCGCAGCAGTATCGTCAACTACATTGTCGAGAGAATGCCCTTTGAGGGATTTGACCGTACTGAATGCCGCGTACTAGAGCCGTGCTCTGGAAGCGCCAGCTTTCTAGTTGCGTCAATGGACAGAATGCGGAACGTCTATGAGTTCGATACTCCTCTTGAGCGGCATACCTATTTCAAGAAGATGCTGTCGGGCTACGAACGCGATGCTTTTGGAGTTGAGATTAGCCGACTTTGCCTTGCGCTAGCGGACTATCCGAATCCCAATCACTGGAAGATCGAGCCAGAAGACGTGTTTTCTTCCGAATCATTTAAGAAATCTTTGGGCCAGTCGCGGATCGTGCTGTCCAATCCGCCATTCCGACGATTTAGCTCTGAAGAAAAAACGGATTTCGGCGCACAGCTTTGGGAGCCGCCAGCGGAATTATTGCGATTGGTTTTAGACCACTTACACCCTGATGGCGTAATTGGTTTTGTTTTGCCGCGAACATTTATCAACGGCCAATGGTTCGCTGACATTCGAGAAAGAATAATTGGGCGATTCAAGGACGTAGAGATCGTCCGATTGCCCGACAAAGGCTGGGACCACGCCGATCCAGAAACCGCACTTCTAATCGCGACAAATCCAAAGCGGAGTGCCGCAACCTCAAGAGTGACTTACGGCATTGTTCGCGAAGCAGAATGGCAGGCTTTTGACTGGCTACACGAAATTCCGACTCGCTCGCGTACAGAAGTTTCCCCAGAACGAGCCAGAGAATCGCTCGTGGTTTCTGAATTGCAGGAAGTCTGGGACTATCTTGCATTTTGTCCGACAGTTGGCGAAAAGGCAGTTGCTCATCGCGGCCTCAGATGGCAATTGAGCTTGCGAGATAATTTCGACGAATTGGTAAAAAACAAACCTGCGCCCGGATATGTAAAAGGCGTTAAACCCAAGACAAAGAAGCTCTTTGGATTCCAGGTGCCGGAGATTGCCCACCTAAGCATCAAGCCGGAGCACAAGCGATACAAGGCTTTTGACCTCCCCTGGGACAAGCCAAAGGTGATAATGAACAAAGTCGCTAAGGCAAGGGCAAAATGGCGAGTTGCAGCGTTTGCCGATGAAAGCGGCTTGGTTTGCAGCGAATCATATATTCCAATCTGGCCCAACGACCCGAAACTTGTACAAGTTCTGGCTGCTGTGTTGAATGGCCCCATTGCCAATGCCTTTCTTACGGAAAACTCGGGTAAGCGCGAATTTGTTTACGACGTAATTTACAAGATTCCATTTCCAATTCTTACAGAGAGGAGGGTTTCGGAAATCGACAAACTCGTGGATTCCTACGTAAACAAAGTTGAAAACGACAACGAGACGGCAGCAGACTCTTTGCTGCGGCAGATAGACGCCGCTGTGCTGTCAGCTTACGGCCTGCCGCCTCGATTGGAGCGCAGGGTGCTTGACCATTTCAACGGCGCTTCCAGGAAAGTTCCCTTCAGATTCGCAGATTATTTCCCAGCGAGTTTCGAGCCCTGTTTTTCTCTTGCCGACTGGCTAACCGGAAAGCCCGCTAGGGCAACTGTGGACGCTTTCCGCACTCACTCACGGGATATTCCCGCTCACATTCTTAAGGGATTGCAGAAATCCGTCGAGGAATAAATATGAGCGGGTACTTACTAGACACAGTGATCCTCAGCGGGTGGTATGCAAAGAAAAAGGGGGTAACTGCGCGAATCGAGGGGCTTCCTGGTGCCTCTCAACTGTATATGTCGGTAATTTCGCGAGGGGAGATAGAGTTCGGGCACTCATATGTCACTTCGCTTCCGGCAGAGCAAGCCGCCTTTCGCAAGTGGATTAGGGAGCGGTTTTCCGATTGCGAGTTGTGCGTGTCGCCCTACGCCGGGGAAATTTATGGCGACTGTAAACGCCGTCTTTTTGACATTACCGACAAGAAGGGCAAGTACACCGAGTGTCGACAGGACAAGCTGGGCCAGAAATGCGGAATCGACGAGAACGACCTTTGGCTGGTCGCCCAAGCTACGGAAAAAAATCTGGTCCTCATCACCTTGGACAAAATGGCCAAGCTCAAGGAAATCGTTGACGACGCCAAGCGAATTCTGACTTGGCCAGACGATTGAGCCGACTTGTTGGGCAGGCTTAGGACTTATTGGGCAGGCGGCACTTGTTGGGCAAAGCCCTTGCTGTTCTGAATAAAAGTTCATGTTCGCGCATCAGTACTTCGGGCGACGGCGCGCGCGGAGTTTACGTTCGTTTGCTGGCGCTGCCATCAGGTACAGGCTGGCATCCACTTATGGCGGCTTATCACCTTTTTGCAGAAATTGCCGATTGCCGAATTGCAACTCGTTGCTAGAACATGACTTACAGAACAATTATTCAGCGTGAGACGTTTGAAAAACAGGTTATAACAGTTCCCTAACAGTTCAAGATAAACCCTTATGGGCTGCGGCCACATTTTTGCAAAAAGTCCTTTCCTGCAAATACTTTACGGCAATTCAGATGTCGGAAAAACCCTTATGACCGCCGATTCACCCCAGCGCATGCTCCCCGTCCTGCGCACGTTCGCAAGTTGCTCCTGCGGAAAGCGGGAGGGCATCAACCAGAGGCCCCAATGGCGAGAAGAGAATTCAAAGACTACGGCAGACCGCCAGATCTACCCACGCCTGGGGACGTTAAAGAATTTTCGAAATTCTGGCTGCTGAGGACTTGACGATGCCAACCCAATTGTATACATTTGTTTCAGTAGGTGGCGCAGCTCCTTGGTCGCGGAGGGGCGGCGAAGATCTTTGAAATCATGGTTGTGACGAAAGGCTGAGAAGGGAGATTGCCACCCCAACGCTGGGTGTTGCGAAAAGGAGGGAGTTTCGCAACGCATCCCCCCGATTTTACCCCGTGGGCGCGTTGCGAAACCCAGAGGGTTTCGCAACGCCAAGCGAAAGGCTGCGATTAGGGAAGGTCGCCCGTAGCGCGTGAGTAGTTCATTTCCAGCGTGCTGCCTTAGAGCGGCGCGGGAAGGTCCCGCTTGTGGAAGACGAGGCCGGCGGCGGCGTAGCAGCAGAGGCCCAGGCCCAGGAGGATGGCGTTGTAGCCGAGGGGGCCCGGTTCGAGGAACCGGCCGGCGGAGTCGTAGAGGGCCAGGGCCCAGGCGTCCTCGGGCGTGTGGACGGCGGCGGCGATGAATTTTTGCGGCTCGTAGGGAGTGAAGATGGTGAGCTGCCGCAGCCAGCCGACTTCCTTGATGGCCATGCCGAGGATTTTGCAGACCATCTGAATCACGTAGAAGCCGGTGACCAGGCCGATGGTCCGCCAGCGGTAGCGGTCGAAGGCGGAGACGAAGGTGCTGATCCCCGCCAGGCAGAAGCCGAGGCAGCCCAGGTTGAAGGCCCCGGGGAAGATGTCGTCCGTGTTCACCCGCTGGCTCATGGGGACGCGGATCTTTTCGGCCTCTTTGAATTCCGTCGGAATCGGCACCCGCAGGAAGGGAACCTGGATGAACTTGGTCGCCACGGGCATCTTGGTCGGAATTTCCAGCGGCAGCCCGGGGATTTTAAAGGTCTTCGTCGGGGCGTCTTCCTTCACGCTGATGGTGTGGATGCCGCACCAGACGCCGCACCAGGAAACGAGGGCCAGGAGGACCAGGCCGGTGACGGTGACCGCGGCCTGCGAGTAGAGGGCTTGCAGCCGGCTGACGGGCTGGGCCAGGAGCAGCTCCATCGTGCCGCGGTTGATCTCGCCACTGATGGCGTCGCTGCCGCGGGCGACGGCGAAAATGCTGATGCAAAAAACGACGATGGGCTCGTCGTAGGTCAGGGCGATGCGGCCGGAGTAGGAGAGGAGCTGGCTGAGCGGGACGGGGGAAAAATCCTTCCACTTATCCCACAGCTTCTCGACGATGCTGATGAACGACGACATCTCCAGCCGGCTGACGATGTAGACCCGGACCCAGCAGAACGCGAACAGGCAAACCGCGCAGGCCGCGAACAGCAGGCGGGCCTCGAGCAGGCATTTTTTGAGGACGGCCCGGTTCATGAAGTGAGATGGAGTGGTTGTTGGATAAAGCTTAGCCCCGTCCTCCAGGACGGGAAGAACAGCGCCTCGTGGACGAGGCGGCTAAGCGGGTCATACGGGGACGGCCTGGGAAGGCCGTCCTACATTGTTGTCTTCCATCGGTTCGGGCGGCGGCGTTTCCATGCGGGAGGGCTCGCTATGAAAGCGGTCGTAAATCGCGCGCAGGCCAATCGGCTCAATCCGGATGTGCTTCAGCGGCAGCGTCGCCAGCCAGCCGAGCAGCGGGGCCAGTTCGCCCGGCATTTCCCAGGTGATGTGGCCATGCTCGCAATGCTTCACTTGCAGTTGCGAGGCGAGGTGCGGGGGAATCTGCGGCGGCTGGCCACTGAAGGCGGCGTGGATGCGGTGCTGCGAGCGGAGCTCCGACATGACCTGCGTGTGAACGACCTGCCCCGAGCGGAGGATGACGACGCGGCCGGCGACCTCCTCGACTTCCGAGAGGACGTGCGAGGAGAAGATGACGGTGCGGCCGGCGTCCCGCAATTCGGCAACCATGGCGAGCACGGTGGAGCGGACGCTCGGGTCGAGATTGGCGGTCGGCTCGTCCAGGATGTACAGCGGCGTGTCGGCAGCGAGGGTGGCGGCCAAGGCCAGCTTCTGCTTCATGCCGGTGGACATGTAGCTGACCTTCCGCTGCAAGTCCCCGAGTTCCAGGCGGGCGGCGCACTGCAAGTAGCGACTCCAGGTGCCACCCGGCCGGATTTCATAGAAGAAACGGAGGACTTCCGCAGCTCGCATGTGAGGAAAGAGGGCGGCCTCGGCCGGCAAGTACGAAACCTGGCGGCGGACCTGCAAACTCTGGCGTTCGCAGTCCTTCTCGGCAATGCGGGCCGAGCCGGAAGTCGGCTTGAGATAACCGAGGAGCAAGCGGATGAGCGTGGTCTTGCCCGCCCCATTGGGTCCGAGCAAGCCGAAAACTTCCCCAGGATGCACGGAGAGGGTGCAGGCATCCAGGGCCGTCACCGGGCCGTATTTCTTGGTCAGGAGGTGGGTGGTGACGAGGGGTGGCACGCCCCTCATTGTTGGCGGGGCTCCCTTTCGCGGCAACCCGGCGGCGAAAGTGGGGTAGGGTTCCAGCCTGCCCAGAAATGCCGAGAAGAGAGTCCAGGGCAGGCTGGAAGCCTACCCCACGGGCATAACCCCTACAGGGAGCAAATTCGGCAGCTTAGTTGCGAGGCCACTTGGCGCGGGGTAGCATATTTTACCGCATCGCCACCGACGGTTTTTGTTCACAAGGAGTTTCAAGTCATGCGCCGAATCTATGTACGCTGGGCCCAGGTGGCCCTGGTCTGGACAGTTTCCGTCCTGATGTTCCTTGACACTGCATCCGCTTGCCGCTTCCGCCGCCGCCGCGACTGCAGCGAGCCCGTGACCTGCGGCAGCGACGCCAAGGATGCTGGATGGAGCGGTGCAGGAGCCGGCAGCGGATCCGGAACCGGCAGCGGCTTTGGAGGTGAAGGGCGTCTCGAAGCGCCGCCGCCGCCACCCGCTCCGGAACCAGCGGCTGAAAAGCCTGCCGAGCCGGCTGCCGAAAAACACGCCGAACCAGCTGAAAAACCGGCCAAGCCAGCCGCGGAAAAGCCCGCGGCGGAGCCGGTGCCCGAAAAGCCCGCCGAGCCGGCACCAGAAAAGCCTGCTGCGGAAAAACCGGCCGCGGAACCGGCTGCCGAGAAGCCGGCCGCTGAAAAGCCGGCCGCCAAGAAGGATGACCTCGACGACCTGTTCAACGACGCTCCCAAGAACCCCGCCAAGCCGGCTGAAAAGCCCGCCGCGGAAAAACCGGCGGAAGAGCCAGCTCCCGAGAAGCCCGCGGAGCCGGCCGTCGAAAAGCCGGCGGCGGACGAACCTGCTGCTCCAGCCGCGGAAAAGCCCTCGGAAGAGAAGCCCGCCGTTGAGGCTCCTGCCGCCGAAACGCCCACGGAAGACGCCAAGCCCGAGGAAAAGAAGCCGGCTCCCCAAGTGGAAGACGATGACCCTTTCAAGATTTCCGCGGACGGGCAACTGGCCGCTCGTGGCTGGACGGATGACACCGGCTCGTTCCAGATTCAGGGCCGCCTGATTGCCGTGCTGGAAGGGAAGGTCCGCATCCTCAAGGAGACCGGCAAGACCACCACGGTATCGCTCGACCGCCTGAGCGCCGGGGACCGGAAGTACGTTGACGAAGTCGCCGCCCGCCACGGCATCGGCCCCATCGGCCAGGTCGCCGCCCGGTAACTGCACCGCGCCTTCCGCTGCGATAGAATCACAGGCCGGCATGAATTCAAGCCGGCCTGTTCGTTTCTTGCCTGGACCTCCCCTGATTCTGTCATTACATCGTCCGACCCTGGAGAATTCCGATGCGTCTCCACTCTTTCCTCGTTCCCCTTCTACTCCTCTCCGTCATTGCCGTGGCGGAAGATGCCAAACCCAAGCGGCTGCTGCTCGTCTCGCAAGGGCCTGACGGCCATCCGCCGGGCACGCATGAATACGTCGCGGGCCAAGAGCTCCTCGCACAGTCGTTGGCCAAAGTTCCCGGCCTCGAAGTGACCACTTCGTTCGCCGATGCCGATTGGGCGGAAGGACCGGAGCTGCTGGCCAAGTGCGACGGCGCCGTGTTGTTTCTCTCGGAAGGAGGGAAGTGGATGAACGCCGACCCGCGGCGGAAGGAAGCTCTTGTCCGCCTGGCGGAGCGCGGCGGCGGCATCACCGGCTTGCACTGGGCGATTGGCACGAAAGAGGCGGAGAACATTGACATCGTCCTCCAACTGCTGGGGGCCTGCCACGGCGGGCCCGACCGCAAGTACAAAGTCTTTGCTGCCAACGTCGCCATCGCCGCGAAGGACCATCCAATTGTCGGCGGCCTCAAGGACTTCCGAGTCTTCGACGAGTTCTACTACCAGCTCAAGCGGGATCCCAAAATCACCGGCTTCACTCCGCTTCTGACCGTGGAGATCCCCGGCGAAAATGAGCCGCAGACCGTCTGCTGGAGCTGGGAGCGTCCAGGAGGCGGACGGTCGTTCGGATTCTCCGGAGGGCACTTTCTCGACCACTGGCGGCGGACCGATTATCAGCGGCTATTCGCGCAGGGCATCCTTTGGACGCTGAACCTCACGCCTCCGGGAAAGGACTTTCCGCCACCGCTCGCCGCGGAAGTGCCGCTGCTTCGCCTGACCGGCAAAATTGTGGAACAGGGCCGGTCGGTGGCGGCTCGGGTTTACGTGCAAGGAGATAGCGGCCACTGGTTTTTTCCGAAGTCGCTCTCGGCGGAAGGGAGCGCGATTCCCTTCCAGCGGGAACGGCCGGAGACCGGCAGCGTGGAGATGCACACCACCCTTTCCGCTCACCCCTTCACCATCGATCTCCCGCGCGGCAAATACACGCTCACGGTCGAGCGAGGCAAGGAGTACTTGCCGCTGGTCAAGCAATTCACGCTCGACAAGGAGCCGCTCGAACTTACGCTGGAAATCAGCCGCTGGATCGACATGAAATCTCGCGGCTGGTACTCGGGGGACACGCACATCCATCACGACCTGGCGAGCATCCCCAACCTGATTCTGGCCGAAGACATCAACATTGCCTTTCCGCTCACCTACTGGGTGACGACGGCGGACACGGACCCCATCCGCGGCAACCGCTCCAAGCTCACCGGCCCGGTCAAGCCGGAGGTCATCAAGGTGGACGAGAACCACTTGATCTATCCGCTCAACACGGAGTACGAGATTTTCTCCGTCGGCGGCAAACAGCACACATTGGGGGCGTTCGTGCTCATCGGCCACAAGACGCCGCTGGACGTCAAGGCCCCGGAAGTCATTCCGATTGCCGAGCGCGTGCATCGCGAAGGGGGGCTGATCGATCTGGAAAAACACTCTTGGCCCTGGTCCGTCGTCATCGTCCCCACGATGAAGGTCGATCTCTTCGAGTTGGCCAATAACCACGTCTGGCGGACCGAATTCGGCTTTCCGCAGTGGACCCTTTCCGCTGCGGGCGACTATATGAAGCTTGAAAAGGACAGCCGCGGCTTCACCGAGTGGGGCTGGATTGACTTCGGCTTTCAGACCTACTACGCGCTGCTCAATTGCGGCTACCGCCTGCAACCGACCGCCGGCACCGCCGCCGGCGTACACCCGGTGCCACTCGGGTTTGGGAGGGTCTATGTCTATCAGCCGGACGGCTTCAGCTATGAGAAATGGATGCGGGGACTGAAGGCCGGACAGAGCTTCGTGACGACCGGCCCGATGCTGCAAGCAAAAGCGAACGGTCAGCTTCCTGGGCATGTCTTTACGGATGCGAAAGCGGGAAGTGAATGCGAGGTGCAGGGAATTGTCACTAGCGCAGCCCCCATCGGGCGGATTGAAATTCTGGTAAACGGCCAGACTGTCAACACGATCAAGGGACAAAGCCAGAAGACTGCCGCCGGCGGTTACGAACTAGCCTTCCAAGGCTTGGTGCAAATCGACGGCTCCTCCTGGCTCGCCGTCCGCTGCTTCGAGACGCATTCCACCCAGCGCATCCGCTTCGCCCACACCGCCCCCTGGCATTTTGAAGTTGCCGGCAAACCGCTCCTCCCCCGCCAGGAAGAAATCGACTACCTCCGTCTCCGCTGCCGCGAGGAGATCGAGCGCAACCGCAGCGTTGTTGGTCCCGAAGCGTTGAAAGAATTCGAACAGGCCCTGGCCGCGTATGAAGAAATCGCCAAACAGCTCAAGCCATGATGTCCGCAGATTTCGCGGATGGACGCAGATTTTGCATCAAGGCTCTGTAGGGCGTTCATCTGTGTTAATCCGTGAAATCTGCGGATAGATCCGCTTAACCATCTGCGTGGCCACTGGTATTACGCCGCATTTTCTTGATAGAATTCTCCAATCGGCAAAACGGGATTCCTCCATGGCCAAGCGCGACAACCATTACGAGGCGGCTTTTGAAGCCTGGCTCCGTTTGCGCAAAATCCCCTACCTGGCCGTCGACGAAACCAAACGCTCGCTGGCCGAGGGTGGCTCACTCAAAAACCTCGATTTCGTCGTTTCGCCCCCCACGCTCCCCCATTCTTGGCTGGTCGACGTGAAAGGCCGGCGCTTCCCCACCGGCAAGACCTATTGGAAGAACTGGGTGACGGCCGAGGAGCTGCGGAGCCTGGCCAGTTGGGAGGGGCTGTTTGGAGACCGCTTTTGCGGCCTTTTGGTCTTTGCCTACAATGTGGTCGGCGACCTGGCCCCCCTCCCCGCGGAGGATCTGTTTGCCTTCCGCGGCGGCCTGTACGGCTTTGTCGGCATCCGGCTGGACCATTACGCCAGTTGGTCCCGGCCGCTGTCGGAGCGGTGGGGGACCGTTTCGGTTCCCACGGCCAAATTCCGCTCCCTGGCCCAAAGTCTGCACGATTTGCTCCGCAATCCCCCCCTAAATGAGAGGGGAGTGGCCTAATTCGCCATGCAGCATTCGACTTTCGTCATTGCCGGTCCTCTGTCCGGCCTCCAGCCCGCTTCTTGGGAAAACTTCGCACCAGCGGGAACAAACCAGACTACCCAGGCGTCTAAGCCTGCAATTTCGTTGCAACGGAAATAGGCCCGATTATAATCCGACGTTAGCAGAGTTTTCAAAAGTCCTTCCCCAGCGTGCCTTGCTTTCAGGCGCGGGATGGAGCTTTTACCGGTACTTCGCTGGCGTTTGGTCTGATCGATCGGGTGAGAGAAGCGTATGGTGACGGCGCGAAACGGATCCGCGCTGCCGCCAGTTTCAAGTTGTAAATCACTGTTACATTGAGGGTTGGTTCATGGCGACTGGGCAACCACTGAAGTTTCTTACCCGTCTCAAGAAGAGTCGCAAGTTCCGGGACACGCTGCGGAAAAACTCCCGCAAGCTCCATCTGGAGCATTTGGAAGATCGCCGCGTGATGGCCGGCGCGATACTCTCGGCCGTGTTTGCGGATGGGAGCGTCGTTCCCATCAACAGTGTGCTGGGCGAAGCCCCCCGTGAAATGCAACTGCGGTTTTCCGATCAGGATGGTCTCGATGCTGCCTCGCTCTCGACGGGTATCAGGATTCTTCGCAGCGGTTTCGATGACTCGTTCGGCGAGGCTAACGATGTCGTGATCCAACCCGGATTGCTGCAATTGGCGGACAACCCGCGCGAAGTGATCATCCGCTTTGCCGACAATCTTCCGGATGATCTGTATCGAATTCAGTTAATTGGCGCGGGACTGACGCCTCTATTGAATCTGAATGGCGAGCGGTTCAACAACGGCGTCAATCAGAATTTTAACTTCGAATTGGACTTGGGCCCCAAGGTCATTTCCGTGGTGCCCCAGCCGATCACGCGCAATCCGACGACAGGCGCCCTCACGCAGGCCAAAAATCAAGTCGTCGTTTACTTCAATAACGACCAGCTTGACCCCATCTCAGCTCAGAATCCGGCATTCTACCAGCTTACCGACACGATCACGGGGAGGCTGCTGTTGCCACAAACCGCTCAATACTCGGCAGCCGATAATCGGGTGGTGCTGACGTTCGCGAGCGATCTGGGAGACTCTTCGTTTCATTTGAAGATCGGCGTCTCCGAGGAACAGAATGGGACGCTCGGTACTGCGGTCAATGTTGGGACGATTGTACAGCGCGCTGAATTCAAGACCTTTGACAGCCCGGTCCTGCTAGACCCGCAAGGCAATCCGCTCACCATTCCCATTCCGGACCTGGGCACTGTCATTTCTCGGATTACGGTGGGCGATGCCTTTCTGGTCCGGGACGTTAACGTCGAGCTGAATATCAATCACGAATGGGGCCCGGATCTCCGCGTGTTTCTCATCGGGCCGCAAGGGGACCGAGTGGAGCTGGTCCGCGATTTGGGCGTCGACTTGCGGCAAGGTCAGATTTACGGGACGAAGTTTAACGATCTGGACGGCGACGGCGTGCAGGATGTCGGCGAAGCCGGGCTCGCCGGCTGGACGATCTTCCTCGACGACAACCGCAACGCCGTGCTTGATGCCGGCGAGCGGAGCACGGTATCCGCCGCCAACGGGGATTACGCCTTCATCGGCCTGGAATTGGGCCGCGAATTGGGCCGCACTTACTTCTTGGCCGAGGTGGGCCAGCCGCTCTGGCGACAGACGACTCCGACCGCCGGAGCGGAACGGGATCTGTTCCAGGCAGATTTCAGTAACGGCTCGCAGCAGACGCTGCGCGTCATTCCTGACCCCGTAAACGGGAACCCAACCTTGGGGACGTTCATTCTTGGTTTTGGGGGCAGGGCTACCGCTCCCATCACGTATGCCGGTGCCAACGCCACAACGGCAGCCAACATTCAGCAGGCGCTCCAGGCCATTGTCGGTCCGGGTAATTCCGTGGCGGCTCAGTTTGTGGGGACCAATCCCGTCCGTTTCCAGTTGACCTTCACGCGCAACGGGTTGGGAACGCCTGTGGATCATGCGCCGATCGTCGTCCAGGCCAGCGCGCTGAACTTCGGTTCGTTGGCGGTGGACACTGTGGGCAGCACGGATGGTTTTACGTCCACCGGCCCTGCCAACCAGTGGCACTTGTCGGTTGGCCGCGGCGGGGACACAGGGCACACCGGCCAGCAGAGCTTCTACTTCGGCGCTAACGAAATCCCCACCGGCGGCGGTACGTACCAGGACAATGCCAACGGCACGCTCATCTCTCCCACGGTCGACTTGACCGATCAGCGGCTTACCGGTCCGCTCTCTTTAGAATTTAATCACCGCCTGAACACCGAAGCCAGCTTCGATTTTGCTCGTGTCGAAGTGGTGACCGCCTCCGGGCAGCGTACGACGCTCCTGAATACGGATACCGACACCAGCGGCTTTGAGTCCGTGGCGCTGGACATTTCCCAGTTCGCCGGGCAACAGATCCACTTCGAGTTCACGTTCGTCAGCGACGGCAGCGTCATCTTTGAAGGCTGGTACGTGGACGACATCCGCGTCACCGAGCAGCGCGGCGAGCATTCGGTCACACTGTCCACATTGCCGCAGGCAACCTCGGCCAAGGACGTAGACTTTGGCGCCACGCTCGGCAGTGTTTTTGGCCCCGACCAATTCGGATACACGGCCTTTGCGGTCACGCCTGATTTCGAGGACATCACCGCCACGGGGCAGCGGACGCTGCAAGAATTCCTCAGCACCGGCTTTGCCAAGCAGGCCGGCGGCACCGGCAGCGACCAGGGAAATTCCCTCGCCCGCGACGCCTCCGGCAACATCTACGTCACCGGCTCGTTCCAGGGGACCGCTTTCTTTGGACCCGGTTTGACTCTCCCCTCGCTCACGAGCCTGGGGGTCGGCGATGTGTTCCTGGCCAAATACGATTCCAGCGGTAACCTGCTGTGGGTCCAGGGCATGGGCGGGACCGGCAATGATTCCGGCAACGACGTCCAGGTGGACAGCGCGGGGAATGTGCTGATCACGGGCTCGTTCAACGCCACCGTGGATTTCGACCCCAGCGCCGGCGTCTCGAATCTGACCAGTGCCGGCAGTTCCGATGCGTTCGTCGCCAAGTTCGACAGCAGTGGCAACTTGATCTGGGCTGGCCAGCTCGGCGGCACGGGCGTGGACGTGGGTGAGGGCCTGGCGACGGCCGGCACGGAAGTCGTCGTAACCGGCTCCTTCTCCGGCACCGCGGATATGAATCCTGGCGGCGGGGTTTCTAACCTGATCAGCGCGGGGGGGACGGACATCTTCGTCACCAGGCTCACATCCGGTGGCAATTTCATTTGGACCAAGGGCTACGGCAGCACGGGCAGCGATACTGGCCGCGCCGCCGCTGTCGACCTCCTCGGCAACATCAGCGTCACCGGCTCTTTCAGCGGCACCGTGGATTTTAATCCAGCTCCCGATCCGGCCGGACCGGCCCTCGTCAGTGCCGGATCGACCGACGGCTTCGTGCTGCAACTGACCGGCGGCGGCGGGTTCCGCTGGAATCAGCGTTTCGGCGGGACTCAGGCTGATTTTGGCGCCGGGGTCGCCGTGGACAGTGCCAATGCGGTCATCGTGGCCGGCGGCCTGACCAACAACGCCCGCGGGGCCAAATACACAGGCCTGACAGGAGTGCAGCAGTGGGAGCAAGTTCTCGGTGGCGGGTCGACTGACCTGGCCGAGGATGTCGCGGTCGATGCTCTGGACCGGATTTACCTCACAGGTGGATTCCGGACCTCGTTCTCCCTGGGAGGAACCACGTTCACCAGTGCTGGCGGCCAGGATGTCTTTGTCGCCCGGTTTACTCCGGCAGGCGGTTTCGACCTGGCCCGCGGCATGGGGGGGACCCAGGACGACATAGGCTCTGGCATTGCCGTGGATGGCAATGGCGACGCCTACTATGTCGGTTCATTCCGCGTGACCGCCACGTTTGACACGGGTCCGGGAAGTGCCTCGCTGACCAGCGCCGGCAGCACCGACGCGTTTTTGGCCAAGTTGGCCATCGTCCGTGGCCAGGACGACGCCACCGTTCATCTGACCGATGCCGACCTGGGGAATTTCCTGTTTCAGTTCTACGGCCAGAACTATGCGGAACTGTTCGTCAGCACCAATGGGTTGATCACCTTCGGCTCCGCCAATGCCAGCGGCAGCAACACGGATTTGGAAAATCCGCCGCCGCAGGCATCCATCGCTCCCTTCTGGGAGAACCTGGTCACGGGCGCCGGCGCCGATGCGGTGTATTGGGAGGTGCTCGGAACCGGCGCTGACGAGCGGCTGGTCATCCAGTGGAACAATGTCCGGCTCGCTGGCTCGCTGGGGCTGGGCCAGAGCCCCCTCAATTTCCAGGCGGTGCTCCGCGAGCGGGACAACTCGATCCAGTTCAACTACCAGGTTGTGACCGGGCCGATCCTCATCAAGGATCTGGCCGACAAGACGGTCGGCACGTTCGTCAAGGGACAGCAGAACCAACCGTCCGTCGCGTCCGATGCGGCTGGCAACTATGTCGTCGTCTGGACCGCCAACGGCCAGGACGGAGCAGGCAACGGGATTTATGGCCGGCGATACAGTGTGGCTGGCGTTCCGCTGGGGAACGAGTTCCAGGTCAACTCCATCGCGGCCGGCGACCAGACGCTGGCTCAAATTGCCATGGCGGCCGATGGCCGGTTCGTGGTCGTCTGGCAAACCGACGCCAACGAGGTGCTGGCCCGGTTGTTCGATGCCCTGGGCAATCCTGTCGGCAACCCGGGCAATCCTGCCGGCAACGACTTCAGCATCAATTCCACGACCAATGGCACGCAAGCCGATCCGGCCGTCTTCATGGACAACACGGGCGAGTTCGTGGTCGCCTGGCGTGGCAACGGAACGGGTGATGCCGACGGCATTTACGCCCGCCGCTTTGACAACGTGGGGATTCCGCTGGGAAGAGTGGACGAGATTCAGCGGCTCCAGATACTGGGGCCGCCGCCCGCGCCTGGACCAGACACCTTCACGCTCAATTTTGGCGGCCAGATCACCGGCCCGATCGCGTTCGCCGGGGTCAACAACAGCACGATTACAGCCCTCAATATTCAAACGAGACTGCGAGCTGACACCACCCTGTCGGATACTTTACTCACGGTCACGGCAGTGCAGCAGAACGAAGTCCAGACGATCACGTTCAACCCGGATCCCACGGGGGGGACATTCACGCTGACCTTGGGCGCTGCGGTCACCGGTACCATTAGCTTTGATGCGCCGAATACGACGGGCCCGCTGCGGGCTGCGGCGATCGACTTCGCTCTTGAGGCGCTGCTGGGCGCGAATACTGTCGCCGTCGTGGATTTGTCCGCCAATTCGTTCCAAATCACGTTCCAAGGAACCGCCGGCAATCAGAATCAGCTGGCCCTGGCGATCGGGACCAACGGCCTCCTTCCGGTGGGCGTCACACTGTCCAATGTGGAAACGGTCCGCGGCATCAGCCGGACCGAACTAATCTTTGATGTGCAGTTCCTCGGCCCCGACGGAGGGATCGACCAGCCGCTGCTCCTCCACCAGAATCGCTTGAGCGGCGTGACCCACCTCGCCATCACGGAGCGGGTCAAGGGAAACAGCGGCGAGATTCTGGCCAACAGCTTCCTGACGGGGCTCCAGTCGGTCCCCACCATCGCCGGCAATCCGGCCGGCGGCTTCGTCATCAATTGGACCAGCGCCCTCCAGGACGGGTCGCTGAGCGGCGTATTCGCCAAGCGGTTCGATGCTAACGGCCTGGCGCTCCCCGGCGATTTGGACGAGATTCAAGAGATCGAACTGGTCGGACCTCCCGCCGCCGGCAGCACCTACGACCTCAACTTCAACGGCCAGATCACGGCCGTCATTAATCACACGGGCCGCAACCTCACCGACGCCAATGCCATTCAAACGGCGCTCCGCAACCTGGCTAACCTGGGCAACACGCTGACCGTCCGCCCCGCCGCGGGAACATCCAACGAAGTGCAACTCGTCACGTTCAACGGCCTGACGACGGGGGGAACGTTCCTGTTGGCCCATGCCGGTTTGGTAACCGCCCCCATCGCGTTTGCCGGCCTGGGTGCCCCCAATGGAGTGACGACGGCCGCCAACATCCAGGCCGCGCTCAACGCGCTCCCTAATCTGGTGGCGGGAGTCACGGTGGTGCCAGCGACGATTACTATTGACCGGGACCGGGACTTTATCGTCACGTTCGGCGGCGCCAACGGCAACATCGACCAGCCCCTGATGCTCCTGTTTCAAAACAACCTGGCGCCGAATGGGGCCGGGGTCGCGCTGACGGAGGTCAACAATGGCGGGCAGAGCACGAACCGCTTCGTCGTGGAATTCAACGGCGTGGATGGCCGCACGGACCATCCCAACCTGCTGCTGAACAACAATTCGGGGGGTGTGATTGCGATGAACACGCAGGAGATCCAGAAAGGGGCCAACTCCGAGTTCATCATTCCCGATACGACCCTCGACGATCAGGCAGCGCCCGCCATCGCCTGGCAGCCGGTCAACAACGGCAATTTCCTGTCCGTCTGGACCAGCCCTGATGGTGATGACACCGGCGTGTACGCGCGGCTGTTCGGCTCCACCGGCCTCCCCCTGGGGAGCGAATTCCAGGTCAATACGTTCACCCAATCGACGCAGTCGCAGCCGCAGGCGATCGTGGATGCCGCCGGCAACTTCGTGATCGTCTGGACCAGCAACCTGCAGGACGGCAGCCTCAACGGCATTTATGCCCGCTTGTTCACCTCCGACGGCGTGGCCCTGGGGGATGAGTTCCTGGTCAATCAGGAGATGATTGCCAACCAGTCGCAGCCGACGATCGCCCTCACCCCCACCGGGTTCGTCATCGCCTGGACCAGTCAGGCCGTCGCGGGAGGAATTCATTCCCGGCGGTTCCTGGCCAACGGGACTCCGCTGGATGTGCTGGAACTTCAGGTCAGCCAGTTCGGCACCCCCTCGCAGAACCAACCGGTTGTGGCCCGCAACGCCGCGGGAGATTACGTCGTCGTGTGGCGCGAGGATTTGCGCGATCCGCTCGTGGATCAGGGAATCTACTTCCAGAAGTTCTTTGCCGGCGGCGGTCAGACGGCGGAGATCCGCGCCAACTTCACTACCGGTGGCAACCAGCAGTTGCCGGATGTGGCGATCGATGCCGCCGGAAATTTCGTGATTGTGTGGCAGACGTTCGTGGACGAGCTGACTCCGCTGCCGGATCATTTCGACGTGGTCGCTCGCCGCTTCGATGCCAACGGCGTGCCGTTGTCGGGCGAGCTCGCGCTGTCCACGACCGTCGCCAACAATCAAACCAATGCCCGCGTGGCCCTCGACGGCAGCGGCCGATTCATCGCGACCTGGCAGAGCTTAAATCAAGACGGGAGCAACCGGGAGATTTTGGCCCGCCGGTTTGATGCCGCCAATAATCCGCTCGACGCCCAAGAGTTTCTGGTCAACACCACCACCGCTCTGTCGCAAAGCCGGCCCGCCATCGACGCGCTTGCCAGCGGCGAGTTCATCATTGTTTGGGACAGCCAGGACGTGAATTTCGGCTTGGACGTTTTCGCCCAGCGGTTTGGTGCCAACGGCCAGCGAATCGGGACGGAATTCCGAGTGAATACCGCCGACGTTGCTGGGGACTTCCATCGTGCTGCCGATGTCGCCTACGACGCGACAGGACGATTTATCGTCGCCTGGCACGATGAAAATAACCGGATTTCAGTTCGTCAGTTCGACGCCAATGGTCTGCCGCTGACCGGCGATGTCGTAGTCAGTAGTGGGACCTCACAAAGTGGACCGCGCATCTCGACCACCCCGGATGGACGCAGCACGGTCGTATGGAGAGTGAATGATGACATCGTTGCCCAACGGTTGACCGACGACCTTCAACTGGTCGGCGCCAATTTGACGATCAATGCGTTCACTGCGGGCACGCAGTCCCAAGGCACGGTCAGCATGGGGCCCAACGGGGAATTCCTCGTGGGCTGGCTCGATTTTGGCCAAGGCGGCGCGCGAGTCGTCATCAACCAGCTTTCCACGAACAATCCCAGCGTCGGCATCAAGGATGTTGGCACGCAAGCGCCGTTTGCCAATCTGCTCCCGATCTGGACCAACGGAGCCAATACCCAGTTTGTCGGCAGCGGCCTCTCCACCTGGATCGTCAAGCCGCAGCCCGAACGGCAGCGGGTTTTTGCCGTCGATGCGGCGGCCGGCCTGATCCGCGAGCTCCATCCAGACACCGGGGCAATCATTCGCTCCATTCCGGCGCCCGGCGGCGCTGCCAGCGGCGCTGGCCTGGCGTTCGTAGGCAATACCCTCTACTACGTCTCGGCGTCGGGAACCTCCATCTTCGAGCTGGATCCCCGCGACGGGGCCATTGTCGACCAACTGACGCTATCCAGCCTGGGAATCGTGGGACAGGTGGGTGGGCTGGCGCGTCTCAACGGCCAGCTTGTCGCGCAGGTCCCGTCCACCGGCACGCTGTACTTCATCGACACCTTTAAGGACAGCCAGGTGCGTTCCCTGGCCACGGGCCTGCCATTTTTTGGCGGTCTGGCAGGCGGCGGCGCGCGGGGCTCGCTGTTCGGCCTGCGGACTAACGGCCAGATCATCGAAATCGATCTGGCCACCGAGACCGTGGTCAACACCTTCGCCTCTCCGCTGGCGGCACCGACGGGATTGGCGGTCGTCGAAGGCAACTTGTGGGTCGGCGATGCCGCGGGCGCGATTCGCGTGCTCGATGCCGATACCGGTGCGGTCCTGAATTCCTTCGCGACGGCGATTCCGCTGTCGGCTCTGGGGGGAGACGATAACGGGGGCATCAAGACTTCCGACACGAGCATCTTCCAGCCACTGACGGGGACGATCCTCAATGATGAGGCGACCACGCCGATCACGGCGGGGGTTGGTCCCTTTACCGGGCGATTCATTCCCGTCGAGCCGCTGGATGTCTTCGACGGCGCTCCGGTGACTGGCCTTTGGACGCTGGAGGTCCAGGACACGGCGCCGAATCACGTCGGCGAGCTGGTGAACTGGAAGCTGATCATCAACCAGCCCGAGCAAACCCCCGCCGACTTCCAGACTCGGGCCTACCTGGGAGACAACATCGCCCAGGGGGCCAACGACATCGACCTCTATCGCTTCAACGTGCTCAAGGCGGGATCGCTGACTATCGACTTGGCGCCGTTCGTCACCTTGGACGGCGTGGTCCGCGTCTTCAATGCCAGCGGCGCACAGCTCGGCCAGGCCAACGCCATCGGGGCCGGCGTAGCCGAGCACCTGGTCGTCAACCTGCCCGCCGGCGGCACCTACTACATCGGCATCTCCAGCAATGCCAACGTGGCCTACAACGCCGTAACCGGGGCCAATGCCACGGGTGGCACGACGACTGGCGATTATCAACTCGAAGTCCGCTTCGATCAGCCGGTCCTGCTGAGCGACGATAACTCGACTTACACCGACGCGACCAACTTCGGCCAGCTTGGCGAGGGTGGCCACTTCGCGTGGACCGCCGTCTCAGGAGGCAGCCCGTTTCTCAACATGCCCGGCGCTGGCGATGAGCCCGGGCACCGCGACATTCCCATCGAAGCCCACTTGGGAGCGGGGTCGGGTTCTGGTTCCATTCCCACCCAGTTCTACAATTTCCAGGACTTCTATGGGGTCTTGCCCTCGGGTGACATCCCCTCGAACGTCATCACCGCAAACCAGAAACAGCGGGCGCGGGAAATCTTCGAAATCTACAGCTCGCACTTGGGCATCCAGTTCATCGAGACGTCCGACCAGGGAATGACCGTCGTCACTGGCGACCCGCGGACCGTCGATCCCACCGTCCCGACTGGTCCGGGCGGTGTCACCGGCATTGCCGGGGGCGGACGCGCCGTCATGGACGCCGCCGAAAACTGGGGGAGCAGCGAATATGGTGCCAGTTGGTTCCGCGTCGCCATGCACGAAATCGGCCACATCCTGGGGATGGGGCACAGCTACGACCTGCCATCACTGACGATCATGGGGGATCAGAACTCGGTCGATTCCACGCGCTTCCCCGACGCTGGCGAGCCGGTGTTTCCCGGCGATGCCGACATCGTCCACGGCCAGTTCCTATTCCCGCCAGGCGCCAACGACACGGACTTGTACCGTTTCGAGCTGACCGCCCCAGGTCTGGTCTCGGCTGAGGTCATCGCGGAACGGCAGAACGGCAGCAGCTTGCTCGATGCCAACCTGACGCTCTATCGCGAATATGTCACCCTGCAAGGGGATACCAAGCGCGAAGTCATTGCCGGCAACGACGATTATTTCAGCAGCGATCCCCGGATTGAGCTGCGACTGGCACCGGGCGTGTACTACGTAGCCGTCACCAGTTCCGGAAACAAGGAATTCGATCCCGCGATCGAGGATTCCGGCTTTGGCGGCCGCAGCGAAGGGACCTACGAGTTGCACCTGGATTTCCAGGGAAATCCGCGGTCGACGCTGAACGATTTGACACAGAAACCGCTCGACGGCGATGCCGACGGCAAAGCAGGGGGCAAGTTTGATTTCTGGTTCCAGAGCGGTGATACGATCTTTGTCGACAAGCTGCGCGATGTCACTTCGGGCACCGATGGAAACGGCTCGATTGCCCAGCCCTATGACAACATCGCGGCTGCCTTGAACGATGCCGGCAAGCGGCTCGTGATTCCCTCGGCCGGCGGGGCTGCCTTCGCGGACGGCGAAACTTTTATTTTGGTTGACAATCTCGACAAGGTCGCCACCTTTGAGTTTGATCTCGACGGGAACACGCTGTCCGGTAACATTCCCGTGCTTTTCGCGGCCACGGACAACCAGGCGGCCATGGCCAGCTCGATCGTCGCGGCCATTAACACGGCCACGGGGCTCACCGCGACCGCATCGGTCAGCGGCGGAAAGATCGTCAAGCTGGCCGGCATCGTGCGGCTGGACATGGCTGGATCGGAGACACTCCGCGCGACACCCAATATCGTCCGCATCGTGGGGAACGGCGGCACGGACGGCAACGTGAATACGCTGCTCGACAACCGTCCCTATCTGGTCGGGTTCAACAACGCTGGCCAGCCCTTGGTGGACGGCAGCACGTTCCGGGTTCCGCAGGCCTCCACCGTCATGATCGACGCCGGCGCCCTGCTCAAGATTCAGGGTGCAATCATTGACGTCGGGTCGTCCGCTCAAGGGATCGACCGCCGCGAAGGCGCCTTGCAGGTTTTGGGCACCCCGAGGGAATCCGTCTACTTCCGGTCCTTCCGGGACGACACCGCAGGCGGCAACAGCGACGGCGTCAGCGACGGCGTCCATCCCGGCGACTGGGGCGGGCTCGTATTGCGGAACGATTCCGACCGCGAGGGAGACGGACTGTTCCTCAACTGGATCAACCACGCCAACATGGAGGCTGGCGGCGGCAAGGTCACGGTCGGCTCCGTGGAGGAGACCTTCACGCCGATCCACATGGTCAGCTCGCGGCCCGGCATTTCTTACAACACGATTCGCCTAAGCGCCGATGCGGCCATTTCGGCCGATCCCGATAGCTTCGACGATTCGCAAGGGAGGATTGGCCCGGACATCCACGACAACCTGGTGACGAACAACAGCATCAACGGCCTGTTCGTGCGAATCCGCACGCTGTTGGGCAACCCCGTGGACCGGCTCAATGTCCCCGGCCGCTTCGACGACACCGACATTGTCCATGTGCTCTCCGAGAACTTGTTTATCACCGGCACTCCTGGCGGACCTCTGCTGGACAACGTCATCGGCGAGCTGCTGCCGCGGATCGACGCCCGGTTGGCGATCGACCCCGGGATCATTTTGAAGATCGATGGAGCACGCATCGAAACGCAGATTGGTGGACAGTTGATCGCTGAAGGCACCGCGGCCCACCCGATCATTTTCACCACGATCAAGGATGACAGGTACGGAGCCAGCGGCTCGTTCGACTCCAGCAACGACGGGTCGGCATCACTGCCGGACGCGGGCCAGTGGGGCGGATTGTTCTTCGGCCCGTTCGCCAAGGGGAGCGTCGATCACGCGCTGTTCACTTTTGCCGGCGGTTCGACGCCGATCGAAGGGGGCTTCGACTTGTTTTCGGCCATGGAAATTCACCAGGCCGACGTGCGCCTCACCAACAGCACCTTCCAAGATAATGCGAGCGGCCAGAGCACGGGCAACCGCAGCGGCCGCGACGGCAATGACGGCTCGGTGGTCTTCGTCCGCGGCGCCCAGCCGGTGATCGTGAATAACATCTTCAAGGACAACTTGGGCCCGGCCATCAGCATCAACGCCAACGCGATGCAGGCGATCTATCGTCCTGACCCAGGGCGCACGACGGGACTGGCGGAGCGGTTCGCGCAGTTCGACGACAACCTCGGCCCGCTCGTCCGGCTCAACCGCCTGGGCAACAACACCACCAACGGCATGGTCGTGCGGGGCGCTGACCTGACGACCGAGACGGCCTGGGACGACACCGATATCGTCCATGTGCTCTTCAACGAGATCGAAGTGCTCAATCATCACACGTTCAGCGGACTGCGGCTGCTGAGCGGCGCGGGGGAAAGCCTGGTCGTGAAGATGGAGGGTGCCTCGGCCGGCCTGACCGCCGACGGCGTGCCGCTGGATATCGACGATCGCATCGGCGGCACCCTGCAAGTCCT
>JBKJNY010000205.1:0-35253 GCA_046593355.1 Pirellulaceae bacterium | reverse complement strand
AACCCCTTACAATCGCCGCACCCCCTTTGCCCTCCACAAGTTGCCGACCGCCGCTCCCTCATCTGGCTTCCAACTTTTGTAAAATCGCCCCAACCAATTGTGGGTAAACTTAAGGCTTCCAGCCTGCCCGGAAAAGTGTCAGGGCAGGCTGGAAGCCTACCCCACCTTATCACCGCGTCAGCAAATAGAACTGCACATCCCGGTAACGCAACCCCTCCGGCAATTGCGACAGCAGCGGCTGGATTTCCGCGGCAGGAGCATCACCAAAAAGCGCCGTGAGTTGCTGCCACTGTTCGGGCGAAAGGATCCAGCGGGGATCGACCTTCAGCCCGTCCCTGGCCGCGCGGAGCAAGTGGTCGAACAGGCTCTCTTCGGTAATCTTGCGGATTGCCTGGCACTCTTCGGCGGAGTATCCCGAGGAAAGAAGTTGCCACGTCCAGTAGTGGTTGGGACGGGAGTGGGGCGCAATGTTGTCCGTCGTAACCGCATTGGGTGCGCTAGGTTTTTCTTCCGCTTGCGGTTTCGCGATTTCCATCTCAAGCGCGGGGGGCTCGACATGAGCTTCGGCGCTCACCTTTTCCACGAAGCCCATGGGTGAGTCCATCGCAAGATCCGAGAAGTCAACCTCCGGTTCGGATATTGGAACGACATGACGAGCGACGACATCAGGTACGTTCGCGGGCTGAGTCGGCGACGTTGAGGGCTTATACCCCTGCTTGATCCGCAGCAACAGCAATTCATCCTCCGTCAGCCGCCCCGGCAGCAAGGCCTTGCCGCGCATGACCTCTTCACCCTCGGGAGTCAGTTGCACGGTGGGGCGGAAGCGTTCTTCTTCCACTTGCTCCACGAGTTGCATTTCCAAGAGCGCGTCAATCAGTTCGGCCACTTCCTTCTGCTTGAAATGCTTGAGAAGTCCGAAGGTGCTGAGTTTGTCGAGTCCGTAGCGAGAAATCTCCGCGGCTTGAGAGCCGGAGAGCATGCGGGCCACGAGCCCGATGCCGAATCTTCCCTTCGTCCGAGCGACGCCGGACAGAATCATCCGCGCGACTTCGAGCTGAGCCGCGTCCGAAATCTCCTGCGAGCCCTTGGATTGTTTCTTCGCGGAAGGTTTGGAGAGCACCGGCCGGCAGTTGTCGCAATTGCCGCAGCGGGCTTTGCCGAGGTCGCCAAAGTAATCCAGGATTTCCACCTGGCGGCACTTGCGGGTGCGGGCGTAGCCGATGACCCGCTCCAGCTTCTCGTACTCCATTCCCTTCCGCCGATCCAGCTCCGCGAAATCGATGCCGAGCTGGTCAAACGGCTTCTCCCGCTCCAGCATGTGCGTGGCCCGGCCGCGGAACGGCGGGACGTAGTCGAAAGCCTTGAGCTTGGAGAGCTCCCGGAGCGCTTGGTTTACAGCTGTCGAATCAAGCTCCGTCAGCTTGCACAGCGACGTCGGGCTGAGAAAGACCCGTTCGTGCCGCAACTCGCCGACGATGTTCTCAATTGCCCGCATTACCTTTCGCTGCACCTTGGCGTTCGGCGGCAGCAGGTCGACGAGCGTTGGCAGGTCGCTGTCGATGCGCACGGCGGCCTGGTTCTGCCGCGAATCGAGCCGCTCCAGCACCTGGGCCTTCTCCAGGATTTTCTCGCATGAAGCGATCCCTTCGGTGGTGAGCGACAGGCCGGTCCCGTCCTTGATTTCCTGCAGCGTCAGTTCGATAGGGCTCGCCTGCTCGCGGCGGAGAAAATCGTAGACCTTCTTCACCGCTTCCCGCGGCGGATATTTGTTGTCGATGAAAAACTCTTGCACGTACCGGTCCGCCTGGCTGAACAGCAGCAGGCACCGGCTGGGGAGTCCGTCGCGGCCGGCGCGCCCCGCTTCCTGGTAATACGCCTCCAGGCTGCCGGTCATGTTGAAATGCACCACGAATCGCAAGTCCGGCTTGTCGATGCCCATCCCGAAGGCGTTCGTGGCGACGATCACGGGCAGCCGGTCCTCCATGAAATCATCCTGGATGGTGCGGCGGTTCTCGGGCATCAGGCCGGCGTGATAGAGGCCGACTTTGCGCCCCTTCTGCATCTCGCGGAGGACTTCCACCAGCTCCTCGCACCGCTTGCGGGTGGCGGCGTAGATGATGCCCGCTCCCGGCGTCTCTTCCAGAAACACTCGCAGGGCTTCATATTTTCCCAGATCCCCCTGCGGCTCCTGGACCTCGAAGCGGAGGTTGGCTCGGGCGAAGCCGGTGATGAAAACCTTGGGCTCGCGGAGCTTGAGTTGGGCCACCACGTCGGCCCGGACTTTCGGCGTGGCGGTGGCGGTGAGTGCAATGGTCTGCGGCCAGCCGAGCCGCTCGCGGAAGCGGCCGAGGCGGGCATAGTCGGGGCGGAAATCGTGCCCCCACTCGCTGATGCAGTGGGCCTCATCGACCGCCAAGAGATGCACCTTCGCTCCCCGCACCTTCTCCAAAAATGACTGATTCCGCAGCCGCTCCGGGGCGATGTAAACGAGGTCCAGCCTCCCCGCCGCCATCTCCTCCATCCGCTCCCGCTGCTCCGCTTGCGTGAGCGAACTGTTAATGAACGTGGCCGCGATACCCAGGGCCTGCAGGGCATCCACCTGGTCCTTCATCAGCGCAATCAGCGGCGAAACCACCAGCGTCAGCCCTTCCCGCATTACCGCCGGCAGTTGGTAACAGAGGCTCTTGCCGCCCCCCGTCGGCATGATGCAGAGACAGTCCTGCTTCTCGATGACGGCTGAAATCACCTCCCGCTGGCCGGGGCGGAACGACGAGAGGCCGAAGCGGGAAAGATGCGCGTCGATGCCGTCCGCAGGCGCAGCAGTTGAAAGAGAGTCAGCGGCGGTTTCGGCCGGGGGCATGGGGATATTGTACTCGCTTGTAGTAACCGGCTTTAGCCGGTTCGCAAAGGTGGACCAGGACCGAACCGTTGGGCAACGGTCTCCTGACCCCGCCCTCAGGTGCGACCAAAGGTTGCGCGGTTGCCAGCGTGGGAGACCCGCGGTCCATCGACTCGGCGGGATCGGAAACCCGCGCTCGGCGTGCGGCTGATAACCGCTGCGGCCTCCCCCGATAGTATTGTTTTTATTCATGATTCCCACCCACTTGCTCACGGGTACTTACGTCAATTCGCCTCGCCGCAAGTCCTTGGCTCTTGGCAATTTGCCGCGAGCGGCCTCGTCGTAACTATTATTCATCTGCGTCACAAATTGGCATTTTTTATACATCGAGTGTTGAGTCGCTTATAACCTGTTTTTCACGTCCATTCGCGTCCTGAAACTACCGTTTTCCATCCAGCCGAGAGTCCCCTCCTCAGCCGAGAATCGCCAGTTATTGAGATCGCTCGTCGCCGGTGACGAACGACCGCACGAACCACCGGGTGCGCACAGCCTCATCCCTGAATGTGTACAATTGTAACTATCCAGTTGGCACAGTCAAGACCCGAAAAAAAGATTTTTGAAAGACCCATCGTTGCCGCGGGTTTTGCTTCGCAAGACGCGAGCCGCCGACCGTCAAGTATCCACTCCAGGCGTTATCTAGTAGCATTTGTGGACGTTCGCGCGCGGAAGCCATTCACAGGGGCACGAGGGCATTAGGGCCCAGGCGGACGGAAAGGAACTCCGCGAGGGCCTAAATCCAGTAGAACGGCATCCATGGATCAAAAGACATTCTTCGCGGACACCCAAGGGGCGAGCCCGACGAGCGCGAAGCCAGCACAACGCTTGTTCGTGCCGAAGCTGCTCAGCCAGGCTGCGCTCGATTTCGACAAGCGGACCCCCGAGCGCGATCGGGCCTACGAAATCATCAAAAAATGGGCGGCCCTGGAGGCCAGCGGCAAAATGGGCCGCATGAAGGAAACGAACCTGGAGGGGGAGTTTTTCGCCGACGTGTTTTCCACCGCCCTGGGCTACACGATCTTTTCGCAGAATCTCGCCCAGTGGGATCTCAGGGCAAAATATCCTGTCCAGGGCCAAACCGCCGACGGCGCTATCGGCTGCTTCCGCGACGAAGGCAGCGATCCGCCGCGCGTCCTGATCGAACTCAAGGGCCCCAAGTCCAACATTGACCGGGACCGCGCCAGTGGGCGAACGCCGGTGCAGCAGTGCTGGGATTACCTGAACCTCGTTCCCCAATGCCCCTGGGGGCTCGTTTGCAATTACGTCAGCTTTCGCCTCTATCACCGCAACAAGACGCCGCGCGCTTACGAGCAGTTCCACCTCCGCGACCTCACCAATTTCAATAACTTCCGTGAGTTCTACTATCTGTTCGAGCGGGGAGGATTCCTTCCCTCGCTGATGGGGCAGGCCCCGCGCTGCGATGAATTGCTTCGCCGCAGCGAGACGCAGCAGCAGGAAGTCGGGAACAAGCTTTACAAGTTCTATCACGAGCAGCGCGTTTCCCTGATCAACTATCTCCGCCGCGCGCCGCACGAGAAATCGACCGACGACGCGATTTACATTGCCCAAAAGCTGCTCGACCGGGTCATTTTCATCGCCTTTTGCCAATACCGGCTTCTGCTGCCGGAAGCCGCGCTCGAGCGGGCGTGGCGCGACGTGCCGGCTTTTGCGCTCGCCACCAATCCGCGCTGGGAAAACTTCAAGCAGCTTTTCCGCAGCATCGACAAAGGGAATCGGGCGGCCAATATCTCGGCGTTCAACGGGGGCCTGTTCCAATCCGATCCCCAAGTCGACGACCTGCAACTGGACGACCAGTGGACCGACTTTTTTCGCGAGATCGGTACGTACGATTTCAAGGATGAGGTCAGCGTGGACGTGCTGGGGCACCTGTTTGAGCAATCCATCACCGACTTGGAGGCGTTGCGGATCGATCCCGATGCCGCCTTGGCCGTGATCTCCGATACCAACCCGAAGCGTGAGCGAGGATCCGAGAAAAAGAAAACGGCAGGCAAGCGGAAGCGGGAAGGCGTCTATTACACGCCCGCCTTCATTACGCAGTTCATCGTCCGCGAGACCATCGGGCCTTGCTTGCGAGAACGATTTCAGCAGTTGGCAGCAAAGCTGGGCGTCGATCCGCTGGCCCGCGTGGAGGAGCGCGATGCGACACAGTGGCGAGCCTAGCAACTTGGCCGCTGGGAGATACTCCGGCAACTGCGCGTCTGCGATCCCGCGTGCGGCAGCGGAGCGTTTCTGATCCAAGCGCTGGACTACTTGGAAGACTGGTATGCCGACGTGGTGGGCGAGCTTGCTGCATTGGACGAGAAAAAGGCCGACGAACTTGAATTGCAGATCAGCAATACGATTCTCCATGAAAATCTATTTGGCGTGGACCTTTCCCAAGAGGCCGTTGAAATTACCGCCCTCAGCCTGTGGATTCGCACTGCCGAGCGGGGGAAGACGCTCGCCGATCTTTCGCACAACATTCAATGGGGCAATAGCGTCGTCTCCGACCTGGCCGTACATCCAAAGGCATTCGACTGGCAAGCCGCCTTTCCCGAAGTTTTCTCATCCGGCGGATTCGACGTGGTGATTGGCAACCCGCCGTATGTGCGGCAAGAACTGCTCAGCAAGATCAAACCTTACTTGCAGCAGCATTACGCCACGTTCCACGGCATGGCGGATTTGTACGTGTATTTCTACGAGCGCGGCATAGGACTGCTTCGGGCGGGTGGGTGGCTATCGTTTATCGTGACCAACAAGTGGATGAAGGCCGGCTATGGCGAGCCGCTCCGCAAGTTCTTCACCGACAATGCCTGGGTGCAATCAGTCGTCGACTTCGGCCACGCCAAGCAGATTTTTGAAGACGCCGACGTGTTTCCCTCGATCATCGTGGCCCGCAAGCCAACCGCATCACTAAAGCCAGCCACCGCGCGGCTCTGCACGATTCCACGGGAGCAGTTGCGGATCGACGATTTGAGCCGACAGATTGAGCAGGAAGGTGTTGAATTGCCGTTGCATCAACTAAGTCTGGATGGCTGGCAGCTTGAACCGGGTGGGGTGACAAAGCTGATTGCGAAGATTCGCGCCGCTGGTGAACAGCTTTCTAAGTTTGCCAAAGTAAAGCCGCGCAGCGGAATTCTCACTGGGCTTAATGAAGTATTCTTGATCGACACGGCCAAGCGAAAGGAGCTCTTGGACGCCGATCCGGCGTGCGGTGAGCTCATTAGGCCTTATCTGCGAGGGCAAGATATCGATAGATGGCTTACCAATGAGACCGGATTATCGATGATTGTCATTGAATCGAGTGCAAACCATCGGTGGCCTTGGAGCGACGTCGGCGAGGATGCTACAGCAGTCTTTAAGAGTACGTACCCGAGCATCTTTGCGTGGATGGCACCATACGAGGATGCACTTCGCAAGCGGCAACACAAGGGACTCCATTGGTGGGAACTTCGCGCGTGTGCATTCTGGGACGAGTTTTACAAACCGAAGATTGTGTATCAGGTTATCCAGTTTCATCCGTCGTATGCCCTTGACCGGATAGGGGTCATTGGAAATGACAAAACCTTTTTCATTCCGACGGATGATCTATTCCTGCTTGCCGTTCTGAATTCGCCTCTCTTCTGGTGGTACAACTGGCGAACATTTCCTCACATGAAGGACGAAGCGCTTTGTCCGTTGGCAGTGATGATGTCGTCGTTGCCAATTGCAGCGCCAACTGACCGAATTAGGGAAACCACACAGCAAACTGCCACACGGCTGATTGAGATCTACGAAGCCAATAAGTCGACGCGAGCGATAGTGCTGGATTGGTTACGTGTTGAGTATTCGATTGAAAAGGTGAGCCTGAAGCTACAATCGATCGGCGATTTTGATTCCGACGCCCTCGTTGCCGAGGTTCGCAAAATTCGCGGCAAAAAGAATCCTCTCACCGCCGCAGCGCTCAAAAATCTCCGCGACGAATACACGCGCACGATCGAGCCCGCGCGGGCATTGGCGGCAGAGGCGCTCGTGTTGGAGCGGCGGCTGAACGAGTTGGTGAACGAAGCATATGGCCTGACGCCGGAGGAAATCTCGCTGATGTGGAAAACCGCGCCTCCTCGTATGCCGCTGGCCGGACCGTGACGCTGGCGACGATACTTCACCAAAGACATCAAACCAGGAAGCGAGCTATGGAAAAAGTGAGAGTCTATTACGACCGCGCTGGCAACACCCTGAGCATCTGGTTCGACGATCCCAAGAAAGAACACTTGTGCGAGGAATCCGACGACGACATTGTGCTCGTCAAAGACCGTCGGGGACGAGTCATCGGGTTTGAGCGCTTGAATTTCCTGAACGAAAAACAACAACGCGAGGGGAACGGCATCCCCTTGGAAGTTCAAATGGTCTGAGTCGCTCCAAACCAGTTTTAAGCTCTCCGCGAATCCTTTCAAGAATCCCTTGTTCCCACGCTCAGCGTGGGAACACATGTTCTTGCCGCTCTGCGGCGCTGGTTGTTGACTCGGGGACGCGGAGCGTCCAGGACGTGCGTTCCCACGGAGACCGTGGGAACGAGGACGCTGCTATTTCTTTCCCGGCAGTTGATACCCCTCCCGATTGAGCTTGATGCGGTACAGCCCTTTGCCGGCGGTGATGTAGAGGTTCTTGGCTTCTTTGCCGCGGCCGAAGCCGACGTTGGTGGGGACTTCGGTTTTGATGTAGGCCAGTTCTTTCCCGTCGGGGGAATAGACGCAGATGCCGGGGCGGCTTTCGGCGCGGACGGCGGCGTAGATGTTGCCGTCTTTGTCGCAGATGCAGCCGTCGGGGCCGTCCTCCGGGGAGTAGTCGACCAGCGTCTTGCGGAACTTGGCCGTGCCGTCCGCAGCCAGGTCGTAGGCCATCAGGGCCATGTGCCCCTTCCGCAAAGGCGTGGAGACTTTGTCCGGCTGGGTCGCGTCTCCCTTGTTCAGCCGTTCAAAGGCGGTGGCCCCGTTGTCGTTGCTCACCAGGTAGAACGACTTTTGATCGGGGGAAACCGCCACGCCATTGGGTTTGCCGCCATCGCTGATGATGCGACTGATCGTGCCGTCGGTGTCGATGCGATAGACGCCCATCACCGGCTGGTCGATGGGCTCGTGGCCGAGATACCGCGGGTCGCTGAAATAGATGCGGCCCTTTTCGTCGACGGTGATGTCGTTGGGCGCGTTGAAGACGCGGCCTTCAAACATCCCGGCGATGATAAAGCTCTTGCCGGTCTTCATATCGGTGCGGGTCACTCGCCGCCCGCCATAATCGGCCCCTTCCGCCACCAGCATGTTTCCCGCGGCGTCGAACTTGATGCCGTTGGACATGCCGCTGGGGGAGCGGAAGATGGTCGTCTTGCTGGTCGCCGGATCGAACTTCCAGATGTGCCCGGCCTCGATGGCTCCATTTTCGTCCTTGGAGATGTGAGAGAACGTGATTTCGCTGAAATACACCATGCCGTCCGGCGCGACCGTGCAGCCCTCCGTAAGGCCGTGGGATTCAAACAGCGTCTCGACCTTCACCCCTTCGGGAACGATGGGATCCTGGCCGTGTGCGACGATTGCCAGACTGAGAACAAGGAAGGCCACCAGCGGGCAGAGACAGTAGCGGAACATGGTGAGGGTCTCCGGGAAGTGAGGTGAGGGAGCCAGAGTGTCAGCGAACATGATACTGTGAGCGAGAGGGGAGTTGGCAGTAGGCATTCAGGAAGCGCTCCTCCGCATTTCTAATGTCTGTTGAGCTGTCCTTTCGGCGGATACACTTTGCGTTGGAGCCTGAGCTACGAACGATCTTTTGGCCAAGCCCGATCCGTTCATTTTGGAGCGTCTGCCATGAGTCAACCTAATCCTCCCGAATCCGGACCTCCCGGCGGACAACTGCTCATCTACCAGGATGGCGGAGTGAATCTGCAGGTCCGCCTTGATGGTCAAACCGTGTGGCTCACTCAGGCGGGGATGGCGGAACTGTTTCAAACCACCAAACAAAACATCAGCCTTCATGTGCATAACATTTTGGAGGAGGGCGAGTTACAACAAGATTCAGTTGTCAAGGAATACTTGACAACTGCCACGGACGGCAAGCGATACCAGACGCTTCACTACAACCTCGACGCCATTCTCGCGGTCGGCTATCGAGTACGCTCGCCCCGTGGAACGCTCTTCCGCCAATGGGCGACGGCTCGGTTGCGGGAGTTATTGGTCAAGGGCTTTACGCTTGATGACGAGCGAATTAAAGCCGGTCGCACCATCGGAGCCGACTATTTCGACGAGCTCCTCGCCCGCATCCGCGATATCCGTTCCAATGAGCGGCTGTTCTATCAGAAAATCACCGACATTTACGCGACCAGCATCGATTACGATGCCAATGCCGAACTCACGCAGCTTTTCTTTCAGACCGTTCAGAACAAAATGCACTGGGCTGCACACGGCCACACGGCAGCGGAGATCGTTCGCCAGCGAGCTGACGCCGCACGGCCCCACATGGGGCTGACCACCTGGAAGAACGCTCCCGCCGGCCCGGTGCGCAAGGGGGATGTGGCGATAGCCAAGAACTACCTTACCAAGCAGGAACTTGAATCGCTCAACTTGATCGTGAGCGCCTACCTGGACTTCGCGGAACTGCAGGCCCGCTCGCATCGGGTGATGCACATGGCGAACTGGGTCGGAAAACTCGACGATTTTTTGCGGCTGAGCGACCAGGATATCCTCACACATGCCGGCAAGATCTCGCATCAGTTGGCCGAAGAGCACGCTCAAGCGCAGTATCAGCAGTATGACCAGCAGCGGCGAACGCTGGCGGAGGCTGAAAACGCCAGCGATTTTGATCAGGCGGTCAAGCGCGTGACCGAAAAAACTCCGACGGAGGCCAAGCCGCCCCGCCGGCGAAAGAAGAAACCCGATGACCAAACTCCAGGTGAATGAGGGCTGGGGTCTCGCACGCACCCACACGCGTCTAATTGATGCATCCCGCCTACCGCCTACTCCCAATTTACCTCCAGCCCTTCCGCCAATTCATACGGCTCCCTCGGCTCTCTCTGCCGCAAGACAATCGGCACCGCGTTGGGGATGCTGATCTTCACGATCTGCTCGGGGGTCAGGTTCAGCGCCCGGCCGATGATGCAGCGGATGGTGTTGTAGTGAGAGACGACTAAGAGATCTCCCTGCGCGTCTTCCTGCATCAGACGTTCGACGAAGGGCCAGGCTCGGGCGCTTACCATGGCCAGCGTCTCGCCGCCGGGGGCGCAGCGGTCGTAGGTGGTCATGAAGTCGGCGTAGATCGGGTTATCGCGAAAGTGCGGGTAATTTGCGAACGCCTCCTCATCCGTCAGCCCCTCGAACTCACCATGGGAGCGCTCCATCAATTCCGGGCTGTGAGGCAATTCAAGGATGCCGTCCCCCAGTTCGGCGAGAATAAGTAACAGGGTTTCGTGCGCTCTCTGGAGAGGCGAAGTCACGGCCCGCCCCAGCCGCAAATATTCCAAGTTTTTCAGCCGATGCCCCGCCTCCCCAGCCTGCCCCCGCCCGAAATCGGTAAGGTGCGTATCAATTTGTCCGCAATAGACTCGCTTTTCTTTATTGATAACGTTAAGCTGAGACTCGCCATGCCGGACCAAAACAAGGTGTTGCATGGACTCATTATAACACTTGGGGGCACGCCCACGGCTTCGCGTGGCAGTGCCGGGACGATTGCCTGAGGCCAGCGCATCGTACAGAGCGATGCGTTTTGCCGTGGGTAAATCGAGCGAATGGAGAGGACAGCGGGGAGGCGCGTCGGCAGTTCTGCCGGCGTTAACGTGCCGCGCGCACACGTTTTGTCGTGGGTAGCGGTTGTCCGGCTGAGTTCGCAGGGGCGGCGTGGAGGTGCGGAAATGAATCCTTTCCGGCAAGCGCTGGTCGTATTGAGTTGCGCGGTGGCATTACTCTGCAATCACACCACCCACCTGCGAGCGGGCGAAGCTGACCCGCGACCGAATGTCATCCTGATCATGCTCGATGACTTGGGCTGGGCGGACCTGAGCTGCTACGGCAGCCGGTATCACAAGTCGCCGCATATCGACCGGCTGGCCACGGAGGGAATGCGGTTCACGCAGGCCTACGCAGCCGCGCCGGTCTGCTCCCCCACGCGAGCGGCATTGATGACGGGCAAATGGCCGGCCCGTCTGCACATCACCGACTGGCTCCCCGGCGGCAATGACATGCCATTTCATCGCCTGGCAAAGCCGAAAACAGAAAAACAACTGCCGCTGGCCGAAGTGACCTTGGCGGAGCGCCTTCAAGCGGCCGGATACGCCACGGGTCACGTCGGCAAATGGCATTTGGGAGGCCCGGGATTCGGACCGCGGAAACAGGGCTTTGATCTGAATGTCGGCGGGGATGAAAAGGGAATGCCAAAAAAGTACTTTGCCCCGTTCTGCGAAAAGACCGGCGATGTGCCCAGCCTCGATTGGGCCCCGCCCGGCTCCTACCTCACGGACATTTTCAATGAGGCCGCCATTCGCTTCATTCGCGAGCATCGCGAACAGCCGTTCTTTCTGTACCTGCCTCACTTCGCGGTCCACACACCGCTCCATGCCAAGCCGCAAGTCGTTTCCAAATACAAGCTAGTTGTAAAACGTCCCGGCCAGCAGGCCAACCCCGTCTACGCCGCCATGATTGAGAGCGTCGACGACGGTATCGGAAAAATCATGCAGGAACTGGAAAAGCTCAAGCTCAGCGAGAAGACCATCCTCATCTTCACCTCCGACAACGGCGGTGTGGCGACGGCGGAATGGCCATTCACACCGCCGACGGTCAATGGTTCGCTCCGCGAAGGGAAAGGCCATCTCTACGAAGGGGGCATTCGCGTTCCCCTGATTGTCCGCTGGCCGGGAAAAATCCAGTCGGGCTCCGAATGTGAGACCCCCGTTACCACCGTGGACTTTTTGCCCACGATCCTGGAAATGTGCAAACTCACGGCGAGCGGGGGGCGCTTGCTTCCAGGAACACAGCCCCCTGATAGTAGCTCGCCCGCGCTCGACGGCCTCTCAATGGTCCCGCTCCTCAAACAGAGCGGCGGACTGGCTCGCGAAGCCATCTATTGGCATTATCCACACTACTCGCCGCAGCATGGCCGGCCGTGCGGGGCGATCCGCTCCGGGGATTTCAAGCTGATAACATTCTACGAGGACAATCGACGCGAGCTCTATAACTTGAAGGATGACCCAGGGGAGACAACGAATCTGGCGGACCTGGATAAGGACAAGGTCCGCGAGCTCGGCACAAAACTGGCCGCATGGCGCAGGTCCGTCGGGGCCCAGATGATGCACCCCAATCCTTTCTACCGTCCCAATCCTCAGCAGATGGATGGCATTGTTTCGCTGCACGCGCGAACAGCCGACATTCATGGTTCCCTGCTCCGCTTTGAGTCGCCGCCTCATCGCGATGCGCTGAGCTGTTGGAAGCGAATGGAGGATTGGCCCAGTTTCGAATTCGAACTGGGCAAGGCCGGAAAGTTCGATGTGGAGTTGCTGTACTGCTGCCACAAAGAAGATGCGGGGAGCAAGGTGGAGATCACGGTCGGCAGCCACAAGCTCTCGCAGATCGTGCAAGAGACCGGCGAGAAGTTCGAGCCTCGCGTGATTGGCAGTGTCGAGCTGGGACGCACCGGCCGCCACTGTTTGTCGATCAAGCCGCAAGCCAAACCCGGCAAATTGGTGATGGACCTGCGGCGCGTTCGTCTGCTGCCGCTCAAGTAGTCGGGACCGTCGCGACTTAGAACTCCACTTCCATCAAGTCCTGAGCGATCACCGTCTCGGGGAATAGCTCGCGCGATGCTTGCAGACCCACGGGGTCATCGTCACCGGCCAGCGGGTCAATATGGGTCAATACCAGGCGGCGCACCGCGGCAGCCTGGGCGAGCTTGAGCACGCTGGTCAAGCAACTATGGCCGGTTTTCTCGGCCCACTCTTTGCTGCCGTCCGGGAAGTTGCACTCGTGGACGAGCAGGTCCACGCCGCGGATGTGCGAGAGGTATGGCGCATCCTCGGCGGCCGTCGTGTCGGTGATATAGGCCATGCTTCGGCCGGGCCAGTCCAGCCGAAAGCCGACCGAGCCGCCGGGATGAGCCAGCGGAAAATGCGTCAGCTTGCCGCCGCCGGCCAGTGGCACTGGTCCACGTAGCGGGCAAGCCGTGTAGGGAAGTTGGGCGGGGAAGAGCTCCTCCGCGAGCAAGTGCGTTTGGATCGCCGCCAGTTTCGCCGTCTCGGCATGGAGCGTCACTCGCTCCAGCAACTTCCCCTGGCAAGTATCGAACAGGAATGAGATTCCCCAGACGTGGTCCAAGTGGGCGTGGCTGAGGAAGATGTCCAGCGTACACGTCGTCAGCCGGTCCCGCACCCGAAACATCCCCGACCCGGCATCCAGCACCACGCCCGCCTCCGGCAGCATCAGGCACGACGTATGCCGCGTCTCGCTGGGATGATAGCCGGCAGTGCCGAGGAAGACGAGTTTCATGGGGTTGAAATGGCTAAGCTAAATCGTGGCCAGCGATTCCGTCATCGCCGCCGGTTTGGCGAAGGCGGTCAGGGCATCGACCAGCAGCATGTCTTGCCCCGGCAGCACGCTTCGCAGGTCGAGCAGCAGGCGGTCGTTCTTGATCCGGCCCATGACGGCGGGGATGCCGATCCGCAGGGCCGCGGCCAGAGCGTTGACGTTACCTTTGGATGGCGTGAGAGCCACGCACCAGGTCGGAATCTCCTGCGTCGGCACGCTGCCGCCGCCGAGATACGCATGGTCCTCCACCGGCTCCGCCGCGGCGATGCCGCCGGTGGCCGCGAGCTGCGGAGCGAGGCGTTCGGCCCGGTTCTTCAGGTTTTCGAGCGGCGTGGCGAGCAGCGAGAGGAGCGGCACACGGCGCTCGGCCACGTCCGGATCTTGATACAGCCCGAGCGTCGCGGCCAGAGCCGACAGCGTGAGCTTGTCCACGCGAAAGGCCCGCATCAGCGGGTGCTTCATGATTTTCTGAACGAGAGCCGACTTGCCGACGATGATGCCGCACTGCGGCCCGCCCAGCAGCTTGTCGCCGCTGAACAGGACTAGGTCCGCCCCGGCTTTGATGCTGTCACCGGCGACCGGCTCGCCTTGAATCCCGTACTTCCGCAAATCGAGGAGCGCCCCGGAGCCGATGTCGTCAATGACCGGCACATTGTGCTTGCGGCCGACGGCGATGAGCTCGTGAAGCTGCGGCGACTCCGTGAAACCGACGACGACGTAGTTGCTGGTATGAACGTGGAGCAACGCGCCGGTCAAGTTGTTCACCGCGGCGGAGTAATCCGCGGCCCGCGTCTTGTTCGTCGTCCCCACTTCTCGCAAAAATGCCCCGCTGGCCGACATCACCTCCGGCAGCCGGTAACTGCCGCCGATTTCAATCAGCTCGCCGCGGCTGACGATGACTTCTTTTCCGGTCGCGACGGCAGCGAGCGTAATGAGAGTGGCAGCCGCGTTATTATTGACGACCGTCGCCGCTTCCGCGCCGGTCAATTTCGTCAGCAGGCGTTCTACCGCGACGACCCGCTGCGAACGCTCTCCGGTGGCGAGGTCAATTTCCAAACTCGCATATCCTCCCGCCACTGCGCTCATCGCGGCAATGGCTTCAGCGGCCAGCGGAGCGCGGCCCAGGCCGGTGTGCAGCAGAATGCCCGTGGCGTTAATCACCGGCCGCAGGCTCAGCTTCTGCTCGGCGGTAATCCAACTTGCAATCCGTTCCGCAAGTTCGCTCGGCGCTGGGATGTTCATCGCCGCGGCGGACGACTGCACGTTGGTGCGCAGGTTTTCGAGAAAGCTCCGCACGCCACTGACGACCACGTTGTGGCTGGCCGTATGCACCAGCGACTTGAGCGGCGGGTACTCCAGCAGCTCGTTGACGGAGGGAATATTGCGGAGCATGGGGTTCAGCGGCTTTCCTGAGGAGTTCGGTGCTTCCGCAATCCTAACCCGAAGCGTGAGCGAGGGAAACGCATACTGGCCCCTCGCGGCGGGCAAGTGTACAACATCGGCCAGAGATTTTCACCTCCAGCCGCGAGTTTTCCATGCCCGAGTTTCCCACGCTCAACCCACCCGTCCGCGTGCTGATGGGGCCGGGCCCTAGCGACACGCACCCCCGCGTTTTGCAGGCCCTGGCCAAGGGGACGGTCGGCCATCTCGATCCCTATTACCTGGAAATCATGAACGGCCTGCAGGAGATGCTTCGCCGGCTGTTCCGCACGAAGAACCCGATGACGATGGCCATCAGCGGCACCGGCTCCGCGGGGATGGAGGCGGCGGTCGTCAACCTGATTGAGCCGGGCGATTCGATGATCGTCTGCGTCAACGGCGTCTTCGGCGGTCGGATGCTGGACGTGGCCCAGCGGGCGGGAGCGAACGTCACCAAAGTCGAGAAGCCATGGGGGGAAGTCTTCACGCCGGATGATGTGAAGGCGGCGCTCGCGGCGTCGAAGCCGAAGGTCGTGGGCATCGTCATGGCGGAAACCTCCACCGGCGCTTACCAGCCGATTGAGGAAATCTCGAAAGTCGTTCACGCAGCCGGCGCACTCTTGATCGTCGACGCCGTCACCGCGCTCGGCGGTGTCCCCGTGGAAGTGGACGGCTGGAACATCGATGCGATTTACTCCGGCACGCAGAAGTGTCTGAGCTGTCCGCCGGGCCTCTCGCCGATGTCGCTGAGCCCGCGGGCGATGGATGTCATCACCAGCCGCAAGACCAAGGTTCAAAGTTGGTATCTGGATGTCTCGATGCTGGCGAATTACTGGGGTCAGAACAGGGTCTACCATCACACCGGCCCCATCAACATGACCTGGGGGCTGTACGAAGCACTTTGCCTCATCCACGAGGAAGGGTTGGAAAACTGCTTCGCCCGCCACCTGCGAAACCACCGCGCCCTCAAAGCCGGCCTGGCCGCCATCGGCATCAAATACTCCGCCCAGGAAGGTCACCAACTGCCGATGCTCAACGCGGTGTTCATACCGGAGGGCGTCGATGATGCCGCGGTTCGCTCGGCGCTCCTCAATCGCTTCGGCATTGAAATCGGCGCGGGGCTCGGCGCGTACAAAGGCAAAGTCTGGCGCATCGGCCTGATGGGTTTTGGCTCGCGGCCGGCGAATGTATTGCTGTTTTTGTCCGCGCTCGAGCAATTGCTCGCGGAGCAGAAGTACAAGTTCGCCGCGGGGGCAAGCGTGGCGGCGGCGAATGAGAGTTATGCGAAGTAGGGTGCATGAGCGATAGCGAAATGCACGCGTGATGGGCGTCGACCATCCAGAGATTCTTCCCCTTTGACCAACGCGGCACACGCGTGCATTTCGCTGGCGCTCATGCACCCTACAAAACTGCCTTCTGCCTTTATCATTTTGCCATCCATCATTTTGCCTTACCAATTCTTCGACTCCGCTCCGCGCAGCTCCGCGTCCGCTGTGGTAATCTTTTAGTTCCAACCACCGGAGCCAACCATGAGCCGCCATTCCCTGCTCGCCTCGTTCCTTGTCTTGCTTCCGCTCCTCGCCGCCGCCCAAGAGCCGCAGGATATCCGCGCTCTCAAGCTCAAGGACTGGTCCCCCAAGTCGATGCTGCTCGTCAAGGAAACCAAGCTCGACAAGCCTAAGTTCCCGGCCATCGATATGCACAATCATCTTGGCGGCGGCAAGGGCTTTCTCACGCCTGACCGCGTGGCCGCTTACCTGGAAGAGATGAACCAGGCCGGCGTGCGAACGGTCGTCAATCTCGACGGCGGCTGGGGGGACAGGCTCAAGGAGACACTGGCGGCTCTGGACGAAGCTCACCCGGACCGGTTCCGGACGTTCGCCCTGATCAATTTCGACGGCATCGACGACGACAAGTGGAGCGAGCGAGAAACGGCTCGCCTTGAAGAGAGTTTTAAGGCGGGGGCGAAGGGACTGAAGTTCCACAAATCGCTCGGCCTGAGTTATCGCTACAAAAGCGGCAAGATCATGCCGGTGGACGACCCGAAGCTGGCTCCCATTTTCGAGCTCTGCGGCAAGTTCAACCGCCCGGTGATGATCCACACCGCTGACCCAGCCGCCTTCTTCACGCCACTGGACAAGAACAACGAGCGGTGGCACGAGCTCAACGAACACCCCAACTGGCTGTTCCACGGCGAGCAGTTTCCCAAGCGGGAAGACCTGCTGGCCCAGTTCGTCCATGTCATCGAGCAGCACCCCCAGACTACTTTCATCGGGGCGCACTTCGGCAACAACGTGGAAGATCTGGCCACCGTCGGCAAATGGCTCGACGCCTACCCCAACTTTCATGTCGACCTCGACGCCCGCATCTCCGAGCTCGGCCGCCAGCCCTACACGGCCCGCAAGTTTTTTCTGAAGTACCAGGACCGGATCATGTTCGGCACCGACACCACGCCGCGGCGGGAGGCGTTCCGCATCTACTACCGCTTCCTGGAAACCGACGACGAATACTTCGACTGCGCGGCCAGCCACCACCTGCAAGGGTTCTGGATGATTTATGGCATCTACTTGCCGGATGAGGTGCTGGAGAAGGTGTATTTGAAGAATGCGGAGCGGGTGCTCTTTGGCGGCGCGAAACCGCCAGCGGAGAAGTCGAGCGCCAAACCGGAGCCCAAAACCGGGGCGAAAGTCTATCGCGTCCGTCGCACCGAGGACTTCGAGGTCACCGGTAAGGGAGAATCGCCGGTTTGGAAGGACGCCCCCTGGGAAGAGATCGTCAAGAGCAGGGAAGGAGGCCATCCCTACAACGCCCGTTTCAAGGTCGCGTATTCCGGCACGGGCCTGTACGTCCTCATGGACGGCAAGGACTCGCAACTTTCCGCGAGCATGACGGAGGATAACCTCAACCTCTGGACCGAGGACGTATTCGAAGTCTTCCTCTGGCCAGATGAGAGCCAGACGGTCTACTTCGAGTATGAGATTTCCCCGCTCGGCCGCGAGCTGCCGATCCTGGTCCCCAACTTCGGCCAGCAACATGGTTGGCTGCCGTGGCATTACGAAGGAAACCGCAAGGTGAAGAAAGCGATTTCCATCAGCGGCGGAGAGCAAAAGTCCAAAGCCTCCATCGCCGGGTGGACGGCGGAGTTCTTCATTCCGTATGAGCTCCTCAAACCGCTGGGGAATGTGCCGCCGAAACCCGGCGCGTCGTGGCGGGCCAACTTCTACCGCATGGACTACGATGATGGCCAAGTCACCGGCTGGAATTGGGCCCCCGTCGGCCGCAGCTTTCATGAGTACCAGAAGTTCGGGACGCTGGTGTTTGAATGAGCCACGCGAAGGGGTCGGGAGTCTTTGGCGGCAGTGACACCGCATGATGGATAATCTATGCCGCCAAAGACTCCCGACCCCGTCATGCAAGCGTCCCCCACAACCATCGGCGTCCTCGCCAGCGGCGGGCTTGATAGCTCCATATTGCTCGCACATCTGCTGCGCGAACGACACCGCGTGCAGCCGTTCTACATCCGCAAGGGGCTGTATTGGCAGGAGCACGAGCTCGCTGGCTTGCGTCGGTTCCTGGAAGCCATCGCGACCCCTAACCTCTTGGAACTGGTCGTGCTTGACCTGCCGCTGGCGGACCTCTACTCGGGCCACTGGAGCCTGACGGGCCAGGATGCGCCAGCCCATGATGCGCCCGACGAAGCGGTCTATCTGCCGGGCCGCAACGCCCTGCTGTTGGTGAAGGCGGCCGTCTGGTGCCAACTCCACGGCATCGAGCAGCTCGCGCTCGCTCCCCTCGGCACCAGTCCCTTTGAAGACGCGGGAGCCCAATTCCTCGCCGATTTTGAATCGGCCCTTAACCGCGGGGCCCAGCGCCGCGTACAATTCCTCAGCCCCTTCGGAAAGATGAACAAGCAGCAGGTGATGGCCCTGAGTCGCAACTTGGGCCGCCAACTGCCGCTGGAGCTCACTTTCTCCTGCATCTCCCCCGTCGGCAGCCTCCACTGCGGCCGCTGCAACAAATGCGCGGAGCGGCAGGCTGCATTTCGAGTCGCAAAAATACATGACCACACCCCATACGCAGACTCACCACTCACCACTCACCACTAACCACTCACCTCGTCCCCCATGTTCCGCGTCACCCGAGAAATCGACTTCTGCTACGGCCATCGGCTGCTCAACTACGACGGCAAGTGCCGCTACCTGCATGGGCACAACGGCCACGCCATCATCACCATCGAGTCCGAGAAGCTTGACCACCGCGGCATGGTGCTCGACTTCTCCGACATCAAGCGGGTCGTCGCCGGCTGGATCGACACCAACCTCGACCACCGCATGCTCCTCCACCGCGAAGACCCCATCGTCCCCGTCCTGCAATCGCACGGCGAGCCGATCTTCCTCATGGAGACCAACCCCACCGCCGAGAACATCGCCAAGCTCATCTTCGAATTCACCGCCAGCCGCGGCTTTCCCATCGTGGAAGCCCAGCTTTGGGAAACGCCGCACTGCGTGGCAACGTACCGGGCCAAGTAACTGACCATTGAGGAATTCCGACATGAAAAAGTTCACTGCTATTCGCAAACCCCGTCCGCCTAAACAGACCGACATCTTGACCGCCATTCGCCTCGGACTGGAATCGATGGAGCGCAGCGAGGCAATTCCTGCTCGAGAAGCGATTGAGTCGATTCGTCTTAAGTACAAGTCGGGGCGGAAATAGGTGTAGTTTGTCGGTTACTTTGGTGGCTCGTTGTCATCTTCAAAAAACTTGGTCTCTTGCTCCGGCGATGGATTGCCGGTCACCAATCTGTAACCCTGTTTTCGAAGCGCCCATAGCGGGAGCGTCAGCGACAACACGAGCCCAAGGAATAGGCACGCCGGTGCAGCCAGGAGCTTGGGAATTACGGAATCTGGCGGCGAGCTTTGACTGAAGACGCAGAGAATGACGATGGAATAAGCACCGAACGCGTAAACGAGCATTCCCAAAAATCCATTGCGGGCGCTGCGAAAACGTTGTATTGCGTAAACTGCAGGAAGAATCGTACCGGCGCTCAGCAGACTGATTATCAGCAAGTAAATGCCTAGCAGCAGCCAAGGATGATTGACCGGAACCCTAAGCAGCCGCAGCGCTTGCTCAACTGTCGCAAGGAGGATGCCGACTACCGCAGTCGCTCCCATCAAGTAGGCAAGTGAGAACTGCGTTGGCCGACCGAGTTTGTGATACTGCCGAACGTGGCATACCTGCCAGCCAAAGATGAGGCGGCAGAGCGAGATGGGAATCTGAGCTGCGACGACCGCGTGGGGAATCAGCAAAACAACCCCCGTGAAGAATCCGACTTCCACTTCCGTCGGAACATCGCTGTGAGCCGCATATGCCGCGCCTGCACCCAACGAATACGCAGCAACCAGAAGACCGCCAATCGCTACTGAGCTACTCAGTCGCACGAAACTTGGCAACGGCGCAAGAACTCCCCACGCAGCGACGAGGCCTACCTGCCCCACCGTGGCACCCAGCAGCAAACAGCCCACGACAAGTTGAACGAAATTTGGCTGCTCGGACGTAAGGGGTACAACGAAGAAGTTGCCCAGGGCAAATACCAGGCATGTCGCAATAACCGAATGCCCGTGCCAGCTAGAAGGTAGCAAATTCTTGAAGTCAAGCTGCATCATGGCATGCGCCTCTGACGGAATTCTTGCCCGCATCGTTTCGCAGGCTGGAAGCCTACCCCACCTCACTCCACCTCATGAATCACCAGGATATTCTGGGCCATCGGATAAAAATTCGTGCCCGTGACGAAGACGACGCGGTCACCTTTGGAAATCAACTTCTGCTCGCGGCCCCAGGCGTCGATGAAGGCGCGAAGCTGGGGGCCGTCTTGGACGGGGGCGCCGGCGAGGGGGGTGACGCCCCAGAACAGCGTCAGCTTGCGCAAGACGGCCGCGGTGTCGCTGCAGCCGATGACGGGGATGTCGCCGCGCTGCTTGGAAAGCAGGCGGCAAGTGCCGCCGCCGCGAGTGGCGACGACGATGATCTTGGCCGACAGCTCCCGCGCGATGCGGCTGGCGCCGATGACGGCGGCGTAGGTGATGGGGTGTACGTCGCTGGCGGCGCTGGCCACGTCGGGATGAATCATGGTGCCGACGAGCGGCTCGGTGGCGAGCAGGATGCGGTTCATCATCTCGACAGTTTCGATGGGAAACTCGCCGATCGCGGTTTCGCCCGATAACATCGTCGCGTCGGCCCCGTCCAGGATCGCGTTGGCCACATCGGTCGCCTCCGCCCGGGTCGGCCGCCGGCTCTTGTGCATGCTTTCCAGCATCTGCGTGGCGACGATGACCGGTTTGCCCTGCAACTGGCACTCCCGCACGATGCGCTTCTGCACGACGGCGATTTCGGCGACGTCGATTTCGACACCGAGATCGCCGCGGGCCACCATCACGCCGTCGGCCGCCTGTACGATTTCGCTCAGATGATCCAGGGCCTCTCGCTTTTCGATTTTGGCGATGACCATTGCCTTGGAGTGCTGGGAATGCAGCAACTCCTTGAGCAGCAGCACGTTGACCGGCGAGCGGACGAAGCTCAGGCTGACGAAGTCGATCTCGTTGCGGGCCGCCCACATCGCGTTCGCCATGTCCGCTTCGGTGAGCGAGGGCACCGAGAGCTTCACCCCCGGCAAATTGATTCCCTGCCGGCTGCGGATGACGCCACCGCCGATGACCTGGCAGCGGACTTCGCCCGCGGCTTTGCTGAGGACGACCATGCTCACGGTCCCGTCCGCCAGCATCACACTGTCCCCGGAGTTCAGTTCCGTAAGCAGCGGTTCGTAAGTGCTCGTCAATTCATCGGCCGCCTCCGGCTTCGGCTTCTTCACGAAGCGATAGGTCTGCCCCGGCTGGCAGTTGGTGGGATCCTCAAACAACTCCCCGAGCCGAATCTTCGGCCCCGCCAGGTCCACCAGCACGCCGACCGGAATCGCCGCCTGCTCCGAAGCCGCTCGAATGTCCCGCAGCACCTCGTTCCACTGCTCCACATTGCCGTGGGCCGTGTTGATGCGAAACACCGAGACTCCCGCCTGAATCAGCTTCGTCAGCATCTCCTCGCTGCGGCAGGCAGGTCCAACGGTCGCGACGATTTTGGTGCGGGCACGGATCATGGGCTTCAGAGTGAGGGGTGAGGGGTGAGCTGTCTCAAATCTCAAATCTCAAATCTCGAATCAGAATTCAAATCTGAGATTTGAGACGGAGCGAAGCCGCGGAAGTCCGCGGCGGTTGAGAGTCGCATCCAATATACTGCGAGCGGTGGTTGGCGATGGTGCGCTCCGCGCTAGGAAACGAGCGGGACGTTGTTTACGGATGACTCTCCGCCTTTGAAACCAGGTAACGGCATGGAACAAACAGGCACATCCCCGGCTACGCAGCCCAAGACAGCAGCCCCGCTCGTCCGCCGCGTTCTCGTCGGCCTCGCTGCGGGGCTGGTGCTCGGCCTGGTCGTGATGATCGCGCTTACGCTCGTGCCCCGCGGCAGCGCTTCGCCCCGATTGACGCCGGAGCTGTTTCGCGCGGCGATGGCGAAATGGAAGCAGGAGCAGCCGCGGGACTACGACATCGAAATCCAGGTCCGCGGCAATCAGCCGGCGACCTATTTCGCCCGAGTCCGCGACGGAGTCCCCCAGGTGGCGCTCCGTAACGGCAAGCCGCTGACCCAGCGGCGGACCTTCAGCACCTGGAGCGTCCCCGGCATGTTCGCCACCATGAGCCGCGACGTGGATGCCCTGGAGCGCCGCGCCACCGGCCAGGCGGATAAGTCCACGCCGGACCTGCATCTGCGGGCCACTTTCGACCCCCGCTACGGCTACCCTGCCCGCTACCGGCGGTTGCAGTACCAGTCGAGCGTGGAAGTAGAGTGGGAGGTGACGCGGTTTGAAGTTGTGCCTGGCGAGCGGGGGGCGTAAGCTCCCTGATATTTCGCCACGGATTGAACACGGATGAAACACGGATAGGTAGAGGCTGGGGATGGCCACGAAAAACACCAAAAGACACAAAAACGAGAGGGACACGGCTAGAGTTCCTTTTTGTGGCTTTTTGCGTTCTTTGCGGCTATCCCCCGACCCCGTATTCATCCGTGTTCCATCCGTGTTTCCTCCGTGGCTCGTTTTTCCTTGTTCTTCTTCCGCCGAAAGAGCTGCGGATTGTCGGCCTCATATTGCAATTGCTTCTTGGCCATTCTTCGCTGCTTCTCGGCTTTGTCGCGCTGCTCTTTGGCGGCATTGCGCTGTTCGCGGAGGATGTCCTCGAGCTCGGTCTGCTCGGAGTGCTGCCGCGAGTCTTGGAGATTGAGCTGATGGAGCTCCGCCGATCGCTCGGAGGTCGTGCGTCTCGGCGACTTTTGTTGGTGGGTGAGGAACCAGGCGGCGGCCCGCCAGTCCCGCAGTCCGGCGGCAGCGATGGCCAGATGGGGGCGCAGCTGGCAGAACTCCTCGGCCCGCACGAGCGCCCGGCCAAAATCGGGATCACTCTGGGCGGCGTGCGAGATGGTGGCCTGGTCGATGTCCAGCATGGTTGCCGCCTGCCTGCGGGAAAGGCCGACGCAGAGCAACATGCAGACCTTACCTTTGACCTCGACGTTGAGCTTGGGGGGCCGGCCGCTGCGAATGAACTTGGCCTCGGTAAGGGAGGCCAAAAGCGCCGTCAAGGAATCGGCGTCGGCCTCCCCGTTGACGGGTCGGGTGATGCAAAAGTCGGCCTCCTGTTCGACGCAAGTCATGGGTGATTCGGTAGTTACGTCGTCGTCAAGCCCGACTTTTGCATCACCCCCTTCCTCAGAAGTGGGGGATTTCGAGTCGGCATCCGTGCCGTTCGGTAACAACTCATTGCGAACATTCTCTTGCTCTGTCATGGCGTTTCTCCTGACAACAAAGGGTGTAACTATTGGTGACTTCACCTATATACTATACAAGAGTACCCTTGGCACCGTCAAGAGGCGGGAGGCCAGATTTCCCGAAATAGTTCTGAAGACTGCGGCAGGCCGGGAAAGGGGTCGGGAGGTGTTTCGCGCCGCACAAGCTTGTTATCTCGAAAGTCGCCGCCGCGAAACTCCTCCTGACCCCGTGGGCGCTGCCGGGCGAAACGCTCGGAATCACGAGTGGATCCACCGGGGAGTTCCGCGAACCGGCCGGCCACTCCCACGGGGTCGGGAAGAGTTTTCGCGGCCACGTCTCTTGGCGATCCTACGTTGGCACCGCGAAAACCCTTCCCGACCCCCTTGCGTCCTAAGCCTGTCCGGCCGTGAAGGAGGGGCCGGGTAGTATCAGGGGGCAGCGTTTCAGGAGCATAGCGCCCCCCCGCTCGCCTTGGACGGTTTCGCTCATGCTTGCGGACGCTTGCGCGGCAACGAATAATGGGGTGGTATTCCCATTTCCGGCACGGACGGTTTCATGGCCAAGCCCGACAAGCTCGACTCGATCATTCGCGTCGTCACGCCGGAGAACATTGGCTTCGAGTACCGCTTGGCGGGACCGTTCCGCCGTCTGCCGGCGTTTCTCATCGACTTCACGATTGTCTGTGCGATCAACTTCGCCATCATGGTCATCGCCAGCATGACGATTACTTGGGTCAGCTTCGGTCTGGCGATTTTCACCATCATGGTTACCTGGTTTGCGGTCTTCTGGTTCTTCGGCGGGCTGTGCGAGATCTTTCTTAACGGGCAGACGCCCGGCAAGTGGCTGCTGGGCCTGCGGACGCTGACCTACGAGGGGCAGCCGATTTCCGCCATGCAGGCCATATTCCGCAACATGATGCGGGCGGCGGACCTTTTGATGCCGCTGCTCGGGCTGGTGGTGATGATGTTCAACCGCCGCTTTCAACGCTTGGGGGACCTGGTGGCGGGAACCATTGTGGTCGTGGAAGAGCGGCACTGGCTGACCGGCGTGGCCAAGCTTGACGACCCGCGGGCGATTCAACTGGCCGCGTATCTGCCGCCGAACTACGTCGTCTCGCGCTCGCTGGCCCGGGCGCTCGCCACGTACGTGGAGCGGCGAAAGTTTTTCTCTCCCCCGCGCCGGAAAGAAGTCGCCAAGCACTTGGCGGAGCCGCTGCTCATGAAATTCGGCTTGCCGCCGGATACCAGTTACGACCTGCTCTTGTGCTCGCTCTTCTACCGCACGTTCATTGCCGACCGCGGGGACGACGAGCAGCAGCTCGAAGCAGCGCGGAAGCAGAATCCCTTTGCGGGAGTGCAAGTTCCGGGCGCTTATGGGCAGCCCTATCCCTATCCACCGTCATATGGAGCGCCCCAAGGATATCCGTACGGTTACGGCCAGCCCATCTATGTTCAGCCGGGATATGGCCAGCCCGGTTATGGTCAGCCGTATCAACCCGGTTACGGGCAGTTTCCGCCACTCCCGCCTCCCGCACCAATGCCGCTGCCTCAAGCGACGATGGCGGGCATCACCTTCGACCCGCCACCAGCTAGATAGTCCGTCAGGATTTCGTTATGAAAGTCGCCGAACTTCTCGAACGCCGCCGCCTCAATTGGACAGAGCTGGAAAGCTACTGCGAGCGGATGCACAGCAGCGGTTCCGCGGGCAAGCTGCCGCCGGCGCAGATGTCGCGCTTCGCCGCGCTGTACCGGGCCGCTTGCGCCGACCTGGCACTGGCCGATTCCTACCAACTGCCGCAAAACACCGTGCAGTACCTGCATCGCCTCGTGGGCCGGGCCCACAACCAGCTCTACCGCAGCCGCAAGTTCGACCTCGCGGCTTGGAACAAGATGTTGTTCACCGATGTGCCGCAGAAGATTTTCAACGACCGCTGCGTGCAATTGATGTTCGTGATTTTCTGGGGGTTCTTCATTCTCTCCGCCTGGCTGGCGTATGAGAAAAAGATGTGGCCGGACTTCGCGGAAAAGGTGCTGGGGGAAGAACAGATCCAAGGGCTGGAGCAGATGTATGCCAAGCCCGTCAGCGAATTGGACCGCGGCGGCGATATGAATGCCGCGATGGCTGGATTCTATATCTGGAACAACCCCAGCATCGGCTTTCGGTGCTTTGCGTATGGTCTGCTCGTCGTGCCCGGGCTGCTGCTTTTGTTATCCAACTCGATTACGCTCGGGGCGTCGTTTGGCTACATGGCCCGGCCGGAGGTGATGGCCAAAGAAGGGCAGAACTTCTTCCATTTCGTCACCGCCCACGGCCCCTTTGAATTGACCGCCATTGTCCTCTCCGCCGGAGCGGGACTGCGGCTAGGAATGTCCTGGATCATGCCGGGGGAGTATTCGCGTTTTTCGTCCCTGATGAAGACCGGCAAGGAAATGATGCCCATCGCCATGTCGGCCTTCATCATGTTCTGCATTGCCGCATTCATTGAAGGGTTTTTGTCCCCTTCCGCCGCGCCGTATGTCATCAAAGCGGGGGTGGCGGTGTTTTCCAGCGGCCTGCTGGCGTTCTACTTCGTGATCCTGGGCTTCCCGCGGAGCATCCACCGTGGAATGTAGGGGGCCCTCCGTCTTTGGCGGCATAGGCTTCTTCATCATGAATAATCATCGACGCCAAAGACTCCCGACCCCCTTGCGCGAGAGGTCCGGGCATGGAACTTGACAACACCCGCATCACCATCCGCGAGCGGGGGCTGCTCGACACGCTGGACCTCTCGCTGCACGTCCTGCGCGAATTCGTGCAGCCCGTCTTCTGGCTCACGCTGGCGGCCGTCATTCCGCTGGGCATCCTCAATTACTGGCTGCTGGGATGGATGGTCGATCCGCAGGTCTTCGATTACACCGAGTACCGTCTGTACGAGTGGAGCGCGCCGGACTGGGCCAAACGCATCTATACCATGCTGCCGTGGCGGTATCTGTTCGATATGGCGCTGCTGGTTTTCATCGAAGCCCCGTTGGCATCGGTGTTCGTCACGGCCTACCTGGGGGAAGCGGTCTTCATGCAAAAGCCGACCTTCCGCCAGGTTTTCAAATCCGTGCTCCGGCACTCGCCGGGCCTGATCCTTTGCCAGCTCCTGATCCGCGGCATTCTGCCGGCCTGGGTTCTGGTCGGCATGATGGACCGCTATGGCAACAACGTGGGCATTGAAGTCTGGCTGTGGTTCCTGGCGATCTACTCGGCCCTGTTCCGGGCCCTCCGGCCGTACATCAACGAAATCATCCTGTTGGAAAAGAACCCCATCCGCGCCCGCGGCGCTAGCACCATCACCATCAACAAGCGGAGCGGCCACTTGCACGGCTCCAGCTCCGGGGATCTGTTCGGACGGTGGATGGGCAGCTCCCTGCTGGCCTTCTCGCTGCTGGTCATCATCGTCATTGCGCTCTACTTGGGGGTCGGCGTGCTGATTGGCCAATATGAATTGAGCTGGACTTTCATGGTATTCATCTACCCTGCGGCGTTCTGGGTGGTCGTCGCTTTTTACTCCGTCGTCCGCTACCTCGATTACCTCGATCTCCGCATCCGCTATGAAGGCTGGGAAGTCGAGCTGCTAATGCGAGCGGAGTCGGCGAAGATGGCGGGGAAGGCGTGGTAGCCGGGAAGAGGGGGATTTGAGATTTGTGATTTCAGATTTGAGACGGGAGATTCCCGATTGCAAATTCCAAGTCGTTAATCCAATCCTAAAGTCACAGTGTCTCAAATCTCAAATCTCAAATCTCAAATCGGTTTCTTTCTCATGCGTCCGATCCCGTCGCAACTCGTCCTATTCCTCTTGGCAGGAATTCTCCTGCTCGCGCCCAGCGCCGCGGCTGAGAGCCAGTCCGACGAAGCTGTGGAGGATGCCCGCGAATCGCTCGGCTCGCGCGGAGCGTTCCCCTGGTATGACCGCGAGGCCGATGCTCCCCGCCCGTTGCGGCTGAAAACGGTGGAGGACGACAGCGAAAACCGGGCCTCCAACTGGCAGCCGGCTCCGGCGACCGGCACGACCGCGCGTCCCCCCAATCTCAGTTGGCTGGGGCGCATCTTGCAGATTATGGGGATCAGCGCCCTGGTGGCCTTGCTCGTCTTGGCCGTCGTTTTCATCACCCGGGCCTTCCTGAGCGGCGAAGTGATGGAAACGGCCGGCTCGAAGGTCGTGGAAACCGGGCACGACGTGGACCGGGTGGAGCATCTCCCCTTCCAGCTCCGCAAACCGACCGGGGATTTCCTCTCGGAAGCTCGTCGCCTCTATGAAGCCGGCGATTACTCCCAAGCTATTCTCTATCTCTACAGCCACTTCCTGGTCCAGCTCGACCGGCAGCACGTCATCCGCCTGGCCAAGGGAAAGACCAACCGCCAATATCTGCGCGAGACCCGCTCTCGCCCCGTGCTGCATCCAATCCTCGAAATCACCATGGTCAGCTTTGAGGATGTCTTCTTCGGGCATCACAAAATCTCCCGCGAGCAGTTCGAAGCGAGCTGGAACCGCCTGGACGAATTCGAAGCCGAGCTGACCCAAATGGAGCGCGCCGCCGCATGAGTGACAACTACCTTTCCGGTTTGGGCAAGCGCCTCGGAACGCGCGGGGCGCTCGCCATCGGCATTCCGCTGGCACTTTTGGTCGTCGGCGTCGGGCTGTACTTTTACGGTAGCCGCTCGCGGGCGGAAAACCTCGACAGCGTCTACGGCAAGCGCTCCGGCAGGCAGGCCACGGCCAGCGTCAACGGCACCCGCGTGCTGGCGGAAATGTTCATTAAGAACGGGCACAGAGTCCGCACTCTCAGCCGCCTCTCCCCCGGCATCAACCAGCGGGCCGACGTCATTGTCTGGATTCCCGACAGCTTTGAACCGCCGGACAAAAAGCAGCGGGAGTTTTTGGAAAGCTGGCTCGCTCAGGGGCGCGGCCGCACGCTCATTTACGTCGGCCGCGACTACGACGCCGCCGGCGAGTACTACCAGAAAATCGCCCCGCTGCTCAAGCCGTCCGAGGCCGTCACCTTCAAGCGGTTCGAGGCCGAAGCCAAGGCCGACTACGACTCCCGCCGCTGGGAAATGCCCCAGGAGCAATACGCCCGCTGGTTCACCGCCCGGCGGGACGGCACCAAGCACGTCGCCAAAGGGCTGAGAGGTCCCTGGGCAGCCGGCATTGATAGTTCCAAGACCGAAATCCTGATCGAAGGGCGGCTGGACCCGCCGGTTGAAACGGACCGCACGGACAAAACCGCCGACCCGCCGCTGCCAAAAACGATCACGCCACTCCTCTGGTCTGCCGGAGATGGCCCCATTGAGTACGCCTACGGCGCTACCTACCCGACCAAGGACGCCATTGTCACCCGCATCACCGACCCGGCCTTCGGCACGGGCCAGGTTATCGTCGTCACCAACGGCTCCTTCGTGCTCAACTACCCGCTCGTCAACCACGAGCATCGCAAGCTCGCCGGCAAACTGATCGAAGAGTGCGCCCCGGGGGCCAACGTCGCCTTCATCGAAAGCAAAAATGGCGAGCCCACCGTCCTCGACAAAGAGCCGGAGGCGGCTGAAGGAGCCGGCCTGTTCGACGTCGCCCGCGTCTGGCCGCTCAACGCCATCGTCATCCACCTGACCATCCTCGGCATCATCTACTGCCTGGCCAAATCCCCCATTTTCGGCCGCGCCCGCGAGCTCCCCAGCGAAGCCTCCGCCGACTTCGGCAAACACGTCACCGCCCTCGGCCAGCTCATGGCCCGCAGCAAGGACCGGGCCTATGCCGAGCAGCGCATCCAACAGTACCAGCAGCAAGGGAAGCGAAAATCCGGCAAGTCCCACTTGAAGGGGGCGTAGTAGCTCACCTGCCGGCCGCTCATAGTCGCGAATCATTACAGACAGTGTAGAATGTGATGAGAGCCTAAAGCCGACTCATGGTGACTGAAGATTGCGAGGGCCTGATGCGAATCGTCATTCAAGTATCCGCGGGCGACGACGCCAAAGCGTGGGATCTGCTTCAGCGGCATTCTCCGGGCGTGGCGTTGCCCCAGCGGCGGTTTGTGGTTTCGGAAGCTGCCGCCCGAGCTCTCAAGGAGGCGAACATCCGCTTCGTCGAGCTCTCACGGGATGCCGGCATTGACAACCGCGAAGGGAAACTCGCCGGTGAAAGAATATGACATCTTCATCCCGTTGACCTACAACGACGGCCAAGCCGTGGAGGGTCGCAAACTGGTCCGCCTCCGCGAGCGCCTCTTGGAGGAGTTTGGCGGCGTCACCTTCTTCCCGCAAAGCAATGAGGGATTTTGGACCTTTGGGGACGTTACCTACCGCGACCAGATTGTCATCTACCGTGTGTTTGCCACGAAGACTCGCTCCGCCCGCCGTTTCTTGCTGACCTTGAAAGAGGAACTCAAAAAGGATCTGCGGCAAGAGGAAATCTTGATCGTCGAGCGGGAAGCGGAGTTGCTCTAGGGGTCTGCCCACGCAAAGCCGTGGGCGTTCCACCCATTTGTTCACGTGGAGGCCTGTTCGTGGGACGGAGCAGTGCTCCGTCCTACTAGGCGGCCCATTCCTGTTCAATCACAATAGCAGGCCACTCGCAAACTTCTTCCCTATTTGCCCCAACCGCATGAGCACGACTCCCACCCAGGCTGCCAGCTCCCTTGAATTCAACTGCACGAGTTGCCAGCGGACGCTCAAGGTTGCCGCCAGTGCTGCCGGCAAACGGGCTGCTTGTCCTCAGTGCGGCGCGATTGTCCAGGTTCCCGCGGCTGCTCCGCCGTCGTCCGGGCCTTCGGTTGCGCCGCTGCCGTCGCTCGGCCCTTCGCTCTCCTCTGGGCCGGCCATGGATTCCGCCGGGGGGGACATTCGCTTCACCGGTTCGTCAACCCCGCTCGCGCCGCCATTGCCTCCGAACTATTCCCATCCGCAAGGCTGTGGCCCGCCGCAACCGCCGGCGTATTCCCAGCCGCAATCGTATGCCCCCCAGCCGCGGACTTATGCACCTCAGCCGGGCTATTCCCCCTCGCCCTTGGCCCCCATGCATGCTTTGCACCAGCCGCCCCAGCCGCAAGCTCCCGCGCCGCAACGATATCAAGGGCGCGACACCCCCACCAAGCAGCTCTTCGATCGGCTCACGAAGGAGATTGCCAAGATTTACGTCGGTCAGGATGAGCTCGTCCTGGGGACGCTGGTGGCCATGTTCTCCAGCGGCCACGTGCTTATCGAAAGCGTCCCCGGCCTGGGCAAGACGCTCTTCGTCCGCACGCTTGGCAAGGTGCTCGGCTGCCAGTTCGGCCGCATCCAGTTCACGGCGGACCTGATGCCGTCGGACGTGACCGGCGCGCCGGTCCTGGACATGAAGACGCAGGAATTCCGCTTCCGCCCCGGACCGATTTTCACGCAGCTGCTGCTGGCGGATGAAATCAACCGCGCCCCGGCGAAGACTCATGCGGCACTTTTGGAAGTCATGCAGGAATATCGCGTGACTGTGGACGGCAAGAGCCACGTCGTCGACCGCCCGTTCCTGGTGCTGGCCACGCAGAACCCGATTGAATCCGAAGGGACCTACAACCTCCCCGAGGCCCAGCTCGACCGCTTCATGTTCAAGCTCGTCGCCAGCTATCCGCGGGAGCAGGAGGAATCCACCATCCTCAAGCTCCATTCCCAGCAAGTGGACGTGGACAAGCGGCTGGAGCTCGAGCTGGAAACCATTTGCAACCCCGCGCAGATTATGCAGGTCATTCACGACAACGCCCAGACCCGCGTCGATGAGAAGCTAGTCGATTACATCAACAAGATTGTCCGCCTCACCCGCGGCTGGCCGCAGTTCCACATGGGGGCTTCGCCGCGGGCGGGGATTGCCCTGATGCAGGCGTCCCGCACGCTGGCCGCGTTCCAGGGGCGGGATTACGCCGTGCCGGATGACGTGGCCCAGATTGTCCTGCCCGCCCTGCGGCATCGCGTGATGCTGACGGCGGAGGCCGAGGTGGAGGGGCAGAAGGTGGATGATTTGCTCACCGAGCTGGTCCGCTCGGTGGAGGTGCCGCGGATTTGAGCGACTGGATTCTCAGCACGCTGCAGGAGCACGGGCCGTTCCTCTTTCGCATTGCGGGGCTGCTCATTGTCTTGCTGCTTGCGCCGCTGCTGGCACTGGCCTGGCTCAAGCGGATTTTTCCGCACACCCCCGTCGTCATCGCCGTCGCCCTGCCGGCGGTCCTCTCGCTGGGCTTGCTCATCGACCAGCGGCTGCTGCCGTTCATCGTGATGGCGGATGTTATCATCCCGGTCATCGCGCTGGTGGACCTGTTCACACTGGCCGGCCCCAGGTCGTTCTCGGTCGAGCGCGAGGCGATGCGTGTGGCCAGCATCCAGAAGAACCACAAGGTCACGCTGCACATCAGCAACCTCCGCCGCGTCCGCCGCACGGCCTGGGTGCGGGACGACATCCCTCAGGAATTCACCGTCGAGCCCAAGCAGTTCGTCCTCCGCCTCGGCCCCCGCAGCCGCACCACCGTCCACTACGACCTGAAGGCCAGCCGCCGCGGCAAGTTCACGCTCCCCAAGGTGCATGTGCGGGTCCGCAGCTTCCTCGGCTTCTGGCAACGGTATCTGGAATACCCGGTGGAGAACGCGATTCACGTCTATCCCGACATGAAGCAGCTCGCGGAGTTCGCCATCCTGGCTCGCACCAACCGCCTCAGCCTGATGGGGGTCCGCCGCACGCGGAAGGTCGGCACCGAGAACGAGTTCGAGCGGCTGCGGGACTATACACTCGACGACAACTACAAATACATGGACTGGCGAGCCACCGCCCGCCGCAGCAAGCTGACCGTCAAGGACTATCAAACCAGCCACAGCCAGCGGCTCATTTTCCTGCTGGATTGCGGCCGCCTGATGACCAACGAGTCGAGCGGCCTCTCGCTGCTCGACCATTCGCTGAACGCCGCCCTGATGCTCAGCTACGTCGCCCTGCGGCAGGGGGACAGCGTCGGCATGGTCTGTTTCGCCGACCGGATTCTGTCGTTCGTCCCTCCCAAGGGAGGCATGACCCAGATGAACCAGCTCTTGCACGCCTCGTTCGACCGCTTCCCCGAATTGGTCGAAAGCCGCTACGACGACGCCTTCCTGCACCTGGCCTCGCACTGCAAAAAACGCTCGCTGGTGGTGCTCATCACCAACATCATCGACGAAGTCAACAGCCACCAGGTGCAAAGCTACCTCGGCACGCTGGTCGGCAAGCACCTCCCCCTGGGCGTCCTGCTCCGCGACCACCAGCTCTTCTCCGCCGCCGACGCCCCCCACACCGGCGACGCCTCCCTCTTCCGCGCCGCCGCCGCCGCCGAAATCCTCAGTTGGCGGCACCAGGTGCTGCGGGATTTGGAGCACAAAGGAGTGCTGGCTTTGGATGTTTTTCCCGAGGACATGACCGCCCCGCTGGTGAACTCGTATTTGCAGATTAAGGCGCGGCACCTGCTGTAAGACATGGGTGCGGTTGCGAGGGGCCTGGTCATGGTGTTGGCTTGAAAAGCCGCAGCGCCGGCAGGACGCTTTGAATGAGCGTGAACTGCTGGTCACGAGTCCAAAGCTCCACCCCGATATGGATGGCCAGCACAGCAATGGCAACATCGTTAAAGGGGACCGAAATGCCCTTGGCGCGCAGGGCAGCCAAGAAATCTCCCACCTGGTCCCAGAGGGCACGCGGAATATTCTCCTGCCGAAAGGAGTCCAAAGCGGAAATCAATTGCGCGCGGTGACGCGGATCACGAGTGCCGTGCAAAACCTCCGCTCGGATGATTCCTGTAATGGTGGCATCTTCCGCTTGGAAAATGGCAAGCATTGCCGGATCGGCCGACCGGGTGTAATCGATGACGACGCTGGTATCAACGAGCAGCATCGCTTGCCGCCTGTGCATGCCGGGTTTCCAACAGTCGCTGCTGCTTGTAAACCTCCGGGTCAATCAAGTCCTTGCCGGCGATATCCATGAGCGGCTGCCACCGATTGGGCCGCGCAGGATCAGGCGATTCCCGCACGGTGATTTCAACCGTCTTGCCAATGAACGGCGCGAGTTCCGGCAGATGCGGGGTGTCGCTGGAAAGGGTGTGGCGAATGTGAATGGCATCCATAAGTGGCTCCTTAATGCCATTATAGTCCGTTCCGGCAGATCCTACAGCGTCCACCCCTTTCGGTACTCGGTATGCACAAACTGCTGGGCGGCGGGGTTGTTGGTGACCTTGAGGTTGGCGGCGTCCCATTCGACCCGCTTGCCGCTGCGGTAGGCGACGGTGCCCAGCAGGACCGCTTCGGTCAGAGCGCCGGCGTAGTCGAAGTTGCAGGTGGTCGTGCCGCCGGTCTTGATGGCGTGAATCCATTCCTGGTGATGGCCGATGGAAGCGGGAATGGACTCTTTGGGAGCCTGGAAGCCTGTGAACTTAGACTCAGGGAGTAGCCACCTCTCACCATAGTTGGAAAGGAGCATCCCCCCGCTGCCGACGAAGAGCTGGCCGCCGCCCGCGGTCGCCTTCTTCGCGTCTTCGATTTCGATGCTGCCCCACAACTCTGGCCGCTTGCCGCTGTCATACCAGTGGAGCTTGCAGGCCGGCATCTCGCCGCGAGCGGGGTATTCATAGTGGGCGATGCAGTGCCGCGGGGCGCTGACGGGGTCGTACGGTGTCGGGTCGCCGGTCGCCTCCACCGCGGTCGGAGCCCGCAGGTTCAGAGCCCAATGGGCGAGGTCCATGAAGTGGCAGCCAAAATCCCCCAGCGTGCCGGTGCCGTAGTCCCAGAACTTCCGCCAGTTAAAAGGATGCACTCCTTCGCTATACGGCCGCTCCGGCGCTGGGCCGAGCCACAGGTCCCAGTCCAGCCCCTTGGGAGCCGTCGTGCCGGTGGTGAACTTCGCGCTGTGATATTCCGCCCCGGCCCAGACGTGGACCTCGGTCACTTTGCCGATCGCCCCGCCTTGCACCAGCTCCACCACGCGCCGGTAGTTGTCCCCGGCATGGATCTGGTTCCCCATCTGCGTGACCAGCTTTTTCTCTTTGGCAAGGGTCGCCAGCACGCGGGCCTCCTTCACGGTGTGTGTCAGCGGCTTCTCGCAGTAAACGTGTTTCCCCAGGCGGAGGGCCATGGCCGCGGCTGGTGCGTGGGTATGGTCCGGCGTGCCGACGACGACGGCGTCCAGGTTCTTCTCCTCTTTCTCCAGCATGACGCGAAAGTCTTTGTATTTCCGCTCCGCCTTGAAGCGGACCATCCCTTTCTCCAACAAGTTTTCGTCCACGTCGCACAAGACGACGACATTCTCACTGGCCACGCCGGCAATATCCTCTCCCCCGCGTCCCGTCACGCCGATGCCGGCGATGCGGAGCTTTTCGCTGGGCGACTTGGACTCTTTCGCAGGCGAGACGTTGACGTATGCCCCCAGTGCCAGCGCGCTCGTGGCAGCAGCGGAAGTGGAAAGGAAACGGCGGCGGGTCAAACGAGACATGTGGAATCTCCTCGGGAGGGTAGAAGCAATGTCAAATGCGAAAAGCTAAATGCTA
>JBKJNY010000203.1:0-17589 GCA_046593355.1 Pirellulaceae bacterium | reverse complement strand
GTGCAGATGGTGTTCGCCGGCAAGTCCCACCCAGCGGATGACACCGGCAAGGAGCTCATCCGTCAGGTCAGTGCCTTCGCCTCCGATCCCGACGTGCGCCATCGCTTCGTGTTCGTGGACGACTACGACATCGCCGTGGCCCGCTCCCTGCTCGGCGGCGCCGATGTCTGGCTCAACAACCCGCGTCGCCCGCAGGAGGCCTGCGGCACCTCCGGCATGAAGTCAGCCCTGAACGGCGGCCTCAACCTCTCCATCCTCGACGGCTGGTGGGCGGAAGCCTATGACGGAGCCAACGGATTCGCCATCGGCCACGGCCAAAGCCACGCCAACGACGAAATCACCGACAAGCGGGACGCCGAGGCCCTGTTCCAGGTGCTGGAAGACCAGGTGGTTCACATCTACTACGAGCGGGACGTGGATGGCCTGCCGCGGCAGTGGATCAAGCGGATGATGAACTCCATCAGCACGCTGGCCTGGCGGTTTTCCGCCCACCGCATGGTGATGGACTACGCCCGCCACTGTTACGTCCCCGCCGCCGGCGGCCTGAGCAGCGAGATGAGCGGGAAGTAGAGCGAAACGGCGCAGGAGCGCGAATTGACATTGTTTATGCGTGCTCCTTGGGGTAGCATCCGCCGCTAACCTTGCTAGCGGTGTCCCATGAGCACAATCCTGGTCGAAGCGCGCAAAGACGCCAATGTGCGGCCGGCGCTCGACCTGATTGCCGAGACCTGCCGCGGTCTGGGGCACGACGTGTTCCGTTGGCGAGGGCCGCTCTCCGGCCGCGTTCCTTATTGGCGGTATCCGTTCCGCTGCGATCTAGCCATTCTCTTCAATGGCACTCATGTCAAATACGCTCGAACGCTTGCGCGCTTGAAGAAAATGGGAACGGCGCTGCTGTTTGTGGAGCTTGGCTGGCATCCCCAAAAGGGGACGGTGCAGATCGACCCGGCCGGAATCAACGCCCGCGCAAGTTGGGCTGGTGAGCCGCTGGATGTCGAAGGGAAAACGCCGTTGAAAGTCCGCGCCAACGGCGACCTGTTAGTGGTCACGCAACTCGACAGCGACACGCAGATTACCGAGCTCTCCCCGTGGTTCGCAGACATGCGCGAGTTTGTGACGCACGTCTGCCGCCATTCGCAACTGCCGGTGCGAGTGAGGGCGCATCCCCTTGCGCCCCCGGATGCCGCGCTCGTTCGAGAGGTGGAACAACTCGGCGGCACTTGGGACCGATCGCCGACTCTCGCGGAAGCATTGGTTAGCTGTAAGGCCGTTGCTTGCGTCAATTCATCGAGTGGAGTTGAGGCACTCGCGCAGCGCCTGCCGGTTCTGTGCTATGGCCTCGCCAACTATCGGCAGCCGGGAGCGGTTTGCTGCCTGACCAGTCGCGGCAAGGAAACCGTGCAGGCCTCCGAGGAACTGGCCGCCGGCCGCTGTTCGCTGTTTGAGGAGCGCTCCGCCGCTGTGGTGAAGAGGGTCTTGGATCATCAGTGGCCGTTTGCCAGCATCCCCAAGCGTTTGCCGCCGCTGATTGAGGCCTTGCTGCCTTGCGCTTCAGCTCGCGCGCCTCGCGCCGACATGCTCAGCACGTTGGTCCGCTTCGTCCGTGACTTGCCCGAGCAATTCCTTGTCCCGAGAAGAGCGGCGTAATGCTCTACCTCTAACCCCAAGAAACGTCCTGCGATGAATAACAAGCCCCTGCTCGCCGAAGAAACCCTGGATAAGCTACTTCAGGCCCATCGCTTTGAAACCGTGCTGGACGTCGGCTGCGGCACCGGCCGCCATTCGCGTCTGTTCAAGCAGGCTGGAAAACAGGTGACGGCGATCGACATCTATCCCGGCCTCGAGGATGCCGTTCAGGCGGATTACCTGCGACACGAATTCGCCGCCCCGTTCGACTGCGTGTGGGTCTCGCACGTGCTGGAGCATCAACTCAACGTCAATCAGTTCCTCACCAAGGTTCTTCGCGATCTCAAGGAAGGGGGCATCCTGGCCCTCACCATCCCGCCCCTCAAGCACGAGATTGTCGGCGGCCATGTGACCCTCTGGAATACCGGCCTGCTCCTGTACAACCTGATCCTCGCCGGCTTCGACTGCTCCCAGGCCGCGATCAAGTGTTATGGCTACAACATCAGCGTCATCACCGCGAAGACTTCGGCGGCCATTCCCTCGCACCAGCTTAGGTACGATACCGGCGACATCGAGACGTTGGCTCCGTTCTTTCCCAAAGTCGATGGGATGCAGTGGTCCCAGTCCTTCAACGGGCGGATCAAGCAGATCAACTGGGACCGCCCCGGCATCGAGTTTCACGCCGAGCGGGGGTTCAAGCCCTGGCTGCGACGTTTGCTGGGACGCGATCGCGCCCGGCCAACACTACGCCGCTGGCAAGCTGCCTGATGCTGTGAGGAGAAAACCACTCAATGCGCTGGCCCGAAAAGCACTTCGTCGCGTCCGAGCAATTCCGCTTTCTCTACATCCCCATTGAGAAGGTCGCCTGTTCCGCGCTCAAGTGCTGGGTGATCGAGCTGGCTGAAGGACGAGGGGCGGCGTACGGCATTGACCCCAACGCTCATATCCGCGCCCGCTACGAGCTGCAGGCCCAGCCCACCGAAGTGCAGCGCCGCTCGGTGCAAGACCGCAAGCTGTTTCGTTTTGCCTTTGTCCGCAACCCTTGGGATCGGCTGGTATCGGGTTTTCTGAACAAGTTTGTGCCGTGGAAGTCCCCCGCCCAGAAATTTGCCGAGGAAAATTCCCGGCGGCAGCGCTGGCACCGCGCAGTCAACCGGCTGTCCGCGGGTTGGCTCTGTTCGTCGAGCAAGGCATCGTCCCAGCGTTGGCGCGAGGAGCTCACCTTCCGGCAATTTGTCAGCGATGTACGGCAGCGAAACCCGCGCACCCTTGATTTGCACTGGCGGCCGCAGCACCTGTTTCTCGGCTCGCAGCCGCTCGATTTTCTGGGACGCTTCGAGCATCTCGCGGAAGACTTCCGCACACTTTGCCAGAAACTGAACGTCTCAGGCGATCTGCCGGAGGCGAACAAAACGCGGCGCGACTCCGCGGTGCTCCGTAATCTGGCGGATGCCCCTTTGGCCGAACTCCGCTCCCTCACCGGCTTTCCAGGTTACTCCTGGTTCTATACGCCCGACCTCGCGGAGCAAGTGGCGGAGCTTTACGCGGAGGACATCCGGCGGTTCGGATATGAGACCAAACGACCGGCGCTCAATCTGGAGACGGCTCGGGCAGCGTGACATCCATCTGCGGCCAATACTCCGGCAGCGGCGCGACGAAGGTCATCACGGCGCGGGAAACGGGATTCCAGAACGACAGACTGCGGGCATGCAGGGCCACCATCCGCTGCCGCTCGTCGTCGGTGGGTGGGCCGAAATGATGCGGGCTGCGGTACATCTCGTCTCCCAGCAATGCGTACCCGCGAGATGCACACTGGATGCGGATTTGATGCGTCCGGCCGGTTTCCAATATGATTTCCAGGAGCGTCACTCCTGCCCCCTCTCCCCTTGGGAGAGGGCCGGGGTGAGGGTCTAATGCCTGGCCTTCCAATTGTATTATCACCTTGTAATGCAAAACCGCCCGCTGCCCCTCCGGGTCACTCTCATCCGTCACCACGCTCCGCGGATCCCCCTCCACCTTCTTGAGATAATCCGTCCACGTCCCTGATTCCGGCTGTACGACTCCCTGCGCTAACGCCCAATAGGTCTTCTCCACTCGCCGCTGCTCGAACTGGTCGGAGATTTTTCGGGCCGCCTTGCGGTGCTTGGCGAACACGATCACCCCCGACACCGGCCGGTCCAGCCGATGCGGCACGCCGAGATAGACATCGCCTTCCATCTGGTCCCTCTCGCGCAGGAACTTTTTGATCCGCACTTCCAAACTATCAATCCCCAGCGGCGCTTGCGTCAGCAGCCCGCCCGGCTTGGAAATGACCAAACAGGCTTCGTCTTCGTGCAGGATGTCAAAGCCGAGAGGCATGGGAGAGAGGTCAGAGGGTGGAGAATACTTGCCGGCGCTCAACGAGTGACCCCTGTCACGAATCCAGCTTTCCCTCCAGCGCCAACTGGTGAAAGTAGTGCGGCACCTTATCCTGGTTTTCCAGCAGCCAGTCGATGCCCGGCTCGTGGTGCATCGCCTTGTGAATGGCCTTGGCGGTGGCGGCGCGGTTGGTTTCGAAGAGCAGGTCGAAGTCGATCTTGAGGTCCGCATTGGTAACGCTGGGGTCAAGCCAGACGGAGACGATAATCCCCAGGTCGTTGGCCTTCTCCTTGGGAATGTCCCCCACACGGACCGCGTCCAGTACGCCGTGGGCGATGGCGGCCTGCACGGTCCCCATCAGGATGTTGGTGTACTTGCTGCTCTTCACGGTCACCTTGCTGACCATCAGCGTCACGGGGCGAATCTGCACGTCGCTGTTGAGAATCGCGAACACGCGCGAATGCCCCTTCACCTGGTCCCCCAGCAAATTCGCAATCGCATATCCCACCGGCCCATCCAGCTCCCCAATCACCACCTCCGGCTCCGCAGCCGACCAGGCGGGGTCTCCTTCGACCAGGGCTTCGCCCGTCCGGAGAATAATCCGTTCACTCGTCTTCTTGCGGTGCATCCGCTTGACCGCGTTGTCAAACCGTTTTTTCTTGGCCATGAAGGTTTCCTTCTGCTAAGGTGCGAGTTCGTTGTTTCATCAGCCGGCCCATGGATTTTCCACATCGGCGGACGACTGGCAACGGGCGGAATGGTTGTAGAGGCGGTAAGTCATGATGGACTACGAACTCAAGAACCCCAAGCTCAAAAGGGGGCGGGCCGCATTACGTCATTCATGCGGTGACGGGGGCGATTATTTCAAAGAGGTATGAGCAGTAAACCACGTCGACGGCCGGCTCGCCGACGCGACGATCATGGTATGATTGGGGGAGGCACAGTTTAGAGGTCGGCTGATGATCACTCGCTTTGGCGTTCAGAATTTCAAGGCTCTCCGCGACATAGCGTTGGAGTTGACGCCAATCCATGCCCTGATTGGACCGAACGACTCTGGGAAGACAAGTATTTTGAATGCTCTAGCTGCTCTCAGCCGAAGCACGGACTTGCCTCTTCAGCAAGCGTTCGCAGGGTCTTGGGAAGGGCGGGAATTAGTCTGGCATGGAAATGCCGAGGGGACGGTTCGACTCTCCGCTGAATCAATCGCCGAGGGCTTTCCCTTTCAGTATTCGCTGGAGTGTCGATTTCCAAATGCCGGACGCAATGTTGTGGTCGAGGACGAAAACGCAACCATTGAACAAAAGATTGATTTCACTCGCCGCGGACACGGGAACACGCTAGTTCAAGCGGTTTGCGTCAACAACCAAAATGCTTCGGAAGAGTTGAAGCACGCCTGCCATATCGTTCATGAGGCACTATCTGGTGTCCATTACCATCGCTGGATAGGCCGACATCTTGCTCTCCCCGCAGCTCCCGATTCGGAGCGGCGGTTTCGGTTGAATCCAGACGGTTTTGGCCTGGCGCTGTTTCTTGACGACATTCTTGGTTTTGACCGCGACCGCTTTAATCTCCTCGAGAAAAAATTCTGCTCGATATTCCCGGAAGTCAGTTCAATAAAGCTAATGCCGCAGATGGCGTTCCGCTCGCCGTACGAGAGCATCGAACAAGTTTCCAAACTCAACTCGGCCGATGGCAAAGGACTCTATTTTCAACTCCGGGGAAGCAAGCAACTCGTCCCCGCCGCCCAGGCCTCGGACGGGGCGTTGCTGATCCTTGGATACCTTGCGGTCTTGTTCTCACCGAGTCCGCCACGTTTGTTACTTATCGAGGAACCCGAGAACGGTATCCATCCCAAACGCCTCAAAATGGTTCTCGAAATTCTCCGAGAGATTGTTTCAGAGCAGCCCAGCACGCAAGTCGTCTTAACGACTCATTCGCCCTATGCCGTGGATCTCTTGAAACCTGAAGAGGTTACCTTATGCACGAAAGGAAGCGATGGGGCAATCTCGCTCACCCGCATGGCTGACAGCCAAAGCGTTCGCGACCAGCTTTCGGTCTTCACGCTTGGCGAAATTTGGACGGCAGAAGGAGACGAAGACTTGGCAGTGCGACGGACTGCTTCGCCCTCGTGACATGCGCACCTTGAAGCGAGAATAGGGATCTCATGAAGATTCTCTTGGTTTCGGAGGGGAAGCACGAGGAGTCTGGTGCCCTTGAGTCGCTGGTCCGGCGGATAGCAACCAAGACTCAAACATGTACGTGGGATAGGGTCAGCAGCGACCAAATCCACATTCATCGTGGGAAGGGTCAAGGTTTCGTCAAACGGGCTATTCGCTGGATATTGGAAGCGCGTAGACGAGGCTACGACGCTCTCGTCTTGGTAATCGACGAGGATGGTCGTCCCGAGCGGCTTCGGGAATTGGCTCAGGCTCAAAGCGAACAGATGTTAACGGGTTCCTTTCCCCGCGCGCTTGGCGTCGCAATCCGCGAGTTCGACGCCTGGATCCTGGCAGACGAAAAAGCCTTGAGCGATGTTTTGGATTGCACCGTCCAGACCCAACCGTCGCCAGAGGAAAATCGTGATCCCAAAGCTGATTGCTCGATTCTACTCGGTGCCCGGATGAGCCAGCGGGATTTCTATGCGAAGGTCAGTCAAACCTTAGATCTCGCCCGCTTGGAGAAGCGTTGCCCAAAGGGCTTTGGCATTTTTGCATCGCGGTTAAGGTCACTGTAGCTCACGACGTGCTCAAGCCGCCGATAGTCACTCGTTCGCTCTTGTTACGCCAAAATCTCCCCCACCACTTCCCCCTCCACATCCGTCAGCCGGTAGTCTCGTCCGGCGTGGCGGTAGGTGAGCCGCTCGTGGTCCAGTCCCAATAAGTGCAGGATGGTAGCGTGCAGGTCGTGGACGTGGACGCGGTCTTCGGCGGGGCCGATGCCGTATTCGTCGGAGGAGCCGTGGACGAGGCCTCCTTGGATGCCGCCGCCGGAGAGCCAGGAGGAGAAGACCTGGTGATGATGCTCCCGCCCGGCGTGGGCGGCTTGTTCGTGGTAGGGGGTGCGGCCGAACTCGGTGGTCCAGACGACGAGCGTTTCGTCCAGCAGGCCCCGCTGCTTCAGGTCGGTAATCAGGGCGGCGATCGGCTGGTCGACGTTTTTGGCCAGGGCCACATGGTCCTGCATGTTGCCGTGCGAGTCCCAGTTGCCGGAGGAGCCGACATCGATCAGCTCGACGAAGCGAACGCCGCGCTCCACCATCCGCCGGGCCTGCAAACATTGCCAGCCGAAGCCGCTGGTCTGTCCGCGGGCCAGGCCGTAGAGGCGGAGCGTGGCCTCGGTTTCCTGCGAGAGGTCGAAAGCTTCGGGGGCGGCTTGCTGCATGCCGAAGGCGGTTTCCATGGCGCGGATGCGAGCTTCGAGCGCCGCATCGCCGGGACGCTCTTTCAAGTGCTGCTGGTTGGCGGCAGCGATGCGGGATAGCTCCAGCTTTTGCAACTCATCCGTGGGTGAGCGGCGGCTGACGTTGGCGATGGGGACGGGGCCGGGGACGATGTGCGTCCCCTGGTGGCAGCCGGGGAGGAAGTCGCAGCCCCAGGTTTGCGTGCCGGCGTAGGGCGGCCGCGGGGCGATGACCATGAACGACGGCAGATTGCGGTTCTCGGTCCCCAGGCCGTAGCTCACCCAGGCCCCGATGCTGGGGCGGGCGAACGACCAGGAGCCGGTATGCATCCCCAGCGTTCCCTCGTAGTGGTTGGTGTGGTTCGATTCGAGCGAGCGGATGACGCACAGGTCGTCGACCACGGTCCGTACATACGGAAAAAGGTCGCTCACCTGCGTGCCGCATGAGCCGCCGGGGGCGAACTTCCACCCCGGCCCCTTGAGGAAGCGAGTGAACTTTCCGAGCTTCCCCTGCCAGTTGTCGACCGTAATCGACTTGCCGTGGTCCGCCGCCAGCTTGGGCTTGTGGTCGAAGGTATCGACGTGCGACACGCCGCCGGTCATGTAGAGGAAGATGACGGACTTGGCGCGAGGGATGAAGTGGGGCTTTCTGGCGGCGAGTGGGTCAGCGGCCAGAGCTTTAGGGGGTGGAGCCTCTTCCGCCAAAATGCCGCTCAAGGCAATTGCCCCAAAGCCGCCCGCAGCGGCAGTAAGGAGTTCCCGGCGGGTGGGGTAGTTACTCATGATTCTCGAATTGTACACTCCTCGTCGTGAAATCGCGATGTAACCGGCGAAAAGGCATTCGTCTTGCCGCTCTACCGAGGTGGATTGTAGAATATGGTCATGAGTCCCATCGTTACGACCAATCCCCGCGTGATGCACGGCACGCCTTGCTTTTCTGGTACTCGCGTTGCCGTGCAAACCTTGTTTGATCACTTGGAGGCAGGGTACAGCGTGAATGAGTTTTTGGAGCAGTTTCCCACCGTTCCCCGCGAGCTTGTAGTTCGCCTGCTGAAGCAGCTAAGAGAACAAACCTTTGAGTCCGCTGCCGTGGTATCGACATGAAGTTGCTACTGGATGAGAACCTTCCGCGTCGAATGCGGCTCGAAATCCAGGCTCATGAAGTTTTCACCGTCGCTTACATGGGATGGGCTGGAATTGAAAATGGGGAACTGCTGTCGCTGGCTGCCAGCAACGGATTTGAGGCGCTGATTACCACCGATCGCGGCTTGGAATATGAGCAGCATTTGCCATCCCTGCCGCTCAGCGTTGTGGTCCTGCAGGTCAAGACCAACACCATCGAGGCCATTCGGCCTCTCTATCCCAAGATCCTTTCGTCGCTTGTTAACATGGTGCCTCGCTCGTTCTCCAAGTTGAGCGATGAATGAGCAGCCGAGGTCTTCTGTTCAGCGGGCTGGCGTCACGTAGATATCAAACCCATCCTCGCGGTTGGAGACGAAGGTCAGATGGCCCTCTTTGGTCCAAGAGGCGAAGTTATCGATGGCGGGATTTTGCGTCTCGTTCCGCGGATTCTGGCCGTCGGGATCGATGGTGTAGATTTCCAGGTTGCCGTCCCGGTTGCTGGTAAAGGCCAGCCGCTTGCCATCGGGCGACCATGAGGGATAGTCGTCCAAGGCGGCGCTCTTGGTCAGCCGCACCAACTCACTGCCGTCGGCGTTCATTACGGCCAGTTCCAAATCTCCCCAGCGGCTGGTGGCGAAGGCGATTTTCTTGCCGTCCGGGGACCAGGCGGGATGGGCATCGAGAGCCGGGTCGCTCGTCAGCCGCTTCTTCTCGCTGCCGTCGGCTTTGACGATGTAGATTTCCTGATTGTCGTCCTTGGTGGAGGAGTAGGCGATCCACTGGCCATCGGGGGACCAACTCGGCCATTCCTCGTGCGAGAGCTTCCCTTCGGTTCCGGCTACCACTTTGATTTCCGTTCCATCGGCCAGGCAAGAATTGACGTCGATATCTCCCTGATTGGGCGAAGCCTTATCGTACGAGAACGCAATCCGCTTTCCATCCGGCGAATAGGCCGCGTCGAACTCCGGATCCTTGTTCGCCGTCAGCCGCCGCTCGGTCTTGTCCTCGGGAGTGAGGACATAGAGAAAAATGGTTGCTCCTTGGTGGCGCGTGAAGAGGAGCGACTTTCCATCGGGCGACCAGACAGGCCGCTGTTTGAGATGGCCGTCGGTGGTGAGGCGAACCGGCGCAATGTCTTGCACAAAGGCAGAGGGGGATGGCCACGAAAAACACAAAAAGGCACAAAAAACGAAGGCCGATTTACTCATCACTTTTTGTGTATTTTCGCGCTTTTCGTGGCCATCCCTCGTCGCTCTCATTGTTCACACCAACTCCTCAATCACTTCGCCCTGCAGCGGCAGGCCGGCGGTGGTGAGCTGCGTGGTGCCGATCCCGAGCTGGTGAAGGACGGTGCGGAAGAGATCGGCGGGGGTGACGGGGCGGCTGGCGGGATGTTCGCCGCGGGCGTCGCTTTCGCCGACGACCGTGCCGCGTTGCAGGCCGCCACCGGCGACGAGGGCCGAGAAGCACTGGTTCCAGTGATCCCGCCCCGCTTTGCCGTTGATTTTGGGAGTGCGGCCGAATTCCCCCATGGCGATGACGACGGTCTCGCTGAGCAGGCCGTGGTTCTCCAAATCGTCCAGCAGGGCGGACAGCGACTGATCGAGCATCCAGGCGTGCCGGTCTTGCATCTGCTGGAAGTTCCGGTCGTGCATATCCCAGCCGCCGTCCCCCGTGTCCTCGACCGGCTCGACGTGCGAGCTCCAGTTGACCTGTACGAAGCGGACGCCGGATTGCACTAGGCGGCGGGCCATCAGGCAGCACTGGCCAAAGCGAAATCTCCCGTAGGCCCGACGAAGCTTCTCTGGCTCTAGGTTCAGGTCAAACACCCGGCGGGCATTCGGCGCGGTGAGCAGCGACAGGGCCTGCTGATAGAACTTGTCCAGGCGTTCGACAGCGGGGGATGATTCGAGGTCTCGCGTAAGAGCGTCCATCTGCTTGCGGAGCCCTTCGCGGGAAGCGAGGCCGCTGGCGGAGTTGCCGTCAATCAAATCGAGCTGTGGGATTTTCACGCCGTGCAGCACGTCGTAATCCAGCCGGAACGGATCGTAGAGCGCGCCGAGCGGCCCGGCCCCTTCGCCGGCGATGGATCGCTTCCCTTGATGCAACGTCCCACCCATCGTGACGAACCGGGGCATCTCCGGCGTGAAGCCGAGCACCCGCGAGACGACCGAGCCGTGTGTCGCCTTGACCTGGCCGGAGAGAACCTGGCCGCTGAGACTGATGGCCCCGCTGTCCGAGCCGGTGAGGCCGATGGTGCCGCCGATACCGTGGTCGTTGGAAGTGTGATGCAGCGAGCGAAGGATGGAGTACTTGTCCGCCCGCGCGGCCAGCAGCGGGAAGAGCTCACAGATTTGTATGCCGGGGACACGGGTGGGAACCGGCGCGTAGGGCCCGCGGTAATCGACCGGGGCCTTGGGCTTCATATCGAACGTATCGAGATGGCTCGGCCCGCCCCACAGCCACAGCAAGATGACGGACTTCGCCTTTTTAGAATTCTCTGCTTGTCCCCGCGCTTCCAGTCGCAGTAAATCGGCCAGCGACAATCCCGCGGCTGCAATGCCCCCGGCGCGGAGCAGCTCCCGCCGCGTTGTGCGGCCACAGACCTGGGCAATTTGCCGGCCAAGATTGAGCATGGGGCCATTATCGCAGAGGGGAACTGACGGTCATAGAGTCTGGTGGTATTTACAACGGGGAGAAGGCAAAATGATGGAAGGCAAAATGATAAGAAACAACCCAGGAGTGAGGGTCTTTGGTTTAAGCACCTGCTCTCTCTTATCATTTTGCCTTCCATCATTTTGCCTTCTTCTTACCGGAGTGAACCATGACTGTTGCCACCGCCAAGTATCTCCGCCGCGATCCCGCCGAAGTCGAGCCCTGGCGGGAGACGTGCGGGCAAATCCGCCCGCTGGTGGAAGAGAAGGACGAGGCAGCCGCGGAAGTGCATCATGTGGAGATCGACCAAGCCAAGCTGCACTACCACGCCCGGACCGACGAGTTTTACTACATCATCGCCGGCAGCGGGACGATGGTGCTGGACGATGACGAGATCGAGCTGCATCCCGGCGTCGTCGTCTATGTGCCGCGAGGGGTTAAGCACAAAGCCGTCGGCAAGCTGACCGTGCTCACCGTCTGCATCCCGCGCGGGGTGCTGGGGGATATTGTGGAGTTGGAGTGACGCCGCGGTTACGCCAGGTTGGTCGGCACTTGATGCGGGTTGAATTCCCCCACGGGGTGCAGCGGGTCCATCAGCTTCCTCTCCAGTGCCCGCAACTGCCGAAAGGCCTGGAAGCCGCCCCACATAATGTACACGGCGTAGGCATGGGAGGCGGCGATAATCCACATCCCCAGCGGCAGAAACAGCAGCCCGTCGAGCAGATACAAACCCATTCCCATGAAATACATGGATTGGAATCGCTTGTTCGCGAGCCAGCCAAATCCGCAAAAGATGAGCGCTATGAATACAGTGAAGCCGAAGCCGACGGCCCGCGCGATGCCGGCATCTTGGGGAACGTTTTGAGCGGTGCCTTCCGCGAGCGCCCCGCCAATGTATGTTGTACCTAGTCCAAACACGATGGCGAAATTCCCGCCGACGAGCATAATGAGCGTGTTGACAACGGAAAGCCCAGCAATCCAGTAGAACCAATTAGCCCCGTTCTTCCCCTGGTGCAAGAGAACCGCAATCTGGGATTCCAGCGGCGAGATCTCTGGCTCTTCCGGCTCCTGAATTTCAGGCAGCTCCAAAAGGTCCGGCGATTGGTAGGGATTTTCTGACCCCGGCGCTGGTCCTGGATCCGCGGCAGTTGGATTGGCCGCTGGCGCGGGGGACTTGGGGCGGAAATCGGACAGCGGTTGGCTCATGGGGAGTTGATGTCCTTGAAGGGATGAGCCGGCATTATCGCCATTGGCTGAGAAAATAGCTAATCGATGGCTACGAAAGTTCCCGCAATTCGCCATGCTCGCGCCAGTCGTCGGGGAGGAAAGGGCGGACGTATTCCATCAATCCCAGGTCGATCAGCTCCTCTTCGATTTCGTCGGGGCTGGCGTCCTTGAGCGACCTCGCCAGCTCTTCCAGCAGCAACTGGGCGAACCGCAGCCGGGCTCGGCGAAGCTGCTGGCAGCCGGCGTCGGCTCGCCACGGCTTGCCGGTGGCGGCGCTGAGTTTTTCCGCGAGCTGTGGAGAGTCATCGTCTGGGTTCGCCGCCCGAAGTTGCAGCAGCGTGTAGTACACGCAGCCGGTATTGGCCCGCTGAAACGCTTCCAGGCTCCGCCAGGTGGCGTCGAGCACGGTCCGCTGCCAGTTTGCGGCCCAGGCGTCTTCGGCTGCGTTTTCCTCGACGGTCTGTTCGTGCTGGGTCACGTCGTAAGCGACGCCCGTGCGGCGGTTCTTCTTTTCCCAGTGGCTGCGGACCACATTCTTGACGGCCACTTTCAGAAAATCACGGAACCGACCCTTCGTCGGGTCGGCACTGGCGAAGTCCCCTTTGAGCATCCGCACCAGGCAATCCTGCGCCACCTCGTCCGCATCCGCATCGTCCTTGACCAGCGCCCCCACATAGCTGCGAATCGCCCCGCTATACCGCAGGATCAGCGTCTTGCGGGCCTGCACGCTATCCGCCGGAGCCGGCCCATGCGCCAGCCTGAGCAGGCTCCACTGGGTGACGACCTGGTCGAGTCGTTTTTGATCCTCATCGTGCTGCATCGCTTCCTCGTCCGGCAGAGGTTCGTAATCGTCGAGGTAGTCTTCGTTGACCTGCGGCTGAGGCTTGAAAAACAGGTTCCAAATGAAGAACCCGCCGGCGAAGAAACCAACCAGTGCGGCCAGGCAAATCAGGCCGAGCCAATCGCCAATGGTCATGTCTGTGTAGGGTGCATGAGCGACAGCGAAATGCACGCGTGATTGAGGATGGGAGGTGGCTAACGCGTGCATTTCGCTGCGCTCATGCACCCTACTTTTTACTTTAGGCTTCGCAAATAGGCGATCAGATCCCGAAGCTGGTCGTTCGTCATCGTATTCTCCAAACCGCCGGGCATGATGGAAACAGGGCTCGGCTTCATCTGCTCGATGTCGGCAGTGGCGAGGCGGATGTCTTTCTGGTCGGGAGTGCGTAGGAAAATGGCGGCGGCGGTGCGGCGGGTGACGAGGCCGGTGACGGTTTGGCCGCCGCTGGTTTGGATGACGTAGGTCTCGAAGCCCTGGCCGACGCTGGCGCTGGGATAGAGAACTGCTTCCAGAAGGTCGCGCTGGCTGCGGCGCTCGCCGACTTTCGTCAGGTCGGGGCCAATCTTGCCACCGTCGCTGCCGACCCGATGGCAAGCTGAGCAGGCGGCCCGCTTGTTGACGAAGATGTCGCGGCCGGCCTGCGAGTTGCCGCCGTCGAGGCTTGCGAGCAGACCTTCCAGCCGCGCCCGCTGTTCCTTGGCTGCCGTGACCAGTTTTTCCAAAAGCGGCTGGATGGGTGCGCGGGCTTGTTCCGAGAAGGGCTTCAGGAGCGTTTCGATTTGCGTGAGCGAAAGGCTTCCGGCTCCAGGCGATTTCGCCAATGCGGTAGCCAAATCTCTGCCAACGGCGTCATCGGTAACGCCATTAAATGCGGCCAGCAGCGGCGAAAGCTCCAGCGGGCCGACTTCTGCGATGAGAGCGGCCACGACCTGGAGCTGGTCCGTCGTCAATGCCGCACTGCCGAGCGCCCGAGCGGCGGTGATGCGGGACAGGGGCATTTCGCCCTCTGTTACTTGGGTCTTGAGCCAGGCGATGTCCGTTTCGCTGAGCGGCTTCTTGTGCCCGGCGACGGATTCAAACGCAGCGAGGCGAGTATCGAGGGCGTGCTTATCATTGCGGGCAATCGCCAGCAGCGGCTCAGCGAAGGCTTCGGCTTTGGCTGCCAGGACAGCGGCATGGAGAACGGCCGAGTCGGAAGCGGAAAGAGCCGCCTTCACGACGGCTGCCAACTCCGGCAGCAAGTCCGGCAGATCTCCCTGCGCTATCACATCGAGCAGCAGCTTCCGCTGGGCGTTGGGCAACGATTCCTTCGCCAGCGTCGTCGCCACAAGTTCCTGCACCTTCTTCTCTTTGAGCAGCCCCGTGAGCGCATTTTCCACAATCCCCTGCTGGGCTGCTGTCAATTCCGGCTGTTCCAACAACTTGCCGACGAACGTAATGATGTCATCGGTCCATTTCCGCCGGGTGATAATCTCCATCGCCGCCGTCTGCAGCGGCACGTCGGTCGTATCCAAGAGCACCACGACTTCGTCGCGAGTGAGATTCCCGTCTTTCATCTGGTCGAGGGCGATAAGAGCGCCGCGGCGAACGGCCGAGTTTTCGTGATTGAGACCCTTGACGGTTTCGTCGCGAGCCCCGATTTCGATGAGAGCATAGATGATTGCATGCTCGAGGACGCGGTCATTTTGGAATGATAGGCCCTCCAAGAGAAATGATACCCCCTCCTTTTGGCGCTGCTTTCCAAGTAAGACGGCGAGTTCGCGGCGATAAGGGAGCGCCGCATTATTACTTTGTCGTTTGGCGGCTATCTCACGAAACTCGGGCGGGTTGATCTTAGAGCCGTGACTGGCGAGATATGCCGCTCGGATGCGTTCGTCTCCAGGAATTCCCATCCCTTGCTCGCTGTCGTGATCAATTCTTGCGCGAGCCCAAAGGACATCAGTCCGACCTGCATCGATCATTTTCAAGAAAATGCCATCGATTCGGTGCCATCCGCTAGGTCGCCTGGCAAGTTCCCTCAACGTCCGCTCCCGCACCGCCAGTCGCGGATCATCGAGAATATTCAACAGCTCGGTGTCGAGCTTGTCCTGCCACTTGATTGCCAGCCCCCGCGGATCCTCCACCTTCTTCGCATCCGTCTTCCGCACCCGGTAGATGCCCCCCAGGATGTGGGACTTGGCGATTTGGCTCGTGGGACAGCCGATGCGGAACCAGCCGCCGGTGTCGATGACGAGGAGGGAGCCGTCGGCGTCCTCGAGGACATCGGTGGGGTGGAAGTCGTCGCTCTTGGCTTTCAGGAACTCGTGGACGGTCGCCTTGAAGGTGCTTCCTTCGCGCTCCAGCACGCAGCGTTTGACTTTGTGGGTGTTGAACTCGGTGACGAACCAGTTGTTGGCGTACTCTTCGCCGAAGCCGAAGGAGCCGGAACGGTATCGCATGACGCCGCTGACGGCGACGTGGCCGAAGTTGTGGACCGCGTCGAGCGGTTCGCCGGTGCGGGGGAATTCGGCCAGGCAGTCCGGCTGGTCGAGGCGAGGGTAGACGCCGCCGCGGACCCAGTGGACCAGGCAGTCGCCCCGCTTGTGATAGAAGATGTTGGCGGTGCCGAGCATTTCCCCTTCCTCGGTCCAGTCGATTTCGACCGGGTTGTCCATGCCGCCGCCGCAGTGGACCTGCACGTCGCTGCCGTCGGTTTTGCAGGAGAAGATGCGGGCCGCCTTTCCCTTGCTGATGAGCTTGCCCTCCGCGTCCGTGATTTCGTGCCCGTGCCGCCCTTCGCACCAGTAGATGCGGCCGTCAGGGCCGGCGAAGCAGCCATGCACATCGGCGGCGTTGCCGGTGTAGCCGAATTTGCTAACCAGCAGCTGCCGCTCGTCGGCCACGCCGTCGTCGTTGTGGTCGGTCAATTTCCAGATGCCGCCGGAGGAGGCGACGTAGAGCGAGCCTTCGTGCCAAAGAGCCCCCTGTGGGAAGGTCATTTTGTCGGCGAAGACCGTCTGCTTATCGAACTTGCCATCGCCGTCCGTGTCCTCCAGCCGCAGGATACCGTTGGGCAATTGCTTCTCCAAATCGACTCGCGGCAGATTCAGCCCTGCATTCTCGGCCACATACAGCCGGCCCTTGTCGTCAAAGCCCGCCATGATCGGATGCTTGACCAGCGGCGGCGCGGCGGCGACTTCGACCGTGAAGCCGGGCGGAACTTCAAACGGCGGGGGGGAGAAGACCTCCGGGAGCGGTTCGGCGGGCTTGTCGGGTTTGGGCTCGTCGGCGAATACTCCGCGAATGCAAAGAACGACAACCAGAATAATCGCGACAGAATTTAGTTTCACGACAAGTCCCTCGGTGGGAATTAACCACGGATGTCACGAATACCACGGATAGAAATACAGAAGTGAGCAACTCACTCCGCTTCTGCCATCCGTAAATTCCGTGTCATCCGTGGTTCAACCTCTGAATTCATTTCAATGGACGATCCTCTTCCAACCCAGTTTGGCGTACTTGAAGTTGAGAAGCAATGCGAGCCTGAGATTGGTGATATTCAGGTATCCCAGCATCTGGGCGATGTGCGAGTCGGAGAATGCGGACACGACCTTGGGATCGGCAAGCACCAGGCCGTCGATGATCATGTCCGGAATGAGCGTTCCAAGGAGCTGCCCACGATAGTGAACGTCGAACTGTTTTTGCTGATCGACGACGTGTCCCAACGACCGAAGTTCGATGGCGAGTGCCCGTTCATACAGTTTCTCATCAAGTCCGGGCCGCAATTCGTTCAGGACCCTCATTGCTGCCCCAATGATCGCCTCGCTGAGACCTTCATGGATCAATTTCGACTCTTCCATTCCAGAACTCCCGGTAGGAATTGACCACGGATGGCACGAATACCACGGATAGGAATCAGGAACACATTGATTCCATCCGTGAATTCCGTGTCATCCGTGGTTCAATCCGACATTCGTTTTCGTAATTGTTATCGTTTGCAAAAATACCATGACGAGACTTGAACGGCTGTAAGGACGAGATGCCCAAAGGCGAACCACAACAAGCGACGGTCGCGACTGAAGCCAAGAAAGATTAGAAATAGCGCGCGGCCTGGTGCGGCCAGCGCACAAAGAAGTCCGATGAAGGCGGGGAACATCACTACGTCCACATACCAAGCCCGTGTCATGGGTTTGCAGGCGACAATCTGAGCTATGAAAACGAATGCTATGATGAACCCGGTCGCTACGACATGAATGACAAAAAACTGGATCATCCGACTGAAGCGCGCGCGGATAGTAGGATTGCAGTAACACCATGAGCTTTCAAGACTTACCTCAATGGGAAAATGCCGCCCGCAAGGCGAGGCTCGGTAATTGGTTGGT
>JBKJNY010000161.1:0-4049 GCA_046593355.1 Pirellulaceae bacterium | reverse complement strand
TCATCATCAGCCGCATCACCCATGCCGACGCGGCCGAGCGGATGCCCCCCGAAGGGGAGCCGCCGCTGAAGGCCGAGCAGATTGCCGCGATCAAGGGCTGGATTGAGCAAGGGGCCGGCGGCATTCCGGGCGAACAGCCCGAAGCGGACCCGCGGGAGCATTGGGCCTTCAAGAAGCCGGTGAAAACTCCGCTCGTCATTCCGCCGGGGAGCACTTCCAGCAGTCCCATCGACATTCTCATTTCCGAGCAACATCAAAAACACGGCCTCACGCCGCTCGCCCCCGCGGAAAGGCATGTCATCCTCCGCCGGGCCACGCTCGACCTGACCGGACTGCCGCCGACGCGCGAAGAGTTGCACACGTTCCTGGCGGATGCTTCGCCGGACGCCTACGAGCGGGTCGTCGACCGGCTGCTGGCGAGCCCGAGCTATGGGGAGCGGTGGGGGCGGCACTGGATGGATGTCTGGCGGTACAGCGATTGGTACGGCCGGCGGAGCGTGCCCGACGTGATGAATAGCTATCCGCAAATCTGGCGGTGGCGGGACTGGATTGTCCGCTCGCTCAACGAGGACAAGGGATATGACCGGATGGTGACCCAGATGCTGGCCGCGGACGAGGTCTGCCCCGGCGAGGAGGAGAACCTGGCGGCGACCGGCTTTGTCGTCCGCAACTGGTTCAAATGGAACTACGACCAGTGGATGCGGGACCAGACCGAGCACACCGCCAAGGCCTTCCTCGGCCTGACGCTCAACTGTGCCCTCTGCCACGACCACAAATACGACCCCATCTCGCAGGAAGAATATTTCCGCTTCCGGGCCCACTTTGAGCCGCTGGAACTGCGGCACGACCGAGTGGCCGGCGACGCGGACCCCGGCAATTTTAAGAAATACATCTACGCCCAGTCGTATGGGCCGATTGGGAGCGGCAGGATTCGCATCTTCGACGAGAAGCTCGATGCCAATACGGCGATGTACCGCGGCGGCGATCAAAGAAACAAGTTCGACAAGCCGCCGGTTCCGCCGGGGATTCTGTCGATTTTGGGAACCGTGGGATATGACGTGAAGCCGGTGGAGTTGCCCGCGCCGGCGTACTATCCAGGATTGCAGGAGTTTGTGCAAAGAGAGGAACTTGCGAAACCGCAAGCGGCTGTCGCGGTAACAACGACGGAGTTAGAGTCGGCAAGAAAGTCGGTGCCGGCAAATCTACCTTCTCTCGCCGAAGCGGTGATGAAGGCCGAGGCAGCACTCGCGGAAGCGAAAGCAAAGAACAACGGAACCAATGCGATCGCGGCGCTGGAAGGGAAGCGCTCTCTCGTTTTGAATGCCGTGCAAGGGCGGAGAGCGATCTCGCATCCTGTCTCGGAATTCAAAGAGGTTGATGACAAATCCGTCGTCACCTTCCTCGTCCAGATCCTGCAAGACGGCCACACGAACTTTCAACTCGCCCTGGATGTGAGCAAGGGAGCAACGGCGGGCTGGGTAGGGTTTGAGAACGGGAAGATCGTGTCGTATAAGCCGGGCGGATTCGAGCAGATCGAGCTCGCAAAATACGACGTGGCGAAAGGTCAGAACCGCTTCCGCGTGACGTTGGAACTGGCTCCTGCACTAGAGCAAATGAAGCTCACCGTGCAGCCCGTCGGCAGTGACGTGGCGCTCGTCGATCATGTCCCGGTCATGCTCAAGGGTTGGAACGGCCCGCGGAACGCCCAGCAAGGGATTTTCCTCGATGCTCGTCCCGGTACGGCAGTCATGTATGACGAAATTGTGTTCCGCCACGGAGATAGCGTGCAACTTTGGATCGATTTTGAGCAGCCGCAGTTCGTGGAAGGGAAAGACCTTGCGGGAATTGCGGGCTGGGTGGCGAATGGGGTCTGCGCAGCGCCGGCGACTTCGCTGATTGGAGTTCCGTCGAGCGACTCACCGGAAGTCCGAGCGAAGGAGCAGGAGTTGGCCGCAGCGAAGCAGGCCAAAGCGGAGGCGGAGTTGCCGTTGACGCTGGCGGAGAAGAAGCTAGCGGCGGCCCAGACCGAGGTAGTGTCGGTGGAGGCGCGGATCAAGGCGGATCGCGTGAAGTACAGAGTGGAAGCAGGAGATGCGGAGGAACTGGCGATCATTGCGGCGAAGGTCGAGCGGCAGGCGAAGTTCTTGCTGGCACTATCAAATCAAACGGCCGCGGAATTGGCCGTCGCTCAGGCGAGCGCCAAACCGATGACAGACATGAAGCGAGCCGCTGAAATTCAAGCGGCGCAAACGAAGCTGACCGCTGCAACGGCGGCTCTGGGAGCGGCCGATGCGGAGGCTCAGAAGACCGACGGCACTTACACCCCGCTGTCGGCTGTCTTTCCCAAGCAAAGCACCGGCCGCAGAACGGCTCTCGCTAAGTGGGTGACCAGTCGCGAGAATCCGCTGACCGCCCGCGTCGCCGTCAATCACATCTGGCAGCGGCATTTTGGCACAGGTATCGTCGAAACGTCCGCAAACTTCGGACGCAACGGTAAATTGCCGAGCAATCAGCCGCTCATCGATTCGCTGGCGGTCGAGCTGATGGACGGCGGCTGGACGATGAAACGGCTGCACCGACAAATCGTCACGAGCGACGCCTATCGCCGCCGCTCGCAGATTGGAGCCGCGGAGCATCCCAGCCTGGCGAAGGATGCCGAGAACAAGTACCTGTGGCGGTACACCCCCGGCCGCATGGAAGCGGAAGAAGTGCGGGACAGCGTGCTGTATCTTGCCGGCGAGCTCGACACGAAAATCGGCGGCAAAGAAATCGAGCAGAGTGAAGCCCTCGCCTCCCACCGCCGCAGCATCTATTTGTCGCACCACGGCGAAGCCCGGATGGAATTCCTGGACCTGTTTGATGTCGCCGTTCCCACCGACTGCTACCAGCGCACCTCGAGCATCCGCCCCCAGCAAGCCCTCGCCCTCTCCAACAGCGATCTCACTGTCGTCCAAAGCCGGCTGCTGGCCGTGGTTCTCTGGTCACAAGTCGCCAAAAACAACGAAGCCCAGCGCGAATTGCTGTTCATCTCCGCCGCGTTCGAGCAGGTGCTATCCCGGACGCCGACGAATGTAGAAATCACCGCCTCGCAACGCTTCCTCGCCGCCCAGCGTGAACTGGCTAAGGCAGCCAGCGATCCAGCCGGCAAGAGCCGGGAGATTCTGGTGCATGCGCTCTTGAATCACAATGACTTTGTGACGGTGCGGTGACCAATCTAATTAACGCAAAGGCGCGGAGGCGCAAAGACACAAAGAAGGCAAGAGAGAAAGAGAACTATATGAACCTCAATTTGCCTCTCTCTGCTCCCCTTTGCGCCTCTGCGCCTTCGCGCCTTTGCGTTAAACAGACCCGCCGCGATTTTTTGAGCAATCTCGGCCTCGGCTGCGGCGGCTTGGCTCTCGGTTCTCTGCTCCTTCAAGACGGCATCGCGCGGGCCAACGACCCCGCGGAAAAGTGGTCGCCGCCGGATGGAAAGCCGCATCATGTGCCCAAGGCGAAGAATGTGATCTGGATTTTTCTTTCCGGCGGCGTGAGTCAACTGGAGACCTTCGATCCCAAGCCGGCGCTCAATAAGTATGAAGGGAAGACGTACGACGAGTCCGGCTTGGCCAACCCGCAGAAGTCCCCGTTGTTCCTCGCCCGCAGCCGCAGCGTGGTGGGGGATGACCGGCAACTGTTCACCAAGATTTTTCCGCTGCAAGTCGGCTATAAGAAGTACGGCGATGTCGGCCTGGAAGTGAGCGACTGGCTGCCGCACCTGGCGACTTGTGCGGATGACATCGCGGTGGTCCGCTCGATGTGGACGACGGACAACGACCATGCCGCCGAGTTTCAGATGCATACCGGCCGCCACGCCCTGGATGAGAAGCAGCCGGTCATTGGCTCGTGGATTCACTACGGCCTGGGGTCGCTGAACGAGAACCTGCCGCAGTTCGTGTTCCTCGGCGAATATAAGGACAACCGGGTCCGCCAGGATTTCGATCCCAACTACCTCGGCCCCGCCCACGGCGGCGTGCAGTTGTCGCTCGATCCCGCCAACCCTTTGCCGT
>JBKJNY010000130.1:0-53292 GCA_046593355.1 Pirellulaceae bacterium | reverse complement strand
GACGGCGCCGAGCAGCAGCCACTTCCAGATTTCCTGGCGGGCGCTTTGCTTGCTGACGGTGGCCTCCACCACGTCGTGCTGGATGTCGAGGCGGTAGGCAGGGAATATGTCGCACTCCTGCTCGTCGAAGAGGTTGACGACGAATTTCTGGCTGACCTTGGCCCCGGTCCCTTCGCGGACGTCGTAGACGCCGATGTCGTCCGTCTTGCCGAAGACGTAGGTGTTCTGGGTTTCGCGGGGGATCTCGAAGCCGTCGCCGCGCGGGGCTTGCACCAGCAGCGTCTTGACGGGAATTTCCGCCCGCAAGGTGACCGGCATGCCGGGGCGCGTCGTCGGCGCGTTGGAGCCGGACTTCACGCCGCCGAGATAACGCACCGCGTTCATCATGAACACTGGAAAGCTGCGCTGCCGCATCCAGTCGGTGTTGGCCGCGGTTTCACCGTCCTTGCCCGTGCTGTAGATTTCAAAACCCAGCACCGCGTCCTCAAAGCCGCCGCGGGGGGCGATGGCGTACAGCGGCCCTTCGGCAAAGTCCAGCAGAACGGACGTTCCCGGCGGGCCTTTTAGCGGCGTCCCCTCCACAATCAGGACGTTGTTCATTCGCACGAGCTGCGTGAGCGGGTGAACCTGGTCGGCGTCGGTGAAGATAGGGTTGACCTCTTTCGGCTTCGCGGACCAGCCGGCGACGGGAGGAATGCGGCCGATGAACAGCGTGTTGCAAGCGGGCATCTCCTTTTCCGCGGCAGGAGCACACTGGTCGTAGATGACCATGTCGTACGCCCCTTCCTGCAATTGCTTCTGAATGTCTTTGTCCGCCAGCTTCGCGGGCTCGACGATGGAGAGCGTGGCGATTTTTTGGGACTCGGAAGTGGAGAGGGCCAGCATCAGGGCATCATTCCCCGGCGTGGCCAGCAGCACCTTGGCCGGGCGGGGGGCACTGACGACGGCATATGCCTTGTTGTCCGCCGGCAGATAGTCCTCGACATCGGTCCCCAGCGGCTTGATTTCCAGACGCAGGATGCCGTCCTTCTCGAGCTCGGCAGTGCGGGCCAGCTCGAACTTGAGGCCGGCGACGGCGGGGACTTGAGGCAGAATTTCCTCGTTCCCTTCGGCATTTTTTCCGACCTTGAACTGACGGGCGGGCAAGCTGACCTTCTGAGCGTCGGCCAGCGTGCCGTTGATGAAGAGCGAGGCCTCCATCGTGGCCGGCTTGAAGCCAAAGTTTTCGATGCGGGCAAAGGCTTCGACTTTTTCCGGCTTGTCGGGATGATGGCCGGTGCTGAAGGCCACGATGGCCACGTTGCCACAAGTTTCGCTGCCGATCTTTTGAAAGATCGGGTCGAGATTGCCGATCTGAAAATTCTTGACCGACGCCAGTTTGCCGTCCGTGAAAATGTACAGCGTGGCGGGCATCGCCTCCGCAAAGCCGACGTCCCCCTTGCTCGGGTCGCCGGTCTGCCCGGGATTGGCCAGGCCGGAGGCGGCGCGGAGGGCCTCGTTGAGGTCGGTGGTGTGGTTGGTCTGCGAGATCATGTCCACCTTCGTCCGCAGCAGCTTGCGGTCGCCGGTGTAACTCTGGTCCGGCGTGGCCCGGTTCGAGAAGCTGATGATCATGGCCTGGTCGCCGGTCTTCATCTGCTCGATCAGGCCCTTGACCTGCTTCTTGGCCTCGTCCAGGCGCGTCGGCCCCACGTCGCTGGCCCCCATGCTGGCGGATTTATCAATCAGGAAGATGAAGCGGTGGCCGATCAGCTCCGTCCCCTTCCAGCCCGGCCGCAACAGCGTAATCGCCAACAGCACAATCAGCAGCAGTTGCAACAGCAACAGCAAGCTCTGCCGCAAGCGCTGCCAGAGGGAATTGACGTGCAGATCCTCAATCGTGCGGCTCCAGAGGTACGTGCTGGGGACCGCGAGCGGCTGGCGTTTGAGCTTGAGAAAATACAGCGCCAGGATGGCCGGGGGGATCAGAGCCAGGAGGCCCCAGCCCCACAGCGGGAGAGAATTGATGATGTCGGCAAAGAGGATGGGCACGAAAGGCATAGCTGAATTATGCACCAAAGAATACCGCCGCTGTACTAGGCACGGCCCTCTTCCTTCGCTCCCGCTCGTCCGTCGGGCTAGTGCTCGGGCCGCATCCAGGTAACATGGCTGGTATGTTCACCGGTCTCGTGGAAACCATCGGCATCATCGACTCGCTGCGCCCGGAAGGGCCGGGGGTCAGGCTGCTGGTTCGTGCCGGGGTTGTTGCGGACGATGCCAGTCTTGGGGACAGCATCGCTATCAACGGCTGCTGCCTGACCGTGGTCGAGAAGAATGGCGAAACCCTCGGTTTTGACGCCGGTAGCGAAACCCTCAGCCGCACGAATCTTGGAAGACTCGCCCCCCGCAGTCGCGTGAATTTGGAGCGGTCGCTGAGGGTCGGCGACCGGCTGGGAGGGCACTACGTCAATGGCCACATCGACGCCGTCGGCACGCTCGACCAAGTGAAGCAAGAAGGAGCCTGGGCCTTCTACTGGTTTCGCGTCCCTCAGGAACTGTCGCGGCAGATGGCGAGCAAGGGTTCCATCGCGGTCGACGGCGTCAGCCTCACGCTCGTCGACCTTCAGCCCGGTCTCTTCAGCGTCGCCCTCATCCCCCACACGCTCGAAGCTACCACCCTCGGCCAGCTAATCCCCGGCGACACCGTGAACATCGAAACCGACATCCTCGCCAAATACGTCGAGCAACAACTTCAATTCAAGCACGAAATCCGAAATCCGAAATCCGAAACATAGAATCCAGAGTTTTTCGGTTTTCCGTTTCGGATTTCGATATTCGGATTTCGGATTTTTCCTATGCCTAGTTCCCGCCAAACCGTCTCCTACCTCACCGCCCGTTTCCGCGAGGCGGGAATTCGCCCGGACGTGCGGCATGGGCAGAATTTCCTCATCGACCTCAACCTGCTGGACCTGCTGCTGGGCGCTGCCGACATTCAGCCGACGGACGTGATTCTGGAAGTCGGCACCGGCATGGGCTCGCTCACGGCGCGGATGGCGGAAAAAGCGGCCGCGGTCGTGACGGTCGAGATTGACGAACGGATGTACGCCCTAGCCTCGGAGGAACTGATTGATTATTCCAATATCCTGATGCTGCAGAAAGATGCGCTCAAGTCGAAAAACCATCTGGAGCCCGAGGTCATCGCCGTCGTCAAGGAGCAACTGGAGCTCGACCCCGCCCGCCGCTTTAAGCTGGTGGCGAACCTGCCGTTCAACATTGCCACGCCGATTCTCTCCAACCTGCTGACCTGCGACGTGGTGCCCCTCTCGATGACGGCCACCATCCAGAAGGAGCTGGCCGAGCGGATGGTGGCCGTGCCTTCCACCAAGGACTACAGCGCCCTCTCCATCTGGATGCAGGCCCTCTGCGACGTCCAGATTGTCCGCACGCTCCCTCCTCAAGTCTTCTGGCCCAAGCCCAAGGTCCATTCCGCCATCGTCCATATCGTCCCCAGCCCCGAGAAGCGGCAGCGGATTCCCGACTTGACTTTCTTTCACCACTTCGTTCGCTCCCTCTTCATGCATCGCCGCAAATTCCTCCGCGGCGTCCTCATCGTCATGCTCAAGAACCGAGTCGAAAAGCAAATCATCGACGAGCTGCTGGCGGCATTTCATTTTCCCGAGGACGTGCGGGCGGAACAGCTCGATGTGGAGACGATTTTGGCGCTCAGCGAGGCGGTGAGGGATCTGGCGTAGTGTGTGTGATGGGAGTTAAGGATGAAAGACGACTGGCGGTCTCTACGTATTGGTGACCGGATTCGTATTGTTCGCCTGCCACGGTCCTTTGGATTTCTAGCGCCGGATACCGTTCTCGCGCCGGAAGTGGTGAGGTTGTATAGAAAGCTGATTGCCCGGTGCCGTCCGGTGGTCGTGTCAGAAGTCGACAGAGATGGACGACCTTGGGTCACATGTCGCTTCCGCCGAAGAAAAAACCGTCCAGGAACGGGTGCGCTGGATATTCATTTTCTCGCCGTTGATGATGATAGCTGGGTGCGAGTTCGGCCTCGAAGAAAATAGCCTAATGCACAGGATTTCGCCGCCGGCCGACTGATTCGGCCTGCTTTCATCGCCGACTCTAGATTTCTTGAGATTTTCCCCCGCCGCCTCTTGATTGTGACATTCGTACAGTATACTATGACTGTACGAATGTAACCAGAAGTTTTGCAACTGTTCATCAGGAGAACCGTCATGAATGCGTGCGAAGACTCTAACAGCGGTGTGCTAACAACGAGTGATGAATTGGAGCGGGGCGGTGCCCGAGACACCGAAGAGGGGGTGGACCCTGTTGCGAAATTGGCGGAATTTCGCAACGTTCACCCCCTGATTCTCCCCGTCGAGGGTGTTGCGAAAATCCCGGAATATCGCAACACCGCGGGGGGTGACGCAGAACCAGAAGGGGGGGATGAACAGCGGCTGACGGGGTCCACCTTGGCCCCGGACGAAGTGGGATGCGAGCCTGCCATTCCGCCGCCCGTCTTCAGTCGCCGGGGCCGGCCTGCCGCGATCACGCCCGAATTGCGGGAGCGGCTTTGCCTGGTGATTTCGATGGGACTTTCGCGGCGGCGGGCCTGCGCTTATCTCGGCCTGGACCACACCACGCTGAGCCATACGCTCGGCCGCGACGAGGAATTTGGGGCCGAGCTTCGGCGGGCGGAAGAAATCTGCCGCGGGCGGCCGCTGCTGGCCATGTTTGCCGCGGCGGCGAAAAGCTGGCGGGCCGCGGCCTGGCTCCTCGAAGAGCAGCGGAAGTACGGCCCGCGGCAAGAGGAACCGGAAACCGAAGTAGAAATGGCCGCGAAGCTCGTGGAGACCCGCCGCAAACTGGCCTTTAGTCAGATGATGCAGGAAGTGCGCGAGGAGGCGGCCGCAGCCGAATCCAAGCGGAAACAGGAAAAGGAGAGCGCCCGCCGCCAGGCCGAAATCGAAGCTATGAACCCCCAGCGAAAACGTAAGCCGAAACCGGCAGAGAGCGAACCCGGACCCTCGCCCCCACCACCACGTTGACCTTGTCTATACTTGCGGAATTCACGTCCATGACGCACCTACCCATCTTCTCCATGCGAACTACACACTTAGCTGCACTTGTCTTCCTGGCAACTTGGGCGCTTGCCCAAGCCGAATCCCCCACCTACTTCCGCGCCGGCGGAGGAATTGCGGCCGATGACGCCTCGCCGCTGCCGGAGAAGATTGACGACGACAAGTCACTGCTCTGGAAAACGCCGCTCTCGCCGGGTCATTCCACTCCGTGCGTCAATGGCGACAGTCTCTACGTGACGACCTTTGAGAAAGGGAAGGAAGCAGGGACGGGAAAGCTCTTCACCGTCGCGCTCAACCGTGATACCGGAGAAGTCCGCTGGAGCCGCGAAGCGCCGGCTAAGAAGATTGAGCCGTTTCACGCCTCCAGCAGCCCGGCTACGGCATCCCCGGCCTGTGACGGCGAACGGGTCTATGCGTTCTTCGGCAGTTACGGCTTCCTCTGCTATGACCTGGCGGGGAAGCTCCTCTGGGAGAAGCCGCTGGGGCCGTTTCAGGATGAATTCGGAGCCGCCAGCTCCCCCGTGCTCGTCGATGGCAAGCTGATTATCAATCAGGACCACGACCGGGATAACTTCCTGCTCTGCCTGGACGCCAAGACCGGCAACGAGCTTTGGAAGACCCTCCGCGGCGGTTTCACCCGCAGCTACAGTACGCCGGTCGTCTGGACGGCTGGGGAGCGGAAGCAACTGCTCGTCACCGGGGCGCTCCAGCTCATTTCCTACGATTTGGAAACCGGCAAGCAGTTGTGGTCGCAGGATGGGCTGGCCCGGATCATGAACACCACGCCGGCGACGGGGGAAGGGCTGCTGTTCATTTCCGCCTGGTCCCCCGGCGGCGATACCGATGCCCGCATCGCCATGGAGCCCTGGTCCGAAGCGGTGCGGCTGTGGGACAAGAACAAGGACGGCAAGCTGCTCCGCGAGGAAGTGGATAACAAAGAAGTGCTCGACCGGTTCTTCCGCATCGACCTCAATCAGGATCTCGGCCTGGACAAGGAGGAGTGGGGCCAATACGCCAGCGTCTTCGAGCGGGCGCGCAACGCCTTCTTCGCCCTCCGCCCCGCCGCCTCCTCCGCCGGCCAGCCGGAGGTGGCTTGGGAGCATCTCAAGGGGATTCCGTATGTTCCGAGCCCGCTGGCCTATCGGGGCGTCGTCTACCTGGCGAAGGAAGGGGGGATCGTCTCGGCCTTTGACGCCAAGAGCGGCGACATTTTGAAAAGCGGCCGCATCCGCGGAACCGGAGCCTACTACGCCTCCCCGGTCGCCGGCGACGGCAAGGTCTACCTCGTTAGCGACAAGGGGGTCATCAGCGTCCTCAAAGCCGGCGGCGAGTGGGACGTCCTCTCCAGCCGCGATTTGATGGAGCGGACGGTTGCTACGCCAGTTGTCAGCGGCGGGAAGTTGTACGTCAGGAGCGAGGCAGCGCTGTACTGCTTTGGCAAGGCGAGCGGGGGGCGTTAGCTCTCTGATATTAACCAGAACCCGGTCAGCAAAGTATCAGAGGGCTAACGCCCCCGCTCGCCAGGAAACGGCCGCAAGCTCCAAAGTCTGTTTGACAAAGCCGTCCGGCAGTGAACAATAGAGGTATGACCACGGATACGAAAGCAGCCGGTCCCATTCCCGCCAACGTTCTCGCCGACGGTGAGGCAGTGCTGGAAGCGGTGATGGCCGGGAAGAAGTCGGACCCGGAAATCGCTCGCCGCGTCCGAGAGCGCGCGGAAAAGGTGACCGCCGAATTGCGGAGGAAGTATGGCACTCTCAATGTCGCCGTCGATGCGATCCGCTCCCTCCGCGATCAATGAAGTACATCCTCGATAGTTCTGTCGGTACCAAGTGGGTCTTGCCTGAGGATCTGTCGGACAAAGCCCTCCTGCTGCGAGACGAATTCTCTCAAGGTGTTCACGAGCTTTTGGCTCCCGACGTGCTTCCGATGGAGGTAGGCCACGCGCTGACGAGAGCCGAACGGCAGGGAAGAATCTCCACGGCGGACGGCTTCGCTTTGTGGTCGTCCGTGATGGCGAATTGTCCCGCGCTGCATTCGTCTCTCGCCCTGATGCCCCGAGCTTACGTGCTGTCGTCGTTGGCCCGCGTGGGGATCTACGATTGTCTCTACATCGCACTCGCCGAACAGGAGCAATGTGATGTCGTGACGGCCGATGAACGCCTCAAGAATACTTTCCCAAAATCGGTCATTTCTCTGAGAGACTTGTAAGAGAGTTGCATGCTCTCCAGCGACACCCCTGGCCGCGCTTGAAACGTTAAAATTAGGAGGCCAATGCTTTTCCGCTCTCTCTTTGGAGTTCCGCATGTCTGACAACCTCTCCCGCCGCGAAATCCTCGCTTACTCCGCCGCCTTCGGCTCGGCGTTCCTGGCCGCTCAAGGCATCTCTGCCGCGGCAGACCCCAAGGGGAAAGAGGAGGAGAAACCGAAGCAGGCTCCGGCAGCCAAAGCTCCGGGAAAGAAGTACGCGATGAAGAAGTCCATCAACCTGTGGGCGCTGCCGTATCCACAAAAGATGACGCTCAAGGAGTGCTTCGAGCTTTGCAAGGACGCCGGCTTCGAGGGAGTGGAGGTGAACTACGCCCTGGAAGGGGATTTGTGTCCCGAGACCAGCCCGGAGCAGATCAAAGCCATCGGCGACATGGCCCGCAAGATTGGCATCGAGATCAGCGGCGTCTGCTCGTTTCTGTTCTGGCCTTACGCCTTCACGCATGAAGACCCGGAGCGCCGCAAGAAAGGGCTCGAGCTCGCGGAGCAGATGATCCACGCCGCCCGGCTGCTCGGCACCGACAACCTGCTGGTCGTTCCTGGCTCCGTTTACGCTCCTTGGATCCCCGACGAGCCGCCGGTACCGCACGACGTGGCTTTGCAAAGGGCGACTGAAGGGGTCAAGTCGCTGATTCCCTCGGCCAAGAAATATGGCGTTTCGCTCAACATGGAGAACATCTTCGCCAACGGCTTTTTGCACAGCCCGCAGGAAATGAACCAGTTCGTCGACAGCTTCGGCAGCGAGCAGGTGCAGATCCATTTCGACACCGGCAACATCATGCAGTACCACTTCCCCGAGCACTGGATTCCGATCCTCGGCAAGCGGATCAAGAACATCCACCTCAAGGAGTACTCCAAGAAAGCCCACGAGTTCAACCTGAACGCCTTCCGCCTCCTGCTCGACGGCACCACCAACTGGCCCGCCGTTCTGGAAGCCCTCGACAAGATTCCCTACCGCGGCTACCTGACCTTCGAGTACTTCAACCCTTTTCCCCATTTCCACGAAGCGATTGTCTACCACACCTCGGACGCTCTCGACCGGATGCTGGGGAGGAAGTAAGACGCCGCGCACACGGAGTGTGCGGGCTACTATGCCAGCAGTTCCTTAATCACCTGCCCATGCACGTCGGTGAGGCGGCGGTCGATGCCGCTGGTGCGGAAGGTGAGGCGGGTGTGGTCGATGCCGAGGAGGTGGAGGATGGTGGCGCTAATGTCGTAGACCTGGGTGGGGTGCTCACGGTCGAGCGGGCGGTAGCCCCATTCGTCGCTGGGGCCGTGGCTGATGCCCCCGCGAATGCCGCCGCCGCAGAGCCAGTTGGTGAACACAAACGGGTTGTGGTCCCGGCCGTTCGCCCCCTGGCTGCAAGGCATGCGGCCGAACTCGGTGGTCCAGAGGACGAGCGTGTCTTCCAGCAGGCCCCGCTGCCGCAGGTCGGCGATGAGGGCGGCGGCTCCGCGGGACATGCCGAGGGCCAGCGGGCCGTGGTCGCGGTGCAGCTCCTCGTGCGAATCCCAATTACGGCGGGGAAAGCCGTTGTCGCACCCGGACCAGATTTGCACGAAGCGGACGCCCCGCTCTAGCAGGCGGCGGGCGACGAGGCATTTGCGGCCAAAATAGTCGGTCTCTTCGACCTCGTTGATGTCTTTGTCGAATGCCGACTTGCCGTGGTCGAGGCCGTAGAGCTTCAAAATGTGTGCCGGCTCGCCGGAGAGGTCGAGGGCCTCCGGTGCGGAGAGCTGCATCTGGGCGGCCAGCTCGTAGGATTTGATGCGAGCCTCCAGCCGGTCGTCCCCGGGGCGGGTCGCCTCGTGCTGTTTGTTCAACCTCTTCATCAGGGACAAAGCGGCGGCCTCGCTGTCTTTGGTGATGAACTTGCCGCCGGTGGGAAAGAGGTCGGCAATGGGGTTCGCCGTGCCGGGGCGGATGACGGTCCCTTGGTGTTGGGCGGGGAGGAAAGCCGAGCCCCAGTTCTTCGGCCCGCTCGGCCCAAAGCCCCGATGGTCCGGCAGGACGACAAACGTGGGAAGGTTATCGTTCAGGCTCCCCAGGCCGTAACTAATCCAGGCCCCCATCCCCGGAAAGCCGGGCGTTTGAAAGCCAGTGGCTTGCAGGAGAGTGGCCTGGCTGTGGACCCCCGTTTTGCCGACCATATTGTGAACGAAGGCCATTTCGTCCACGCACGAGCCAAGTGGAGCGGTGATTTCGCTGAGGTGCTTGCCACACTTGCCGTACTGTTGCCATTTCCAGGGCGATTTGAGCCATGGGCCGAGGCCGTTCTGAAAGACCTCCACCTTTTCGCCAAAGTCCGACGCCTCACCGTGCTTCTTTTCGAGCATCGGCTTGTAATCCCAGAGGTCGATGTGGCTCGCCGCGCCGGACATGAAGAGCTGGACGACACGCTTGGCTTTCGCGGGATGGTGGAGGACGCCGCCGAGGACGCCGGGGGAAGACGGAGTCGATGAGGGGGTGAGGGGATAGGGCTTCTCGTCGGCGGGGGAGTCGTTTCCCAACAGGGACGCGAGCGCGAGGGAGCCGAAGCCTTGGCCTAGGGTGGCGAGAAGGGCGCGGCGGGAGAGGGATGAGGCCGAAGTACTGGGTACTAAGTACTGAGTACTGAGTACGGATTGCGTGTTGCTACTCATGGGCGATTCAGGCTCAGTCCACAAACAGGAATTCGTTGAGGTTCAAAATCACCCGGCAGGCGTTGGCCATTCCATGCTGCTCGGCATAAGCGGTCAGCTCGCGAAGCTCTTCGGCGGTGGGCTCGCGGGTAATGGCGAGGCGGAAGGCGGCGGTGATTTTGCCATCGGTGGTTTTGGCGGAAGTGTCCAGCCGCTTAGCGAAGTGCTCGCTCATGCGGAGCATGAATTTGTTGTTGAGGAGGGCGAGGGCGGAGAGGGCGTTTTGGGTTTCGTTCCGCTTGTCCACGAGCTGCGAGGGGTCGGCACAGTCGAGACATTCCAAGAAGGGGTCCGGGGCCGAGCGGACGATGAAGCGGTAGATGCTGCGGCGGTGGGTCTTGGGGTCGTCGGGATCCTGCTTGTCGTACTCGAAGTGGGGGGAATGCTCCGGCTTCTCCAGAACGAAGTCCCAGTAGCCGGGGCCCCCCATCGTCGGGTCGAGCTTGCCGGCCACGGCGAGGGTGGCGTCGCGGAGCGACTCGGCATCGAGGCGGCGGCGATTGGCCCGCCAGAGGAACTGATTACCGGCGTCGATTTTTGCGGCGGCTTCGTTGTGAGCAGAGCTTTGGCGGTAGGTGCTGGAAAGGAGGATGAGCCGATGGAGCTTCTTCAGAGACTGGTCGCCGTCGCGGAACTCCACCGCCAGCCAGTCGAGCAGCTCGGGATGCGTAGGCAATTGCCCCATGCGGCCGAAGTCGCCGGGGGAATCGACCAGGCCGCGGCCGAAGTGGTACTGCCAGACCCGGTTCACGATGGACCGCCAGGTGAGCGGATTCTTCTCATGGGTAATCCACTGGGCGAGAGCGGCGCGGCGGTCCCCTTCTTTATGGTTCGGCGGCAAATCGAAGCGGGTGGGGACGTTTTGAATTACCGGAATCGTCCCCGAACCGACGAGCTTGTCCGGCCGCTTGATGTCGCCACGCAGGAGAATATGAATCTCCCGCGGCTTGCCGCCGGATGCGCCGGTTCCGAGGAACGTGCCGCTGCCGGTGTGGATGGTGCCGGCGTAGACGAGTTGTTGCGGCGGCAGTGCGGCGAGGGCGTCTTCGAGTTCCTTCATCGCTTCGGCGAGGGAGAGGATTTCCACCTTGAGATCTTTGCTGAGAGAGCGCTCCAGGATGTCCTTGCGTTTCTCGGTAAGTTTGCGAACTTCTCCGGCCGCCGCTGATTTGATGCCGTAGTAATAGCCGTCCACCAGATTCTTGCGGCTCCAGCGGACGGGGGCTTCGATGGAATCGAGCGAAGTGACTGGCTTGCCGGCAGCGGCGTTTTCACCGCCAGGGGAAAGGACCATCAGCTCGGCCAGGGCGAAGATGAAGTCGTTTTGCCGAGGGGCAAGTTTGGTGGCCGTGATGCGGACGTATCGAGCGGCTGTTCCTTTCGGCACGATTGCCGTCTGCGGCGTGACGCCGTGGTTCGCAAAGTCGGTTTGCGTTTGGTCGACCAGAGTGACGATACCTGCCGCGAAAGTCTCGTACTCGGAAGTTTCAATCTTGAATCGCACCGGGAAGCCGAACCCCGCTCCGATCTTGTTGAAGTCGTCATGGCAGCCGACGTAGATCAGCCGCTCGATGGGGAGGCTCTTTCCCAAATCGACCTGCACCCATTTCACCACATCCTGCCGCGGCTCGATGCTACTGTGATAGCCGAATTCCGGCTTTTCACCCTCGGGACCGGCTTTGGAGAGTTCGGTCAGTCGTGTGTCTAGGGCGACCAACTCCGCGCCACCGGCTTCGCGGACCTTGGTGTCCACGAGCTGCTTCTGTTTTTGAAGTTCGGCCATCTTCGCGGTGAGTTCCACCCGCTTCTGCCCGACGGCTGGGTCGGCGTCGTACGGCTTATCCGCCCGGTCCACCGCGGCGAAGACGGCTTGCAGGCTGTAGTAGTCCTCCATGGTGACGGGGTCGAACTTGTGGTTGTGGCAGCGGGCACATTGCACGGTGGTGCTACAAAAGGCGTTCATGGTGGCGGTGACCATGTCGTCCCGGTCGAGGTTGCGGGCCGCCATGCCGTCGATCTTCGTCTCCGGCACTTCTGCGTGGCCGACGAAATCCCACGGACCCGCCGCGATAAAGCCGAGGGCCGCGATGCCATCCTCCGAGCCCGGATAGAGCACGTCTCCCGCCAGTTGCTCCCGCACGAATTGCCCGTAGGGCTTGTCCTGATTGAGCCAGCGGATGACGTAGTCGCGGTACGGCCAGGCGTTGGGACGGAGCTTGTCTTTGTCGTAGCCGTGCGTGTCGGCGTAGTGGACCACGTCCAGCCAATGGCGAGCCCAACGTTCACCGTATCGCGGAGACTTCAGCAGCCGGTCCACCAGTTTTTCATAGGCCCGCGGGCTACTGTCACTTAAAAACTCAGCCGTCTCTTCCGGAGTCGGCGGCAGGCCGATGACGTCGAAGTAAAGACGGCGGAGGAGCGCGAGTTTATCCGCCTCAGAGGAGGGCGCGAGCTGCTTCTCGCGGAGTTTGGCCAGGATGAAGGCGTCGATAGGAGTGCGAACCCGTTTCTCATCGTCAGCCGCCAGTTTCGGCAGTGGGGGGCGGACGAGCGATTGGAGGGACCACCAGTTGGAATCGGCCACGGTCCGATCCAGCAGCGCGAGGTCAGCCGGCCATTTCGCGCCGGCGGCAATCCAGTCTCTGATAAGTGCCACTTCCTCTTTCGTCAGCGGCGGACCCTTCTTCGGCATCTCCGGCTTATCGCCACTGATATAGTCCAGCAGCAGACTCTCCGCCGGCTTCCCCGGCTCAATCGCGGCCCCATTCTCGCCCCCGGCCAGAGCCTCCTTTTCCGTCTGCAGTGACAGCTTCCCCTTCTTCTCCGCCCCATTATGACAACTCAAGCACCGCCGCTCGAGAATCGGGGAGATGTCGCGGCGGAAATCAACGTCGGCGGCAACCGACCGACTAACAGCCAGAATGACCAAGGCAAGAGCGACAAGTAGATATCGATTCCTCACAAGACTTTCGGCCTCTTATTTTCCTGCCTCCATTTTTCTGTCAGCTCTTCACCACGGAAGCTGGCAGAAAAATGGAGACAGAAAGATGAGAATAGAGAGATGAAAGTTAATACGTCATTTTGGTTTGATGGCCGCCACCAAAAACGTCGGGCTCATCGATTCGAACCGCAACTGGTCGAACTGGTCGTTGCCGCGGGCGAGGTTGATCATCCAAACCTTGGCGTCGCCCGCTTTGGCGACGAGGACGCTGCGGACGTCGGCCAGATTGTCGATGCTGCCGACGTTGGCCATCAGGCGGCCGCCGGGACGGAGTTGATCGAACGCCTGCTCCACGATGTGGCTGACTTGCCGGCCTGTGCCGCCGACGAAGACCGCATCGGGGGCAGGGAGGCCGGCCCACGCTTCGGGTGCTTTGCCCAGCACGGGAATGAGGTTGGCCACGCCGAAGGCTTCCGCGTTCGACGAAATCAGGTCATAGTCCGCGGGGTCCATTTCGATGGCATAGACCCGCCCGCCGCCGGCAATTTGCGCGGCCTCAATCGCAATGGAACCGCTGCCGGCCCCGACGTCCCAAACGACGCTGGTCGTCCCGAGATCCATCTCAGCCAGGGCGATGCAACGAACTTCCGCCGGCGTGAGCAGTCCACGCTTGGGATGCGATTGCAGAAAAGCCTCGTCCGGATTGCCGAACAGCCGCCGGCCGGCCATTGTGCTGGGGCGATCCGGCACGTCCGGCTTGCGGACGAGGATCATCACGTTGAGCGGCGAGAATTCCTGGGCGGCGACTTCCGCCAGTTCCCCCTGCGTGACGCATTCGTCCGGCGAGCCGAGGTTCTCGCAAACGTAAGCGGTGAAGTAGTCGATGCGGCGGTCGAGCAGGGCCCTGGCGACTTGGGCGGGCGGAATCGCCTCCGTGGTGAACAGGCCGACCTTAACCGCGGTGCGGGCCTTCTCCGCCACGCGGTCGAGTGGCTGGGTGGCGAGGTTGGTGAGGTAGGCCTCGTCCCAACTTTCCTTGACGCGGGCGAAGGCGAGCTGCATGGAGCTGACGTGCGGCGTGACCTCAAACCGCTCCTTCCCCATCCGGTCGCAAAGGAAGCGGGCGGTGCCGTAAAACATCGGGTCGCCGGTGGTGAGCAGCACAATCCGTTTCCCCTTCGCAGCCTCGATGCGGCGGATAATCCCCTCCAGATCGCCGGCGACCTCCACTTTCTCCGCCGCCGCTTTGGCGACAGCCGTCAGCGTGGGCCTGGCCCCCAGGATCAACTCCGCCTGTCCAATCAGCAGCCGCGCCGCCGCGGTCAACCCTTCCAGGCCGTCATCTCCGATGCCGATGATCTGAATTTTATCCACGGTGCAGCTGGGTTAGTGGTAAGTAGGGTGCATGAGCGCCAGCGAAATGCACGCGTGTTAATCGTCGCTAGCCGGGAAGGGTTTGTTTGGCATCGGCGTCCATCACGTGTGCATTTCGTTTCGCTCATGCACCCTACGGATGCAGGCAAAAATGGCGGAAGTGCATGGGAATCGAACCCACCGGCCCAACGGTTAACGCAAGGCCCAGCAGTTTTGAAGACTGAGGCCGCCACCAGGCGTACAAGCACTTCCGTGAGTGCGATTCTACCACCGACGGTGCGGAATGTGTAATTCGTAAACGTCGTTGTTCGTCACAAGGCAGTCCGCAGTATAATGCCTGACAGTTACGGCTGAATCTTCCTTACGCATTCCAGGAGTCCCGTATGAAATCGCTGCTCTTTGTGTTGGCTGTCATTCTCCCCTTCCTCGGCTCGGCGCTCGTGGGGGCCGAGGAAAAGGAAGAGTCGTATATCCAAGTGGAAATCAAGGGGACGCTGGAGACCGCGATTGTGGCGATCGGCGGAGAAACGACGGGGACGATTATCAAGGTGGGCAAAATCACTTGGGAATTGGACCTGGCCGGCAATCAGGATCTCCTCGAGTTGGCGGGGAAGCTCAACAAGCAGCCGGTCATTGTCACCGGCCGCTATCAGCAGAAGCCGGGGGTGGAAATCCCGGTGCGGCATATTGTGACGGTGAAGACGCTGAAGGGGGCGAAGGGGAAGTGAGGCGAGTCGCCATCGGACTCGCGCGGCACGAATCCGCCTTCTGTCAAGGCTGAAATGGGTCATGCACGGTCAACCCGCTGATCCAAGCGAAGTCGCTGGTATTGCGGGTGGCCAGCGTCAAGTCGTGAACTAGCGCCGTGGCGGCAATGAGCGAATCGCCGAGCGTCATCTTCCGCTGCTGACGCAGGTGAACGGCGCTGTCCATCACCGCGCGGGTAATCGGCAGAATGACAATCGCCGCGAAGACTTGTTCGAGGTCCAGCTTTTCTGCCGGAGGCAGCTTGTGAAACCCGAGCACTTCCACATAGCTGATTGCGGAAACCGCCGAAGCTTTGTCCGCCACGAGGGCTTGCAACGGACGGTAAGCCGGACTGACCGAATAGATGAGGATATTGCTATCGAGCAACATAGCGTTTATCGCCCCGGCAGATCGCGGTCCGCGCGGATTTCACGCTGCCAGGCGGCGGGATCAGAAATGCTCTCGATCCCCCCGCGAGCGGCAATTCGCTCCAAAGCTGCCAGCACCTGCGATTGACGCTCCTCATCCGTTTGCATCGCGGCATCCTGCCCGACAACCGTCACTTGCACATGCACGGCTGCGCCGGGAGCAATGGCGGGAGGAGCGGCGCTCCACTCCAGTTGATTGTCGCGCAAAATGGCGTCGTAGGTTGCAGGCATGGTTTCCTCGGTACGGACCATTATACGATGCGGGATGGCAATGCCCAACGTGTTGCAAAGCAATTTGCTGAGTCGGCAATCAAGTAGACAGCAATTTGGCTTACAATTGCTGCGGAGGCACCGCCGTCAGCTCTGTCATCATGACTGCCACACCCAAGCGCCGCAGGTTTCAGTTCAGCCTTAAGGCGATGCTCCTGGTGACAACGCTGGTCTGCCTGGCCTTCGCCTGGCTGGCTTATGAGAGGAACGAAGTGCGGAAACGCGAGGCGGACATTGCGGCGATTGAGAAACTGGGCTGCTTAATTGAATTTGACTGCACCCAGCCTTTCCGCCCCAAATGGCTGCGACCCTTCCTGGGCGATAAATCGACTGGCGAAGTCGATACGGTGATTTTCTATCGGGGGAACGTCACCGACGCTGACCTCGTGCACATTGAGGGGATGACGAAAATCAAGCGACTGGACATTCACGGTCAACAGGTGACCGACGCCGGGCTGGCTCGTCTTGCCGCCCTACGAAATCTCGAATTGCTCGATCTCCACGGTTCTCAGATCACCGACGCCGGACTGGCTCACCTCGCTGGACAAAAGAAACTCAACCGGCTGTATCTTTACGATACGAAGATCACGGATGCCGGAGTGGCTCATCTAGCGGGCCTATCGGAACTCAAGCACCTGGATCTCAGCCGCACGGAGACCACTGACGCCGGCTTGGAGCAACTGGCAGGTCTTGGCGAACTCCAGAGTCTCTACCTCTACAACAATCGGGTGACGGACGCGGGAATCTCGCATCTCGCTGGAAATAGGAAACTCGATTTGCTTTATCTCTACAACACCCAGGTCACTGACCAAGGAATCGATGAATTGAAGAAATCGTTGCCGAATGTTCGGATAAAGCGATGACCGACAGCGACTGGCGTTAGCAGCACCTTAGTTTTCATCCCCCCCGCTGATCTTCTCTTCCACCTTGTCCGCTTGCCAGGCGATGGCGGTGATGGTGCGGGTGACGTCGAGAGGGTTGGTGGTGGCGGCGAGCTGGCTGGTGCAGACGACGACCATTTCGCCGGCGGGGGTGTCTTGGATGGCGAATGCGCCGGCGACCATCTGCGTGTTGAACTTGAGAAGCTGCATCGCGTTCTCGGGCGTGCTGGGGCCGCAGACCGAGGCGTAAGAAATCAGCGAGTGGCCGGCTTCGTCCTTCTGGTCGAAACGGACGTTGACGGTTTGCTTGCGGAGCGAGCCGATGGGAACGACGATTTGCCAGGCGTCACCGGTTTCGGACAGTTTCCAGCCGGAGCTTTGCACGACGGTACGGACGAGTTGCTTGGGGTCGGTGACGGGGGGAGCGGCGGTCTTGAGAGAGCCGAAGTCCATTCCGGGGGCTGGGGACTGGGTGCTGGGGGCTGGGGAAGAGGAAGTTGCGAACTGGTTCGGGTTGACCCTTGCCCCGCTCTGCATGGCTTGTTGGATCAGGCCGGGCATCATCATGCCGTAGCCGGCACCCATGCCCATGCCCATCGCGCTGCCGCCGGTTCCCTGGTTCTCGGCCATCTTGCCCATGCTGTTGGCGGCTTGGAACACGGTGTAGGCCTGCAGGTCGCCGATGACTCCCATGCTGCTGCGGGTGTCGATGGCTTTTTGGACTTCCTCGGGAGGGGTGATGGCGTTGATGAAGAACTCGCGCAGTTCCAGACCGTACTTGGTGAACTCTCCCGCGATGCCACTCAGGGCGCTGCCGGAGATTTCGTCGAACTGGGCCGGCAGGTCGAGCATGCTGGTCTGCCGCGTGGCGAGCATGTCAGTCAGGCGGCTGACGATGAGGTCCTTGAGGTATTGCGAGATATCGTCGGTGGTGTATTTGCCGACGGTGCCGACGAGCGTATCGAGGAAGGTGTTGCTATCCGCGACGCGGAAGGCGAACTTGCCGTTGGCCCGCAGCCGGATGATGCCAAAGTCCTTGTCGCGCACGGTGATGGGCTGGCGGGTCCCCCATTTCTGGTCGACGAAGGTCTGCTTGCCGATGAAGTAGACCTGGGCCTGGAACGGCGACTTCTCCCACGGGATGGTGAGCAGCCGCGTAAGGATCGGCACGTTCATCGTCACCAGCGTATGACGGCCCGGGCCGAATTTATCCTGGGCCTTGCCGCCGTACACGAACACCGCCTCCTGATTGGGCTGCACGATGAGCTGCGCCCCGATCTTGATATCGGCCGAGCCCTCCGGCGGCTCGCGGTGGACGATCGAGCGATTGGTGTTATCGAAGAACTGGAGGACTTCAATGCGGATGCCCATGGCGGACTCGGAGGGGAAAGCGGTGGTCGGAAAGCGGAAAGCGGCGAATGAAGCGACGAGAATCGTTGTAGACGATTCGCGCGCATGTTTCCAGCAGTATTTCGTCCCCTGCGGCCAAGTATTGCATCCGCTTTCCGCTTTCCGCTTTCCGCTTTCCGCTTTCCGCTTTCCGCTTTCCGCTTTCCGCTTTCCGACCTCCGCTCTGGCCTGAGTCCTACTCCTTCCTCAGTACGGCAGCACGCAGTTCAAAGCCATCGGCGGAAACAGCCATCGAGACGCCCGACGGCAGCAGGTTCGGCGCGAGGACGTCGAACTTCGGCAGGGCGGCAGCGGGGGTTTTAGTGACGGCGGCGGAAGAATTGCCCAGCAGGACGAACTTGAGGGCCTGGGCTCGCAACGAGCTTTTGCTCGTGACCGTCGCGCCCCGCACCGCGTCATAATCCAGCCGCCCGGATTGGTCGCTGCGCATAAAGCCGCGGAGGCAGGTGCGGTCGTTTTCTTGCTTGGCCGACCAAAGAGCGAGCTGCTTGTAGGCGGGGTCGTCGATGAGCGGCTTAACTTTTTCCTTGCCGGCGAGCTTGGAGCGGAGCCAGGCAACGTCGGTGGAGAGGAGAGTGAGGGTCTGGGTGATGCCGTAGGCCTGGATGGACTTGGTGTTCTTGGGGGCGTCCGCATCGGGTTCGGCAAACAGTGGCTCACCGTCGGGTGCAGAGCGAACCGGATTGCCAGCGACAATTTCATCTTTGATCAACATCGGGTCATCTCGCGTGAGCCCTGGCATCTTCTTGGCGAGCTTGGCCTGTTCCCTGCTTTGCACGCCAATGAGCAAGCGAAAACCGGTGGGATTAGAAGGATCCTTGGCCCGGTGCGAATCGCCGACTTCAAAGATGCCGGGGCCCATTCGCGATATTACGTCCGTACGCACATCAACACCCTTTGCGAGCCGCAGGTCGGCGAGAATCGAGTTGAAGATCCCCGGCTCATCGAGCTTCTCATCCACCCAATTACCCGCCCCGTCCAGCGCTGCGGCAAAGTCCCAATTCCAGGAGATATAGCTGCCAACGTCGGCTTCGACCCAAGCGGGGGGCTCGATGGCCTTACCGGGCTTCATATCGGTCAGGCGCATTCCTTTCTCGAAAGGCCGCCGGGCGACGACGAGGCTGGCGACTTCGAAGTCGTGGCTCTTGTCCGGCTGCAGCGTGACGACCCCGCCGATGCTGGTGACCGCATTCACCCCTTGCTTGCGGGCAATGGCGATCCGGTCTCTGACTCTGACGCCCGGCACCTTGGTGTCCACCTTTTTCCGCAGCAACTCGGCGAGCGCCAGTGGGCGGACGAACCACCGCACGTCGGCCCCTTTTTCGCCGGCCAGCTTGCGGGATTGGGCATCGACCTTCTTGAAATCAGCGTCCTGGGCGAGGCTCGACTTTTCACCGGCCTCCCACTGTTTCAGCAGCTTGTCGGCGGCTGCGGAGGAACTGGTGGCCGCGAAGAGGTCCCCCTGGGTGATGTGGATACAGACGTTCGAATCCTTCCCGGCGGCGGAGGCGACTTCATAAGTGACGACCTCGGCTCCCGCAGTTTTCTTCAAGACGCGCTTGGCTTTGCGGCCTTCAAAATACTTCTCGGCCTCGGCCATTACCCGCTTCACCTCGCCCGCATCCTCTTTCCCGCCCGCCAGGAAGACGAGAGCAGGCTGCTTGGCTTCCCCTTCCAGAACGGCCAGTGCCGCGGGCTCCTTGAACCTGGCGATATCGGCCCAGTCGAGGCCCAGGGCCGGCTTGGGATTGAGGGGCGCGGCAATCTCCCCCTTTTGCAGCTCGGCATAGAAGGGTTCCCAGTCTTTCCCCGCCAGCATCGCTCCCAGCGCCGTCTTCTGCCACTTCGCAGCCGCCTCGCTCGGCTTATCCAGCAGGAGCACCAGACTGACGGAGGCGGGAAGCCTTTCTTCCGGGACGGCTGCGAGACTCATGGTCCCGGCGAACAGCATCCCGGCAATCAAGACAAGCCCGGCCCCAATGCGATAAAACATGGTTTGCTCCTCGGGTGACGCTCTCATTTCTCACGGCCCAAACTGGGGGCAGAAAGCGAGCCACCATTGTAGTCGGTTCCGTCGGGCAAAATCACGCCCACGCAAAGCCGTCCCGGCGCGCCGGGATGCCACCCACTTACTGTCCCGTCATCCGATTCACCATCCAGTCTCCCAAACTCGGCGAAAGCTGGGACATCGCAAACAGCATCTTCGATTTGCACGGCATCACCAGCTCCTTCTTGCGGCGCTCGCAGGCGGAGAGGATCTTCCGCGCCAGCCGGTCGGGCTCGATGCCGCGGAGCTTCACCCCGCCCCCCGGTTTCCTGGCAGCGTCGGGCAGGCTGTCCGCCTGGTCGGCATAGCGCAGGCCGGCGTCGTCCCGCTGGAGAGGGCCGGGGCAGACGAGCAAGACGTGCAGGCCTTCTGGCTCCAGCTCCAGCCGCAGTTGCTGGGTGTACGCGGCGACGGCAAATTTGGTGGCCGGATACGCCCCGAGAAACTTCGACGCCGACTTGGATGCCAGCGAGCCGATGTTGATCAGGTGCCCGCGGTTCTTAATCAAATGCGGCGCGGCGGCGCGGGTGCAGCGGACGAGGGCTAGAAAGTTCAGCTCCCACATTTCCTGAAACTCTTGCGGCGTGGTGTCGAGCACCTTTCCGCGGCCGGACTTCCCCGCGCAGTTGACCAGCACGTCCAGTTGCCCAAAGCGGTCGAGCGTGGAGCCGATGAGCGCCGAGACCTGGTCATCCTGCGTAATGTCGCAGGCAATGCCCACCGCGCCGCGCCGCTCAATGCCGCTTCCCTTGACGGGGCCGGTCGTCAACTCGGTAGTCTGTCCCCGGACCTCGTCGGCAGCCATCTTCAGTCGCCCGGCATCGCGGGCGGCCAGCACTACCGTGCTCCCCGCCGCGAACAGTTGTCGGGCGATCGCCAGCCCCAAACCGGAAGACCCGCCGGTCACAATCGCCACTTTGTTTTGCCAGTAGGACATGGAACAAATTCCAAAAAAAGGCGGGTTGGGACACGGAGAACATAGCGCGGCCGTTGGCCGCAACCAAAAGTGTCGAACAATGCGCATACCTCATCCGTCTCCTCCGAGGGCGAGGATTCGGATTTCGCCCGCTATTGTGGTCTGACCTCGTACCTCACGGTCGTGGTCCGTGGCCACTCGGGCATTACGCTGACAACGCAGCGGATGCAAAAAACGCCGCAAATCGCCGTGCCATATAAGCACGAACGTGTGGCCACTTGAGTTTGGCCTAAACGCGGCAATGTTCCTAAATCGTACACGACAAAGAAATTCCCCGCCACAAAAAGCTTGCTGAAAAAACAAGATTCTACAGGTGTGAATTACGGGAAACACGGCCAGGCGAAGATAGAAAGATTCTTACCGTGTCCTCCGTGTTTTCCGTGTCCCGATTTTCTTACGTTTTTATCAAGTAACTCTACGCCGCGGATTCTAGCGGGAAATGCCCCTCCGGTCGCCGTAAATCCGGGCAGGCTGGAAGCTTAACCCGCCCAAACTTGACTCCGAACCGTTTCGACCTAGAGTTCAGATGGCGTTCAGGGGAACCGAAGTCTCGGTCCCTAGCCACACCTCACTGACTCCGCTTCTCTTGATTTCCTCTGTCAGGGAACCTGTCTCATGCTGCGCGCGCGCCGAGCCACTTCGCCCGCCGAGGACACCAAATACCTCCCCCGGCTCGAAATCCTCGAGCCGCGGCTGGCGATGACGGCCTCGCTTTCGGCGTGCGACAATCTGCCGCTCATGCTCTCGCACGGCGGGGCTTGCTCGTGCCCGATATGCTCCGGCCAGAACCTGGACAGCCTCTTTCCCGCCGATATTGCCCAGACCGGCACCACCGGCTCCGGCGGGCCTTCTTCCGCCAGTCCGATTTCCGCGCTGCCGCAACTGTCCAGCAACAGCGGCGCGCGGGTCAAGCTGTATCTCGATTTCAACGGCAACTTCGAAGCCGCCTGGGGCTCGTATCGCAACGTCACCACCCGCATCTTCGACCGGGATGGCGATGCGACCACCTTCAGCGATAGCGAGATTTCCACCATCCGCGAAATCTGGGCCCGCGTCGCCGAGGACTATTCCCCCTTCAATATCGACGTCACCACCATCGACCCGGGGGCCATCACCAACGGCAACGCCGTCCGCCTGGCCATCGGCGGCAACTACAGCGACTGGTTTGGCCAGGCAGCCGGCGGCGTGGCCTACGTCGGCGGATTCACCAACAGCGCCAGCAACACCGGCTACGTCTTCGAGGACGCCCTCGGCAACGGCAACGCCCGCTACGTCGCCGAAGCCACTTCCCACGAAGCCGGCCACTTGTTCGGCCTGCTGCATCAAAGCACCTGGGTCAACGGCCAGTTGCAGGACGAATACAACGCCGGAAACAGCGGCTGGGCCCCCATCATGGGCGTGGGCTATTACGCCAATCGCACCACCTGGCACAACGGCAATACGAACCAAGGTGCGGGGGTCTTTCAGGACGACGTCGCCATTCTCGCCAATGGCACCAACAACTTCGGCCTGCGGGCGGACGACTACAGCAACAGCTTCACCACGCCGACCAACATGTCCGTCAGCGGAACCAGCGTCAACTTCGCCGGGCTCATCGGCTCCCGCACGGACGTCGACGTGTTCCGGTTCACCACCGGCGGCGGTAGCGTGAATTTCCAGATGAACGTCGCGCAGTTCGGCAACAACCTGGACGGGGCCATCGAAATCCGCAACTCGGCCGGCACCGTCCTCAGCGTCAGCGACCCCGGCGACTCCTTCGGCGCGTCGCTCTCCAGCAGCCTCTCCGCCGGCTCGTACTTCCTGGTCGTTCGCGGCAGCGGCGCCTTCGGCAACTCGGCCTACGGCAACCTGGGGCAGTACACCATCACCGGCAGCATCGGTTCCGCTGCCGGATCCCCAGAAATCAGCGTTCTTGTCGGCGGCAGCGAAGTCAACGACAACGGCACCATCGACTTCGGCAGCACGACGGCCGGCACGTCGGTCGACCGGGTCATCACCGTGCGGAACATCGGCACCGGCGACCTCTCCGTCAGCTCCCTCACCTCCAGCATCCCCGCCGGATACACGCTGGTTTCCAGCCTCACCGCGAGCACGCTGCAGCCAGGACAGTCCACCACCTTCACGCTCCGCCTGAACGCCGCGTCCGCGGGAAGCTTTGCCGGCTTCGTCACGTTCATCACGAACGACTCCAACGAGATTGGTTATACGCTGTACTTGCAGGGGACGGTGACTGCCGGCTCTGCCACGGCCCCGGAAATCAGCGTCCTCGTCGGCGGCAGCGAAGTCAACGACAACGGCACTATCAATTTCGGCAGCACGACGGCCGGCACGTCGGTCGACCGCGTTGTGACGGTGCGGAACATCGGCACTGCCAACCTCTCCGTCAGCTCGATCAGTTCCGGCATCCCCGCCGGGTTCACGCTGGTTTCCGCCCTCACCGCGACCACGCTGCAACCCGGCCAGTCCACCACCTTCACGCTTCGCATGAATGCCGCGTCCGCGGGGAGCTGGACCGGCGTCGTTAGGTTCAGCACGAATGACTCCAATGAGCTGGGCTATGCCCTGTATCTGCAAGGGACCGTGACTGCCGGCTCGACGGGTGGCGGCACGACCACCCAGACCATCGACGACGGCGCCGCCGGCAACACTCTCGCCGGAACCTGGCGGGTCGGTACTCGCGGCCGCGAAGGGGACGTGCATGTGGCCAGCAGGGCCAGCAGCGACACGGCGGTCTCCCGCTGGACCTTCACCAACCTGGCCCCCGGGCAGTACCGAATTTTGATGAGCTGGACCGGCGACAGCTTGAACGCCACCAATGCCCCCGTCACTGTCGTCGCGGGGACTCAGAACCTGGGGACCACCTTTGTAAACCAGCGCAACGCCTCCGCCGGCTACGCTGCGGACGGCACCAACTGGTTCCACGTCAGAACTGCAACTATCACGGGAGACACGCTGCGAGTCGTGCTCTCCAACAATGCCAACGGCAACGTCGTGGCTGACGCCGTCCGCATCGAGCGGGTCGCCGCCGGCTCCGCGACGGCCAACGGCGAGGTGCTGGATATCGGCGGCGATTCCGGCTCCGAAGGAAGCGGCGTCTTTGTCGCTTCTCTCTCCAGCAGCGTGGAAAATCATGGGGGCCAAGCACAGCAAGCCGAGACTCACAGCGACGTGGCAAATTCCCAGCCGCACGACGCCGCTCTCCAGAGCGACCTCGATCTCGACCTCGCCCCCGAGCTCGGCCTGCTGGAAGACGCTCTCGACCTCGTCCGCGAAGTCAGCCGCCACGTCCGCAAGGCGGACTCTTCGAGCGGCCTGGAAGGGCTCTTCGCCCAGGACAGCGACTGGCTGTCGGTGTTGTAAGGGCTTGATTTCTCGCATGGCTGCGACCTTCGCCTCGCTCCAGGCCTCGGTACTCAGTACTCAGTACTCAGTACTCAGTACTCAGTACTCAGTACTCAGTACTCAGTACTCAGTACTTTGCACTCTGCACTCTGCACTCTGCACTCTGCACTCTGCACTTCTCTTGCGCCGGGCGGTATGATTGCGAGCTAACCCGCGGCCCTTGGGGCGCGGCTTTCCCCGCAACGCAGTTCGAGGTCATTCCATGCATCCCCTCTCCCGCCGCTCGTTCCTCTCCACATCCGCCGCGCTCACGGCCGGGGCCGCCCTCGCCGGCGTCACAGCTCCCGCCCGGGCCATTGAGCCGATTGCCCGCAACGGGCAAGCGAAATTCAAGTTCAGCCTGGCCGCCTATAGCTACCGGGATCTGCTGGGGGGCATGGCTCCCAAGCTGACGATGAACGACTTCGTCTCCGACTGTGCCAAGTTCAACCTGGAAGGGACCGAGCTGACCAGCTACTACTTCCCCAAGAACGTCACGCATGACTATTTGCGAACCCTGGCCCAGCAGTGCTTCCGCCTGGGGCTGGATGTCAGCGGCACCGCGGTCGGCAATGACTTCGGCCATCCGCCGGGAGAAAAGCGGCTCAAGGAGATTGCCGCGACGAAGCAGTGGATCGATTTCGCCGCGGTGCTGGGGGCTCCGGTCATCCGCATCTTCGCCGGGCACGAGCAGCCGGGTTCGACGCCCGCCCAGGCTCATTCGCTGATGGTTTCCGGGATTGAAGAGTGCTGCGAATACGCCGGCAAGCAGGGCATCTATCTGGCTCTGGAAAATCACGGCGGGCCAACGGCGACGGCCGAGGGGCTGCTTTCCTTCGTGCGGGACGTGAACAGCCCCTGGTTCGGCGTGAACCTGGACACCGGCAACTTCGCCAGTGCCGACGTCTACGGCGACCTGGCGAAGGCCGCCCCCTACGCCGTCAACGTGCAGGTCAAGGTCGTCGTCGCCAACGACAAGAAAGAAAAGTCCCCCACCGATTTCAAAAAGCTCGCCGGGCTCCTCCGCGAAGCCCATTACCGCGGCTACATCGCGCTGGAGTTTGAAGAAAAGGGAAACCCGCGGGAAGAGTGCCCAAAATACCTCGACCAGATGCGGGAAGCGTTTGCGTAAGGCGCTCGACAAATCAAGAAGACTTTGGCCACGGATGGAACACGGATTTGCACGGATGGGAAGGAGAGAAGGCAGCGTTTGACATGGTATATATTCATCCATCAGCCAGAGGAGCTTCGGAAATGATTCGCAACTGGTTTTCTGTCATTCAACTCTCCATCGTCGCGGCGCTATGCGCGATTCCCCTAACGGCGTCCGCGGCGGATGAAGGGTTCACGCATCAGGCCGACGTCATCTATGGCCGCAAGCACGGCGTGGCGCTGACGATGGACGTGTTCACGCCCGAGGAGAACGCGAATGGAGCGGCGGTGATTTGGGTCGTCAGCGGCGGCTGGTTTTCGTCTCACGACAACGTCAACCCGGCCTTTTCCGCGGAGTTGATGAAACGCGGCTATACCGTGTTCGCCGTGGTGCATGGCAGCCAACCCAAGTTCACGATTCCCGAAATTTTGCAGGACATGCACCGCAGCGTCCGCTACATCCGGGCTCATGCGGCGGATTACAAGATTGACCCCAATCGCATCGGCATCACCGGGGCCTCGGCGGGGGGGCATCTTTCGCTGATGCAGGGCGTGGCCGGCGACGCCGGCGATGCCAAGGCCAAGGATCCCATCGACCAGGTTTCCAGCCGCGTGCAGGCGGTTGCCTGCTTCTTCCCGCCGACCGATTTTCTCAACTACGGCAAACCCGGTGAGAACGCCATCGGCCGCGGCGTGCTGAAGGATTTTCCCGCCCCGTTCGCCTTCACGGAGCTCGAGAAAAAGGGATACGCGGGACTCTATGTGCCCGTGACCGACGAGCAGAAGATTCTGGAAATCGGCAAGCAGATTTCACCCATCACGCATGTCTCCGAGGACGACCCCCCCTCGCTCATCATCCACGGCGACAAAGATTTTCTCGTTCCCATCCAGCAGGCCGAGATCATCATCGAAAAGCTCAAGGCCGCCAAAGTTCCCGCCGAGCTCGTCGTGAAAAAAGACGCCGCGCACGGCTGGGCGGATATGGGCAAGGACATGACGACGATTGTGGACTGGTTTGATAAGCACTTGGGGAAGAAGTGAGGACGAGGGTCAGGAGTCAGGAGTCAGGGATGCGTTAATTTGGATGGGTGGCGCGCCCACGGCTTTGCGTGGGCGTGGATTTCGATGTCGTTTGCGTACTGCGAGTGCGGCATGGGCTACTCGGACGAGCGATTTACCGTCGAAAATCAACCCGAATGGTCACCCGTTCGCTGGGCATTCAATGTTTGGACATGGGTTTTGATTGCCGGCGCGGTCGCAGCCTTTGAAATCTTTGGCGATCCGCTGCTGGCCGGCTTGATCGTGTGCCTCAAGTTCGGGGGACGCGATCTGTGGGCCGCGTATCTCTTTCGATACCACGATCCCTATCCAAATCGCGGCGTGATGCTCAGCTACTTTTGCGTCGGCGTGGCGTTCCTGAAAATTGCAAGCGCAGGGCTCCTGACCATGGTCCTTGTGTATGCCACGTTGCCCTGGTTTGGAGGGGCTGGACAATTCAACCGGTTGATGGCGGGGATGGTCATGCAGTTTGCAGGGATCTTCGTTGCGATGGCTGCGATTATCGCCGGAACTCTTCAGACTGGCCCGTCAAATTTTCGCCCCTGGCTCGACTGTACGCTTTACAAGAATCTCCGCTGGCGAAACCCAGTGCTGCGCTGCGAAGGCTCTCGAAATCGCATCTGGCGGCTGCTGATCCTGGGGATAATCGCCTCGACAGTAACACTCCTTGTCCCGCTCGTTGTCATCGTCTTGGAACGAATCTGGACGGGCAAATTTGAACCGAAGGAGTTCGGCGGACTTGTGACGCTAGGGCTTTTCTGGCTCGCCACAATGTGGCTGTGGTTAGGTACGTGGCGCTACGTCGCTCGAAAGCCTGAAGAGTGCTGGCCTGAATCAAAGACGACCCATAACTCGCCCATCAGGTAGACCGACCTGGAGAAGGTCGAGCGGATCAGTTCTTCCCCAGTTCCACGCACAGCACCTCGCTCCCTTCTCCTTCGTTCGTCTTCACGAACAGCTTGCCATTGCTGAAGGCAGGGAGAGGGCGGGTTTCGGCGGAGACGAACTGTGCGGAGCCGAGGGAGTGGAACTTCTTCGGGTCGGCGGCAAGCAAGGTCAATTTTCCCGTGACGCCGACGAGCAGGATTTTGTCGTCCGCCAGAATGGCGTGGGCGATGCCAAAGTCGTCCTCAGACCAGGCGACCTTGCCGGTAGCTGCTTCGACGCACCGCAAATGCGCTCCTCCACTGCCGTCCCAGCCGTGAATGCCGTAAAGATAGCCCTGGTGTTCCACCGCGGTGCTGTACTGGCTGGAGAGCGAATCGTCGTTTCCCCAGACCTCGCTCACTTTGCCGCCGTCGAGCGATCTCAGCTCCGCGCCGATGTTGTAGCTGGCGGTGACGAACAGCTTGCCGTCGAAGATGAGCGGCGTGGCGGCATTCACGGTCGGCCCGGACTTGCCAAACGGGAAGAGAACCTTCGCCCCATTCGTGGCAGGGTCGAACAATACGCAGTTCATCCGCGTGATGAAGATGGCCTGCTCCTTGCCATTCACTGTCGCAACCGCGGGAGACGAGTAGCTGCCGACTTCGCTGGTCCCTTTCCAGAGAGTCTTGCCGGTCGCGGGGTCGAGCGCGACAAGCCCCGCGTCCTTGCCGCCGACGTTCACCACCAGTTTGCCGCCGATGAGAATCGGCGTGCTCCCCGCGCCGAAGTACCCTTCATCCCCTTCGTAGTCCACGTACAGCTCGCGGGTCCAAAGCTTCTTGCCGTCCGCCAGCGCCATGCAGTGCAAGTCTCCCGCTGCGCCAAAGACATAGACCTTGCCGTCCTGCACCAGTGGCACGCAGCGCGGCCCGTGGTCCTTGTCATATCCATTCCGATAGCGAGCTTCAAACTCTGCCTTCCAAAGTCGCTGGCCACTCACCGTGTCCAGCGCCTCCACAACCTCTTGCTTCGCCACTCGGTGAAAAACAATCACCTTCTTCCCAACCACCGCTGGACCCGCAAAGCCGCTGCCGACCTTGGCCCGCCAGGCAATTTTCGGCTTTGCCGGGAGCGAATCGGGGAGCTTTTCCCCCTCTGCCTTGCCGTTGCGGGTCTTTCCCAAGATCTGCGGCCAGTCTCCCGCGGAGGTTGTCGAATTTTCAAGAACGCTTGAAAATCCGCCAAAAACCAGCATTCCAGCCAGCACTTTGGCAAGCCCAAGGGGATACAGGCCGCTCTTAACTCGATTCATGGGGGTTTGTCCTTCCAAAGCTGGGGGTCCGCGGGACGAAGCTGTGCTCCGCTCCACTTTTTGCCATTCTTGCGTCGGGTGAGTTTGTCAATTTTAACGATTAGTCTTATCATAGGGGACGGTGCGGGGGGTTGTTTGGGAGGAAAACGGTGTTAGGCAGGCAGCGGCCTGGAAGTTGCCTTTGTCCTACACGTGATCACGATTCGGTTCCCCCCTGCGCCCGCCTCATTTCACGGAGCTCATTTTGCCACGCCTGTTTCGCCTGCTCGAGAAGAAACGAGGAGAGCGCCGCACCGGTTCCAACCTGGTCGGCAGCGTGGGGGAAGCTCTGCTCTATGGGGCCATGTTCCTGCTCGGCGTCACCGCCCTGAGCACGCTCGTCGCGGCCCATGTCTGGCAGCCGCAGAACGCCTGGTATTCGGTCGGCGTCGGCTTCTGGCTGATGGTCGTCGTCCTGTCGTCGTTCGTCGTCACGGGGGGCGTCGGTCTCATCTGGACGGTCGTGCGGCTGGGAATCTCCGCGGAGCGCCGCTCCGCATTCGCCACGCACGCCGGCGCTCTCGACCTGATTCACGAAACCGTCCCGCGCCCCAAGGACCATCCCACGGTACCCGCGTTCGACGGCCTGACCGACAGCCCCGGCACCGAGCTCGCCTATCGCCTCCCCTCTTCGCAATCGCCCGGCTGGCAGTTGTTGGCCAAGACCATCTTCGCCCTCCTCTGGAATGGCATTGCTTGCGTACTGTTCGTTATCGCCGCGAAAAGTTGGCTCGAAGGACAGCCGCAGTGGTTTCTCAGTTGCTTCCTCGTCCCCTACTTCGCCGTGTGCGGCTGGAGCATTTATTACCTGCTGCAACAAATCTGGATTCATACCGGCCTGGGGCAGACGGCCGTTGAGATTTCGGACCACCCGTTGCTGCCGGGGCGCGAGTACCAGGTGCATCTCTCGCAGGCGGGCCACATCGATATGAAATCGATCGAGCTCTGGCTGCTCTGCGAAGAAGAAGTTACTTACCGCCAGGGGACCGACATCCGCCACGAGCTCCGCATCGTCTTCCAGCAGCAGTTGCATGTTCAGGGAGCCGTGGAGATTGACCCGGTGAAGCCGTTCCGCGTCGCCTGCACGCTCCCCATCCCCGCGGCGTCCATGCACTCTTTTCAGTCGGAGCATAACTCCGTCCGCTGGAAAGTGGTGGTCCGCTGCGCCCCCGCCCACTGGCCCGAGTTCGAGCGCCGCTACCCCATCGTCGTCTTCCCGGGGGAAGCGACCCTGCGGGCCGTGGTGACGCCCGCGCAAATGGGGCAAGCCACCCGCGGCCAGCGTAAAGCCCCCTCCGCCTCCATTGAGGTGGTGGCATGACGATGGAGCCGCTCATCAGCCTCTGCCTGGTTGGGCCGCTGCGTAGCTATGCCGCCGGCGACGAGCTGGTGGCCGAATACCAACTCGACGCCGTGTTGCCGGACGAAGTGCAGGCGGTGGAGGCCTCCGTCCTCTGGTACACCGAAGGCAAGGGGGAAGAGGATCTGGGCGTCCATTTCTTCGAGCGCCGCTTGCCCGCCGACGCCGACGACGGAGACCTCCGCCCGCTGCGGCGCTTCCGCACCACGCTCCCCAGCAGCCCGCTCAGCTACTCCGGCGCGATCTTCAACATTCGCTGGTGCATCCGCGTTCGCCTCTTCCTCCGCCGCGGCCGCGAATACCTGCAAGAGCAGCTCTTCACCCTCGGATCCGTCCCCGCCGTCGTGCGGCAAGAAGCGGTAGCAAAGATCTAGAAACACTCGCCGGTACCATACACCGTTCTGTCTGTGCCACGGGATGCCATTTTTCCCTTATTGAACAAAGGCTCATTTCTTCCGGCCCCGCACCTTGCTGATTTCCGCCCAGCGACCGATAATCCTTGGCAGAGCCCGCTTTCCGCGGACGTTTCGCCTGCCTTCCAGGAGCCCATTTATGGCCCTCGTTCCTCTCCGTGTCGTTCTGGACCATGCCGCTGAAAATGGTTACGGCGTGGCGGCTTTCAACGTCAATAACATGGAGCAGATTCAGGCCATCATGGAAGCGGCGGTCGAGACCGATTCACCGGTCATCATCCAGGCCTCGCGGGGAGCCCGGCAGTATTCGCAGGACAACTACCTGCGCCACCTGATGCTCGCTGCGGCGGAGCTCTATCCGCAGATTCCCACCGTGATGCATCAGGACCACGGTAATAGCGTCGAGACCTGCCTCTCCGCCATCAAGAATGGCTTCACCAGCGTGATGATGGATGGCTCGCTGAAGGAAGACGGCAAGTCTCCCGCCGATTACGACTACAACGTGAAAGTGACCGCCGAGGTCGTGAAGCTCGCCCACGCCAAGGGAGTCTCCGTCGAAGGAGAGCTCGGCTGCCTCGGCTCGCTGGAAAGTGGCGAGGGAGAAAAGGAAGACGGCCACGGCGCGGAAGGGAAGCTCTCGCACGACCAACTGCTGACCGATCCCGATGAAGCGGAGCGGTTCGTCAAGGCGACCGGCGTTGATGCCCTGGCCGTCGCCATCGGCACCAGCCACGGCGCTTACAAGTTCACCCGCAAGCCGGACGGCGCGGTCCTGGCGATGGACCGGATTGTGGCGATCCACAAAAAGCTCCCCAATTGCCATCTCGTCATGCACGGCAGCTCGTCGGTCCCCCAGGACTTGCAGGACGAGATCAACCGCTACGGCGGCAAGATCAAGCAGACCTGGGGAGTGCCGGTGGAAGAGATCCAACACGGCATCAAGAACGGCGTGAGGAAAATCAACGTCGACACCGATTGCCGCCTTGCCATCACCGCCGCCATCCGCAAAGTCCTCTGGGAAACCCCCGACAAGTTCGACCCCCGCGACTACCTCAAGCCGGCCCGCGCCGCGATGCAAAAAGTCTGCGTCGCCCGCATGAAATCCTTCGGCCAGGCCGGCAACGCCAGCAAGCTGCGGGCGAAGCTGGCGAAGTAGGTGAGGAGCCACGCAATCACTCCGGGTTCCTACTGCACCTTCGCCGCAGTGGCGGCCGAAGTCAAATTGCCGCTGTCCAGCAGTCTCTTCGACAGCCTTACCGCGTCGTCTCATCAAACGGATTCTCAAAGTCCTTCATCACCGTTTCTAGCGGCGGGTTGGCAACAGGAGACGCCTCTGCTTCGTCGGCAAGGACGCGCGCGTGTAGCGGCTCGGAGGTGAACTGGTCGGTGGAGATGGCGTCATCGGGACGGACGACGACGCGCTGGGTGGAGATGGCGACGACGACGATGCGCGTGCCGGGTTCAATGGCCATTCCGTCGCTGACGGCGTCGTAGCTCTTGCGGTCGACTTCCACCACGCCGCCGGGCATCATCAGGCTTTTGGCCAGGCCGTGCCTCCCCACCAGGTGCTGCATGCCGCGGTAGGCCTCGGTCTCCGGCAGCACTTCGTCGGGGCTTTCGGGACGCTGGATGAGGATCATCCGGCCGATCGGTGTATCGGGCCAGTATTTGACCGCCAGGAAGCAGGCCGTGGGAACGATCACCAGCACCGCGATGAAGGTGGCCGTGCCGTAGACGGGTCCGGCCATGAACGCCAGCACGATAGCCGCCACAAACGACAAAGCCGCCAGCACTCCCAGCGTGCCGCTGGAAGGGACGAAGAACTCCAGCGCCAGGAAAATGCAGCCGGCGAGGAGGAGAACGAGAGCCCAGAGGAGGAAGGACATAGGTCAGGAGTCAGGGGATTGGGGACAGCGGAAAGCCGAAAGCGGAAAGCCGAAAGCGGACAGCGGACAGCGGACAGCGGACAGCGGACAGCGGACAGCGGACAGATCCGCTTCGTCGTCGTCTGCCCTCTAACCTCTCCGCTCTCATTCGGCGGTTCTTACCAGGACGCGGCTGCCGAGCACCTCTGCAACATACACTGCCGCCCCCTTGGGAATCAAATCCCCATCGCTGATGACATCCACCACTTCGTCGCCAAACCGGGCCTTGCCCGAGGGCGTGAGCTGCGTGGTGGTGATGCCGCGCTTGCCGGAGAGGTGCCCCCAGGCAACCAGCACTTCGCGGCGCTGGATTTCCTCGAGCTGCTCCCCTTCCGGCGGCGGGAGAAGCATGCGGTTGAAATAAGGAGTGTGGGGGAGGAAGCGGCGGATCACGCCGATGGAAATAACGCCTCCAGCCGCCCCAGCCGCGACCATGAGCAGCGACACCGGCAGCTGCCGCATCTGGTAGGCGTTATTGGGAAAGATGAATGTCTGGCTGGCGAGCAGGATGGCAATCACAATCATCACTCCTCCGCCGATGCCGAAGATGCCCGTCCCTGGCACCACGAACAGCTCGACGCACAGGAAAGCAACGCCCGAGGCAAACAGCAAAATCTCCAGCCAGCCGGCCGTGCCGTGCAGGAACTGCGACCAGAAATACAGCACGAAGCAGACCGCCGAAATGAACCCCGGCACTCCCACGCCGGGGGACGAAAGCTCAATCATCAAGGCAAACCAGCCGATGAACAGGAGCAATCCGGCCAAGCGCGGGTCGGCCAGCCACTCGACCACCTCGAGGGCCCAGTTTGGCCGGATGGGCCGCAGGTCGTCAAACGAATACCGCGACTTCAGCTCCTCCAGGCTGCTGATGGAGCCCTGGGCGAGTCCGATTTCGACGGCCCGCGCGCCCTTGAGTCCGCGCGACATATCGACCGCATCCCCCTGGCGCACCCAGTCGTCGGCATCCTTGAGCTCGCGGTGCTCTTCGGTGGAGAGATAGCGGGTCTCGTCGCTGGCGGCCCGCACATAGGGAGCAATTTCCACCCGGGGGTCCGTCAAGGCCAGCGGCACCGACCAGTTCCGTCCCAGCCTGACCGCCATTTGCCGCATCGGATCGCGAAGCGACTGGATGACCCGGTCATCAATCGTGGATTCGCCCGCGCCCCCCAGATCGGCATCGTCCGCCACCAGCAGCTCATCGGCCGCCCAGGCAATGATGGCGGAATCGCCGAGCGCACGGTTTTGCACCACCGCCAGAGTGTGGTACTTGGGATCGATCTCCGCCACCTTCCGGGCCAGGCGCAGGCTCTGTCCCGGATTGCCGCCACTGCTGGTGATTTGCACAACCAGAAGATTGAAATCGTCGCGCTCCACGTGCCCTTCGATGCTCTTGATGATCCAGTTCACCCCCCGCTGCGTGACCGGGCCCTCCAACTTCACCAGAATCGGCTTCCAACCCGTTTCCGGCGCGAGACGCTCGGAGAGGCTGGCCGCCGGCACGTCGAGAACTGCGGCCAGCTCGGTGCGGCTGTTCGCCCGATGGCTGGCGAAGCTGAACTTGTCCCGCAATTCGAGCCCGGAAAGCAGGTGCGGCTCGCCCGGCTGGAAGAGGGTCACTTCCTTGATGATTTTGCCTTCTTGCTGCAGCGTCTCGCGGCCTTCCGCGGTTTCGAAGCGAACGCCGTCGGGAGTGGTGATTTGAAAGACCGCGGCCCGGTCGTCAATGAGGCCGCGTACGACGGCTTCGGGCACAGTCCGCCGGCGCTTGGCAATGCTGGCATAATTCGCAATGACCGCTTCGTCCACCGTGCCCGCCTGCACGCCGGCTGGGCCAAGTTCCATGTCCTTGGCCACGATGATTTGCTCGCACGCCAGGACGGGCAGCACGGCATGTCCCTTCACACTCCGCGGCAGGAAGGCCACGGTGCGGACCGGGCTGACTTGCTCGCTGGTCAGGAACTGCGCCAGCTCCAGCGAACGGCCAAAGTTGCTCTGCTCCCCCGCACTGCCATCCGCTGCCGTGAACTCCAGCACCAGCGCCGGCCGCGGGCCTTCCTTGGGGAGGCCCATTTTCTTCAGCGACTTCAGAATCTGCTGGACGCGGCTCTTCACCTGGCCATCCACGTTCCCTTCAATCGGCAGGGGAACCTGAATGAGAAAGGCTCGTGGGGCGGGCGGTGCCTTGACCCCGGGAGCCGGCTGGGCCGCATCTTTCTTCGCGTTGTCTTGGGCCAGTCCGCCGATACCGCAGGCCAGCAGGGCCATTGCCGCCAGCCCGGTGAATCGAACAACGCTCCGCTTGTGGGCCATTTTCATGCCGACCATACGCTTCATGCCGACCATACGCAGAACCCTCAATCTATCCTCCAACTCCGCCGACGCAGCCTCGGCAATCGATTTTTTGGATAAGTCAATTATACGCAACAGTCCGGCGGCGGGCAGCGCGCCGCGAGTCGGGTTCCGGTAAATCGTTGAGCCGGCAGAGGTTGCGCCACGCAGATTGATTCGCAACCGTCCCTGGATTATTGCCTATTTGCGGCAGACTACCCACAATGCGGGCGAATTGGCCCGGTATTCACGCGGCGCACCGTCCTTTTTACATTAGGGGCATGACTTCCTCTCGTCATGCCGCTTATTCCGCCGCGCTGGATTTCGCCGAGAAACAAGTTGCCTCGCTGGTAGAGAAGCATCCGGACTTCTTTCCCATCTATACGACACGCGGCAAGTGGCATCACGGCGGCGAACTGTGGACCGATTGGACCGGCGGGTTCCTGGCGGGAATGATGTGGCAGTTCCACCTGCGGGAAACCGGCCGCGGCTTGGCTGCGACGCCGGAGTCGCCGTGGCGGAAGCGAGCCGAACATTACTCCAAGCTCCTCGAGCACCGGCAGCACGACCGGAACGTGCATGACCTGGGATTCATCTTCCTCAGCACGTACCTGCCCTGGTTGGAGCTGACCGGGCGGCCGGATATTAAGGCCGTGCTGGTTCAGGCAGGGCGGACGCTGGCGATGCGGTTCATGGAGAAGGGGCAATACCTGCGCTCCTTCGTCGCGCCGGAGTCGCTGTTCATCGACATTATGATGAATGTCCCCATCATTTTCTATACAGCCAAGGAAACCGGAGACGAAAATCTCCTCCGCATCGCATCCGCCCACTGCCGCACGACACGGGACAAGCTCGTTCGCGCGGACGGCAGCACGGCCCATGAGGGGATTTTTGATTTGGAGACGGGTGAATTCGTACGGCAGACGACGCATCAGGGGCTGCGCGGCGACAGTGCCTGGGCGCGGGGGCTGGCCTGGTCGCTGTATGGTTACAGCAAGTGCTATGCACTGACCGGAAACGAAGAATGGCTGCAAGTCGCTGAGCGAAACGCCGACTACTGGGTCAGTCACTTGCCGGCGGACCACGTTCCCTACTGGGACTTCCACGCGGACCTTTCGCTGCTGCCGCCCTGGGGGGCACAGAAGGAATCAAGCGCCGGCGCAATCGCGGCCAGCGGCCTGCTCGATCTGGCGAAGCAGACCAAATCCCTCGAGAAGGCCAAGAAGTACCAGGCCACCGCACTCGCCACGCTCGACGTCCTCGTCGGGCCGGAATACCTCGCCGCCCACACGCCGGGCTGGGAAGGAATCTTGAAGCACGGTGTCTACCACACCGCGAAAAATCTGGGCGTGGATGAATCGGTGATGTGGGGGGAGTATTTTTTCGTGGAGGGGTTGATGAAGGCGACGCAGCCTCACCGTTTAGTATCAGGGGGCTGACGCCCCCCGCTCGCCTTGGAAGCGACATGCTGTTTCCCGCCGCAGGCATAGGTCGCGCAGCCGCCGAAGTATTGCCAGCATTCGCGGTGGTGAGGGGTGCGGCAACTGCGGCAGGAGACGAGGTCGCTGCTCAGAAGCTCGCCGCAGACGACGCAGTGAGGCTCGATTACCCCCGTGTCAATCGGCCTACCGAGAAACTCAATTCCCGCCGTCGGGTCGGATAGTGACGCATCGAAAAACTGCAGGAACAACCGGATGAAGCGGTCGAGGATAACGCCGTCGGACAAATAGCTGGCCTTCGTCACCGTTAGCATTCCGCTGGCGATTTGCAAATACAGTCCCGGGGCGGAAAACGCCGTGCTGTTGTCCAGCCGGAGCAGATCAAACAAGCGGGCCTGAGCATCAGGGGTGAGGAAGGCGTTGATGGCGGCTTCATCGTTGCCCGTAATAATGAACTGGCGATCGAACTGCGGGGAGCCGATCTCGATGTCCTGCATCCCGATCAATTTCCGCAAAGGAGTTAGCGGTCCCTCCGGAAAGATCTCGCAGCGGAGGCAGCCATTGGGCCACGGAATCGTCAGGTACGTCCTGGGGCTCTCGTTTTCTCCCCCGCCGGTGTATTTCAGCGTTGCCGTTCGGCCCCCGTGCGGAAAGCAAAGCTCCGGATAGGCCATCAGGCCGCCCGGCTGCACCTTTCCTCTCAGCCGGCGCGCTAAACGTTCCAGGCCGGCGTCCCGCTTGTGCGCCGCACTGGCAGCCGCGACCACGGCCAGGGCGATGAGCACCACCACCACCAGGGTGACGACAATGGTGATCAGGCCGCCGTCTTGAGCAAGCAGTGTCACGAGCGGGCCTTTGCGAAATGGACGATGGCTCACCTCGGCTTGATCGGCTTTGCGAAGGGAGACTCGGCGTTCTCGTCCGGCAAGGCTCCCGCCCGCCGCGGGATGAGATACATCGTCTCGCGGCAGCCGTAGGTGCTGCATGCGCCGTTGTATTCCCAGCATTCGCGGTGGTGGGGGGTTTTGCAGCGGCGGCAGTAGACGATGTCGTTTTCCATCACGTCACCGCAGACGCGGCACTGGGCATTTTCCAGGACCTGGACGGAATCTCCTTCCTTGAACTCGATGCCAACTGTCCGCGTGAGCTGGGCCTGGTCGAAGAGGGACAGGCCGAGCTCCACGAACTGCTCGATGTCGGTCGGCCGCGCGGAAGTCCACTTTTTGCGGAGGAGCATCCAGCCCGGCCGGATGCTCAGGGCCACTTCGCTCCGCTCCGGTGCTTCCCACAGTTGCTCCAGTTGCCAGCGGACGCCGGCGGAGAGAAAGGTGCGGGATTCGTCGCCGTCATCGGCCCGCACCTGCCAGTGGTGCCGCAGGTCTTCCCAGTTGAACTCCACGGGGAACAGGCCGGCCGTTTCGCTGATGAGTTGCCACGACGGCGGCTTGGGGAGGACTTCGCAGCGGAAGCGGGCGTCCGGGAATTGGATCACCAGCTCCAGGCACCGCGGCCCGCGGCTGCCGTCGATGGTGTAGGTGGTGAGCCGGGCAAACGTGCTGCCGTAGTTAATCCGCAGTTGCGGATAGCTGAACCAGCCGCCGAATTTGAGGTTGCCGCCGAACCGCCGGGCAGCACCGGTAAACGCCTGGTTCCAGCGGTCCGCCCGCGACTGCGCCCGTGCCGCCACAATCACGAGCAGCGCGATGGCCCCGGCAAAGATCAGGAAAGCAACGCCAAGACATTCCATTCTGCAATTGTCCGCCCGGAGGGAGAGGAGTGCAACAGAGAGGATTGCAGATTGAAAATTGTAGATTGAATGGCATTCTGCAATCTGCAATCCTCAATCTGCCTTCGTCCTCACTCCGGCCCGATATACAGCACGTCACCCGGCCGCTGACGGACCGGACCGCGAGACGGGATGCTTGGCACAGGCGTGTTCTCATCGATGAAGATGACTTCGCTGGGGGTGCCGGGGGCGGGGATTTGCAGACCCTGGCCGCGGCGCTGGTAGCGGACGATGTTGGTGTTGCTGGAGCCGGCACGGTCACGCAGCGGCCGGCGGTCGAGGGGGAGCTCGTGCTGGTTTTCCTTCTCATACCAGTTCTTGGCGGAGAAGTTGGCGGATTTTTCCAGGTTCATGTATGCCCCCCGAGCCACGTCCCACAGTCGCTCGCAGACCACGTCCAGCCCCAGATCCTCGCTCCACGGCAGGCCGACTTCCGCCAGGTTCAGAAATCCGCTGAAGGAGATGTTGGGGTGCAGGATGGGGGTCAGCCAGCGGATATCCGGGGGGCGCTGCGGATAGCTGAAGGGCATCCGCAGATCAACCTGATGCAATTCGACGATGCCGATGTCCGAACCGGCCGCGCTGCGGGCCAGCCCTTTGCCGCGAAACGTGATGGTGTAGCGGTCGGCCGGCTGGCTGGCTTCAAACTGCAGGATCGTGCTCTGCGCGCGGAGCGCCTCAAGCGCCGCCAGGTCGGTTCGCAGCCGGTTTTCGCGTAGGTCTTGTTCCATAAAGTAGGGTGCATAAGCGCCAGCGCCATGCACGCGTAAAAGTCTTCATCGTCGGATGCACCAGCCGCCGCCGCAAGCCGCTTGCGCGTGCATGGCGCTGGCGCTTATGCACCCTACATTCTAATTCGCTTCGGAGGTCGGACTCTTGGATTTTTCCACCGCAGGGGTGGGTAATGCCGGCTCCGGCTCCGCCGGAGGTATGCCGTCCGTGGGCCTTTTCAGCAGGAAAAAGACGGTGGTTCCCAGCGTAATTACCACCGCTATGCCGCCGATGACCCACCAGATGGTGTAGTCCTGCGGCGCGGACTCGCCCGCTTCGGCTTTATCCGATTCCTTTTTGGCGGCTTTGAGCAGCTCCTTCTGCTCGTCACGCTCCTTGAGCAAGCTGGCGATTTGGTCGTTCCTTTTGTCCAGGACTTTGGTCAGAGACGCGGACTGTTCGTCGGCATCCTTGAGCGTTGCTTCCAGCTCTTTCTCGCGGGCGATGGTGCGGGGCTGCTGGCTGCGGAGCAGTTCCAGCTCCTGAGACTCTCTCTCGAGCTTCTCCGCGTAGCCCGGCGGGGCCCCCTTCAGCTCCGTGACGATTTGACTATACGCCTGCTGCTTGGCCCGCTCCTGCGTGGCGTATTGCTCGTTGTCCATCCACTTGTCCATCCGTTTGACGAGCTTCTCCACGTTCTCGTTCTTGGCCTCCGGCGGTGCGGCTGGGGCGAGCAGCTTCCAGGCGATGAGGGCCAGCAGGGCGAATTGCAGGCTGAGCATTCCCAGCACGGCAATTCCCTGCCACTGCGGCTGGTTGTCCCGCGGCTGCTGCACGTTGATGACCGGGGCCCCGTAGCCGGATGGAGAATATGGAGCGGGCATGGCAGGCACCTTCCCTTCGAGTTGAGCCACGTAGTTTTCAAGTTCGCCCTGGCGGAAGCGGCTGGCGATGAGATAAAAGCCGCCGGTGCGGCGGCACCGTTGGCGGGGGTCGCCGGTCCAATGGAACATGGCCCGGTCGCCGCGGCAGGGGTCGATGACGTAAGCGACATCCAGCTTCTTATTGAAGAAGTTGTCGCAAATGAACATGTCCATCCCGGACAAAAACACGCCCCAATCCGGATGCGTGTGGTACCAGCCCACCATCTGCAAGTCGGCCGGAAACTCATCCCGCTCGCGGCTGATGGCGGACCAGGTGTCGTGCGTGAACTTGAAGCTCCCCTTGGTGCTCTCGTAGTGCGCGGCCCGCAAGCTGTCCGTGATGAGCACGAACGGCTGGCCGTCGTCGTCGGTACATTGCGCCCCCAGCAGCACGCCGCCGAGCTCCACGGTCTTGTCGCTTTGGGCGTGCATCTCCATGTCGTGAGCCACGTCCAAGTCGAGAAATATCGGCAGCTCTCCATCCGCAGGCGTGCCGCAGGGAGCCACGGCGAAATGCTTGTTGCGATCCGGCCGCAGAATCTTCTGCGGGGACGCCTCTTCGACTTCGCCGAACTGGATTTCGTCGTTCATAAAGTAGGCCGTCTCTCCGAGACGTGCCGGGTTGGACGTTGAATAGCCTCAGCGGTCGTTTCGCGAAAAGTCCGCTGCGTTGCGCAATGTTTACTCCTGACCGTCACGGAGTGACGGCCTACCTTGCATGACCGCATCCCGGTCCCCCGCCAGCAGAAAACACTGTTCCGCCTCCTCGGCATCACTCACTCGCACAATGTCGTAATGTGGAACGCCCAAATCACTCAGCCGCTGCGAGGCATGTTCGCTGCCGCTCTCGATGGCATGGGTCATTTCCGGTCGAGCCGTGCCGCCGCACTCGCGGCAGATGGCTTCTTTCGCCCCCACTGTTTGTTGGGGGCGAAAAATCCGGCGAGAGGCGTCGCAACTCGCACAGTGGACGTACAGAACCAAATCGCGGTCGAGGTGCAGTGTCAGCGGACCGTCGCCCAAATGCTTTCTGGCCTCCACAAACAATACCTCCGCCGTGGACTCATGCGAAAGGGCAAGCTCCACCGGCTGGGGATAGGTGTCGTGGCTGAGACAGTCGTCCTTGCGCTGGAATTTGGTGTTGTAGAAGGTGTTGGCGATGCCGTTGAAAATGAGGGCCTGGCCGGAGTTGACCGGCATCCCGTGAATGAGCTTGAGGGCCTCTTGCGTTTGCAGGCCGCCGATCATGGAGGCAATGGTCGGGGCGGTGGGGATTTTGCCGGCCAGCAGGTCTTCTCGCTTGAGCAGCGGACAACTGTAGCGGAGGTTGATGAGCCGGTAGTCGTTCTCGGTCATCGCGCATTCGTAGCAGGCCCCATCCGGCGGCTGAAAAACCTTGAGGACGCCGTTGATTTCCTGGATGCCCCCGTCCACCCACGGCCGGCTCACCTTCCAGCAGCAGCGGTTGACCCAGAGCCGGGCTTCGCGATTGTCGAGGCAGCCGATGACGACGTCGACGTCGCGGAACAGCCCTAGGCCGATGTCGGTGATGACATTGCCGTGGATGGGCGTCACGACCGTGTCTGGATTAATGTCTTTCAAGGCTTCGGCGGCGGCGATGGCTTTGCTCTTCCCCCGGTCGCGTGCCCGGAATAGGACCGAGCGGGTAAGGTTCGAGTCCTCAATCTCGTCGAGGTCGATGACATAAACCTGGCCAACGCCGAGCAGGACCAGATTCTTGAGCACCTCGTTGCCGAGCGCCCCAGCGCCGACGACGAAGACCTTCGCCTTGCGGAGCTTTTCCTGGTCCCACCACGAAATGAGACGCAGCCGCGAGTAGCGGTCGTTGTCGTCAATAATCAGCGGCGGAGCGAGGGGGTCGGGAGTCTTAGGCGACATAGTCTATCCAAAATAGCATAACCACCGACGCCTAAGACTCCCGACCCCGGAGGGGCTTCTCCGCGCAGACAAAGCCGCAGTCCTTCACCTCTCCCTCCCGCCACTGGAAAAAGCCCAGCTCCTGCCGCTGCGGATCGACGACGAGGGCCACCTGGTGAAGTTGTGGAAAGAAGTGGCGGTGGATGAACATATCGTACCCTGACAGGAAGATACCAAAGCCGGGGTGCGTATGCTGCCAGCCGAGAACCAACTCGCCGGGATGCCGCTGCTCCACTACGCGTGTGAGATCGGCCCAGGTTTCATGCGTGAACGTCAACGACGCGCTGCCGGATAGTGCCTGGAGCGCCGGATGAAAATGGCGGACGACCACGAATGTGGGATCGTCCCCGTAGGTTCCGCCGAGGAGAAAACCGCCAACCTCGCGGGTGCGGCCGGTTTCCGAGTATTCAATGATCTCTTCCAGCACCGGCTCGTGAATGACGACAATCGCCGCCCCCTTGTAGATGCTGCCGATGGCCCGGGCGACCTTGAAGTCAGCCAGTGAGAACCCGTCCGTAGCGGCAGGGAGGGACATGGGGCAAAGAGAGGAATTTGAACAGCAGGGAAAAAGAGGTTTTGAACAGAAGGAAACGGAGGGAACGAAGGAAGAGGAGGAGTACTTAAGTCCAAGGTTGGATTACGACATAGGTTCGACAAGTGAGCATATGGTGCAAGAAAGACCTCCATCCCCTCTCGTGTGGCCGGTTTCTCCTTCGTTACCTTTGTTTCCTTCTGTTCCAAATCTTTGTGTTCTATTCTAATTGATAAACACAATCCCGCCGTCGTCCACTACGGTGGCATCCACGACTTCAGCAACAATGCTGGTCCGCGGCGTATCCAAAAACGTGACGCCGGCGTCCTCGGGTGTCGCCAGAGTGATGGTCGGCGCGGGCGGCATGGCCACGGCGCGGTCCACCCGCATCGCGGAAACCATCGGCTGCATGGCATAGGGAATAGCGGATTCCGGCAATCGACTCGCGACAGGATACGACACCGTGGTTTGAGCTTGGACCGGTTTGCCAAACACGGGGCTGGCCGCCGGCCGCGGAGCATAGCCCGCCAGGCGGTCTCGCAGGGGCCGCGCGTCGAGCGGCATGCGGAACTCTTCCTGCGTCTTGATCCAACCGGCCGCTTCGCGGTTGTAGGGGCTCTTCTCGTCGTAATTCTCGAAGCGAATCATGTCCCAAAGCATGATGCACAGTTCGTCGAGCGTCAGGCTTGGCACCCAATAGGTTCCGTAGCCGCCCAGGCAGACCACGCCGCTGGCCGAAATGTTCGGATGGAAGATCGGCGTCTTCCAGGCAATCTCCGGCATCATCCGCGGGTAGGAGGCACCCAGCTTGACGTGGACTTCATGCCGGTTGTGCATCTGTACGTTCGCATTCGGCTGCGGTTTCCAAAGGCCGCGGCCGGAGAAGCGAAACTGGTAATAGTCAGGCGGGTTACCGCTGGCTGAGAACTGAAAAATCGTGCTTTCCGACTGCAGTTTCTCGAGCGCGGCGCGGTCACTGCGGAGGCGGCGGAGGCGGGGGGATTCACGCATGGCGATTTCCTCAAAGTACTCCTCACGCTCCGCGTGATGCATCCTCACGCGGAGCGTGAGGAGTACTATCTTACCCCGCCACGATTTCCGGGTACACGATCAGATGGTGCCCATCCAGTACGGCGGCATCCGGCAGGGTCTGATCCTCCCGCAGCCGTTTGCCCCCCTCTTTGTGGTCCAGGCTGTAGCTCATCGGTTGGCCGTCGGGGCCCATCACCGGCAGGCTCATCTTGGTGATAATGTTCGGCAGAATCCGCTTCACGTTCACGGTATCCGCAATCACGGCTTCCACGCTTTTGAAGCCGGTCTGGTCGAGAAACGTAACCCGGGTTCCCTTGCGATCTTCAGCAGACATTGGTATCTCCTCACCCTGACGGGCAGCGAAAGACCTTCGCTTTAACCGTCCTATCCGTTGTACCACAACACTTAGTGGGTATTCGCCGGGCAAGGTTCGATCTTACTCCAGAGAAATACGAATTCCTAGCCGGCGACGGCGAGCGTAAAGCGTTTCCCGGTTGGTAGTTGAAGCGATTTGGGTTCCGCCTGCGGCCTGCCGGCGAGGTTTTGAAGGGTGGCACAAATTACTTGGCGGATGGCTGGCAGCGAACGATAATTACCAAGGAAGACGACCGCAGCTTCACGGGAGCTTTATGAACGACCGCAACCGCGCCCTTAAAATCCTCAAGGAGGCCAAGGAGACGCTGGCGAACCGGCTGACGGAAAAGGTGCTGGATCTGAAGGAAGAGATTCTGGCGGACGCTAGCGGTGATTCGTACATGAACGAGATCGAGTCGCTCTACGAGCAGATCGGCCTCAAGCTTTCGCATGTGAACTCGATGCTCTCGAATCTGCCGGTGGAGGCGCACGCCACGCAGGTGGAATCGGCTTCGGCTCAGCACTTCGCGGACGATACCTTCACGGTGGCGACCGACCCTTCCCCCAGCGCCGATGCCGTCGTGTCCGATACCATGCTGGCCCTGGCCGGCCCGGTCTTCCTCCACACCCCCGCGCTGCCGGCACCCAGAGTCAAAGGAACGAAACAACCCACCGCTATCCAGCCGGCTGCCGGGCCGGTTTCGTTCCAGCTCTTCGCGGCGCAGATTCAGACAGGGGATCTGAAAGGGGCGGGCAAGACGCTTGGAGTGCTGTTTGATCTGAAGCCCCGCCGAGCCCTGGCCTGCGCCTCGCTGTTCGATGAGCGGCTGCGGAGCGATAAGGAGTTCCTGCGCAAAGCCAGCCAGCTCCGCAGCGAGCTCCACGCCGGCAGCCACCATGCCGCCCTGGTCCTCCTGGTCGAATGCTTCGGCCTCACCGAGGGCGAAGCCGCAGGGGTGCTGGCATCGCTGCGGCGGCGCTTGGGAGCTTAGCCCTCGCGTCAACGCGGGAAAATGCGCCGCGTGGACTTTCCTATTCTTAAACTTACTCCTAATCTTAATCTCAATCCCCTTTGGTCTGAGTCTCGCTGAAGAGGATTAGGATTAGGATTAGGATTAAGAGTAAGATTAAGATTGCGAAGAGGATGAGGAAGCGGCACAAGGACAGCAAATGGGGTACAGCGACCGCGACTACTACCGCGAAGACACCACTGGCGACTCCATGGGGATCGCCGGCCAGTCCATGGTGGTGCGGCTGATTGTGATCAACGTCGTGATCTTCCTGGCGGATTGGATCACCGCCAGTGGCGGCGACCACTGGCTGTTCCAAAGGCTTGCCGTCCATGGCGACACGGTCGTTCAGCCCATCCAGTGGTATCAATTCCTCACCGCGGGCTTCATGCACAGCCATCAGGGGCTGTGGCACATCCTGGGGAACATGTTCGCCCTGTACGTGTTCGGCAAGGCCATCGAGGAGCGCCTGGGCGGAAAGGAGATGCTTCGCCTGTATCTCATCGCGATTGTCTTGGGCAACGTCGTGTGGGGACTGCGGCAGTATCTCCTGGTCGGCCCGTTCGGCAAGCCGGACGATCTCGCGTATGCGACGACCTTCGGCTCATCCGCGGGCGTGACGGCGCTTACGCTCCTCTTCTGCCTCTACTTTCCGCGGGCCACCATCAACCTGTTCTTCGTCATTCCGGTCCCGGCCTGGATTGTGGGTATCCTGATTATCGTCGGCGACCTCAGCGGCGTGATGTCGCAGGATCGGGAGTTGCTGCACGCTGGCCTCGACAATTACGCCGTCGGCTGCCTGTTCACTCTGGCCTACTGGTACTTCGGCTGGAACTTCGGCCGGCTGCCGGGCGTGCGAGGGCTCGGCAAGATGTGGACTTCGCTGAAGAGCCTGCTCTCCCCCCGCCCCAACATCCGCGTGCATGACCCCGAGCGGGACTACGAGGACCTCGAAGAAGAAGCCGATCGCCTGCTCGCCAAAGTCGGCCAACAGGGAGAGTCCAGCCTCACCGCCAAGGAACGCAAAGTCCTGGAGGAATACAGCCGCTGGATGCGGCAGAAGAGAGGGTAGGTCGTCTCTCCCGAGACGGCCAGGAGTGAAGGTAGCCCCGCCTACAGAGTCCTTTCGCCAAATAGCCGTCGCGAGTCGCCAAGCTCACTCCCGGCCGTCTCGGAGAGACGGCCTACAATAGCTCGTCCAGCTCCTCCACAAGCTCCGCGAAACGCGCCAGCGCCATGTCCACCGGCTCGCTGCTCTCCATATTCACGCCGGCATCGCGGAGCAAATCCAGCGGGTCTTTGCTGCAGCCGCCGCTAAGGAAGCTAAGGTAATCGCCCAACTCCTTCTTGCCGCCGTGGAGCACCTTCTGGCTGAGGGCGATGGCGGCGGAGAGGCCGGTGGCGTACTTGTAGACGTAAAAGGCCCGGTAGAAGTGCGGGATGCGAAAACACTCCAGGGACAGCTCATCGTCGATGGCGAATTCCGGCCCAAAATAAGCCTCCAGCAGCTCGCGGTAGACCTTCTTGTAGGAGTCCACAGTCAGCGGCTCGCCGGCTTCGGCCATGCCGTGCGTGATCTTCTCGAACTCGGCGAACATCGTCTGCCGGATGATCGTGGCCCGGATGTCGTCGAGCTCGCGATTGACGAGGTACGCCCGCTGCCGCTTGTCCTGGGCCTTCTCCAGCAGATGGTGGCTGAGTAGCTCCTCGTTGAAGGTGCTGGCGACCTCGGCCACGAAGATCACGTAGTCGTAGTACTGGAACGGCTGATGTTTGGCCGAATGCCAGGTGTGCATGGAGTGCCCGGCTTCGTGGGCCAGCGTGAAGACGTCGTTAAAGACCTCCTCGTTGTAGTTCATCAGGATGTACGGGATCCCGTCATAGCTGCCGCTGGAGAATGCCCCGCTGCTCTTCCCCTGGTTCGGGTAGCGGTCGCACCAGCGCCCCATCAGCCCCTCTTCCAGCGCGCCACAATACTCCTGGCCGAGCGGCCGGAGCGACTCCATCACCAGCTTCACCGCTTCCTTCCAACTCCGCTTCACCTCCAGGTCGCTGAGAATCGGCACGTAGGTGTCGTAGTGGTGAATGTCCCGTAACTTCATCTTGCGGCGGCGGACGTCGTAATAGCGATGCACTGCCGGCAGGTTCTTTCGCACGGACGAAATCAGATTGTCGTACACCGACTGCGGCACGTTGTCCGGAAACAGTGCCGACTCCACGGCGCTCTTGAATCCTCGAACCTTGGCATAGTACACGTCTTTGTGAATCGAGCCGGTGAGCGTGGCGCAGAGCGTGTTCTCGTGACCCTGGAACTGGGCGTAGTACTTGTGAAACGCATCCTTGCGGACGCTCCGCTCCGGCGAGACCAGCAGCTTGCTGAACGTGGCATTGGAAAGCTCCACTTCCTCTTTCTTCTCGTTTTTCACCGTGCCGAACTTCAGGTCCGCATCGAGCAATTGTCGGAACGCCCGGCCGGAAGCGCCGGCCATCTCTCCCTGCATCGCCAGGATTTCTTCCTCCCGGCCAGAGAGCGTATACGGTCGGTAGCGGACGATGCGCTTGAGCGCTAGCTTGTACGGCGCAAGCTCCTTGGCGGCCAGATACTTGTCCAGCGTCTCCTTCGGCAGCGCCAGAATCTCCGGCCGGATGTAGCTGGCGGCCTGGCCAGCCCGCGTGGCCAGGTTCTGAAATCGCCCCACCATCCCCTGATACTTGCTCTGGGCCTGGTCCTCCGTCACTTTCAAATGGGCATACCCCCCCACCTTCTCCCCCAGCCGCTCGAAGTCGCCGTCATACTTCAGGCACGCCGCCAGCGTCTTCGCCCCCTCCCCCAACTTCCCCTTGAACTTCTCGAAACCGGGAATGAGCTTGTCCAGCTTGGCAAACTCCTTCTCCCAAGCCTCGTCGCTGGCGCAGAGGCTGGACAAATCCCAGGTGTCCCCTGGTTTGACCTTGGACCGTTTCGGCAGGCGCAGAATCTTGGACATGGATGTTCCATGGTTATTTAGTGGATGATTTGCAGGCTCCGATTGTACTGTCTTCATCGCGGTAGAATATTCCCTCTCCCAAATTCCTAAAACGATTGGAGAAAGCGGATTGCCCCGAACAAAACGGCCTCCATTGCGATCAGTGCGCCGAGCGCGAGCAAGCTAAATTGGCGTTTTTCAACCTGACGCCGGAAAGAGATCGCCCAAATGATGAGGACCGACGAACTGGTCAGGGCGTAAGCGAAAATGCGACTGCCAATTGGCATTGGCGCGGAGCCGCGGCGCCAGAATCGCGCTTTCCACAAGCATTGCCAAGACAAGGACTGCGAACGCGGAACAAATGACGAGCCAGAACCCTCTCATCTCGGCGGCACCTCACTTCCTCGGCACCGGCACTTGCAGCACCGTGTAGGGAATCAGCATCAGGATGTAGACATTGTTGTCGTGCCCCTCAGTCACCCCCAGGATCACATGCCGCGAGGTGGTGTGGCCGTCGGCGAGCTTGATCAGGCCGCCGTGGAACGGCAGGTTCTTTCCCGCCGCGTCGGTCATCGGCGTGTAGTCGGGGTTGGAAACCGAAACGCAGCCGTGGTCGGTCGGCTCCTTCTCGCCGGCTTTGTAGCTGCAAAGGTGCAGGAGGTTGATGCCTTCGGCGGCCTGGGTGATGGCGACCCAGCAGGTGCCGCTTTTGCCGACGCACAGCGCCCGGCAGTCGACGGATTTGGCCCCGGAGATTAGCGTGCCCACGGTTCGCCCCGGCAGCGTGTCCCCTTCGGCGGTCAGGTCGTAAGAGTAGAGGGCGTTGCCTTGCATCGGCTGGGAGTAGAGCGTTTTGCCGTCGGGGGTAATGTCCCAGTTAATGGGGTCGGGGCTTGTGGTGAGGGCCAGCCGCGACTCAGGGGTGGGGGGCTTGCCGTCAATCGACTGCTTGAGCCGCTCCAGCTTGTCGGTGCGGGGGTCGTAGCGGGCGATGTCGCCGCCGTGGATCGGATGGTACGCCCGGCCGAGATAATCGACCACGATGAAGCCGTAGAAATGCTCGGTGTCCATCAGTTGCCGGTAGTTGCCGGTCTTGAGGTCGAGAATCAGGAAGATGGCACTCTCCCCCGGCCCCGGCCGATGGTCGCTGCATGTGGAGATATACGCCACGCCGCGACTCTCGTCGGGCGTGATGCTGTTGATGCCGTGGTGCGGCACCGGGATGGGGTAAACCTTGGTTTCGCCGGTCTTCGGGTCGTACACCATCGGATAGCCGCCGGGATAATCCTCACGCTTCTCCGTTGCCGTGGGATAACCCTGCTTGGTGCCGAAGTAAATCTTGCCGCTCGGGCCGACGTTGTTGCGAGTGTGAATCTTGGACTGGGCCCCGAACCCTTTGATGTCCTTCCCAATCGCCTTGTGGGCATCCACCACCACTTTCATCGCTTTGCTCTTCGGATCGAACTCCACCAGCCACGCATTCACCGCATTGGCATGCGTCCCGATATACAGCCGCCCGTCGATGCCGGGGATAATGGAGAAGTAGCCTTCGCCGTCCGGGGCTGTCTCCTTGGGAACCGCATAAGCGGTGGCGGAGAGCCACTTGCGGGGAGGCGCGTCCTCAGCCAGAGCTGGCAAACTGCAAACGATGCCATAGGCGAGGCAAATTCCGAGCTTCGTAAGCTTCATTTCAATCTCCTTTGGCGTATCTGTTGGCGATGATTTTTTTGACAGAAAAATGGAGGACAGAAAAATAAAGACAGAAGCAAGATTCGGCGGCTTTCATTTTTCTGTCTCCCATTTTTCTGTCACATCTTCTTCTTCGTTCCCTTTGTTTCCTTCTGTTCCAATTCTTCTGCTCTACTGTTTCACCACGATCCGTTGATCCCCCGCCACGTCCTTCTTCTCGATCTTCCCCTTCCCATGCGGCAGGATGACCTCGACATCGCAACTCTTGAGCTCTCCGAGTCCAAAGTGGGCAATCGCTTCCTGCCCCGAGGCATAGCCATAGCCGACCGCGATTTCCTTCTGTCCCAGCAGTGACGCGGCATCTCCCAGTTTTCCCGCCGTGTAAATTCGCACCACCGCGCCGACGCCCTGCCGGTTCGTTCCCTTCGTCCCTTCGACCGCGACATCGAGCCAGTGCCCGCCTTGTGTCTCGTTTTTGAGCAGCAGCGAGCGACTATCGACCCACCAGTTTGCGAGGAACAGGTCCAGCCGGCCGTCTCGGTTGTAGTCACCGCTGGGGCCGGGGGCGGTATAGACGATTTTGTGCTCCTTCTGCATCCGGTCGAAGACCGGGCCGACATCGCCAGCCTTCTTGTCCGCCTCCGTTGGAAAATCGTTGACGGATAGCGCGCTGGTCGCAAACTGCGGCAGACCGTCCTTGTTTCCGAGGCCGCGGAAGATGACCGGGTGCGGCTGACCGTTTGCCGCGAATTTGACGATGCTGGTGTAGATGTCCGGCCAGCCGTCGTTGTCAAAATCCTGGATTTCGACGTGCGGGCTCTTCATTGGCAGCGGGACGAGGCCCACTTTTTCGGTCACGTCCTCGAACTTGGGGACGCCGCCGGTGACGCCCCGGTTGAGAAACAGCCGCACCGGGATGCCGCCGGTGAACCAAGGGCGGTCGCAGTGCGAGCCGATGAGGATGTCCACCAGGCCGTCCCGGTTCACGTCGCCGAAGGTGCAGCCGCAGACGGTGTCGTCGGGAGTGTCGTTATATTTCCAGGCGAAATCCCCGCGGTCCTTCGCCAATTCTGCGAAATGCCCTTTGCCGTCATTCAAGAACAGCCGCGTCCCATGATGGCGTCCGCCGAAGTACAAATCCGGCCAGCCGTCCCCATTCACATCCCCCGCCGCCACGCCGAAGCCCGTCAGTTGCACCGGCAGCCCCGCGGTCTGGCTGACGTTCTCGAATTTGAGTCCGCCGAGGTTCCGATACAGCCGCGAGCGGCTTTGGCCACCTTGGAAGAAGCACTCGCCGACGACCAGGTCGAGGACGCCGTCTCCGTCGTAATCCGCCACGCATGCGCTCCGGGCGGCGATACCAGCCGGGCAGCAATTGGAGTCCTTGGAGACATCCGTGAACTTCCCGCCCCCTTCATTACGGAACAGATGATTCGGCTCGGCGTAGTGCGGATCTTTCGCCCCGCCGTCGATGGCATGGTTGGTGACATAGAGGTCCAAGTCGCCGTCGTTATCCAAATCCGCGAACACGCCGCCGTTCGCCCGCCCCAGCACCCGCAACTGCTCCTGCGGGTCGAGCTCGAACTTCCCCTTCACGTTCCGAAAAAACTGGTTCGGCTTGCTCCCATAGGGCACCCCGCCAAAAGCCCCCACATACAAATCCACCCAGCCGTCCCCATCGGCGTCTCCCCAGGCCACCCCATGCCCGGCAATTTTCGCCACATGCGGAAACAAGCCCGCCTCATCCCCCGCATCCTTAAACACCAGCGGTTGCTGGGCGGAAGCATGAGCGGCGAGGGCGGCAATCAAACCGATGGCAAGGAAGGTCGAGCGCATGGAGTTTGCTCCAGGGGACGGTTCGCATTCGTCCCGAATGATACGCCCAGCGGGAACCCGCCACAATCAAGCGCCCTCCTAGAAGGTGCCCACTTCCCTTCGCCAATCTCTGCGGCCGAAAAAAAAGCGGCCACGCGAATGCATGGCCGCCTTCTGGGTTTCGCTGCCCGACATCCTGCCGACTAATACTCATCCGCCGCTGCGTGGGTCGAGGCATGCACCAGGTCCACCGGTTTGTAGCCACCCTTCGACTGGAAATAGAAGATCAGCACGATATAGCAGATTAACATGAACGTAGGGAACATCGCCATGTCCAGCAGCGCCCGCTGTTTGCTCCGGCTCTTCGTTTCGTCAAGTTCCTTGTTGGCGGCTGCGGCTTCGGCGGCAGGTAACTTGGAGGTTAGTTCCATCACCTTGGCGTTATCGACATCCTTATAGGGAATGACCTCGTAAATCCGCTTCTCGGTGACAGGCACTACCTTGCCGTCGCTTACCAGGTCCGGAACCTTGGCCTGCAACGCCGTATTCTCCACGATGGCATTCTGATGGGCCTTCGTTTGCAGCGTGCCGATGTAGGGAAAGCCGAGCGTGCCGACCGCCAACATGCCGATGCCGGAGATGGCATTGAGCGTGAGTGCTCCGCCACGCGGACACTGCTCGGAGACCACGCCGAGCATGGTCGGCCAGAAGAACGTCTTGCCAAAACCGTACAGCGTGGCGGCAATGAAAATCGCCGCGCCCTGGGCAAAGCTCAAATAGCCCAAGCCAAGAACCGCCAAGAGGGCGCTAATGGCCAACAGCCCCAGAGGCGAGAGGGTATGCACGATCGGCCCCGCAAAGAACCTCATCACCAGCATGATGGCCGAAGTGTAGACCAGAATCCAACCGGCGTGGAAATTCTGCTGCTTGGCGATCCCTTCCATGATGGCGGTGATCCAGCCGTCCGTGCCGATTTCCGTGGTGGCCAGCGGCATCATGATGATGATCAGAAACAGCAAAAGGGGCCGGCCAAGGGACTGGGTATAAACGCCGAATCCCACGACCATCGCCAGACCGAGAGCGACAAAGCCGAGCTTGAAGGGGAGACCCAAAGCACCTCCGCCCGAGAAGAAGTCAATGAGCTGAAGGACCAAGAGAACGGCAACAATCGCGGCGCCGCCGACTCCAAATTCCGAAAGCATGTCCTTGTAGCTGATACCCGCTTTGACCCGTTCGCTCTCGGGAAACTTGAGGCCGATCAGCATCAAGAAGTAGACAACCGCCGGAACGGCAATGAGGCCAATCTTTACCGCCCAGGGAGTTTCCTTGGCAAAGGTATCGATGCCAATCAGGAGCAGACCAGTAATCACCAGCCCACCCGGCCAACCCGCGTGCAGGATGTTCAGCCACTTCGTCTTCTCCTTGCTGAACATCGTCGCCACGACCGGATTGATGAATGCTTCCACGGCTCCGTTGCCCAAAGCGCAAACCAGGCTACCCCAATACAAGAGTTGATAGCCGGTCGTTTTGTCGGAGACGAAGTAGGCGGCTATCGCCATGATCGTCCAGATGATGTGTCCCGCGAAGGCACAGATCATCGCCGTCTTGTAGCCGAGTTGGTCGATGAACAGACTGAACAAGATGATGCTGACGGCGAATGGCCAGATACCGATGCCCGTCAGCCGCCCAGCTTCCGCGGGATCGAGACCGAACTGGACACTCCACACGTCAATCAAGAACATGCGTCCCACGAACGAAAACGCCGTGGTGATTAGCGCGATGAAGCAGCCCCAGAACAGGATTTGCTTCTCACTATCCGATGATTCGCTACTTGCCATGCGAGGTCACTCCAAGGTCGAAACGCAGAGAAAGGAAGGCGGGAGCCATTCTTAGCAAGTTGGAGAGTATAGCAAGACTGGGAAGGGAAGCAACGCAATCAACGGTATCTCCGCGAGTTTTTCGCTGGCAGCGCCGCCGATTTGGTCCAGTTTAGCGCCTACGGTGACTCTGCGGCTGAGGGAACTGAAGAGTGCGACGACTAGGGCGGGGGGCAGGCTTCATTTTTGTTGGTGGGGTCAGGTCAGGCTAGCGGCGGTCCAGTAGCTTTCCCATTGGCCTGGTTCGCCCAGGAGGAGGGCGCGGAGGTGGCACATGGTGGTGGTGCC
>JBKJNY010000106.1:0-11476 GCA_046593355.1 Pirellulaceae bacterium | reverse complement strand
TGATCTGATTTCTCTTGAGGCGGCTATCTCTGCGCCGCCGATTCTCTGCCCATGCCGCGCATTGTCCTGCGCGGTGATCTTGTTCTGCTCGTTTGCGGGTTCTTTCTAAAGGTGAGTTATGGCTCGGCGCATCATCTTTGTTGTCGTGGGAGTCTGTCTGTTGGCGGCCGCTGTCGGCGGGGGAATTTGGGGATTCCGTCAATGGCAGATCAAGCAGCAGGCCGCTTCGGCGGCTGAAGCCCCCGAATCCGCTGCGCTTCCACCTGGCGCAACGGTCCCGGTAAAGCTCAGCGCGCAAGCGCGCAAGAACCTGGGATTGATAGCCAAACCGCTCCAAGCTACCACCTACTGGCGGGTCATCGACCTACCTGGAGCTGTTGTCGATCGTCCTGGCATTAGTGACCGGGGCGTGGTCGCCCCCATTGCCGGCATCGTCACACAGATTCATGCCTTTCCAGGTGCGACGGTCGCCCCCAATGCGCCGCTCTTCACCATTCGTCTGGTCAGCGAGTCCCTGCACACGTCCCAGTTGGAACTTTACAAGGCCACCCGCGAAATTGAGATCGCGCAGCGGCAACGCAAGCGGCTGGCCGATCTGGCCCAGTCCGGCGCTTTGGCCCAGTCGCGTATTATCGACATCGACAACCAAATCGACCGCATGCAGGCCACAGTGGACGCCTATCGCCAAGACTTGCTGGCGCGAGGGTTGGCGGCCGAGCGAATTGACGCAGCCGCCAAGGGAGAGTTCGTTACCGAAATGGTGGTGCGAGCGCCAGGAGAGCAAGCTCTGCGCTCCACCGAGGTTGTGTTAACCGCCAAAACGGAACCGCAACCGCAGCAACTCCCCTTCAGCTTTGAATTGCAGTCGCTCGACGTGCAACTCGGTCAACAAGTCAACGCCGGATTCGTATTGTGCCATTTGGCGGATCACAGGGCACTGCTCATCGAAGGCCAGGGTTTCAAGGACGACATGCCGCTGGTGCAGGAGGCGGCTCGCAATGGCTGGGAGATCGAAGTCGATCTCGATGCACAGGCGACCGACAAATGGCCGCCGTTTCCCAAGAAACTCAAGATCAACCACTTGTCCAATACCGTGGACGCCAACACGCGGACATTTGCCTTCTTTCTGCCGCTGGAGAATCAGTGGCAAGCTTACACGCAAGAAGGCGTGACCCGGCTGCTGTGGCGATTCCGTCCCGGCAGTCGAGTTCGTCTTCGAGTGGCGGTGGAGAAGCTCGAAAACGTCTTTGTCGTTCCGCAGCAAGCTGTGGTCCGGGAAGGCCCCGAAGCCTTCGTGTTTCGGCAGAACGGAGACCTGTTTGACCGCCGGCCTGTGCATGTCTTGTACGAAGATCGTCTCAATGCCGTACTGGCGAGCGACGGCGCGCTGAGTCCCGGTTTCTATGTCGCGCAAAGCGGTGCGGCCTCGCTCAATCGCGTCATGAAGGCGCAAGCCGCCAGTGGCGAATCGGCCAATGTGCATGTCCATCCCGATGGCACGGTCCACGGCGCTCACTAAACGAAGGGAATCGCAATGCTCAATGCCATCATCCGCCAGGCGCTCCGTTACCGCATGCTCGTCGTGGTCATCAGCCTGACGCTGATGGTCTATGGGAGCTACCTGGCCACGACTCTCCCCATCGATGTCTTTCCCGATCTGGACCGGCCGCGCGTGGTCATCATTACCGAGTGCCCCGGCCTGGCGACGGAAGAGGTGGAAACGCTGGTGACGCAGCCGATCGAGATTGCCGTGCTCGGAGCCGGCGGCGTTCAAGATGTGAGGAGTCAGACCACCGCGGGACTCAACGTCATCTACATCGAGTTCGATTGGAACACCGATGTTCGCACCGCTCGCCAGACGATTCAGGAGCGTTTGACCACGCTCACGGGTGTGCTTCCCGAAGGAATCCGTCCGCAGATGACGCCGACCGCCTCGATCATGGGGCAAATTGTCATTGCCGGCATGTACCGCCAGCCGGGGCCCAAGGGAGGCGAGCTGGTTGCCGCCGGTAAGGCGGACTTGATGGCTGAGCTCGTGGTTGGCGACGGCGGAAAGCCGAGAGTTTATGTCTGGCGCGTCGTGGACCGCCACAAGCCAGCGACCTGGGAGCCGGTGCAGGTTGAAAAGTTGCAGTGGGAACCAGCGGAAGAACCGGGCCAGCATCGAGCGATCATCACGGTTGGCGGCGCGGCGACCGAGGTTGTCTTTCCAACCGACGCCGAGCAGCAAATGGACCTGGGCACCACGGCGGACTGGGTGGTTCGTCCGCGCCTCCGCAAGATCCCGGGGATTGCCGAAGTCTTCGTTCAGGGGGGAGATCGCAAGCAGTACCAGATTCTGGTGAACCCCGCGGCGTTGCTGGAGTATGAAGTATCGCTCCAGCAGGTCGAACAGGCCTTGATCGAGAGCAACATCAACACCAGCGGCGGGTTCGCAGTGCAAGGGGAAACCGAGCGGCCCATTCGGATACTGGGGCGTTTGGGACCGGATTCGCACCGCGTCATGGAGGATCTCCGCAAGGTGCCGGTCAAGGATAACGAGTCTCGGCCCGTGCTGCTGGAGAACGTGGCCCGCGTCGTCGAAGGCCCGCAGTTCAAACGGGGTGACGGAGCAGTCAACGGCGAGCCGGGGGTGGTATTCACGCTGGCCAAGCAACCCCACGTCGATACCCGAGCCCTGACGGACGAACTCGCCGCGGCGCTTAAGGAGGCGGAGGCCTCCTTGCCGGCCGACATTGTGATCAATTCCGAGCTGTTCCGACTACGGAACTTCATCGACCGCGGCATCTTCAACGTCGGCGAGGCGATGGTGATCGGCGCTGGCCTGGTGCTGGTCATCTTGTTTCTGTTCCTCCTCAACTTCCGGACCACGTTCATCACTTTGACGGCGATTCCCCTGTCGCTGGTGATTACCACGCTGGTATTTCGACTTCTGAGCGTGATTACCGGGACGGAGCTTTCGATCAACGTGATGACGCTGGGTGGCATCGCGGTGGCGATGGGCGAGCTTGTCGACGACGCCATCGTCGATGTCGAAAACATCTTCCGCCGGCTGAAAGAGAATAATGCCCTCGCCAGTCCAAAGCCGGCGATTCATGTGGTCTATGAAGCGAGCAAGGAAATCCGCAGCGCGATCGTCTTTGGCACCGTTGTCGTCATTCTCGTGTTCTTGCCGCTATTCGCGCTCTCCGGCGTCGAAGGGCGGCTGTTTGCGCCCTTGGGAATCGCCTACATCGTCTCGATTCTGGCTTCGCTGGTGGTTTCGCTGACCGTAACGCCCGTGCTCAGCTACTACCTGCTGCCGCAATCCAAGGCCACGCATCACAAAGGGGATGGCCCGCTGCTGCGTGTGCTCAAGTGGGCGGCCGCCTACCTCATCCGGCTGAGTATGGCGATTCCGGGGTGGCTGCTTTTGATCACCTGGCTCATGGTGGCGCTGGCGGGTTGGCAACTGAGTCAATTGGGCCGCAACTTCTTGCCACAGTTCGATGAGGGAAGCATCCAGGTCAACGTAACATTGCCGCCCAGTTCGTCGCTGCAAGCATCGAACCAGGTTTCAGGAGTCATCGACCAGAAGCTCCGGACGATGCAGGTCTCCCAGCAGAATCCCGATGGCGAAATTCTGCACTTTGTCCGCCGCACTGGCCGAGCGGAAATGGACGAACACGCGGCACCTGTCAATTCAAGCGAGTATATTTTGAGCATGAACCCGGACAGCGGGCGACATCGTGAAGTCGTGCTGGAAGAACTTCTGGCGAACCTGCGTGAGGAAGTGCCGGGGGTGGACATCGAAGTGGAACAGCCTTTAGCTCACCTGATCAGCCACATGGTTTCCGGCGTCTACGCCCAGATCGCCATCAAAATCCACGGCGACGATCTCGACACCCTGCTGGCCGCGGCGGAGCGTGTCAAAACGTCCATCAAAGACGTTCCGGGACTGACGCCCCCGGTGATTGAACCCATTCGCCAAACGGAGGAACTGCACATCCGCCTGCGGCCCGACGACCTGGCCCGCTATGCCGTCACCCGCAAGTATGTGGCTGACGTGGTACAAACCGCCCTGCAAGGCGAGGTAGTGTCCCAAGTTCTGGAAGGCCAGCGGCGGTTCGATCTGCTAGTGCGGCTGGAGGAAGAGTATCGAACGGACTACGCCAATCTGGGCCGTCTGCGGATCGACCTGCCCAACAATCGCGGCCAGGTCGAGCTCTCGAAATTGGCGGACATCGGCGAGGGGGTGGGGCCGAACGCTGTCAATCGTGAGAATGCCCGCCGGCGAATCGTGATTCGTTGCAACACGCAAGGGCGGGATCTGGCCAGCGCGGTTGCGGAAATCCAGAGCCGCGTCAATAGTGGCGTCGAGCTTCCCGAGGGTTACTTCATCGAATACGGCGGGCAGTTTGAAAGCCAGCAGCGGGCGACCCAGCTAATCGCAATTCTGGCGGCAGTTTCCGTCATCGGCATGTTCGTCGTGCTGATGGTCCTGTATCCCTCCGTGCGGATCGTCTTGCAAATCCTCAACGCTCTGCCGACCGCGTTCATTGGCGGCGTGTTTGCCCTGGTCCTGACCGGCCAGTCTCTCACCGTGGCCAGCCTCGTCGGCTTCATCTCGCTGGGCGGCATCGCGGTCCGCAATGGCATCCTGCTCGTCACCCACTACTTTCATTTGATGAAGGAAGAGCACGAGCCATTCTCGCGACAGATGGTGCTTCGCGGCAGCCTGGAGCGTCTGGCACCGGTACTGATGACGGCCCTGACGGCTGGTATTGGGCTGGTTCCGCTCGTCATCGGCGGACAAGAGCCCGGGCGCGAAATCTTGTATCCCGTCGCCACCGTAATTCTGGGCGGCCTCGTGACCTCGACATTCTGCGAGTTTTTGATTCATCCCGGCCTGTTCTGGCGCTTCAGCGGTAAAGACGCTCAGAAGCTCGTCCAGACGGAACACTCCGAAGCTGAAGACCTGTTAGATCATCCGCCGCCCCCGCGCGTTGTTGTGACGCCGGCGGCAAGTGAACCCTCCCATGTTTCCTGACACTTGTTTTGAAGGAGCTTTTGATGAAGATTCTAAGTCTGCTCAGCTGGTGCGCATTGTCATTGTTTCTGGCCGGTTGCGGTCCGCAACAGCCCGCAAAACCCGCTCCGTCGCCCGTGACGGAAACTCCGAAAGGGGGCCACGAGGAGCATGGTGCCGGTCCTCACGGCGGCACGATTGCGGAATGGGGCAGCGGCAAGTACCACATTGAATTCACGGTCGATCACGACAAGAATGAGTCGGCGGTGTATATCCTGGGCGGAGACGCGAAGACCCCCGCTCCCATCAAAGCCGAAAAGCTGCTGCTGACGATCAATGACCCGTCATTCCAGGTGGACCTGGCGGCTCAGCCCCTTGATGGCGAAAAGGGTGGAGAGTCTTCCCGCTTCGTCGGCAAGCACGATTCGCTCGGCAAGGTCCAGGAGTTTGCCGGGAGCGTGACGGCGGAAGTCGATGGCACGCCTTATGCCGGTGACTTCAAGGAAGAAGCCCACGCTCACAAGACTGAATAACCAAAGTAACCAGCTCCAACTGTGCGGCAGGCACGTCGCCTGCCGCTGAGGAGCCGCGGAAGGAGGTTCGCATGCCTGTCCTGTGGGCAATTGCGAGAGTGCTGATTGCGGCCATCATCATTGTCGCCGTCGCGGAATTATCGAAGCGCTACCCGCGCTATGGGGCGGTCCTGTTGTCCCTTCCCATGGTGAGCGTCCTGGCATTCCTATTCGGCTGGTTTCAGCATCGCGATTTGCCCGCAATCTCCAAGCTCGCGCGCGACACTCTGGTGCTGGTGCCTCTGGGACTTCCTTTCTTCGTCCCTTTCGTCTTCGCGCAGCGGCTAGGGTTCGGTTTTTGGACGTGTTTCGCATCCGGCACGATATTGGCAACATCCACCATCGTCGTGTTCCTGGCGTTCTGGCCCTCCGAGTAGAAAGACCAACATGGAGTTTCGCATCCACGGGATGGACTGCGCAGAGGAGGTGGCCATTCTCAAACGCGAGCTGGGATCCCTTGTGGGGGGCGAGGACCGGCTCTCCTTTGACATCTTGAATCGCAAGATGACGGTCGCGCCATCGGAGAGTTCGTTGAGCGCCGAACAGGTTCAGCGCGCCGTCGCCCGTATTGGGATGCGCGCCGATATTTGGAGAGAGGTTCCGGAAGCGGCCGGTGAAACAACTTTCTGGCAGCTCCGTGGCCGCACCATCCTGACCGCGGCAAGCGGCATTTTCCTCGTGCTCGGATTCTTCGCTCATCTCGCCTACTACGGTTTTAGCGAGGCGATCGGCTTGCAAGGCGAAAGCGGCCACTCGATGCCGCTTCTAGCCAAGGCGTTCTACGGCCTCAGCGCGCTCGCGGGGGCCTGGTTTTTCTTTCCGAAGGCTTGGTTTGCCGCTCAAAGACTGCGTCCCGACATGAACCTGCTGATGGTTGTGGCGGTCGCGGGAGCCATCGGCATCGACGAATGGTTCGAGGCGGCGACGGTCGCCTTCCTGTTCGCCGTTTCCCTGGCTCTTGAATCCTGGAGCGTTGGCAGAGCCAGACGGGCCATTGCCGCACTCATGGAGTTAGCTCCGACTCTTGTGCAAGTCGTATGCGCAGACGGCAAGGAGGAATCCATTTCGCCGGATCAGGTTCCGGTAGGCACAAAGTTTTTCGTGCGCCCAGGTGAGCGGTTCCCTCTCGATGGCAAGGTCGTGGAAGGCGCTTCCGATGTAAACCAGGCCCCGATTACCGGCGAGAGTGTTCCGGTCCCAAAAGCTCCTGGAGATCAAGTTTTTGCCGGAACGATCAACGGCGACGGCGGTGTCAAGGTTGAAAGCACGAAAGCAGCCCAGGATACAACGCTTGCTCGCATCATCAAAATGGTGGGAGCAGCTCAATCTCGCCGCGCCCCGTCCGAGCAGTGGGTGGAGCAGTTCGCGAAATACTACACGCCGGCGGTGATGGTCCTCGCCCTGGCCGTGCTGGTGCTGTCGCAGTCGTTTTACAACTCTCTCGTTTTACTCGTCATCGCCTGTCCCTGCGCACTCGTGATCTCAACCCCCGTCAGCATCGTGGCCGCGCTGGCGGCTGCCGCGAAGGAGGGAGTGTTAGTCAAGGGAGGTCTCTACATCGAGCTCCCCGCCAGGCTGAAGGCGATTGCCCTGGATAAAACGGGAACGCTGACGGAGGGGAAGCCAGCCGTCACTGAAATCGTGCCGCTCAACGGCCACGATGAAAAGGAACTGCTGGAGCGCGCCGCGGCGATGGAGGCCAACAGCGACCATCCGCTGGCGCGGGCGATTGTGGCCTATGCGAAGAGCAAGGGAGTCCAGCCGCTCCCCGCCGAAGGATTCAAGATACTTCCGGGAAAGGGAGCGAGCGCGCGCTTTGACGGCCGGCCATTTTGGTTAGGCTCTCACCGTTACCTGGAGGAGCGGGGCCAAGAAACTCCGGATGTGCATCAGCGCCTGGAGGATATGTCCCAAGCGGGGCGGACCGTTGTCGTCGTGGGTAACGAACAGCACGTCTGCGGTCTCATTTCTCTGGCTGACAAGATTCGGCCCAATGCCAGGCAGACGATTGCAGAGCTTCACGAGGCGGGCATCGCACATATTATCATGCTCACGGGAGACAACGAACCGACCGCACGCGCCATTGCCGCGGAGACGGGAGTCGATGAGTTTCGGGCGGAACTACTGCCGGAAGACAAGGTAACTGCCGTCGCAGCATTGGTCCAGAAGTACGGCATCGTTGCAATGGTCGGGGATGGCGTAAACGATGCTCCCGCCTTGGCCCGCGCATCCCTTGGGATCGCGATGGGTGCCGCGGGAAGCGATGCTGCCATCGAGACCGCGGACATTGCTCTCATGAGCGACGACCTGTCCCGGATCGCCTGGCTGATCCGCCACTCCAAAAAAACCGGGGCGATCATCCGCCAGAATATCGGCGTCTCCTTGGCAGTGAAAGCCGCCATAGTTTTGCTCGCCTTTGCCGGATACGCCTCTTTGTGGGCCGCCATCGCAGCGGACATCGGGGTGTCCTTTGCCGTCATCTTGAACAGTTTGCGCCTGCTGCGGAAATAACCGGTATTCAAATTGTCCGAGTTAGTTGACGTGATAGGCGGGTTTCTAATCCTGGTCGAGTACTGGCGACACGGAGCGTCATCCAGCCCGCGCCCTGTTATTTGAGACCGAGAACATATGAACTCACTGAGCAGGTTTGCCGCCCCCGGCGATGACTCGATGACAACGGCCTTCTTGCTGGCCGGAACGCAGTTGTCTAAGTGGAGCGGCATCCAGAGGCTCGCCGGTGGAGTCGCCAGCGCGAATGGCGATGTTTTGAGCCAGGTCCAGGGTGATTGGCTGAGTGTCGTCTTCGCGGCCCCGCAATTCAGGAAGGTGCTCGGAGAGAACCTTGGCGTCTTCCGGCGAAAGCTCTAGAGTGGTGCTGGCCTGACTCGTGGACCAAATCGTATGGTCGACGTCTGGGTAACGGCGATCCTTCTCAATGGCGAGCTGAAAAGTCCAGAGTCCGGTCCGCACCGCGACGTACTTTTCCGACTTACCCACGAAGACCGGCTGATCCTGCGGTAGCTCTGGGGAAGCAAGCACGGTGGGCGCGTGGCAAACCAGGTCTTCTTCCCAGTTCAAAAGGATTCCCTTCTGCACGAGCAGCTGGTGGCCGTTGGTGGCGACGACCGAACCTTCCTTGCCGCGGAGCTGAACGGTGTCCGTCGCATAGCGAAATGCGTCCTTGGCGACTGTTTGCATGGCATCGTGCAAAGTGCGGAGCAGCGAGGGAGGATTCTCGGCAAACGTTTCCGGCGGCAGCAATTCCATCATCTCGCGCGAATGTTCGAGGTCGAATTGCTGGGCCATCGAAGTCTGGCCTTCCTGCCAAGTGGCCAGAACTCCAGAACCTCTCTTTGCAGGCGCAAGCGTGATTGGGAGCGGTTTACTTGCCGCCAGTTCTCGGAAGAGCTCGAAAGGAACTCTTATCTGGCATTCCGGCTGGGGCGCAGAATGGCGGTATTCAAAGCCCCGCTCGCCATCGCAGCCGGCAAGGCGCAGCCCTTCGGATCCCGAAGTGATCTGCACCGTGGGCAAAGAGTGTTTCTTTGCCGCAAACAGATCGCGGCCAATCGATTTCACCTGCCGGGCCAGCAGGCGCGTGATGGTAATCAAACAAGATCCTCCTGAAAGAGATGAACACAACGAAATGCCAGGACCGGCGGCAGCACATGGCTGCACGCCAGTCTCTGGAGAAAAATGCCGCTCTAGGCGGCCCGGCGGTTGATGGCATCCCGTTCGTCCCAGTCAATCATCCGAATCGTGGAAACGTCCGACTCGTCTTCGAAGGAGTCATCGGGCAGCGGCAGAATGGAGAATCCTTGGCGGCGGATCGTCCCCATGGATTCTCCGGTCGCGCGGCTCACTTCACGGTCCAGTTCCGCTTGGGTCGCCTGGCGGCGCGTTAAGCGGCTGGGCTGCAACTTGATGACCTCCCATTTGACCCTAGTATCGGACCTCACCTCTTTTCACAACCCCTTTCCCCAACGCCACTTCCGCACATTTCAAACCTGTCATCACCCGGCATATTCCACTCCGCGCGATTCCAACCCATTCGGGGGATTTATGAGCGATTTTATAACCTCTTTTTCAATCACAATTCCGTAATCGATGACTCGTTAACGACCAATACTCCACTTCTATTCTGCCTGCTGAATTCAACCCCCCCGGTTTCAACACGTCCCTCCTTAGGGAAAAACACCCTCCGTGTTGAATTCGCGTCCCTGCCTTTCAACACCCCTACTACTGGCACCCCTCCGATAAGCGTCGTTCTGTCAATTCTCAAATCTCAGATATCGTTGGGCACCAGTTTCCTGCCCCCGCCACCGTCTCTTCGGAGAGGCAGGGTTGATGGCCTACCGCCTGCCCTAACTCCTGCCCTCGCACCCCCCCCTTGCTGTTGCGAAACTCTCCGAATTCCGCAACACCTTCCCCTTTTCAGGCGACCGTCGGGGCGGTGCCGCAATCGTCTCAATTCCAAATCTCCAATTCGCCCCAAGGGGCTTCCTGACAGTCAATCACAACTGTACACATATAGGTTGGCGCAGTCAATACTTGTGACAAAGATTTCCTGAAATTCTCAAAATGAGACGCCGGGCCTCTTGAAGGCCCTCCCGTCCCCACCCGAGCTTGCCTCGGTGGAGCGATGTTTTTGCACCAGACCTCCAAGCATGAACGCCTCGCGCCCGCCGGGCTCGTCCCGGTGGAGCGCATGACCTCGCGGGGAATCATGCGTTCCACCGACGCAAGGTCGGCGGGGACGGTACTGCGCAGCCGCCTTGCTAGTGCAAAATCAGGGCTCCACCGACGCGAGGTCGGCGGTGGCCTTTGTCGTTCGTACGTTTCTGCCGCCATCACGGCCCTCCCGTAAAATTGCAAAGATTTTTCGCTCATAGCAGGCGACTCGGCTACATCTATCTTGTGTGGTCTTGTGACCGCTGTTTAGGTGCTGTGATTCACAGCCATGTCCCCTAACCGAAAGGAACCCGCCAAGAGTGCCGCGACCGCCCAGCCCCGAAAAAAGTCCAGCGTCCAGCAACTTCTCACCGAAATTGAACGTCAGGAAGCTGTATTCGCCGAACTTCCTGACAACTGCGAACTCCCGCTCTTCGACGGTCGCCAAGCCATCGAGTCGCAGCGGAAGCGCGGCTACAAGAACACTGCCTTAGCTGCCCGCGAGATCGAAACTGACGCCCTACTTGAGAAGCGGCAGGCAATACTCACCCGTGATTTCGGGACTTAATCCGGTACACGCAAGGAGCAGATATGACTGCGAAAGGGTAAGGTAGCGATATTCGACTCCCATCGGATAACCCCATTCGAGCGCTCGCCCATATTCCTTGAAGGCACGCTGGGTCGGGGCTTCCTGAATGTTGTCCATGATGAACAGGCTACGAATTCCGTTCTGCGAAACCCAGAACTTGTTGTAATCATCCTTCGATGGCGGGTCTATCGTTTCCGCGCGATAGGTCGTCCAGACCCACTCGCGAATTGCCGACCGTTCCTCAGCATCGACCGTCAATTTGTGACCTGCGAGATAGAGGCTCCTGCGGAATCGAGCGACCAGCCGCAGATTCTTGTTCGAATGAATAAATACCGGTGAACCAGTCGGAAGTCCCGGTGGCGGATCATACAGAAAAAAGGCCAATGGCTCGCGGCGTTCTGTCCAGTTGCGAAGGAAATAGTTGGCGAAAGTCTCATCGCACTTTGTCCAGAGCCCAAATGGTTGGTCAAGGAGGCCCGTCTGTCCGGCGAGCAGTCGCGAGAGGGCGAAATCAAGAAGTTCAGTAGTTCCAAGTTGTCGTTATGAGTCTGGTTCGACGTAAGGGATTGAGCCGTCATGGAGTAAGGCGACGACGGCGAGGGCGATCCAGTGGAGCAGGCGTTTGAAGCGGAGTTG
>JBKJNY010000061.1:0-28155 GCA_046593355.1 Pirellulaceae bacterium | reverse complement strand
GCGGGAAGTGAAAACGGAGCATGGTGGCGATACTGTGACACTCGCAGACGAAAGGGCGAGAAACAGGGAATACAAACTGCCGCCTAAACCACCGCGTCACTTCTCGACTCTACTTGTCAGTAGTCCGCTCACTCCCTGAGCGGACATGCCGGCACATGGAGTGTGCCGGCTACTAAGGGAAGAGAGTGTCACGTTAAGCGCGCCGGCGAACTGGTAACTGTGCTTGAAAAACAGGTTATAACTCCGCTTGCGAGTCCCCTTGAAAGGAGGGGGTTTTTGTGAATTAGAAGAGTGATGATTCACGCACCTTCCAAGCGATGCAGCAGGAGGAAGTGGTTGTGGAGTAAGAGTTTGCGTGAGGTCGCAAGGATCACTTTCGCGGAAAAGACGAGCGCGAAAAAGTGAATCACTGGCCGCTTATCATCCGCTTATCGCGCCGCGCGGCAAGGGAAGGGACTGGGTGGGGGTTAAGGGAAAAGGAAGTCAAGAAACAGACAGGGCCGTCAAGGTGCGGGAACACTTGACGGCCCTCTCAGGCGGGAATGAACTTGGTGGGCATGGGCTCGCGCGACTCTACCCAATCGCAAAAACCCAGGTGTCCCTATTCCTCAAGGGACAGATTGTGCTGCATGAAGGATCCTCCTAAGCGGCGGCTGAAACGAGAAACCGGTTCCATCCTTGCCAGGCATCCGGCCTGGCGTCGTCGCTGAAGGAAGGTAAAGCAAGGAGCGTGCCAGACGCCGCGAGGATGCAAAAGGCGACGGCATCGGGCGTCTTAATTCGTGATGTGCGTGGAAGTTGCGCCTGGCGATTCTTTCGCAGCGCGAACTTTGAGGTTCAAACCGGCCCTTGTATCTTTTACAGCCCAAGTTGGAGTCCCGTCTTCCGGCGGCTTCCTGAGATCCGCCTGAAGGCGGGACTCCAGCGCGAAGCGCAGCCCATTATCCCGCAAGCAGTTCCGTCAATCCTTGTGGCCGGCAGCAGTCAGGTTTATAGTGGGCAAAAGCACGTCCGTTTGCCGCATTTGCAGCTTTGCCATTTTTACAAGCGCCGGGATGAACCGGGCGGAATCTGGCCGCGTACTAGGTCCACTGTACGCGCGGCAAATGGCGTCAGGGCTTGAAGTTATCGCTCCCCAGGAACGCAAATTGACCCTGCACTAACCCGACGCGCAAGCGAGGGCTTACCCCCCAATCTCCCTCGCTGGTTCCCTCGCCGGCGCGTCGGGCTCGTGTCAAACCCCCAATTTTCTGCTTTATGGCCATGCAATTGGAAGAACCCGTCGCCCTCAAAGCCGCTCCGTCCACCGGGGACATGGTGATTGAGACGCGCAGCCTGACCAAGGTTTTTCGCGACTTCTGGGGCCGGCCCAAGGTCCGCGCTCTTAACGCCTTGGACCTGCAGATCCGCAAGGGGGAGATTTTTGGCTTGCTGGGGCCCAACGGGTCTGGCAAATCGACCACCATCAAGCTCTTGCTGGGGCTGCTGTTTCCCTCCAGCGGGCAGGCCCTGGTGTTTGGCAAAGATGCGACGGATGTCGCCAAGAACGAACGCATTGGCTATCTGCCGGAAGAGTCCTATCTGTACAAATTTCTGAATGCCGAAGAGACCCTGGATTTTTACGGCCGATTGTTCGACATGTCGCCCCAAGTCCGCAAACAGCGGATTGAGGAATTGATTCAACTGGTGGGAATCCAGCACGCTCGCCGCCGCCAATTGCGTGAATATTCCAAAGGCATGACGCGGCGCATCGGCCTGGCCCAGGCGCTGATCAACGACCCCGAGCTGATTCTGCTCGACGAACCCACATCCGGCCTCGACCCCATCGGCACCCGCGAGATGAAGGACTTGATCCTCAAGCTGCGGGACGAGGGAAAGACCGTCCTGATGAGCAGCCACTTGCTGCCGGACGTGCAGGACGTTTGCGACCGCATCGCCATCCTGCACCAGGGGGAGCTCAAGGAGCTCGGTGCCGTTTCGGAGCTGCTGACGGTTCAGGACGTAACCCAGTTCAAAGCCCGCGGCCTGTCGGGCGCGGCGGAAGAGGAAATCCGGGCCGTGATTGCCCGTCACGGCGGCGAGCTGCTCAAGGTGGAACATCCCACGCTCTCGCTCGAAGAGTTGTTCCTCAAGATCGTCAAGGACAGCGAGGCCCGTCCAGGCCGCCGCGCCCAGCAGAAGTAGACTGGCTTGCCAGCCGAAAAGGTCGTCCAAAGCACAACCCACTCCCACGCAAAGCCGTGGGCGTGCCACCCAAATTTCACCCCCTCACCAGTTGTCGCCCGCCTAAGAGCCTTCCATGCCTTTTGAACATCAGGTTACTGAATACTGGGGATGGCTGCTGGGGAACCCCGGGGCGATCCGTCTGCTGGACTCCCGGTCGTGGTCGCAGATTGGCTTTCTGTTGGGGGCGGGAGGAATCTTGCTCCTCCTGGCCGTGATCGTCCCGTTCCTGTGGTTCTTGATCGCGGTGATCAAGCACGGGCCGAGCGAAGGCTTCTATCTGGTTGCCAAGTCGATTTATGGGGCCGCCACCGAGGACTTGCCCGGATTTTCCTTTCGCCGGACATTCGCGGTCGCCAAAGTCGCCGTCCAGGAGGCGATTCGGAACCGAGTGCTGGTTGGTTTTGCGGTGTTTGTGCTGTTAATGCTTTTCGCCGGCCTGTTCCTGGACGTCGACAACAGCAACCGGGCCAAGACTTACATCAGCTTCGTGCTCACCACCACGAATTACCTGGTGATGCTGATGGCGCTGTTCCTCAGCGCCTTCAGCATCCCCAACGACATCAAGAATAAGACGATCTATACGGTCGTTACCAAGCCGATTCGCGCGGGCGAGATCGTGCTGGGGCGGGTCATCGGATTCTCCGCGGTGGGAACCGTGATGCTGCTGTTCATGGGGCTCATCAGCTACGTCTTCGTCGTTCGCGGCCTGGCGCATACGCATGAGTTGAAAGCGGATAGCTTCGCCACGAAAGCCGATGCCACCGGGAAGCGCGAAGCGGTCACGACGCGGGACGCACACCACCGCCATCGCGTCGTCATGGACAAGGATGGGAATCTCCAGAGCGGCGAAACCGAGATCGAGTACGGGCATTATCACCGCATAGAAACGGTCGGAGAGGGCGCTAATCGCACCTACCAGGTCGGCCGCGCGCGGGGCGACCTCATCGCACGCGCGCCCGTCTTCGGCAAACTGCGCCGGCTGAGCCCGGGCGGCAATCCCACCGAAGAAATCCTCAACGTCGGCGATGAATGGATGTATCGCAGCTTTATCGAGGGGGGGAACAACCGGGCGGCGGCGATTTGGACGTTCAGCAACGTCACCCCCGAACGATATCCGGACGGCTTGCCGCTGGAAATGAACCTGGCGGTGTTTCGCACCTTCAAGGGAAACATTGAAAAGGGAGTGATGGGGGAAGTCACGCTGCGCAACGTCAATCCCGACGCGAAGACGAAGTCCTCGCCCCCCATGTCTTTTGAATCGCGCGAGTTCGTCTCCCACCGCTTTCCGATTGATCGCAAACTCAAAATCGGCAAGAACCCGGACGGCACCGACATCACGATGGACATCTTCGACGAGCTGGTGCATAACGGCCAGATCGAGGTTTCCATCCGCTGCGTCGATAGTTCGCAGTACTTCGGGGTCGCCCAGCCGGACGTTTATCTGCGTCCCCGCGATAGCTACTTCTTTGCGAATTTTGCCAAGGGCTATCTCAGCATCTGGCTGCAGATGGTGCTGGTGACGTGTTTTGGCGTCATGTTCAGCACCTTTCTGAGCGGGCCTGTCGCCATGATGGCCACGCTGTGCGCCATCGGGCTTGGATTTTTCGGCGGACTGGCCCGCGACATCTTGAGCAAGGTGATCCAGGGGGGCGGCCCGATTGAATCCCTGATTCGCCTGTTGCAGCAGAAAAACACCCAGTCGGATCTGGACGTCTATCGCCCGGTGGAATTGACGATCGTGTTCATCGACAGGGTGACGCTCATCGCGGTGCAAGGACTGACGTACGTGCTGCCCAATTACGCCAACTTTGACGCCTCGAAATTTGTCGCCAACGGGTACGACGTCTATCCCGATCTGGTCGGCCAGCAATTGACGATGGCCTTGCTGTATGCCCTGTCCGCCAGCATCGCGGCTTACTTTTTCTTGAAGACGCGGGAGATCGCAGGATGAACTGGAACAACACCTCATTCGTCCGCAAGGTCATCTACTTGGTGGGTATTGCCGTTTTGCTGTTGCCAATTGCGGCGCTCAGCCAGCCCGCCACGGCCGGGCGCGGGCAGACGGAGCGCTCCGCCGGCGGCAAGCTGGCGCAGTTACGCTCCGAATACCGCCTCTCGCAGGCCGAGCTGGGCGATATTGACCCGGCCAGCGAAACCATGAAGCTCGCCACCCTGGGACTGCGCGGCGTGGCGGTGGACATTCTCTGGTACAAGGCGCTCGACTATCAGAAAAGGAAGGACTTCACCGGCCTGGAGCTGACCGTCAAGCAGATCATCCGTCTGCAACCCAACTTCCTGAAAGTTTGGGACTTTCAAGCCCACAATCTGACGTACAACTCATCGGTGGAATTCGACAGTTATCGCGACCGTTACGCTTGGGTGAAAAAGGGGATCGATTTCCTCATTCTCGGCACCCACTACAACCGCGATGAACCGGGCATGCTGTATCAACTGGGGTGGTACGTTGGGCACAAGATTGGCACAGCCGACGAGAGCAAACAGTTTCGGCGGATGTTCAAAGACGACGAGGACTTGCACGAAAAGTTCCGCAAACAGGGGGTAGAAGTCGACGAAGGGCTGACGCGGTATGACAGCAAGCCCGACAACTGGCTCGTGGGAAAGCTGTGGTTCGACATGGCGGAACGGGCGGCCGAGTTTAAGTCCATCAGGACCAAGTCCCCGCTGGTCTTCTACAGCGGCGGGCCCATGGCGAACATTAACGCGGCGTCGGCCATGGAAAAGGACGATGGGATTTTCGGCCAGAATGCCCAGGGGGCCTGGTCCGTCAGCCACCAGGGCTGGACCCGCTTTGGCAACCGCCAACTTCCCACGTACCTCGGCATTACGATCCAGCTTAACAGTCTGGAAGAATTGCGGGTGCGCCACGCGGACGTTCAGGCCCGGCTCGACGCGCGCGCACCTGGAATTCGCGAGAAAATCCGGCAAGAGAAAATTGCCGGCCTTCCCAAACGCGAAAAGGAGCTCTGGGACAAGCCCGCGGAGAAGCGGACTCCCGAAGAAATCATGGTTTACGAATCGATCCTGCAGGCCATGGTCAAGCCGTCGAATGACGATATCGCCGCCCGAGTGCTCCGCGAAAAACTGAGCGAGGCGCGCGAAATCGCCGACCAATTGCAACGGCTGGAGCAGGAAATTGACATGACGAGCCGTTATCGCGGCACGGTGAACTTCGACTACTGGCGGGCGCGCTGCAACGCCGAGCAGACGGAGGAAGCGTTGCTCGCGCGGGAATTGGTGCATGACGCGGAAATCTTGAATGAAGGCAAAAAAAGCCTGAACGACGCCCGAAAGAAGTACGAACAGGCCTGGGACAATTGGGCGATCGTTTACGAGAAGCATCCGCAGCTCTTCGATTCCATCGAGGCCCAGGAATTGGTGGTAGCGGTCGAACACTATTCCAATCTGTTGGGCTCGCTGGACGTCAAATTCCCCGCCGACTTCAAACTCAAAAAGCTCTTGGACTTGACGCAACACGGCCAGGAGCTTCGCAAGCGGCTGGATACGCTGCAGGCGGCGGCCCCGGAAGGCACGCCCTCGGAGCCCAAGGAGAAAAAGCCGGAATCGACCGATAAGCCCGGCGAGAAACCCGCGGAGAAATCCGGCGAGAAACCGGCGAAGGAGGCAGACCCTCCGGCCAACGCGAAAGAAAATCCGGCGGCGAGTCCCCAGGCCGGGGAAGTGAAGCCTCCCGCGAATCCGCCCGTCGCCAAGCCAAAATGACTCCGCTGAGAATCGTCTCCCTCCTGAGCAGCGCCACGGAAATCGTCTGTGCGCTGGGGCTGGAGGACTCGTTGCTCGCGGTCAGCCATGAGTGCGACTTTTCCCGCTCCCTAGCCGGCAAACCAAGAGCCACGGTTGCCTTCATCGACTCCAGCCGCACCAGCGAGGAGATCGATGCGGAGGTGAAGAGCCGGCTGAGGGCGGGGCTGCCGCTCTACGGTTTGAATGAGCCGTTGCTGCGGAGCCTCTCGCCGGATTTGATTGTGACCCAGGCCCAGTGCGACGTTTGTGCTATTCAGGTGGACGACGTGCTGAAGCTGGTGGCATCAGCGCCGGAACTTTCGCACACCAAGATTCTCACTCTCAGCCCGTCTTCGCTCAACGACATCCTGCAGGATGTCCTCCGCGTGGGGGAAGCGGTTGGGAACCCACCAAGTGCCCGCGGCGTCTTGGACTCTCTGCGGCAGCGTGTCCAGCACGTTGCCTCGCTAAGCGGATCATTGGACTGCGCCAGCCGGCCTCGTGTCGTTTGCATCGAATGGGTCAGCCCCCTCATGACCGCGGGAAACTGGACTCCCGAACTGATCGCGCTGGCGGGAGGCGAGTGCGGCCTGGCCGCCGCGCGGGAACACAGCGGCTATGTCTCCTGGCAGCAGATTGTTGATTTTGACCCGCAAGTCCTGCTGGTCGCTCCCTGCGGATTTGACCTGCCGCGATCGCAGCGGGAAGCGAGAGACCTCCCGACGCATCCCGGCTGGAAAAAAGTCTCCGCCGCGAAAGCGGGACGGGTCTTTGTCCTGGACGGCAACGCACTCCTCAATCGCAGCGGTCCGCGAATCGTCGATAGCCTCGAACTGATGGCCCATCTTCTGCAGCCATCTCACTTTCCCGCGCCTGGCGGCTTTCTGGCGGAAGGCAGCGCTTGGAGTCGGCTTTCCTTCAGCTAGCATGTCATCGCAAGCGGCTCGACTTTGCCGGTTGTAGGGTTTGGCCAAAGTTTGCCGGCGAGAGTGTCGATAAGAGGCTTGCCGATTTCCATGTTCGGAGGCTGCGCGCGTGCCGCGCACCGCCCATGGGGGGTCGGTCAGGGGGGCCTGAAGGACAAGCGTGGGACGGAGCACCGCTCGGTCTCACCACTGGATTTCAGCCCGTGAAGCCCAGTGCGGCTTCCGGGATGGGATCGCCCGGTCTCCCTGACCAGCCACGGCCTGTTGGGATGCATCTCCCAGTGGGCCAAACCCAGGAATGGAAATCGATGAGACGGCCAGTCACCACGTCGCGCATCTTTCTCATCTGCCTGCTCGCAGCATTGAGCGGATGTTCGCCCACCCAGCCGTTTTTCCTGCACGAAGACGGCGACCTGTCGCATTACATCGATAAGGCGACGGCGGCTTCGGTGCCCGATCTCAATCTCGAGCCGCTCCCGGATGTCGAGCACTCGGAAACTCCGCTCACCCTGAGCAACCCCGAGCCCAGGGAAATGTGGGATCTCTCGCTGGAAGAAGTGATCTCCATCTGTCTGGCCAACACGAAGGTCTTGCGAGGCGGACAGACGGCGGTCCGGCTGCAGCAAGGACAACTTGTTTCCCAAGGCGGCGAAGGCACGATTGTGGGCCTCGGCGGCAGCCGTAACGTCGCCACGATTTTCAATCCGGCGATTGTGAGCAGCAATCCGGGCCAGAGCTTGGGCACCCAGGCCAATCCCGCGCCTTTCGCCGATGGCGGAATTGCGAACGTCCGCTCCGGCCCCGAAGCCGCCCTGGCGGAGTTTGACACGCAGCTCCGGATGGTGGGCACCGGGCCGAACCAGTCGCTTTTGTCGAGCACGGACCGCCCGCAAAACATCCCGAACAATGTCCCCAACGTCGGCTTCATCCGCAACATCCAGACCAAGACCGGTGGCCTGTCCTTCGAAGCCACCAAGCAGACGCCGGACGGCACTGTCTTCGCTTTCCGCAACACCAACACTCGGGACAGCGGCTTCACCCGCGGCAGCCAGTTCCAGGCTCTGAAGAGCTTCTGGACAGCGACGCTGGAAGTCGAAGCCCGCCACCCCCTGCTCCGCGGCCGAGGCGTGCAGATCAACCGCATGCCCGTCGTCCTGGGGCGGATCGGGGAGGACATCGAAATTATGGGCCTGAATGCCCAGATGCAGGACCAACTGAACAACATCGAGGTCCGTTACTGGGATCTCTATCTGGCCTATCGCAACCTGGAAACCGCCAAGCTGGGCCGCGACGGCTCGCTGGTGCTGTGGCGGGTGCAGTATGAGCGGTTCGACAAGGGTGCCGGAACCGGTCAGGAAGAGGCCGAGGCCCGCGAACAGTACTTCAACTTCAAGTCGCAGATTACCCAAGCCCTCCGCAACCTGTACGACAACGAAAACGAGCTGCGGTTCTTGATGGGCATCGGCCCGAGCGACGGCCGCCTGATCCGCCCCAGCGACGAGCCGACCATGGCCCGCGTCAACTTCGATTGGACCGACTCCATCGCCGAATCCATCGCCCGCCGCCCCGAACTCATCTCCAAGCGGTGGGAAATCAAGCAGCGCGAGCTGGAATTGATTTGGTCCCGCAATTTCCTGCTGCCGCAACTGGATATCGGCGGACTTTACCGCTGGGTGGGCCTGGGAGATGACCTGATCAATGCTGACCGCAACGGGATCAATTTCCCGGGTGCAGGAAGTGCCGCGTACGACAACCTGTTCGGCGGTGAATTCCAGGAGTTCTCGGTCTTCCTCAGCGGCAGCATGAGCGTCGGATTCCGCCGCGAGCTGGCCGCTGTTCGCCACGCACAATTGCGGCTATCGCGTGACAAGGCCCTCCTGGAAGACATGGAGCTGGACGTGGCGACCGGCCTGGCCAAGGCCTATCGCAACATCGACACCAACTATGTCCTGGTGCAGGACAATGCCAACCGCCTGATTGCCGCCCGCCGGGATCTGCAAGGCCGGGAAGCGGTTCTGCTGGGAGGGGGCGGGACCATCGTCGAATCGGTCCGCGTGGTTCTGGATGCCCAGCGCCGCCTGACCTTGGCGGAAAACGCCTACTGGTCCACTGTGGCCGAATACAACAAGTCCATCGCCGACTTCCACAACCGCAAGGGCTCCATTATGGAGTACAACGGCATCCAGTTTGAAGAAGGCCCTTGGCCGCAGAAAGCCTACTGGGACGCTCTGCAACGAGCCCGCGAACGGGACGCGGGACACTACATCAACTATGGCTGGACGCGGCCTGCCGTCGTCAGCCGCGGGGAAATTCCCCAGGGCGGCGTTTGGGAGGACGGAGACTTGGCCGCCGAAAAGGAAGGAGTAGCGGCCGAGGAGCTGCAAACACCAACTCCGGCTCAGCCCCGGAAAGCCCCGGCCAATCTGGACGACAAGGATGCCGCCCCGATGGAACCAATGCCAGCCGAACCGCCCATGCTGCCGGAGAAGCCCGGTGCAGCCGGGGACAGCACTAATCTGCGAGGTCCCAGGGTGATTGAGACCTCAGGGGTCAATTCGCTCCGCAGCTCTCGCCGCACGGCGATTGATTCGCCGGCAATGGAAGGCGGAAACTCGCCCGTTCGCCAGGTCCAGCACATGGAGCCCATCGACAGCGGAATCCGGCGGTAAGGCGTGGCCGAATTTGAAGGGTGGCACGCCCTCGGCTTTGCGTGGGCGTGTTTCCCGATAACCGTCGAGGACCACGCCCACTCCGAGCAGTGGGCGTGCCACCCCTGAGGCAGAGTGCCGCTGGGCGTCCTGGGACTATTTTCCAAAATCTTTGCGTCCCAGGACGATAGACCATTGACATTCAGGTGGTATCCCTCTTTAATTCGCGCATAGGTATTGTGTGCTAGCTTGAGGACTGGGATGGACAGCCGGTTTCACCAGAGTGATCGTGGTGCCGCGGCGGGCCTTGGGAAAGGTTCAGCCTCGGAGTCTAACCGGCTGGTTCGGGATTACCCTGATCTTCGCGCGAAGCATGCGGGTTGTGCCTTCATGACGAAACCAACTCTTGCGAGCCGCCGTGTACGTGGCTCGTCGCCGGCCGGTGAGGAGACCGTTTCGGCGGAATTGTCTTGGCTCCTGGGTTCCCTTTTATATGAGCAGCTCTGACTGCGAGCAGTCCGTCGTTTCGGTAGATCTGGAAGAACCTCCGGGTAGTTCCTCTACCGCCACCCTCACCCTTCCCCACTTCTCATTGCCGATTGATCCGCCGCGGGATGCACCCCGGCCGGCTGTTTCTCGCGCTCCGCGGGAACTGCTGCCGCCCCCCCGACGTTCGCGGGCCAGCACGCGCACCCGCGACTTTCGCCGCCGCTTCTTTCCGCAAGCGACCGAAGCGGACTGGAACGATTGGCGCTGGCAGTCGCGCAATCGCATCCGCAAGCTCGACCAGCTTGACCGGATGCTGATTTTGTCCGACGACGAGCGCGAAGCGCTGGTCAAGGGAGAATCGATGCTCCCCGTCGGCATCACGCCGTACTACATGAGCCTCCTCGACCGGAAGGATCCCATGCAGCCGCTGCGGCGCACGGTCGTTCCCGTCACGGGAGAGTTCGTGCGAACCCCTGGCGAAGCCGACGATCCGCTCGGCGAGGACGGCCACAGCCCGACGCCGGGCTTGGTCCATCGCTATCCCGACCGGGTGCTGCTTCTGGCCCTCGATTTCTGCTCCACCTACTGCCGCTATTGCACGCGCTCGCGCGTGGTGGGTCACGGCGAAATCATGCCCAATGAGCAGCGGCTGGAGAAGGCGTTTGAGTACATTCGCCAGACGCCGCAAATCCGGGACGTCCTGATCAGCGGCGGCGATCCGCTCGCCCTGGCCGAGGATAAGCTGGACTGGATTCTGGGCAACCTGCGGAAAATCCCCCACCTGGAGTTCATCCGCATCGGCACCAAAATGCCGGCGGTCCTCCCGCAGCGGATTACGCCGCAGTTCTGCCGGCTGATGAAGAAGTACTCGCCCATCTGGATGAGCGTCCACTTCCTGCACCCCGACGAATGCACCCCGGAAGCCACCCAGGCCTGTAACCGGCTGGCGGACAGCGGCGTGCCGCTCGGCTCGCAGACGGTGCTCCTCAAGGGGGTCAACGACGAAGTGGAAGTGATGAAGAGCCTTTGCCACAAACTGCTGATGATGCGGGTCCGCCCGTACTACATCTACCAGTGCGACCCAATCAGCGGCAGCAGCCACTTCCGCACGTCGGTCAGCAAGGGGCTGGAAATTATCGAGGGCCTCCGCGGCCACACCACCGGCTACGCGGTTCCCACCTACGTCATCGACGCCCCCGGCGGTGGCGGCAAGATTCCGCTCCAGCCCAACTATGTCGTCGGCCGCGACGGCGACGACCTGCTCCTGCGTAACTACGAAGGACAGGTCTACCGCTATCCCGATCCGGCATAGTAGTCCGCTCACTCCGTGAGCGGACACCTCACGCGGAGCGTGAGGCGTACTATTCTTGCCCCCGTCTCACCACGGGGGCTTTTTCGTACAATCACCCCATCATGAAAATCGGCCTGACCTACGACCTCCGCTCCGAGTATCTTGCCGCCGGCTACACCGAGGATGAAACCGCGGAGTTCGACCGCGAATCGACGGTGGAAGGGCTGGAAAACGCCCTCCGCGAGCTCGGCCATCAGACTGTGCGGATTGGCCACGCCCGGCAGCTCATCCAGAAGCTGGCCAGCGGCGAGGAGTGGGATCTGGTCGTCAATATCGCCGAAGGAATGTGCGGCATCGCCCGCGAGGCCCAGGTGCCGGCGATTCTGGATGTCTACGGCATCCCCTATACGTTCTCGGACCCGCTCGTTCTGGCCCTCACGCTGCACAAAGGGCTGACGAAAGTAGTCGTCCGCGATGGCGGGGTGCCGACACCGGACTTTGCTCTCGTCGAGAAGCTTTCGGACATCGAGCGCATAACATTGCCGTACCCGCTGTTCGCCAAACCGGTCGCCGAAGGAACAGGCAAGGGCGTTTCGCCGAAGTCCAAGGCGAAGGACTTGCCCGCCCTGCGCCAAGTCTGCGCAGATTTGCTTCAAACCTACCAGCAACCGGTGCTGGTGGAAACGTTTTTGCCAGGGCGGGAGTTCACGATTGGTTTCACGGGCACGGGCGACGACGCCCAGGTCATCGGCACGATTGAAGTGCTGCTGCTCGCCAACGCCGAGCCCGAAGTCTACTCGTACAACAATAAGGAATACTGCGAAGACCGGGTCGTCTACAAATTCGTCCGCCCCAGTGACGACCCGGTGGTCCGCGAGGCCGAAGAAATCGCCCTCCAAGCCTGGCGCATCCTCGGCTGCCGCGACGGCGGCCGGATGGATCTTCGCTGCGATGCCGCCGGCAAGCCGAACTTCATGGAGGTCAACCCGCTGGCCGGGATGCACCCGGAACATTCCGATTTGCCGATTTTGTCCAAGCTGGCGGGTGTATCGTACCTGGAGTTGATGCGGCGGATTGTGGACAGTGCTATCCGCCGAATGGAAAGTTCGCCGCCGAGCAGAGCGAAGCGATTTGGAAGGAAGATTGGGGAACAGAAGGTTGGAACAGAAGGAAACAAAGGGAACGAAGGGGGGAGAGAAAAACGGCGTACTTAGTACGGAGTCTTTCGCATTGTTTGTAGTTTTATTTTCGAAGCGGTGGCCTGGGAAAAGTCTCCTCCAACTGCCTTCCCTCTTCCCCTTCGTTTCCTCCGTTCCCTTCTGTTCAAATTCCTTTTGTAGAATCGTGTCATGCCGCTCCGCATCGCCATCCTGCATCACGAAGTTTCCGTGGCCGACTGCGCTGCGGAACAGGATGTGATTGTCCAAGCGGGCGTGGTCGAGGACGCTTGCCGCCAACTGGGGCATGAGACGCTTCGCTGGGCCTGTTCGGACAGTCCCGATGCTCTGCCGGCATTTTTGGCTGACTACAAACCAGATGTCGCGTTCCAGCTTGTCGAAAAGATCTATGGCTCGGACAAGTATGCGTCGGCAGTGACGTCGATTCTGATGGAGCTGAATGTCCCTTTCACCGGTTCGGGCTCGGCAGCGCTGGATTTGTCCAACGACAAGGTCTTGGCGAAGCTGGTGCTGCAAGCAGCTGGTCTTCCCACGCCGCGGTGGGTGTATCTCATGCCGGATGCTCCGCCGGAAACCAAAGCCGCCTGGCTCTTGGCGGCCAAGGAATTGCCGAAATTCATCCTGAAGCCGCTGGGAGAACATTCGTCGGTCGGCATGGACGACTCCGCTATTTGGAGCGGCACTTCCGCTGCCGAGCTGCTGAGCGAAATTCAGCGGCGAAGCAAGGACTCCGGCAAACCGTATTTCGCCGAAGAATTCATCGTCGGCCGCGAATTCAACCTGTCGCTGCTGGCAGGTTCCAGTGGACCACAGGTTCTGCCGCCGGCGGAGATTGACTTCTCGGCTTTCCCGGCGGGCAAGCCGAAAATCGTCAACTACGCCGCCAAATGGGACGAGAGCACTTTCGAATTCCAGAACACGCCGCGGAAAGTCGACTTCCCCGCCGCTGACCTGCCGCTGCTCACCAAGCTCAGCCGCCTGGCGATCCGCTGCTGGGAAGTGTTTGGCCTGCGAGGTTATGTACGGGTTGATTTTCGCGTTGACGTAAACGGGCAGCCGTGGATTCTGGAGATCAACACCAATCCCTGCCTCTCCCCCGACGCCGGTTATGCGGCAGCGCTTAAGCAAGCGGGAATTCCGATTGAACAAGCCATCCAGAGGATTTTGGACGACGCATTCCGCGGACGTGGGGTAGGCTTCCAGCCTGCCCTGAAGACATCACTGGGCAGGCTGGAAGCCCGCCCCACACAGAGCACGCTCCGGTTCGAGCCCCAAGACTCCGACCGAGAGGCCATCCGCCGCATCCTCGATTCCACGGGCCTCTTCCGCACTGGCGAAGTCGACGTAGCGGTCGAGCTCGTCGATGACCGCCTGGTCAAGGCAGCCGCGTCGGACTACGAATTTGCCTTTGCCGAAGCAGAGGGCCGCCTCCTCGGCTTCGCTTGCTTCGGCCACAACAGCATGACGGTGGCCAGCTACGATCTGTACTGGATTTGCGTGGACAAAACCCTGCACGGCCGCGGCGTCGGCAAGCAGCTCCTCGAAGCAGCCGAGCAACGGGTCCGCGAGCTCGGCGGTCAGCGGCTCTACATTGAAACCTCGGCCCGCCCTGACTATGTTGCAACCCGAGGCTTCTACCTCCGCTGCGGCTACACCCTGGAAGCCGAACTGGCCGATTACTACGCCCCCGGCGACGGGAAGGCGATTTTTGTGAGGGCGATTTGACCAACATGCCAGACACCCATCGCCTCAAGCCAGGAAAAAAGATCAAGCTTGCGGACATCTCTACCCGCGGCAAGGATTTTCACAAGGACCGCGCGGCTGCCGAGACGGAGTTTGACGAGCTCAAAAAGGAGCTCCCCAAGCTGCAAGAACGGCTGTACGCGGAGGGGAAGCAGAAGCTGCTCGTCGTGTTGCAGGCGATGGACACCGGGGGCAAGGACAGCACCATCCGCAGCGTGTTTTCCGGCATCAACCCGCAGGGCGTGCGGGTGACGAGCTTCAAGGAGCCAACCAAGGACGAACTGGCCCATGACTTCTTGTGGCGGATTCACCTGGCGGTTCCGGCCAGCGGGTACATCGGCGTCTTCAACCGCTCGCACTACGAAGACGTGATCGTGGTCCGTGTCGCCGACATCTTTCCCGAATCCGTCTGGCGGCCGCGGTATGAGCAAATCAACCACTTCGAGCAGCTCCTCACCAGCAGCGGCACGCGGGTGCTCAAGTTCTATCTGCACATCAGCGAGGACGAGCAGCAGGAGCGGCTTGACGAGCGGCAAGAGGATCCCAGAAAGCTTTGGAAATTCAACCCCGACGATTTGGCCAAACGCAAGGAATGGAAGGAATACATGGAGGTGTACGAGGACGTTTTCGCGCACTGCACGACCGACGAAGCTCCGTGGTACGTCATCCCCGCCGACCAGAAGTGGTATCGCAACCTGGCCATTGCCCGCGTGGTTGTGGACGCACTGAAAGAGATGGATCCCCAGTGGCCCAAATTGGCGGACGGAGTAAGGGGGCTGAAGGTGGGGTAGCTTCAAGCCCGCCCAAGCAAGGCAGCCGAGGGCCAACGACCTCCGGGATTACGCTGGCGCCTGAAGGCGACGCTACAGTAGAAACGACGCAACCAACGTCCGCACCCGGCGAATGGCTGGTGCTTGACCAGCGGTTTTCGGTCTGGTCGAATCGATCCTTGGGGCGACCGACCAGGAAATCGCCGGAAATATTTCACCTGGAGACGTTGTAGAATGTCCCCGGAATTTCCCCTTTCTGCACCCACTCAGCCCCATCCTTTTTTCTCTCCTGTTAGGTGTCAACTATGCGCAAGGCCTTCAGCGAATACTACACACCCGCCGAAGCCGAGTTCAATATGCTCTGGCAGGAAGCCGTCTTCGTTCTCGACACGAACATGTTGCTGCACATCTATGAATACGGCGACAAGACGCGAGAGTGGTTGTTCAAGATCCTGAAGAGGCTCGGCGAGTTGGACCGGCTCTGGATTCCGTACCATGTGGGAAAGGAGTACCACGACGATCGCCTTGGGGTCATCTCCAAGCAGCGCCGGTATTACGAGGATGTCACGAAAAAACTGACGGAGGCGAGTAATGTCATCGACAGCGCGAAGAGGAAACACCACCCGTTTCTCGATCCCGCCGAGCTAATCAAACAAGTTCAGGATGCCATCAACACGGTTCAAAACGTAGTGACAAAGGCGAAGGAGAACCATCCCGACTACTACGATGGCGATCCCCTTCACGAACGACTGACGCAGTTGCTAGAAGGCAAGGTGGGCACACCGACACCGTTGGAGAAACTGACGGACATCTACAAGGAAGGCGACAGACGCTACAAAGCAGAGACTCCTCCGGGTTTCAAAGACCAAAACCAGAAGGAAAAACCTTTCCCGAAAAACCACGGCGATTACGTCATCTGGTGCCAGATTATCGAGTTCGCCAAGGCAAAGAAGAAGCCAATCATTTTCATTACCGACGACGAGAAAGAAGACTGGTGGAGGCTACATAACGACCGTACCATCGGTCCTCGCCCCGAATTGCGGGAGGAAATGCGGACTGCCGGAGGTGTTTCCTTCTACATGTACAAGGGAGATGCATTCATCGATAGGGCGCTGACACAGTTTCTTCAGGCGAACGAGCAGGACAAAACTAACGCCGTGGAAGAGGCAAAAGCTGTCCGGGAGAAACAAGAAGTGCGAGAAGAGCTTCCTCCCGGCGCGGCCGTAGGGGTCGGTGGGATGTTCCCCGTCGCGAGCGGCTACCTCGACGCCGGCATCCGCAGGACAGACCCGGCAAGCGGAATGACTTGGCAGCCCGTGTCCAACTACGAACCGCAAATGAGAAGAGCAGCTCAAATCGCGCAGATGTACAGCCAACAAAATCAGGATGAGGCGGCTGCGCTGATTGCGGTTCTATTAAACGCGCAAGAACAGCAAAAACGAGTAGCGGCGTTCGGTGTTCGGGAAGTTCACTCCTCACCCTCTGAAGGGGCAGGGTGACAGCCCGGAAAAGGATCCGCGGATCATTGGGAAAGCGGACACAAAACGGATAGGGAGCCGGCCTCATAGTTTGGCTTTCTGGGATACCCGCGTGGGCGGATGATGCTTCCAGGCCAAGTGCGGCCACCGTTCGTCGCTGCAACTGGGCTCCGCCGTACGGAACGCTCCGCGCGACGCACCGACGCGGGGCAAGGCAAAGTGAAGAACCATCTCGCGGAGCGAGATGACTTTCTAGGTCTAGGGCAGGCTGGAAGCCTACTCCACCTTGCCTACCCCACCGCGGCCACAAAATCCTCTCCCAGCCGGGCGAGGACTTCGCGGGTGACCTGAGCGGGGACGACCTGGCGGGGCTGGCCGGGTTGCTTGAGATAGCGGCAGAGGAGGAGCTCGCCACCCTTGCGGACGAGGAGCTCATAGTAGCTGCGGCCGTCTTCACCCTGCTGGGGCGGGTTCGAGCGGCACTGCACGGTGCAACTGTCGGCGTCGAGCTCGACGGCGCTGATGGGCTCGAGCAGGTAGTTGAGTTTCGCCGTGAGGGCGTCACTGAGCTTCTTGAGCTGCTGGACCGTGGAACTTGCCAGCTTGTCGGTCTTGTAGGCGAACGACTCGAACGCGCAGCCGATGGCGTCGACGGCGGTGAGCTGCGCCTCGAGCTTGCCCGACGGAGTATCTACCTCCAGCCGGCCCAGGCCGTTTTGCCCCTGGATGCGAGTCAATTCCCGCTCGATGTCGTGTTTGGTCGTCATGCCGTCACCTACGCCTATTCTTTGGGCGTGACAGTCAGTCCACACCTTGAAGTATTGATTCGTCCAATGTTCTGTTTCCACGATTTGCAAGTTCTGTGCCGTAGGGTGCATGAGCGTCAGCGAAATGCACGCGTGTATTTCGCTGACGCTCATACACCCTACTTTGCATCCGCCCCTATTATTTCTTCGCTTTGGCCTCCGCGGGATTGATAAATTCCAGGCCGTCAAAGGTCAAAGTGACCGGACTGCTTTCCAAGTTCGTCCCAATATGGACCGGCCGTTTCCACAGGTGATACAGGTTGGTCAGCGTGTCCTTGGCGTACTTCAGCTCCAGTTCAACGCCGCTGAAGCGGTGCTCCAGGTAGAGCTCGCCCCGGTTCTTGTGGTTGCCGTCCTTCACATAGATGATCGGCCGACCGACGTTCGTGAGATTGAACAGAAGCCGCTTTTTTACCTCGTCAAACTGCCGGCTTTCGATTTCGTAGTAGCCGCTGTCGGTGTTGTAGCCGAAGGAAAACAGCTTGTGCTCGCGGCAGAAATCGAGGGTCAGGAACTCGTCGATGAAGGTCAGGTCGTTGTGGATACGGCGGACCTCAAAGATTTTTTGCCGCCCCAGGCCGGTCTTTTTGTCCCAGTTTTTCTTCTCCAGGTGGTTGTCGCACTGGTCGTATTCCTCGCCGAAAGCCCCGCGGTTCCAGCGGTCCTCGATGTCGCGATAGAGCTCGAGCCCCAGCTTGTAAGGGTTGAGCCGTGTGCGTGAGCCGGCGAGCGTGCCGGAGCAGTGGTCGGCGTAGCAGATCAGGTCTTTCTCGATCATGGCGTGGCGGGTCATGATCGTGGAGTGCCAGTAGGTGGCCCAGCCTTCGTTCATGATCTTGGTCTGGGCCTGCGGGGCGAAGTAATAGGCCTCGTCGCGGATGATGGAGAGGATGTCCCGCTGCCAGGCCTTGAGCGGGGCATTTTCCAGCACGAACAGCATCACGTCCTGCATCGGCTCGGACGGAAAGTGCTCCTTCTTCTGTAGCTCCTTCTTCTTGTGAGCGACTTCCTCGGCCATGGCTTTCGGCGGGTTCATGTACGAATCCATGTACCCCTTGGATTGAAAGCGGGTGGCGAGCGGAATTTCATCCTCGTCCTCGGTCGCTTCCTGAAAGTGGTATTTGGTGGAGTCGTCGCGGCGCTTGATCCGCGTGGAGTGGATGTCGACCAGGTCTTCGATGGAGAGGCAGTTGTCGATGAAGGTCTCGACCTCTTCCACGCCGAACCGGTCCATATAGTCCCGGATGCGGTTGCCGTGGTTCGCCATCTCGTCAATCATTTTCCGATTGGTGTGGGCGAAGTAGGCGTTGTTCTTGAAGAAGTCGCAGTGGCCGTAGACGTGGGCCATCACCAGCTTGTGGTCGGTGATGCCGTTGCTGGCCAGCAGGTAAGCGAAACAGGGGTCGTTATTGATGACCAGCTCGTAGATTTTTTGCAGGCCGTAGCTGTATCCCTTGCTAAGCTGCTCGTACTCCATCCCGAAGCGCCAATGCGGATACCGCGTGGGAAACCCCCCGTAAGCCGCCACCGCATTGAGCTGCTCCGCATCGACCACCTCGAAGATGGTGGTGAAGAAATCCAGCCCGTAGGAGCGCGCATGAGCCTCCATCTGAGCCTGGATTTCTTCCATCTCGGGAGTGAGCGGGCGGAAGCGGTGGAGGAGGGCGGTCATGGCGGTGCGGCGGAAACTCTGGAATGACTAAATCCTAATGTCTAATGACTAATGTCTAATTCCTACTTCATTAGTCATTAGTAATTAGTCATTAGTCATTAGGGCTTGGTCATTTCCTCGCTCACTTTCCTTTCCCCAGAAAAGTCTTAATGGAGTCATAAATCGCCTCTTTGTTCTCAATCTCGCTGGTCACCAGCACTTCGTGTTCTTCGCCGAAGGCTTCCTCGAGGACGCGGAGGAATTCGCCGCTGCCGTAGGGGCTTTCGACCTGGCCGTAGCAGAAGAGATTGCACTTGGGGAGGATGTGTTCGCGCAACAGGGCGAGCGAAGTCTTGTTGTCCTCCCCCCAGTTGTCGCCGTCGGAGAACTGGAAGCAGTAGACGTTCCATTCTGACGGGTCGTAGTGATTCTTGAGCAGGTCCGCGCAGACCTTGTAAGCGGAGCTGATGCGGGTGCCGCCGCTTTCGCGGGTGTGGTAGAAGGTCTGTTCGTCCACTTCCTTGGCGGCGGCGTCGTGGATGATGTAGCGGCGCTCGATGCCGTCGTACTGGCTGCGGAGCCAGGTATCGATCCAGAACGACTCCGTGCGGACGATTTCCTTCTGCTCGTCGGTCATGCTGCCGGAGACATCCATCATGTAGAGGATGACGGCGTTGGCGACCGGCTCGGGGACGCTCTTCCAGGAACGATAGCGGCGATCCTCCTTGATGGGGACGATCTTCGGATCGGACGGCTGGTAGGTTCCTTCGCTGAGGTGCCGGCGGAGGGCTTCCACATACGTCCGGCGGAAGTGGCGGAGCGATTCCGGTCCAATCCGGCGGACGCTGGTGTAGCGGACCTTGTCCTGCGTGATGTTGGCTTTGCCTTTCGGCTCGATCCGTGGCAATTCGAGTTCGTCGCCCAGGATTGCGGCCAGCTCTTCCAGCGAGATATCGACTTCCAGCACATGCTGGCCGGGATCGCCGCCGGCCTTGCCCTGGCCTTCACCGTCGTCATCTCCCGCGGCAATCGGCTGGCCGGGTTCCCCTTCCCCCTGGCCCACGCCGCCGCGGCCGTTCTGCCCATAGCGGAAGTGCGGCACATCGAGCTGCGGCAGCGGGATGGAAACGAGATCCTTCCCTTTGCGGCCGATCATCTCGCCGTGCGTCACATACTTCCGCAGGTTCTCTCGTATCTTCCCGCGAACGATTTGTTTGAACCGCGACGAGTCGCGGTCGATTTTCATCACCATAGCCGCTGCGCGGAATGACGAAGCCCGAATTCCGAATGACGAATGAGGTTTTTTCATTCGTCATTCGTCATCCAAATTTCGTCATTTCCGCTTCACGTCTCCTCTCGCAAAAATGCTCGCCACGTAGTTCAGCACGTCCGTCGCGCTTTCGTCGTCGTAGCCGAAGTCGCGGATCAGGCGAGTCTTGACCACGTCGATTTTGGCCTGCGTGTCCTTGTCCACCACTTGGCTGACCAGGCTGGTGAGCTTGATCGTGTCCTTCTGGTCCTCGAACAGCTTGAGCTGCAGGGCTTTGTAGAGCCGTTCGTTGGACTTGTAGTCGAATGTCTTGCCGTCCATCATCAGGGCCGCGATGTAGTTCATGATCTCCCGGCGGAAGTCGTCCTTGCGGCTGTCCGGGATGTCGATTTTGTCCTCAATCGACCGCATCAGGCGCTCATCCGGCTCGTCGTACTGGCCGGTGAACTTGTTGCGGACCTTTTCCCGCTGGGTGTAGGCCTTGACGTTGTCGATGTAGTTGCCGCAGAGCCGCTTGAGGGCGTCCTCGTCTGCGGCGATGGCCCGCTGAACTTCGTTCTTCACGATATTCTCGTACTCTTCCTTCACCACCCCCAGCAGCTCGCGGTATTTGCCGCGGAGCTCTTCGTTAGTGATGAGGGAATGGTGCTTGAGGCCGGCTTCCAGCTCGTTCATCACCATGAACGGGTTGATGCTCTTGGACTCCATGTGGGCGACCAGGGCGTTGGAGATTTTGTCCTGCACATAGCGGGGCGAAATCCCGTGCATCCCTTCGGTGATGGCCTCATCGCGAAGCTCTTTAATGTTCTCCTCCGTGAAGCCGGGAAGCGTTTTGCCGTTGTACAGCTTCAGCTTCTGTAGGAGCGTAAGGCTGGCGTTGTTGGGCGGCTCCAGGCGAGTGAGAACGGCCCACATCGCGGCCATTTCGATGGTGTGCGGGGCGATGTGCTTCCCCTTCACCTTCCGCTGGTTGTAGTCCTTTTCGTAAATCTTGATCTCGTCGGAAAGCCGCGTGACGTACGGCACGTCGATCTTCACGGTGCGGTCGCGGAGGGCCTCCATGAACTCGTTGTTCTGCAGGCGGCGATATTCCGGCTCATTGGTATGGCCGAGAATGACTTCGTCGATGTCGGTCTGGGCGAATTTCTTCGGTTTGACCTTGTGTTCCTGGCTAGCGCCGAGGAGGTCGTAGAGGAAAGCAACGTCCAGCTTGAGGACTTCGATGAACTCGATGATGCCGCGATTGGCGACGTTGAATTCGCCGTCGAAGTTGAAGGCCCGCGGGTCGCTGTCGCTGCCGTACTCCGCGATCTTGCGGTAGTTGATGTCGCCGGTCAGTTCCGTGCTGTCCTGGTTTTTCTCGTCTTTAGGCTGGAAGGTGCCGATGCCGCAGCGGTCCTGCTCGGAGAGGACGATCCGTTTGACACGGATATCCTGAATCACTTTCGTCCAGTCGCCGCTGTATTTCTTCAGCCGCTCGGTATACATGAAGCGGCAGTAGGGGCACATTTCGCCCACGATGCGGAGCTTGTAGTCCTCTTCTCCCTTGCCGGCGTTCATGCCGAAAAGCACTTCGTCGCGGAAGCGCTCGGGAATCAGATGCAGCGGCTCTTCGTGCATCGGGCACCAATGAATGTCATCGGTGTCCGTTTCAGCCACCCAGCCGAGCGTGTACAGGGCACCATCATCGGTGCCGGAATAGCGTTCCATGCCCCGCTTCATCAGGCGGGCAATGGTGCTTTTGCTGCTGCCGACCGGGCCGTGCAGAAGCAGGACGCGCTTTTCAATGCCGTACCCCTTGGCGGCGGATTTGAGGGCGTTCACGAACGATTCGAGCGTGCCGTCGAGCCCGAACACGGCGTCGCGACCTTCGTTGTCCGGGTCGTCAAAGAATTTATAGTGGACCCGCTTCTCCCCGCGAGATTCCTCGTACACGTGCGTGCCGCTTGACATAATCATGTCGTAGACCCGCTCGAAGGCGTTTCTCGCCACAGCGGGCTGCTGGCGGACGAGGTCGAGGTAGTCCTCGAAAGAGCCGAGCCAGTTCTTCTTACGGAACTGCTCCAAATCTTGCCGCTGGGCGACGAGAGAAATGATGTTGCGTCCTGACGTCATCGAATATCCTCCCCTGGGGGAAATGGGGGCGGTCCGGGCAGTACGGCTAGGGTCTCCATTCGCAGCAGCCGCCATCGGTCACTCGCGAACTTCTCGGAGTCGTCTGTTCGGGTCACACCCCTTTCTGGCAACCGGTTCGTCATTCATTTCCGCACCGAGCATTAACGCTACTCGGCGCTTAAACATACGTTTCAATTGCTCTGTTCGTTTACTTTCCGCGCAGGGCAGACCCTCTTCACTTGCGAAGGGTTCGCCTGCGACGACCGCGCACAACCAGACAGCGTGCAGGCGCATTGTCTCCCAGCCAGGGCGAACTCTCTCACTGGGGAAGAATGCGGGCGCTGCTTCCGGCTTGCAGCAATCGCTCGGAGAGATTGGAAAAGAGCACTCGTTGGAGGCGAGAGGATCGGCAGGGACTGGCCATTTGCCCGTTGGCACCGGCTATCCCTGCCTTTACGCAATCTGCCTCTCCTATTCAACTTTATTTCCCGCCTCCAAATCCGGCAATAGGAATTGCAGCGCCCGTGCCGAAAATGCCACAGAATTTACAGAAAATTCGGTTGCACCAGTTTCGCGGATTCGCGGCAATATAGGCACAAATCCGGTTCTAGCGGCAGGCTGCTTGCCGCTGACCCAGGCTTTGCGGAAGATGAGCCGCCCACGAGGGTTTGTCACTGGACAATGTTTGATCATGCGACTTTCCACTGGTCACGAGAATTCTTCCAGAGAATCGTTCCCATGCACACCCTGCCGACCGAGCGTTACCTGGCGGTGAAAGTGGTGATGATGCCGCGCGATACGAACGCCGTCGGCACCATCTTCGGCGGGGTGCTGCTGAGTTACATCGATCAGGCAGGCGCGGTCGGTGCCATCGCCGAGATTCGCAATCAAGGCTGGCCGACGCCGGCGCTGGTCACCGTGGCTATGAACGGCGTCGAATTCCACGAACCGGTCGGAGTGGGCGAAGTCGTCAGCTTTTGGACGCAAGTGACCCGCATCGGCCGGACCTCCATCACCACGCACGTCTCCGTCGAAGCGGACCGCAAATTCGGGCCGATGAGGCTCACCGAGGCGGAAGTCGTTTACGTAGCGATTGACAAAGAGAGTTCCGAGCGGAAGACGGTGGCAATTAGGGCGTAAGAACCCGCCGGAATGATCAGAATACTTCGTCCGCGCCTGCCACACTTTCGGGCGAAAACTGCACGCCTTCATAGATCTCAGCCAGTGGCAGGTCCGCTTCGACTTCAGGCAAGGGCAGGACGGCCTCCAAGCCCTGATGCACCTCGCGGACAAACCCCTGCTCCGTGCGGCGGTAAACCACGACGGCTGCCGATTCCTGCTCGACGAGGACGTACGCGAATAACGAAGGAATGGTCAAATAGGCATCCTTCTTCTCGCCTTCATCGATCCGACGGGTCGACTTGGACAAAACTTCGACGATGACCGCCGCGTCGTCCTGAAAGGAATCGTCCGGCGGATTCTGACGGCAGATGACAGAAGCGTCGGGGTAGTAGAACCGCAAATGCGTCGGCAAACGGACGCGAATCTTGGTGTCGGAATTGAACGGCCGGCAACGGCGGCCGCGGAGGCGAGAGCCGAACGCGACGGTGACATTCGTGGCGATAATATTATGCAGGTTTCTAGCCCCCGCCATCGCGTGTACGACGCCCCCCAGATACTCGTGCTTGATGGGAGAAACGAACTCCCCCGCCAGGTAGTCCTCGACAGAGATCAGGTTGAGTTTCTCGGCGGCGCTCATTTCTATAGTCTATCGCGGCGGACCTTGGCGAGGCAACACGCTGAGGAAAATGCTTTTTTCAAGAAAGTTTTAGGCGACCCTTGACACCCTCGTAACCGGGTGTACCATCCATCCAACGAGTGTGCTCAACGGCTATTTTGGTGCCGGCAGCACGCTTCCCGCCCCTTTCTCTGCTCGCCGGTCCGACTCTTTCGACATACCGTGAAGATCAAGCTCCTTTGCCAGAACGCGCTGGCTTCTCCGCGTGAAATCACCATTGATCGGTTCCCCAACGAGATCGGCCGCGGCGTTGCGGCGGGCGTGCGGATCGATGACCGTTGGCTCAGCCGCAGGCATTGCGAACTGACTTGCGACGGCGAGTGCGTCGTCGTCCGCGACCTCGTCTCTTCGCACGGCACGTACGTCAACGGCCAGCGGCTGACGGCGGCGGTCGCGCTAGAGGAAGGGGACGAGCTGCAGATTGGGCTCTCTCATTTCATCGTCGAGTATCAGGAAGAGCGGGCCAAACTGCACGATTCCGCGGGCTTTGATGCGGCTGTGGTTTAGACCCTCACCCCGGCCCTCTCCCAAGGGGAGAGGGAGTACGCTCGAACGTCCGCTCCGCTTCCACCTGGCAAATCCGTAGCGTGAACCGCTGATACCAGCGCTCCTTCCCCATCGCTTGCGCCAGCCGATGCTCCGCCTGCTCGCGCCAGGCTTTGATGGCGGCGAGGCTTTCCCAGTAGGACACCGTGATGCCGGCGCCATCGGCTCCGCGAGCGTTTTCAATGCCAAGATACCCCGGCATCTGTGCTGCCAGCTCCGCCATCCGCTCCGCCGTGACACCATAGCTGGCGTCGTCTTCCGCAGTGCGGACGGAGGTGAAGATGACGGCGTAGTAGGGGACGCTCATGTGGGTTTAGAGCCAGTTCTCAACATCAAGTCCGCGCACTTGTTTGCGATGACCCAGGATTCTCGGATACCGGCGGGGGCCGGATAATGGTCCCCCCAGGAGATCCGAAGGATGAGTCATTCCAAGGTCGAAGTGTCGCGGAAGCGGCGGGTGTTTTCTGAAGAGTTCAAACAGGATGCGGTTCGGCTCGGCTCGTGGTCAGTGAGAACTACACGTTCGCGGCTGCGGCGAGAGCTGCGGCGGGCCGAGATGGAGCGCGAAATCCTAAAAAAAGCCACGGCGCATTTCGCGCAGGAGTCGCTGTGAAATACGCTTGGATCCGCGAACAACGGGGCTCGTCGCACCGCGGATTTAGATGCCCCTCCGGCTTGCCTGATAACAGCCTGACGCGCAAGCGAAGGACACCGTCGCCGGCAGAGAAATCGCCGTACCGCCGCCGCCCCCCGACGCGGAAGGGCGTTCGCGAGACAAGGCGTCCACTCATCACCCGCGCTTTCCTTCGCTGGCGCGTCAGGCTGGTGTTTTGAGGCTGGTGTTTTGAGGCTGGTATCAGCTCAGGCCGGCCACCTGCACTCAGCACTGGCTGCCGAGACGACGCCATGTTTTTTCCAGGTGGCTGCTACACCAGCCTGACGCGCAAGCGAAGGACACCGCCGCCAGCAGAATAATGGCCGCACCGTCCGGTTCCTCCATCACAGACGGGCGTTTACGAGACAACCACCTTCACTCATCACCGACGATGTCCTTCGCTTGCGCGTCAGGCCTGGTGTGTGGAAGCTGGTGTCATTGACCTTCCAGCACGTATGCAATCGCTCGCGCCAGACCTGCCTCGTCATTGATGGACTGTTTGCTCCCGCGCTGCGTCCACCAATTCGACCGTGCAGGCTCTGTGGGACTGCGTTTCTTCTGATCTTCCTTGAGCAGCCGCGTACACCAGCTCTTGAGCTGGTCCAGAACGACATCGGGGTGCCGATCCGCTATCAGGACGACGTGAACGTGGTTCGTGCGGCATTGGACGGCATGCAAGGTCCATTTCCGAATCTCGCAGTGCCTTCTGATTACGGATTCGACAAGCGCCCGTTGCTCCGCATCCAGCACAATCGCCGATTCCGTCATCCGCATCAGAGCCTGACGCTGCCGTTCGATATCCGGCTCGCGGAACTGTCCTGGTTTCTCGACCCAGCCCCGATCATCGCCGGGGAGCCAGGTGCCGTAAGTCGTCCACGTCAGCAAATACGCCAGCGGGTCATCCCCATGTGGAATGCGGCCGATAGTCGGGTGTCTCGCCATAGCGGCCGATTTTACAACAGCCCAAACCGTCCTGCATCAGCCTGTCCCATGCCAGCCTGCAATACACCAGCCTGACGCGCAAGCGAAGGACAGCGCCGCCAGCAGAGAAAACGCCGTATTGCCGTTGCACCCCGAGGCGGACGGGCGTTTACGAGACAATGTCTCCACTCATCACCCACGGTTTCCTTCGCTTGCGCGTCAGGCTGGTGTAAGAAAGGCTGGTGTCAAAAAGCATTGATGCCGGTCACCGGCGGCGGGGGAGAATCGGGACCGCGTGCTCGCGTTACCCGTGCTCAAGCACGGGCCTGACGAGGAAAAGCCCGCTGAAGCGGGCTCGGCAACAAGGAGCAGCGGCGGCTGAGGGCTTCGCCACTCCAGGCCGACCACCTGCATTCAGTGCTGGCTGCCGAGACGCCGCCATGTCTTTTCAGGTGGCTGAGTCGCCAGGTCGTCGCGGCTGCAAGTACCACCATGCCAGCGAGCCGCCGCAAATCCTGTGAAGGACGATTTGATAATCTCCAATTCGCCGTGATATACTCCGTAAGATCCAAATGGGACGCAGCAACATTTCGGGGTCAAGAGTTAATGAACGCAAATGAAAGGCAATACCATGTCCATTGAAGAGCGACTTGTTTCACTGGAACGAGCTAACCGATGTTACCGATGGGGCATTGCGGGGCTCTTGCTTGCGATTGTCGGGTTCAGCGTCTGGCACGAAAGCGAGCTACCTGCCGCGCCGGTCGAGGAGAAGATAACCAAGATCCTCAATGTGGAGACGCTGAACATCATGGGAAGCGATGGCAAGGTTGCCGCATTCCTGAGTGGCGGAAAGGGAACCGTCATTTTCAAAATGGGTCCCGTTGGTCAAGGCGTTGGCCTATCCATGAATCCCGACGGAAGCAGCGTTTTTTCCCTAGACGATGGCGAGCACGTATTAATACTCGGACCATCATCAGTTTCCTTTTCCCAGCGATCGGCGTCTGCTGTTAAAGACCGCGAACGAACACTTCGGCGTTTTGCTTCCGGGGAAAAAGGAATTCCGGTCGACGATCTTACGCGTGCTTTTTCATCCCCACCAGGCGCAGTTGTAATTGAGACCTCGGAAACGGGCGGTGGCATCCTTCTAAGAAATCAATTTGGCAAAGACGCCGTATCGGTGCAAGTCAATAAGTCGAATATCGACGCTATCTACCTAGGGGACACCAACGGCAAGGTGCAGCGGTCCATCGTTGGGGAATAGGAGAAGACAATCGGCCGCAACTAATATTTCGGGAATCGCTCATCCGCGATAACTCCCCCGAGACCTGGTCAGGGGAGCATGGATGTCGTATTTTGTCAGAAATAATTGAAGTGCGTCCTGTTCAAATTCAATTCCAAATCTAGGCCCAACCATTACCGCGGTGATTGCGCCAGGAGGAAGAGTCCACTTTACAAACGGAATTGCTTTGCCGTCCCTTTCCTTGAAATCGATCTCTCCCGGAAGCCCGTGCATTAGCGCTGAATTGTACTGTGACTTGTCCAAACTAGAGCCATGAGCCGAAGTATTCGCCACTAAGCGGATTTCTCGCTCAGCCGTGAAAAAGGGGTTCTTAAATTCGGGGGCACGGTGCCGCATTGAATAATTTCGCGTCGACGTTGCTCGCCCTCCCATGGTGGTTGAGGCTCGTCTAGTTGCGGCAAGGCTTGTAAACCGTCGAACGAAGAATGTACTCGGCGAATATCGGAAATGATGAAGGCTCAGGGTCAGCGCGTATCAAACGTGTTGACCTGTCAGGACTTCGGCGAGGAAGTCGTCGTTCCAGCCGGCGATTTGCATCTTGCCGCGCAGGCTTTCTTGGAGTGGATGGTGCTTGAGTCGCGT
>JBKJNY010000052.1:0-7370 GCA_046593355.1 Pirellulaceae bacterium | reverse complement strand
AGTGATGAGGCATTCGCTAACTTCCTTGTTTCCCCCCAAGGAAGCACGCAACCTATCCCCGCCCCACCTCCCCCGCCAATAGCATTTCTAGCCCTCAAGCGGGCCGTTGTTTTTTTTCGCTATCGTTCATTTACTTTCTCTCGCAATGGACCCGGCCCCGCAAGAGAAGCGGCAGGCCGGATTGATGACGATGAGAGATTACGCACACCGCGGAACGTCTCGCGAGGCCCTCGCGTCCCGGAACGCTCGGACCATCTTGCGAACCGTCGTATCTCTGAGGCGAAGGCTCTCCGAGAGTATGGCCAGTGCGATGCGTTTTTTTTCAAAAAGAAACCAGGCTACGACTAGTGCTGCGTCAAGCTTAAGGATTTGGGTGCCGGTTTTCTTACAACCGAGAAACATCGCTTGAATCTGTCCTAGCGACCCTAAAACTAAGGCTTGACGAAGCACTAGCCACTTTTGCACGCTCGCGACTGATGGCTTTAAGATCGTTCCAGAGAGCGGATTGCGGCTTGAAAACTTGTGGCCAGCTCGACTGCGAATCCGCCTTATCCTCTCGTGGCAGGCTCGCTTGTCTTGGAAATAGGCGATTGCCTCGTCAATGGTTTTCGGGAACATGGTTAAGCTTCCTTTCTTTGGTTCAGTGGTTCACGTTCCTGACCGGCAATCGCCGGTTCAGGATTTTTGTTTTTCCAGGTCGTCTCACGTCGTCGGAGTCGCGTACCATCTCAGCTTTTTGAATTGAGATAGCCTCCGCACTATTCGTCCTTGACGGCACCGGATTTTAGATCACTGCGGACCTGAGCATAGTCCGTTCGGCCTAGCCGTTTTGCGACTCTTTTCGCGTTGTCCCAACTGGCGATTACGCCCTCGCGAGCGCGGCTTGCCGGCTTGCCCTTCCGCCGCTTGTACGGCCGCTTGACCTTCACTGGCTTAGCCTGGCCGTTGCTGGCGACGATGGCAGGCAGCTCGTCTGCGGTTTCGCACTCGCAGGGAGTGCCGTGAAAAATGAATCGGTACATGACTGGCTCCTAAAAATGGGATGAACGGCAGTGTTCACGCGCCTAGTACGATAGCGCTATTCACTACTTGGCGTCAAGATATACAGACGAATAACTGACAAAATCCGTAATTTCGGACTGGCTAGCGGCTGCCGATTCTGGTAGGCTGTCAGGCGTTGAAGTCGTAAACCAAGCGAGGTGACTTATGGCGAGCGTGACTACACAGGCGAATGGCGGAAGGCTCATTCAGTTCATGGCCGATGGGAAACGGAAGTCTCTCAGTCTCGGTAAGGTGCCAATGAAAACGGCAGACGAAGTAAAGCGGCGCGTCGAGCTAATCTGCAACGCGAAGCTGACAAACACTTCGCTCGATAACGAGACTGCCGCCTGGATAGCCGGCATCGGCGACGAATTGGCCGCGAAGCTGGCCGCGGTCGGATTGATGCAGGACCGCAAGCCAAAGCCGGAAGACGGGCCCGTCCTGCTAGGCGAGTTTATTGACGCCTATACAGAGAAGCGGACGGATACCAAGCCTGGCATGAAAGAGGTCTGGCGTCAGGGCGAAATGGGCCTGAGAGAATTCTTTGGCGACGATAGACCGCTGCCGACAGTCACTCCCGGCGACGCTGACGAGTATCGAGTCTGGTTGTCGAATAAGAAAGCGAAGTCTGGCAGGAAAATCTCAGACCACAAACTCGCTTCCCTAACCGTCGCCAAGCGGCTGCAATTCGCCAAGATGATTTTTCGCGCCGCGCTGCGGAAGAGACTGATTGGCGAGAATCCGTTTGCCGGCGTGAACGTCCAGACTTCCATGCCGGAAAACGAACACTTCGTCACGCATGACGACGCCTACAAGCTCATTGCCGCTTGCTCCAATGGCACTTGGCGGTCTATCGTCGCCCTTGCCCGGTTCGGCGGTCTGCGGTGCCCCAGCGAAGTCCTATCTCTTCGCTGGCAGGATATCGACTGGGAGCAAAATAAGGTCACTGTGCAGTCACCCAAGACAGAGCATCATCCCGGCAAGGCGACTCGCGTCATCCCGCTCTTTCCAGAGTTGCGGCCGTATCTGCAAGAGGCGTTTGAACAGGCCCCAGACGGTGCCGTTCATGGCGTCAGCGATGAGATGCGGAAGCGAGCGAATGGGCCGAACGGATGGGTAAACTGCAATCTGCGGACGACGATGGAAAAAATCGTCAAGCGTGCTGGCCTGACCCCCTGGAAGCGGCTCTTTCACAACCTGCGGGCTTCCCGCCAGACGGAGCTGGAAGACAGATTCCCGTCGCATGTCGTCTGCAAGTGGATGGGGAACTCGGAAAGCATCGCCCGCAAGCACTACCTCAAAGTGACTGACGAGCATTTCGCGGTGGCGACGGCGGAGCGCTATGCAAAATTCGATGCAAGCGCTATGCAAAAGCCTATGCAGTCAGCAGCGGTAAGAAAAAGTAACGAGCGGAACAAAACGACGCAAGTCGTTACCAGCAAACAAGTTTTACCAATTGTTATCGCTCCTGACTCTTTAATACTTTCTAACAAGGCGGATGGGGAGGGATTCGAACCCCCGGTACCCTTACGAGTACGGCAGTTTTCAAGACTGCTGCCTTAAACCACTCGGCCACCCATCCTATTCGGCAATTCTCGATGCTTCTTTGTTATAGCCGCTGGCCCTATCTCCCCGTTGTCAGCCGGTGTGGCAGGAGGTGCTGGCAATTCCAAATTCTAGGACGAAACTTGTCCGCCACACAGCCCAGGAATCCGCTTGGCGAGAGGAGTTGGCGCTTTCGGCGGATTTTGCCCTGTCTCGTTAAAAGGGAGAGGATCGCACGTGTAAGAAGGTTCGCGGCTGGCTCGTGTACTCTGCCGGCATTGCCGAAGAGGCGCGGACCGGGATGAATTGAACGAAAGAGGATTTCTTAGCCGTGCGGGGCGGGCTGCCTGAAACAGGGATGGAGATGATGAGGAAGAGGAAGAGGAAGAGGAAGAGGAGCCGCCCGCCCGCGTTGCTTGCGCGGGCTCGCTCTTATAAGCTAGTAGAAGGAAAGCAACCCAGCGGAACATGGCCCTGATTGCCGCGGCCAGCCATCACAGGAGCGACCATGGCCAAGGAAAAAGACGTCACCGCCAAGCCCCACCGCGTGCTGGTGGTGGATGATGACGCGGAAATTATCGATACGGTGCAGTTTGCCCTGAAGCAAAAAGGATACGAGGTTCTCATCGCCCGCGACGGCAACCAAGGGCTGGCGATGGCCGAGAAGGACGGGCCCGATCTCGTCATTCTCGACATGATGATGCCCAAGCGGAGCGGCTTTCTGGTGCTGGAGAAGCTGAAAACTTTGGGGAACACGGTCAAAGTCATCATGATCACGGCCAACGAAGGGAGCCGGCACAAGGCGTACGCGGAAATGCTCGGGGTCCATGAATATCTCCGCAAGCCCTTCGCCATGGACAAGCTGCTGGAGTGCGTGGAGCGGCTGCTGGCATAGTCGCAATGCAATCCACGCTCCCCCAACATGACATTGTGCTGCTCGGGGTGGGGCATACCAATTCGCATGTGCTGCGGATGTGGAAGATGCAGCCCATTCCCGGTGCTCGGCTGACCTGCGTCTCGAATTATCCGGTGGCGACGTATTCTGGCATGCTGCCGGGAGTGCTGGCGGGGCTGTATCCGCCGGAGCGGATGGAAGTTGACCTGGTGCGACTCTGCGCGGCAGCCGGGGCGCGGCTGATTGTGGGGGACGTGACGGGGCTGGACGTGCAGAAGCGAGAATTGCTCATTGCGGACCGCCCGCCGCTGCCGTTCGACGTGCTGTCGATTGGACTGGGGTCGGTGCCCAACCGAGCGGGCCTGATGGAAGCGGATGACTCGCTCCTCGAAGTCAAACCGATGCAGACGTTCCTGCCGCGCCTGGAACAACGGCTGCAACTCTTGGCAAGCGGGGGAAATCAGCCCTCTGATACTTTCGAAAAAAAACTTTCTCTAACTCCTAAACCTGATCCTAATCCTCTCCCTTCTCCGCTCCGCATCACCATCGTCGGCGGCGGAGCCGGCGGCGTAGAACTCGCCTTCTGCCTGCCGATGCGGGTCCGCTCGGTCCTGGGGAACGCGCCATTCTCCATCACCCTCATCGACTCCGGAGACAAGCTACTCAAGGGAAGTTCCGCGGGACTGGTGAGAAGAGTGGAGCGGGACTTTGCCGAGCGCAGCGTCAAAGTGCTGCTCGGCAGGCGAGTAACGCAAGTTAAGCACGGGTCGACAATTCTCGACAACGGCGAAACCATTCCCGGCGACCTCGTCCTGTGGGTCACCAGCGCCGCCCCGCCGCCGCTCATCAAGGATTTCGACTTACCCAAAGACGACCGAGGCTTTCTGCTCACTGCGCGCACGCTGCAGTCCACCCGCGGCGACCCCATCTTTGTCGTCGGCGACACCGGCACCATCGAGGGCGAGAAGCTGCCCAAAGCGGGCGTGTACGCCGTGCGCGAGGGCCCGGTACTGTGGGAGAACCTGCAACGAATTCTCAGCAAAGAACCGCTGCGCGATTACAAGCCGCAGCGAGGGTTCCTCAAGCTCCTCAACCGGGGCGATGGGACGGCGCTAGGCGAGTATCAAGGCTTCAGCATGGAAGGGAAATGGGTCTGGCGGCTGAAGGACCGAATTGATGGCAAGTTCATGGACATGTATCAGGAGTACTCACCTGGCATGTTGGCCAATGAGCCTCCGGGCTTGCCCCAGAGGTCCGCCGATGGCCGTCCCCAAATGCGTTGCGCCGGCTGTGGCGGCAAGGTCGGCGCTTCCATCCTGTCGCGAGCACTCGCTAGGCTCGACATACCGCGGAACGAACACGTTCTTCTGGGCCTCGACGCTCCTGACGACGCCGCCCTAATCCTACCGACGCCAGGCAGAGCCATCGCAGCCACGGTCGACTTCTTCCAGGCACCTCTCGACGATCCCTACCTCGTCGGCCGCATGGCCGCGCTTCACGCCGCCAGCGATGTGCTGGCGAAGGGGGCTCGGCCCATCGCCGCGCTCGCGATGGCAACAATCCCGCCCGGACCCGAAAGGAAGCAGGAGCAGCTTCTCTACGAGCTGCTGGCCGGCGGGTTGAGGGAACTGAACTCGATGGGCGCAACCCTCGCCGGCGGACACACCATAGAAGGTTCAAATATCACCATCGGCTTTACGATTCTCGCCGAGCAGCCTTCGGACTCGGTTCGCACCAAGGGAAAGCTGCGGAAAGGGGACGTCCTCATCCTTACGAAACCGCTGGGAATTGGCGTGCTCCTCGCCGCGCACATGCAGGCAAAGTGCAAGGCGGAGTGGTTCGGCCCGCTGGTGGAAACAATGCTCCGGTCTAATGCACCCGCGGCGGCCTTGTTCGATGAGTTCGGTGTTGCCGCCGCAACCGACATCACGGGATTCGGTTTGGCCGGTCATCTGCTCGAAATGCTGCGGCCCGCGAATCTGGCGGCGGAATTGTTCTGGAACAGCATCCGGCTTCTGCCGGGAACAGGCGAACTGCTGGCGGAAGGAGTGGAGAGTACGCTTGCTCCGTCCAACCGCCAGGTCGAAAGTGAAATGGATGACGGACCAGGACTATGCCAACTGCCTGCTTACTCGGTGATCTTCGATCCGCAAACTTGTGGCGGACTTCTGGTGGGAGTGGCCGAAAACCGCGCCGCCGCTTTCATCAACCGCCTGGGCGATCTGCAATTCTCGGCTGCGGTCATTGGACGCATAGAAGCGCACGACCAAGACACTTGGCGAGTGCGGTTCACCAGCTAGGCAGCTACTTCTTCTGCTTCTGCTTCTGCTTCTGCTTCTGCTTCTGCTTCGCGGCTAGCGGCAGTGGGTCATCCAGTGTCTGCTGCAGCGCGACAAGTTGCTTTGTCATTTCCAGCACTTGTTCCGCCTGCTCCGGCTGCCGAGCCAGATTTTCCAGTTCATCTGGGTCGTTTTGCAAATCAAAGAGCTGCGTGAGGTTGATTTGCGGGTATCGGATCAATTTCCAGCGGTCGGTGCGGATGCTCCGCTGGAAGTCGCGGTAGGCGCCAAACACCTCGCTTCGCACCCGCGCTTCCTTGCCGTCAATCATCGGTCGCAGGCTCTTCCCTTCCACTTCTTTGGGAATCGGCAACGCCGCGAGGTCGCACGTGGTGGGAAAAAGGTCCAGCAGGTAGCACATCGCATCCGACTTTTTTCCCGCGGGAATCCCCGGTCCGGCCATCAGCAGCGGCACGCGAACGCTGTGGTCGTACAGATTCTGCTTCCCCATCAGGCCATGCCGACCCACTGCCAGGCCGTTGTCAGCCGCGAAGACGATGATGGTGTTCTTCGCCTGCCCGGTTTCGTCCAGCGTCTTCAGGATCCGCCCAATCTGGGCATCCAGATGGGTAATCATCGCGTAGTAGTCCGCGGTGTGCCGGAGGATCGCTTCCGCCTTCCGTGGAAACGGGGCCAGCAACTCGTCGCGAACTTTTAGCTCGCCGTTATCAAACGGGTGCTCCGGCAAAAAGCTGCGGGGGAGCTTGAGCTTGGCCGGGTCATAGAGACTGCCATACTCCCGCGGAGCCGTCCGGGGGTCGTGCGGCGCCCAAAACGCGCAGTACAGGAAGAACGGCTGGTCCCGCTTGTAGCCTTCCAAGAAGCGTATGGCCTCGTCCGCGAACAGCTCGCTGGAATGTTTGTCGCCGGCCTTCTGGCGCTCCTTGGGATATTTGCCGTCAGCGGCGAAGTCAAAGATCGGCAGCTTGAAGTGGTCGCTCATCCCGCCGAAAAATACGGCGGCTCCTTCATTAAACGCGGCGGCATGGGACGCGGGTCCGTTGTGCCACTTACCGATGCCGTAGGCCGCATAACCCTGCTCCCGCAAATGCTGAGGCCAGGTCTTCACCCCGGTGAGCTGCACGGGAACATGAAACAGCGTCCGCCCGCTCAGCAACATCGCCCGGCTGGGCATGCAGACCGCGGGGTTCAGCGAACCCATGTTGAAGCAGTGCGTGAAAGCCGTCCCGCGGCGAGCAAGGTCGTCCAGGTGAGGCGTATTGACCTCGTCGTTGCCGAAGGTGCCGAGCGCATCGTACCGCAGATCGTCCGCGAAGAGGACGACGATGTTGGGCCGCGGCTCGGCGGACCAGAGGGCAGCGACAAGAAGGAACGCGATCATGGGACGGCAATGGCGAAAGTCGAATTCCAAATGACGAATTCTAGTCTTTCATTCGCCATTCGTCATTCGAATTTCAGTAGTTCCAAGTTCTAGAAATTGAGATAGGTGAACGCAAGGGGCTTCCTCAGAATGGTTTGTGTCAAATCAAGACCAAGCCAAGGAGAGGCCCCATGCGTTCCAGGACGAGTCATACCATAAGTAGTAGTGA
>JBKJNY010000046.1:0-16759 GCA_046593355.1 Pirellulaceae bacterium | reverse complement strand
AGTGATGAGGCATTCGCTAACTTCCTTGTTTCCCCCCAAGGAAGCACGCAACCTATCCCCGCCCCACCTCCCCCGCCAATAGCATTTCTAGCCCTCAAGCGGGCCGTTGTTTTTTTTTGGACCTGCATTTTTGGAACTGCACGCGGATCGATCTTGCTAGAGCAGTCCATCCTTCCACGGCCCTGAAATCGCAAAGGTGATTCCCGGCGACTGATGGTTCACGAAGAGCCATTTGCCATCCGGGCTGAAGGTTGCGCCGGCCCATTCCCCCTCCACGTATCTCTTGTTGAAGCCGTTATGCGGCGTCTTCGTGAGATCGATGTTATTGACGCCGAAGACACAGAGTTTGCCGTCGCGCGTCAAGCACTGGATACGCATGGGAACCTTGTCCTCGCCGTCTTCGCAGATGACGAGGCCCCCGCGCGGGCTGGCCACGATATTGTCCGGCATGTTGAGGTCGGCGATGCCGCTCGATTCGTACACGAGGCGCAACTTCTCGTCGGCGATCGCGTATTCCCAAACTTGCCCCTTCTTGGCGTCGCCGCCGGACTTGGCGGTGAAGAACACCCGGCCATCGAGAAACCAGCAACCTTCCAACCCGCCGAAGGCGGAACCGCCTTGCTGTTTGCCCTGCATGAACACTCCGGCACTATCCGGTTTGCCGTCGTTGGGATTCGGCGAGTGGGCCAGTTCGGGATGCTGGATGTCTACCCATTCCACGTCGAAGGCTGCGTTCGCCTTCCGCCCGGTGCGGGTATCGGGAACGCCTTTCACCTTCATCATCTGCAGCTTGCCGCCGTCTGCCAGGCGCTTGCGAGATGTGGGAATGAACCGATAGAAGCCCGCTGCCGACTTGTCTTCGGTTTCGTAGACGATGCCGCTCTTGGGGTCGATGGCAATGGCCTCGTGGACGAAGCGCCCCATCGCTTTTAGCGGTTGGGGATGAGCGGCTGCGGTGGCCGGAACTTCAAAGATCCAGCCATGCGTCTGTTCGTAGCTGTAGGGGATTCCCTTGGCATTCTTCACCCCCGGCTCGTGCAACGTCTCCTCGCAGGTGAGCCACGTTCCCCACGGCGTCGGCCCGCCGGCGCAGTTGCGGACGGTACCGGAAATCGAGCTCCAGGATTTGACGAGCTTCCCTTCCTTGATGTTGAACACGAGGTTCGTGCAGCCGCCTTTCGCCGCCGGGTCGTAGGCAATTTCCTCGCCGCCAAAAGCCTTTCCGCTGCCATCCACTTCGTGATTGCGGCAGAGCGTGACGGTATTTTCGTCGCTGGCAATGACCGCCATTCCGTCGTGCATGGCCGGCGTGATGCCCCCTTCGGTCAGCTTGTCTTTCTCCCAGCCGAACGTGACGTATTCGAAGCCTTCCGGCAGTTGGATCAGCGGCAAGCCGGTGGTTTTGTCTTTCACGGGAGCGAGCTTGCCGAAGTCCTGGTGCATCCGCGGCCGCTCACCGGCGTTCAGTCGGGCAGCAAATGTCTCCAGTGGCACGGAGAAAGCGGCCGCCCCTAGCAATGCGGAGGACTGCAGAAACGAGCGGCGGGAGGACAGGCGGGACATGGGAACCTCGTTGGCAATGGCTCTGGGTGGCACGCCCACGGCTTTGCGTGGGCGTGAGCCGTGAATCAATCGCCTCCCCCCGGTTGAGCGGTTCTGATTCATGATTCAGACCCTTCCGAATTTCGCCTTTTTGAGCCTGTTTATGTTTTCGTAAATTGTTTATTAACAGGTACTTGCGTCAAAACAAGTTGATTCATGGGGGGCTTGATTCATCGCTTTTTGATTCACCGAAATCCGCAGAGACAAGGGGGACGGTCCAGGCGACTTTGAGCATCCTTCATCCGTGCAATTCGTATTACAAACGATTTGTTTCTGCGTCTGCCGCGCAGATTTTAGGCCGCGGCACTCGCCATTCCAACTTGGATTCAGGCCCATATTTTCTTGCCAACCATTTTCTTGCCACCTCCGACGACATGTGGCAAGAAGATGGATGGCAAGAATATCCGAGGAAGGCGACGGAATTCTTGACTTCTTTGGTGTCATACGTTCTCCGAATCGCGATTGCACCATTGGTTGCGGCTACGCCGCGCTAGGTCATCCGTGGTTCAAATTGTTTTGACCCGCGGATGTCACGAATTGCACGGATAGGAAACACGTCCGAGACGCGACTTCTATTGTACACTATTGTCCACTAAACCCCAAGCTCCAGCCGCCATTTTTTTCAAAGTTTTTTGGCAAGCCTTTTTTGGGCAGGCTGGAGGCCTACCCCACCTTCTTTCCCACCGCGGCAAAGATTTCAAACAGGACGCCCAGATACTCCTCCGCCTCCGCGACCGGCATGACGAGCGGCGGGCTGACGCGGATGACTTTGCCGGCGAGGGGGCCGAGCAGGTGGATGGCACGGCCCTCAGTGTCGCCGAGGTAACAGGCTTCCACGCAGGCTTTCGCTACGTCCTCCGCAGAAGTACTCCCAACACCGGCGCATTCGATCCCCCAGACGACTCCTTCGCCGCGGATGTGGGCGACGGTGGGCAGTTCCGTCAGCTTCAGCAGCCCTTTTTCAAGGACGGCGGATAGCTTTTTGGCCTGGCCCAGCACGTCGCCGCTCTCGTACTCGTCCAGCGTGGCCAGGACGGCGGCGCTGGCGAGCGGGTTGGCGCTCCAGGTGTCGCTGGCTTCCCCGTAATGCATGTTGGCGAAGAGGTCCGCCCGGCCGACGGCGGCGCTGACGGGGACGCCGTTGCCGAGCCCTTTGCCGAGGACCACGATATCGGGCTCCACGCCGTACTCCGTGAAGGCGAACAAGGAGCCCGTCCGGCCGAAGTTGGCCTGCACCTCGTCGAAGATGAACACGATGTCGTGCTCGCGGCAGAAGCGGGCCAGAAGCTGGATATATTCCTTCTGCGGATGGAAGCTGCCGCCGCCGCCGAGGTAGGGCTCGGTGATGAGCGCGCAGATTTTGTTGCCGTGCTCCGACCAGTGCCGTCGCAGCTCTTCTTCATAGGGGGCCAGGTCAATCGGCTCGCGGCGGCGGGCGACGTTGATGCACTCTTCCCGCGGAAAGCTGAGGAACTTGACCCGCGAATCCCGCTCGGCGTCCTGCTCGCTGCCGGTCACCGCCCCGGCCAGTCCTTTTTTGCCGTGAAAGCCGTAGCGGGTGCTCAAAATCATTTGCTCCCCCGGCCGGCGGTCCATCGCGGCCCACAGCGCCTTCTGAATCGCCTCGCTCCCGCTGGCCGCCCATAGCACCTGCTCGCACCGCTTCCCCCCCGGCTGCTTCTGCATCAGCGCCACCAGCCGCTCGGTCGCTTGCGTTTCGACCTCGGTCACCGCGTTGTAGGCGCTCAACGTCACCGCCTCGCAAAATTCCCCCGCCGTCTTCAGCCCCCCGAGCTGCAAAACCTCGGTCACCCGTTTCCACCAGCGAGTCGGGTTATGCCCCAGGTTCATCACCAGCACGCCCGAGGAAAAATCCGCCAGCTTCCGCCCCTCCGGCGTCCAGTGATACGACCCCGCCGACTTCGCCAGCACCGCCAGGCTCGGCGTAAACGTCCGCAGCGCATGCGGCTCCACCTTCGCCAGCCGCCGGCGGATTTCGTTCGAGGCGGCTTCACCTGGATGGGAAATAGGAGTGGGAGTTTCGGCGGGCATGAGTGGAGAGGTTAGAGGTTAGAGGTTAGAAAGTGGGGTAGGCTTCCAGCCTGCCCAGTGATTTTACAATGTCCCAGTCGTATAATGCATCCCACCCTCCCGATGCAAGGAATGTCATGGCCGACTTCACTCCGACTCAGGGCCGTTATCTGGCGTTTATTCAGGCCTACACCGATTTGCACGGCTGTCCACCCGCCGAATCAGAAATCGCTGTGGCCCTGTGCGTCTCACCGCCGTCTGTGAATCAGATGGTGAAGATGCTGGAGAAGAAAGGGTTGATCTTGCGCGTGCCCGGCCAGCCGCGTTCGCTCCAGGTGCTGATCCCAGAAGACGAGATTCCGCCGTGGGGCAATCGGAAACAGACCAAGACTTCGATCCCAACCAGCCAGCGGCCGAGTCGCCCAGCGGTGCCTTCCGCGTCGCCACCCGCGAATCTGTACGTCTTGAGGACCCACCTGTCTGGTGGCCCCGCCAGCGAGAAGTTCGCCAACAAGGAAACCAGCCGCGTGATCGAAATCCGCGGGGACCAAACGCTCGAAGACCTGCATTTCGCCATTTTCCAAGCTTATGACCGCTGGGAGGAACACCTGTACGAGTTCCAATTCGGCAAACGTCCGCACGATCCCGCCGGGAAAAACTACGGAATTCCCGGCCTGGACGGAGGAGAAAAAGAGATTGGGGACGCGACCACCACAACGCTGGACGAGTTGGGCCTGAAATCCCACCGCACATTCGGTTACTGGTTCGACTTCGGTGACGACTGGTATCATCAGGTCCAGGTAGAGCGGATCGAGCCAGCCATACCGACCGTCACCTACCCGCGTGTCACCAAGCGAGTAGGCAAATCTCCGCCGCAGTATGCCGATAATCCCGACGAATGATGAACATGCCCAAACCGAAGCGTAAGAGAACCGCCGCTGAACGGCGACCCGCCGCGAGCGAAAGAAGGTTTACATGACGACCTTCATGCACGGCAAGCAAGTGAGAGTGCGGCGGCCTCAGTTGATGGAAGGCTTACCCGTGGATGAATTCATCGCCAGGAATGCCGACCCCATTTGGTTGCACGAGAATGAACTCTGGGAATTGATGCCTCGTGATTAAGAACGGGCGTCCAGTGATACGACCCCGCCGACTTCGCCAACACCGCCAGGCTCGGCGTAAACGTCCGGAGCGAATGCGGCTCCACCTTCGCCAATCGCCGGCGGATTTCGTTTGAAGTGGCTTCACCAGGGTGGGAAATCGGAGTGGGAATTTCGGCGGGCATGAGCGGAGAGGTTAGAGGTTAGAAAGTGGGGTAGGCTTCCAGCCTGCCCAAGCATTTTACAGTGTCTGACGCTTTGCTTGCGACACCACGTCCGGAAGTTGCGCTTTGCGCGCCGGGCTGTGGGAAAGCAGAGATTGGGGACTAGACTAGAGTCGGCGGACATAAATTTCCCCGAAACATTTCGGCCCTTTTTTGGCGGGGTATTACAATTCCCTGTAAGCCGGATTGCGGTATACTGTATCCAAAGGAACCCGGTCCATGCGTCGCGCCTTCACACTCATTGAATTGCTGGTTGTTATCGCCATTATTGGCATTTTGGTTGCCCTGTTGCTTCCCGCGGTACAGTACGCGAGAGAATCCGCCCGCCGGATGCAATGCGGTAATAACTTGCGGCAAATCGGGGTTGCCGTGCAAACGTATGCCGACTCCCTAAAATCGTTTCCGTCTGGCTACTTGTCAAACGTCGATCCCGCTGGCAACGAAGTCGGCCCCGGCTGGGGATGGGGAGCGCTCTTGCTCCCGTACATGGAGCAACAACCGCTCTACAATCAAATTCGATTCGATCTAGGAATTGAATCCCCTTTGAACGCGGCCGTCCGCATCGCCCCCTTGCCCGGTTTCCGCTGCCCTTCGGATACTGGCCCCAAAACTTGGACCGTTTGGAAACGCGATCCGATGACCGGCGCGCCAATCAGTCCCATTTGTGACGTAGCGACAGCGAACTATGTCGGCATGTACGGGACAAGTGAACCGGGCGTTGATGGGGACGGGGTTTTCTTCCGCAACGGGACCGTTTCGTTTCAAGATATTCAAGATGGTACTTCGCAGACGATCCTTGTTGGCGAGCGCTCTTTCCGACTAGGCGAAGCGACTTGGACAGGGGCCGTTACCGGGGCGGTCATTGTGCCGGACGGAAGCGACGGCGTAGGGAGCGGGCCGCCGGAATTTGCCGCGGGGCTAGTGCTTGGGCACGCCGGCGACGGGTACAGCCCTGGGGACCGCTATTCACACGTCAACCAGTTTCACGGCAATCATGGCGGGGTGAATTTCCTCTACGCCGACAGCCACGTTAAGATTCTTCACCCGACGTTGAGCTACTTCGTTTATCGGGCTATGGCTACTCGCGCCGGTAATGAACCAATTGGAGGCAACTAATCATGCGTTGGTTAAAAGTAATTGCCGTACTCGTAATCACCATCGCGGGTTGCGGAGGCAAGATTGAGAAAACGGAAATTGTGCCGCTTGATAAAGTCCCGGCCGCGGCAATGGACGCTGCCAAAACCAAACTGCCCGACGTGAAGTTTGATACGGCTTGGAAAACAAAAAACGGCAATTACGAAATTCGGGGCAAGAGCGCGGAAGGCAAGGTACGCGATCTTCAAGTGACGGAAGCGGGCAAAGTGGTGGAAGTCGATTGAACGACGCCCCACAAGTGAACAGCGCCGGCAAGCCACTGCGCGGCCGCCACAATCAGGTATGCCCGATGCCAGTTGTAGAAGGTGCTGGCGTCGGCAATCTCTCTCGCCCTGCCGTCAAGTAGGGCATCTAGTCGCAGATGAAGGGCAAACAGGATAGCCAGTGTGACCGCAAGCGTTCCCCACGTTGCGAGCATCCACCGCGCTCGTAGCGTGAGAACTAAGATTGCGAGCGACGCAACGCCAATCCAGTTCAACCAGCCTGTTACCCGTTGCGTAATAAATCCCTGCTCTGTCCCGCCAATTATGTCCGTTCCTACGGGGATCACGACAAGGGCATAGAGCGTTAGACCGCCGATCCAAACGGCAAGCGAGACAACGGCAAGGTAGCGGGCAGCGGCATTCATTAAAGCAATTTTCTAGTTCCCAGGGCCTCTCTGGAGACGAGTTTTCTGGGCAGGCAGAAAGCCTACCCCATCCTCTCATTCACCTGTCCTGCATACAGCACATCCGCCTCCACCCGTATCAGGGGCACAGGACGAAACCGCTGAGGGCCTGTCCGATTTCATTTTACTGTGTTTGCCGGTCTCCGAAGGTCACCTTGGTGCCAGTCGAGGGCTTATGCTCGTCTCGCCAACACTGCCAACAGAAAAAATCTTGCGAAATCTTTCCGCTGGGCCTTGCCGGTGCCAACCAGATGTGTATACAATAGTACAAATAGCGGCGGAGCTGCGCGAGGGCCAGGGAGGGTGCGATCTTTGACAAGTTGGTCGTAAGGGAAGAAAATGTGCCGCTAATGTTGTGGTGGAGTTTGCGCGGAGTGATTAGAAACAGGTTATCAACTTGCGCATATATCCCCCCGAATGGGTCGGAATTATTGAAACGGGAATATTCCGGGTTATGCCTGGTAGTCGCAAGGCGGAAGTGGCGTTCACGCAAGGAGTTGCGGCGACACGGAGGGGCCGCGACGGAGGGCGGAATGATGGGAATAAGTGGGAATCAGGGAGGTGGAATCGGGGGTTATGGGTGTTGCCGAGGTCTGGCGGGATGGATCGGGCATTAAGGGAAAATGGGGACGGGGAATGACCCTCACCCGGCCTCTCCCAGAGGGAGAGGAGAATCCCTCGCTGGCGCTTCGGGTTGGTGGACGGGTTTGGAAACCCATCCTACGGGTTGACCCGTCCGGAGTAGAGCACCTCCGCCTCCGCCTTGCCCGGCGGGAGGAGGACGAGGCCGCCGTGGGGGTGGTCGATTTCCACGAGGCAGTTGGGGGTGCCTGCGGCGTGACGGGCGAGGATGGCTTCCATGGCTTGCACGGCGGCGACGGTTTGGCGGTCGGCGGAGAGGTCGTTGTAGGTGAGGCTGCGGGCGGCAGCGAGGCGGTTTGGCCGCTCACTTTCCGGGCCGCCGAACTGGACCGTGGCGACTTCGCGGACGAACCGCTCCAGCACTTCCACGCCGTAGCCCCGCTGGCTCCGCTCCCCCCACGGCTCCAGGAAGGTGCCGTTGTAGTGGTTGTTCATGTTGATTTTGCGGGTCAGCGGAGTCCGAGATTCCACCGTGCATTCCACCCCCCGCTTGCGGCTGTGGCAGTTCCAGACGCCGTTGTCGAAGCGGAACTGCACCTCCTGGTCGACGTAGCCGGGGAAGTTGTCGGGCGTGACCCAGCTGGTGTGAATGTCGAACGCCGCCTGCCGCTGGTCGGCATATTCATAGATGAGGCGGAGCTGCGTTGAATCCCAGGTTGGCCCATCCGCCGGGCCGACAATCCCCCGCTGGCCGGTGCAGGCCACGCTGACGAGCCGCCCGCCGAAGGTGAAGTCGATGAGCTTGATGTAATGCACGGCGACGTACGTCCCCGGGTTGCGGCCGGCAATCCACTCCGCGAATTGCCCCGTGCTGATGCTCTTGGGCTCCAGCAGCGTGCAGTAGCCGGTGTTGACGTGCTGGAGCTCGCCGTCGGCCACCAGCGTGCGGAGCTTTTTGTGGTCCGGGTCGAGGAGCTTGTGATAGACGACCTTGGCCAGGACGTTTTGCTGAACCGCGAGCGCGGCGAGCTCGTCGAGCTCTTGCAGCGTCAGCACCGACGGCTTTTCGATGAGGACATGCTTGCCCGCCAGAATCGCCGCTTTCGCCGCGGAGAAATGCCGGTCGTCCGGCGTGGCCACGCAGACGAAATCAACACCGCTGCCGAGCAGTTGGCCGATGGAGTCCGGTTCTTTGAAGCTCTCGAAGTCTGCTATTTTGTTGCCAGCGGATTTTCGATACGCCTCCGCCCGGCTGCCGGTCTTGCTGGCAACGGCAGCGAGGTTGACGCGACAGATGCCCAATTTATTGCTGAAGATTCCTTCCGCATATGCCTGCTCAAAGAAAGGACGGTAGGTTTCTTCAAAAATCATCCCCAAGCCGACCATGCCGGCGCGGAGAGAGTGGGAGGAGGAACGCATAGGCGGGGGGATTCGAGCGTGGATGGACAAAGCGGCCATTATAAGCCGCGGCAAGGAGCCCGCAGAGAGGCAGGCTCCATTGACCGCTCACCGCACCTCAGGAATACTCGCCTGCTGACCTTCTCTCCCGCCGCAACGTCAGGGGGTCGGGAGTCTTTCGCGTCGTTGTGTGTATCAAGTGGAATAGTCAGTGACGCGAAAGACTCCCGACCCCGGCTTTCACTTGAACGCAGACGCAACACTTCCTACCGGCACTCTCCGCCCGCTGTTCGCGCTGGCTGTGCCGGTGATGGCGGAGGAGTCGCTGAATCTGCTGGTGGGGTATACGGACTGGTATCTGGCGGGGCATTTTTTGCCGGGGGAAGAGCCGAAGGCGGCGATGGGGTTGATGTCGTATGTGCTGTGGATCCTGCCGACGCTGTTCTCGCTCATTTCCATTGGGGCGGTGGCGCTGGTCGCCCGCTTCGTCGGGGCGGGGATGCGGAAGGAAGCCAGCCACGTCGTCAATCAGGCGATGCTGCTAGGGGTCGTGGCCGCGGGGATTGGCATTGTGTTCTTTTTGATTGGCGGCCAGTGGTTTGTCTCCGCCATGCAGCTCCGGCCGGAGGCGGCTGAGCTGGCGCTGCGGTATATCCGCATCATGACGCCGGCTATTCCCGCCATTATGCTGGAACAGATCGGCTCGGCCTGCCTCCGCGGCTCGGGGGACGCGGTCACCGGCCTCATCGCTCGCGTCGTGCTTAATGCCGTCAACATGTTTCTGGCGACGGTACTCGTAACCGGCTGGGGGCCATTCCCCAACCTCGGCTGGGACGGGCTGGCGATTGGAACGGCGACGGGACATACGATTGGCGGCCTCATCATCCTGGGCATGCTCCTCCGCGGACGCAACGGAATGAAATTGCATCTCGGCTGGCCGCGGCCAGAATGGGCGACCATCCGCCGGCTGCTGCGGATTGGATTGCCTGGCGGATTCGATGCGGCGGCCATCGTTATCTGCCATCTGATCTATGTCTCGATCATCAACGCCCTCGGCACCGAAGCATCAGCCGCTCACGGCCTGGCCTTGCAGATCGAAGCCCTTGCGTATCTCCCCGGCTCGGCCTTCCACGTTGCTGCTGCCACGCTCGCCGGCCAGGCGCTTGGCGCAGGCCAGCCGCAGCGGGCGGTCCGCTCCGTCACCACCGCGGCGATGTGCGGCGTCGTGGTCATGTCTCTCGCCGGCCTGCTGTTCTACTTTGCGGGAGAGCATCTCGCCCAGTTCTTCATCGGCCGCCCCACGGACCTGACACGGCACGCCGGCGAGCTCCTCAAGATCGTCGCCTGCGGCTGCCCGGCGCTGGCGATTCTCAACGTGTTCACCGGCGGTCTGCGCGGCAGTGGCGATACCCGCGTTCCGCTGGCCATCACCTTCATCGGTCTCGTCGGCATTCGCATTCCGCTCGCCTGCTTCCTGGCCTGGGACCAGATACCGCTGCCGATCATGGGGACAACAATTCCCGGCCTTGGCCTCGGCGTCGGCGGGGCATGGCTCGCCATGGTCGTGGACGCGACGGTTCGCAGCCAATTGGTGCTGTGGAGGTTTTGGCAAGGAGGGTGGAAACAGGTGAGGGTCTAATGACGAAATTCGAATGACGAATGGCGAATGAAAAACACCTCTTCTCATTCTTCTCGTGACGACGCTCCGCGTCGCTGCCGCGGGACGCAGAGCGTTCAAGACGGGCGTTCCCACGCAGAGCGTGGGAACGAGAGTTTCCATTCGAGCTTCGTCATTCACAACTATCCCGCCCACCTCATCTCCCGTAAAATACCTCCATGCTCCCTTCCAAGCCTGAGCGGCCTAAAATCGCCCGACCACCGGCCGGCTCCTGGCTCTCCATCGCCCTCGTCGCCGGTTTTGGCATTTTGATGGCCGCGGTCATCAGCATCCTGACGATGGGGTATTTCTTGTGGATTTTCCTGCTGGCGTTTGTCATTTTTGGCATCATTGCCTTGCAATATCTGGTTTGGGGCTATTGGTTCGAGCGTATTTATCGCAGCAATTTGCCGCCGGAGGACGATTTTCCGCCCGACGGCGGAAAGGTTTGAAACAATTGCCCCTCGGCTGGCCACTAAGTTACAATCGGAGACGGTTTCGGGGGCGATAGGATGTCTTTGGCAAGTAGGGGTTCCCCATGTCTCTTGCTTCCCTGCTCATTTGGAGCGCGGTCCTGGCAGCGCCAACTTCAGCGCCGGAGGTTTCCGCGGCGAGTAGCAAGCTGGATGAAGTGCTGGCCGATGGTTGGAAGCAGCGTGCCTTGCAGCCGGCCGTTCTGTGCGACGACGCCACTTTCCTTCGCCGCATCTGGCTGGACCTCGCGGGGAGAATTCCTCCGGCCGCGAAAACCAAGCAGTTCCTGGAGGAGAAGGGCACCGCCAAACGGCAAGAAGCTCTTGAGACGCTGCTGGCATCGCCTGAGTTCGCCAATCACTGGGGCCGCGTCTGGGCGGAATACTTCACGGATCAGCGGCCATTTGACCAGGCTACCTACAGCGGCCGCGTGTTGCAGAACTACTTCCGCGATTCGTTTCTCGCCGGCAAGACCTATAAGCAGATGGCGACCGAGCTGCTCCGCGGCGATGGACCCAGCGATAGCAGTGGCCCTGCCAATTTCCTGCTGCGGTACGACGTGCAGCCGGAGCAACTGGCCGGCGTGGTGAGCAAGAAGTTCCTGGGAGTCACCATCCAGTGCGCCCAGTGCCACGACCATCCGCACGTCCACTGGAAACAAGACGATTTCTGGGGCCTCGCCGCGTACTTCGCCCGCCTGCGCAGAATGCAGCCAACGGCAGAGCCCAACGGCGACAACTTCTCGCTCGTCTTCGAGCGGTCGCGCGGCGAGCTGCAAGTTCCCGACCCCAAAGCCCAGCCTGACGCCGACGGGAACCGCCCCACCAGGACCATCTATCCGCGCCGCCCCGGCGAAGGAACCATTGACACTTCCGACGAGCGCAGAACCGCGCTGATTGACTGGCTGACCAGTGAGCAGAATCCATATTTTGCCCGCCACGTCACCAGCCGCGTTTGGAAACAGCTCCTCGGAGCCGAGCTCGTCAACTCGCTCGATTCAATTTCTCCCCAGGCCAAGAACTCGGCCAGTCCCGTCCTGGAACTGCTGGCCGAGGACTTCACGCAAAACGGCAGCGACGTGAAGCGGCTGATTCGGGTCATCGTGCTGAGCAACACTTATCAGCGGAGCGCTGGGCAGCCAAAGGTTGTCTCTAGTGCGCTGGCCGCGAATGCCAGCACGAGTGGTATCAAGAAAGACGGCAAGTCAGACGAAAAGCCTGATGCCAAAGCTGCGGAAGCGTCCTCGCCAGGTGCTGATCCCGAGCATCAGGCAACAAAGTTTTATGCCCGCTTCCCGATTCGCCCGCTCACGGCGGATCAGCTTTATCTGTCCATCGCCCAGTCCACCGGGTATCGCGGCGGTGATGAATCGCAAGTGAAGCTGGCGGAAATGACGAAAGAGGATTTCACCACGGACGTGGCCCAGGAGAGCCTCTCGGGTGAAGTTCTGGCCATCCGCCGCTCGCTGGCGGTCCTCAACGGCGACCATGTCCGAGCCGCCTGCGATCTGGCTGTCACCACCACTCAAACCCTGCACGGAAACGCCGCCGGCCCCAAACACATCGAGCACCTCTTCCTCGCCACCCTCTCCCGCCCGCCGAACGGGGCGGAAATGGACGCCATGCTGGACCTGGCGGGCGCGAGCGCTGGGAGCGAGGGCCTCACCGATGTCGCTTGGGTGCTGCTCAATTCCGCGGAGTTCAATACGAATCACTAGACAGAATGGGAGCCACGGATTGAACACGGATGAAACACGGATGAAACAGTGGATTGGCCGCGAAAAACACAAGACGTCACAAAAAGTGCCGTGAAATTTGTCCGTTCTTTGTGTCTTTTTGTGTTTTTCGTGGCCATCCTGAATTTTGATTTATCCGTGTTTCATCCGTGTTCAATCCGTGGCAAAAACCTCTTCGCATTGGAAAGGATCGAGCCATGCAAACCGCACGTCGTGATTTTCTCGTCACCAGCTTCGCCGGCGCGATGGGCCTCGCCTTTTCTCCTGGGAGCTCGCTGGCCCAGGCCGCGAGCGAGAAGAAGACCGCCCAGGCTTGCATCTTGCTCTATCTCCAGGGTGGCCCCAGCCATATCGATACTTTCGATCCCAAGCCGGGCACTCCCACCGGAGGCTCGTTTACGGCCATCGATACCAAGATCGCAGGGGTGAAGTTCTCGCAGCATCTGCCGAAGCTCGCCGCGGTCAGCGATAAGCTGGCCATCATTCGCTCCATGACCTCCAAGGAAGGGGATCATGATCGCGGCACCGTGCTGCTGCACACCGGCTATTCCCCGACTCCCGCCTTGGTCTACCCCGCGCTGGGCTCCATCATCGCCAAGGAAAAGCAGGACGACAGCGACGTTGCCCCCGGCTTTGTCTCCGTCGGCGATACCAACGGCAGTGGCTACCTCGGCCCGGAGTACGGACCCTACGTCGTCGGCGACCCGCTCAACCCCGGCCAGAATCTCGCTCTGCCTGAAGGCTTCGCGCCCGAACGGCTTGCCAAGCGGATGAAAGCCCTGGAAGCCTTCAATCTGGGCTTCGCCAAGAAGTCCGCCAGCAGCCGGTCGCTCGATTTCACGCGGCTTTCCATCAAAGCCAACCGAATGCGGGAAAGCGCGGCCCTCAAGTCCTTCGACCCGGCGACCGAGGAAGGACAGCTCTGGCAGGCTTACGGCGGCGAAGTGGGGGACGGTTCGCTGGCCCGCTCCCTGATCCTGGCCCGCCGCATGGTGGAAAACGGCGTCCGCTTCGTCGAGGTCGCCCTCGGCAACTGGGACACGCACAGCGACAATTTCAATCTGGTAGCAGCCCTCTCGGCCCAACTCGACTCCGGTCTGGCCACGCTCGTGAAAGACCTGTCCGATCGCGGCCTGCTGGAATCCACGCTCGTCCTCTGCGTCGGCGAGTTCGGCCGCACGCCGCAAATCAACGGCGACAACGGCCGCGACCACCACGCGGATGTGTTCAGCGCCGTCGTCGCCGGCGGCGGCATTCAGGGTGGCCGCGCCATCGGCTCCTCCGACGATGCCGGTGCCCAGGTCAAGGACCGGCCCGTCACCTTCCCCGACCTCCACGCCACGCTGCTCCACGCCTGCGGCATCGACCCCGCCCGCGAATACACCACTCCCGACGGCCGCCCCATCAAGCTCACCAGCGGCGGGAAGGTGGTGCAGGAGTTGTTCGGTTAGGCGGGATACCCAGTCAGGAATCTACTTCTTTTTCGGCATCAGGGTGTGATACCCCATTTCCCTAGGCGGCTCCTGCGGTGGTTCCATCAGCTTGCGGATGGCGTCGAAAACGACGGCGAACTGCTTGTCGAATTTGCTCTCCATTTCATGGAGCCGCCGGGCCAGATCAGCATGGCTGGCGAGGAGTTGGCGCAAACGCACGAAAGCCCTCATAATCTCGATATTGACGGCAACAGCCCGCGGCGAATGCAGGACGCTGGAGAGCATGGCGATGCCTTGCTCGGTGAAGACGTACGGCAGATACCTGCGTCCTCCCCGACGCTCTTCCGGTTCATCCCCGAGTACATCCGTTTTTGAGGCACCAATTTGGCACCTCAAACTTGAATGCTCCTCGTTGGAGAGCCGAAACGCAAAGTCTTGGGGAAAGCGGGCTCCGTTGCGCTTGACCGCCCGCAGCAACTGTTTCGTCTCAACGCCGTACAATGTCGCCAAATCGCGGTCCAGCATCACCTTTTCATCGCGTACCAGCAAAATCGCCTGTTCGATTCGCTCCGCAGGAATGAGCACTACATGCTGTTTCTTCATGATGTATTGGCCGTAGTTAGACCATTATTACAAGATAAGTGTTTATTAATAATTATCGTTTTGAGGTGCCAATTTGGCACCTCAAAATTGCAACCCCTTTCCCTGAAACAAGTTAGGAAAATCGACAAATTCAGAGACTCCGCAAAAACCCCACCAAGTCTTTCACTTCCTCGGGCGAATAAGCACTTTCGCCTGGGTGTTTCCCCGGCAAGAAAACTTCCTCCAACGTCTTCGCCGAGCCGTCGTGAAAGAAGGGGCCGCGGTGGGACAGTCCCCGCAGGCTGGGAGGATTGAAACGCACGTTTCCTTCTTTGTCCTTCAGGCCGACGTCGTAGGTTTCCGGCGTGGTATAGGACGGAAGGGCATGACAGCGGGCGCAGTCATGCTGCTCAAAGACCTTCTGCCCGCGGGCGACGGCCACTTTGTCCTGCGTGCCGCGTAGTTCATCCACGGAGAGAGGCAGTTCGAGCGTGTCGAGATAGGCGGCGATGGATTGCACCTGCTCCTCCTGCGGAGCCTCGTCGGACTGCATGGTCTTTTCCAGGCTGCTGCGGATTTGCGCGGCGAAGTCTTTTGCCTTGCCGTTCCAAGCGTAAGGGGCGGTGTCCTTTTGGCCGAGCAATGACAAAACCCGTTTTGGTGCCCCGAACGATAAGTCGCTGAGGTTGTCGTTAAGCTGACCGTTGGCGTGCCCGCTGGTGTGGCAACTGTGGCAGCTCATCCAGCCGTCGTGCGAGAGGGTGGCGTCATGGAAGAGGACTTCGCCCTGTTGGATTTGGGTCAGGTCGGGCTGCTGGCCGAGCGGGATGGTGGCGGTGACTTCGCGGTCCGCCAGGTTGACGACGGAGAGTGAATCGTCGTACATATTGGCGACAAAGGCGAAGTTGCCATCCGGAGCAATCTTCACCGCCACCGGCCGCTTCCCGACCTGCACGCGGTAGAGGCTAAAATCATCCTCCTTGCCGAGCGTGACGTGGTTGATGCCAGAGAGAGTGACGACGACCGTGCCGGCGGCGGACACGTCGAGGCCGGCGGGGTCGCCCGACCCCTTGCCCGGCTCGCCGAGCGGATGCATGTGAGCCCCGTGGTAAAGTTCCTTGCCGCCGGCCAGGGCCGATTCCACCTTGAGCCAGCGGAGGTCGTTAGACATCAACATTCCCCAGTGAACATCGTTCTGGATGGTGTGGGCCAGGTCGTTGAGCATCTGGTGGGCGACGAGAATCTTCCGGCCATCGCGGCTCACACCGAGGCCGCGGATATTGTGGCCGGGGAATTCCTTGGAGACTTGCAGAGAGAGGTCCGCCGGATCAAAAAACGCCAGCCGGCCTGCGAAGGCGTCCGCCACGGCCAATCTGTTTTCCTTCGGAAGCAGCGTTTGCTCGCGCGGGGCGAATGACAGGTCAATTTGCTTTGACAAGACCAGTGGCTGGTCGGATTGATCCTTGATATTGATGGCTGACAAGCGGCGGGACCAGAGCGAGGCGACGAAGCAGCGACTACCGTCCGCCGAGAGAACGATGCTGACGGGGTAGGGACTGACCGGCAGCCGCTGGATGATTTTCAATTGCGCCGTGGCGTCGACTCTCAGCAAGATGACTTCATGAGCCGCTTCGTCCGTGGCGAGCAGCAGGTTCCGCCTCGGCAGAATCGCCAGGCTGGAGAGCTTCTTGCCGGCGGCGATTTCGGCAACGACCTGCTTCTTCATGGCATTAACGACCGAAATCGTGCCGCTTTGCTGATTGGCGACGTACAGCGTCTTGCCATCCTCCGAAAATTGCAGCGCCACCGGCCGCCGGAGCATCGCAGAGTTCATCAGCGGCTCAGCGGCATGTATTTGCGGCACGAAGAGCGCGGCCAAAAGAAAGATGCCAAGGCGGAAACGCATCAGGCCACCGGAAAATAGAGGCGGGGTGAGCAGGCGGGAAGTGACTACCCAGTTTGGCACATCCAGGCGCGGCGAACAAGAGAAAAGAGCCTTTTCCCAGGGCTACTCAGTGTTTCAACCTGCATCGTGTTCGACGAAACTAACCCGAAGCGTAAGCGAGGAAGAGCCCATGGCTTACGTCGTTTTTCCTCGCTAACGCTTCGGGTTGGTGTC
>JBKJNY010000069.1:0-11007 GCA_046593355.1 Pirellulaceae bacterium | reverse complement strand
TGTTCGACGAAACTAACCCGAAGCGTAAGCGAGGAAGAGCCCATGGCTTACGTCGTTTTTCCTCGCTAACGCTTCGGGTTGGTGTCGGGCACAGTTTGAAACACTGAGTAGCCCTGTAAGAAGGGAGGAGCGGAAGAGATTTGAACAGAAGGAACGAAGGAAACGAAGGTAGATGGGCAAGTTTTGGAGTCTGTTGGATGTGTTCTTCCGGTTTCATGGAAATCAGACGACCATTACGATACCCCTGACTCTTCTCCTTGCCCTTCGTTTCCTTTGTTCCCTTCTGTTCAAAATGCTTTCGTCTTTTGTGGAGTTTAGAGCCGGATGACCTTATTCCCGCTGACCCGGCGGATGAGACGCTTCATTTCCAGGACACTGATCGTGGCGAGCACCTGGGGGACGGCCAGGTGGGTCGCGGCGATGACTTCGTCGATGCTGGTCGGGTCGCTATCGATGGCGGTGAGGACGGCGGTTTCCGGCTCGTTGAGCTGCAGCTCGGCGGGATGGCGGATTTCGCGGCCGTCGTCGCGGGGGGCGGCAGCGACGAGCGGGCCGAATTCTTCCAGCACGTCGTCGACCGTTTCGGTGAGCTTGGCACCATCCCGAATGAGCCGGTGGCAGCCGCGAGAGTTGCGGCTGTCAACGCGGCCGGGAACGGCGAAGACCTCGCGGCCCTGTTCCATGGCCAGGCGGGCGGTGATGAGCGCGCCGGAGCGGTCGGACGCTTCGACGACGATGACTCCCAGGCTCATGCCACTGATGATGCGGTTGCGCTGCGGAAACGATCCGGCGAGCGGCGGCGCAAGCGGGTGGCTCTCGCTGATGATCGCGCCGTGCTCCATCACCTGCTGAGCGAGTTTCTCATGCTCTTGAGGATAAATGTTTAGCACTCCGCCGCCGAGCACCGCGATGGTGCGGCCCCCCGCTTTCATCGCCCCGCTGTGGGCTGCCGCATCAATGCCCCGCGCCAGTCCGCTGATGATGGTATAGCCGGCGTGAGCCAGCCCGGATGCCAGGCGCTCCGCCTGGGCCAGACCGTAGGCGGTGGCATGACGAGTCCCAACAATAGCGACGGCGAGTGCATCGACGGGCAGAACTTCGCCACGAACGAAGAGGACGCCGGGAGGATCATGGATATCCTTCAGCACTCGCGGATACGCCGGTGCCGTTTCGAGCAGCAGCGTAATCTGCTTCTCGCGGCAGAAGGCGATCTCCTTGGCGACGTCGATTTCCCGCTCGGCCGCCGTCAAAGCCCTTAGTAGTTTCGTCCCGACGCCGTCCACTTCGCGGAGTTCGCTTGGCGCTGCTTGAAAGACATTGGCCGCGCTGCCGAAGCGCTCGAGGAGGGCTTTCCGAATCCGCGGTCCGACGCCGCTCACCATGCACAGCCGCAGCTCCGCGGAGAGAGTCTCGTCATCTCCTGAAGAATGGTCGGCATGGCCGGGTTGAGGCGACATAAGAGAAAGGCCTCGAGTTCTCAGAATTGCCACGCCCGGCGGACCAGCCCGGCATCGATCTCGCCGACCAACTCCACGCTGCCCAATCGCGAGGGGAGAACGAACCGCAGTTTTCCATGCTCGGCTTTCTTGTCCCGTTGCATGGCTGTCATCAGGGCTTCGATGTCGAGTCCAGCGACGGTGGTGGGTAAACCGAGTGCTGCGAGCAGCTTTCCTTGACGCTTGGTTAGTTCACCATCGATTCGGCCGACAAACTCGGCCAGGCGAGACGCGCACATCATGCCGATGGCGACGGCTTCGCCGTGGAGATAGTTGCCGTAGCCCGAAACGGTTTCAATGGGATGACAAAATGTATGGCCATAGTTGAGGACCGCCCGCAAGCCAGTCTCTTCATGCTCATCCGCGGAGACGACCTGGGCCTTCAGCTCGCACGAGCGGCGGACGAGGTGCAGGAGCGTGGCACGTTCGCGGGCATTGATTTCGGCGATATGCGTTTCCAGATACTGGAAAAACTCCGCGTCGAGGATGACGCCGTATTTGACCACTTCGGCCAGCCCGCTGCGGTACTCCCGCTCGGGCAGTGTGTCGAGCACGGCCAAATCGATGAGCACTCCGGCCGGCTGCCAGAATGCGCCGACGAGGTTCTTGGCCAACGGCAGATTGATGCCTACTTTCCCGCCGACGCTGCTATCGACCTGGGCCATTAGGCTCGTCGGCACCTGGACGAAGGGAATTCCGCGGGCGTAAGTCGCCGCGACGAAGCCCGCCAAATCGCCGACCACCCCTCCTCCCACGGCAACAACGAAGGACTTCCGGTCAGCCCCCAATTCCAAAAGGCGGTTCCAAAGAGCCGCCGCCTGCGCCGCGCACTTGGTTTCTTCCCCGGCCGGGACGACAAGGGTCTCGCTGCGGATGCCGCTGGCCGCCAGCGAAGCCGCGACCTGCTCCGCGTGCGGCTGCCGGACATTCCCGTCCGTAATCACAACCGCCTGCTTTCCCTTCAGCCTTTCGGCCACGAAGCTGCCCGCCTGTTCGAGAATGCCGTGGCCAATGCGGATATCGTAGCTCCGCTCGCTCAGCTCAACGCGGATCGTGCCGGACTCGGACAAGGGAAGCTCCTCACGGCGACAGCCGCTGCACGTCCGCCGTCGTCACCGTAATCGTGCGGCAGAAGCCGGTGTGCGAGCGGATGTAAGTGATGTCGCCGACCTGGTCGGGATGGGCGTGCAGCTCGGTTTCGATGCGGGACTTCTCCCCCAGCGGCAGGTCGGCGTACTCCGCCGGCCAGACCGTGTCGGTTTCCATGACGAGCGCTTCGCGGTAGGGATCAAACTTGTCGGCCACGGCAGATCGGCTCCTGCGAAATAGGCACTATGGTAAATGGCAAAGGACTATCATACTGGCGTCAGGCCCTTGGGAAAATCCGGCAATCATGCGTAGTAGCGGCAAACTCGTTGTTCTTTCCATTTTCGCGGTTGCGCTCCTCATGGCCGCATTCGCCTGGTGGTGGAACCGACAGCAGGGTTGGCGGGCATTGGAGTTTTGGGGCAAGGACAGCGCTCTGGCAATTCGGGACGGCAAACAGGTCGAGTTGCTCAGGCTACGAGCGAAAGACGGCCGGTGGGTGGATTTGGAGGCTTTTGATATCGTCGAAACCAAAGATATCAGCCGGGCACAGGGACTCCTCCACGCCCGGCACTCCCTGCTTCAAGACGCAAGCTTCGATTGGCGGGCAAATCTTGTTGATCCCTCACGGATGGAACCAAAGAACGTTTTCGCGGTCCGTTTTTCCCGACAAGATGTCACCACGACCATCGTTTTCATGGACATGACTGGCCGCAGGATATTTCATTCCGAGAGCGGCCGTGAGATCGACTTGAACGCTAAGACTCGCGCCGGTTGGAAACTCTTCATCCGCCGCTACTTCCCAGACGACGCTTCGCTGGCACCTGCCCCAGCCGAATAACCGGCATAAGTGGCCGCTTTCGCTGGGAAAGCCTGGACGGGCTGGGAAGCCCATCCCACTTCGGCGATTCCCGCCCAGCGTGACCTATGCTTTTCACGGACTGTGGACTACCACGCGCCCCAAATGTGCCGCCCGTCCGCACGCTGTTCGCACCTTCCCCGTTTGCCTTCACGCCACCATGGTAAAAGCCCCTCAAACCCCCGCCCGCTCCGCCGAAGTCGCCAAGGCAGAGGAATTCGACCTCCTCAAGCGGAAGATCCACACCAAGCTCGTAGACAAGCTCGATCTGAACAAGGTCGGCGAGCTGCAAGGGGACGTCCTCCGCCGCGAGATCCGCCTCGTCGTCGAGCACCTCTGCGACACCGAGGAAACCTTCCTCAACCGCACCGAACGCGAGCGGCTGATTGAAGAGGTCCTCGACGAGACGTTCGGCCTGGGCCCGCTGGAGTTTCTGCTTAAGGACAACACGATCAGCGATATCCTGATCAACGGCCCCAAGAACATTTACGTGGAGCGTCGCGGCAAGCTGGAAAAAACCCAGGTTGAATTCCGGGACAACGCCCACCTGCTGCAAATCATTGACCGCATCGTCTCTAAAGTCGGCCGCCGCGTGGACGAAGTCTGCCCGATGGTGGACGCCCGCCTCACTGACGGCTCCCGCGTCAACGCCATCATTCCGCCGCTCGCCCTGGACGGAGCCGCGGTTTCCATTCGCCGTTTCGGCGGCAATCCGCTCAAGCTGGAGGACTTGTTGAATTTCAAGGCCTTCACGCCGGAAATGGTGATGCTGCTGGAAGGGGCGATCAAGGCTCGCCTGAACATGGTCATCTCCGGCGGCACGGGCTCCGGAAAGACCACCCTACTCAACACGCTCTCCAGCTTCATCCCCGGACACGAGCGGATCGTCACCATTGAGGACGCGGCGGAACTTCAGTTGCAGCAGGACCACGTCGTCCGCCTGGAAACGCGGCCCCCGAACATCGAGGGCAAAGGGGCCATCACCGCCACCGACCTGGTGAGGAACGCCCTGCGTATGCGGCCCGAACGCATCATCATCGGCGAATGCCGCGGCGCGGAGACGCTGGACATGCTGCAAGCCATGAATACTGGTCACGACGGCTCGCTGACCACCCTCCATGCCAACACCCCGCGCGACGGCCTGGCCCGTATGGAAACCATGATCATGATGACCGGCTTTGAGATGCCCATCAAAGCGATGCGGCAGCAAATTGCCAGCGCTGTCCAACTGATAGTCCAGGTCAGCCGTCTGCAAGGCGGTATCCGCCGCGTGACGCACATCACCGAGGTGTGCGGCATGGAGCAGGACACCGTGGTGATGCAGGACATCTACCGCTACATCCAGGAAGGGATCGACGAAACGGGCCGTGCCCGCGGTTACTTTGAAGCCACCGGCGTTCGCCCCGCCTGCATGTCCAAGCTGGAGTCCGCGGGCATCCGCCTGCCGTCCTCCGCGTTCAAAGCCCGCAAAATGCTGATTGATTGATTCACGAATGTAGGGTGGGCTTTAGCCCACCCCAATGCATAACAGGCGTGGGCTAAAGCCCGCGCTACACCAAATCCCTTCCCGTCCCTGGGTACTGCTCATGTTCACCATCCTCGTCCTTGCCGCGGCTTTTGTCGGCGTCGCCTGCCTGGTGGCGGGCGTGTCCTCCATGTTCGTCCTCAGCCCGGCTCAAAGCATGGTGGAGGACCGGCTTGCCATCCTGACCGGCGCGGTCAATCCCAACAGCAAGAAGAAGGACACCAGTGTCCTTTCCAGCCCGCTCGACGAAGGGTCCCATTTCCTGGAGGACTTGTTCTCGCGCTTCATCAATCTGCGAACGTTCCTGCAACAGGCGGACGTGCCGCTGACGCCGACCAAGTTCCTGATGATCTCGCTGGGGGTCGCCAGCTTGGGGGTCATCCTCGTACCGCTCTGCCGGGCACCTCTTCTCTATGCACCGCTGGGAGCCATCCTCGGAATCATCCCGTTCCTGGGCGTCCATTTCAAGCGCAAGAGCCGCCTGGCCAAGTTCGCCAAGCAGTTTCCGGAAGCCTTGGAACTCATCTCCCGGGCCCTGCGTGCCGGCCATTCGCTCGCTTCCGGGTTTAATCTCGTGGCGGACGAAATGGGCAAGCCGATCTCGACGGAATTCCGTCGCTGCTTTGAGGCTCAGAATCTCGGCCAGACTTTGGAGCTCGCCATTGAAGAAATGACCGAACGCGTCCCGAACCTGGATCTCCGCTTCTTCGCCACGGCCGTTGTTCTGCAACGCCAGACCGGCGGCGACCTGGCCGAGATTCTGGACAAAATCGGTTACATCGTCCGTGAGCGGTTCAAGATCTTTGGGCAAATTCAGGCCCTCACCGGCGAAGGCCGTCTCTCCGGCATTGTGCTTCTGGCACTGCCCCCCGTCCTGGCGGTGGTCATGCTGTACCTCAACCCCACATACATGATGCTTCTGGTCACCGAGACCATGGGCCAGCAGATGCTGGCCGGGGCGATCGTGATGCAAGTCCTCGGGGCGCTCGTCATCCGTAAAATCATCAATATTAAGGTCTAAACGATGTATTTCCTCGTTGCTCAATCATTCGCCTTCGGCATGAGTCCTTGGATCGTCTACGGGGCGGTCTTTGGCCTGATCGCCGCGATCGCCTGGCTGGCCCTCGACTGGTTTGGCAGGGGCGCATCCCGCACGGAGCAGCGGCTGAATGATATTTCCGACCCGTCAGGCCGCAAGCGGGTGGAGGCCAAGGGATCGTCCATGTCCCGCATGTTGGAAGCTGCCGCGCCGGCAATCAGCGCGCCGCTACAACCCAAGAGCGCGCAAGAACAAAGCAAGCTCAAGCTGTCCCTCTCGTACGCGGGATTCCGCGGCGAATCGGCACCCTCCATTTACATGTGCCTCAAGTTGATTGGCCTGGTCGCCGGATTTGTCATCGGTGGCGGGGTCTCGTTTTTCGTCTTGGGCTTCACCATTGGCGCGTTCATTCGCACCATCGCCTGTGCCGGCATTCTGTTCTATCTGCCCTCGGCCGTGCTCTGGTATTTGGCCAAAAAGCGGAAAGAAGCCATCTTTCTTGGCCTCCCGGACGCGCTCGACCTGATGGTCGTCTGCGTGGAAGCCGGCCTGGGGCTCGATCAGGCGATGCGGAAGGTTGCGGAAGAGATGAGGAAATCCCATCGAACCATCGCGGACGAATTCGGCCTCTGCAATTTGCAACTCCAGGTGGGACGCGCCCGCAACCAGGTGCTGCAAGAGCTGGGGATCCGCAGTGGGGTCGATGACCTGAAGTCGCTGGCCTCGATTCTCATCCAAGCCGACAGGTTCGGCTCCAGCATCGCCCAGGCCCTCCGCGTGCAAAGCGACAGCATGCGAACCCGCCGCCGCCAGATTGCCGAAGAAAAAGCGGCCAAGACCGCGGTGAAGTTGATCTTCCCGCTAGTCCTGTTCATCTTCCCAGGCATCTTCGTGGTCCTCGTCGGCCCGGCCGCAATTACGATGGTCCGCGATATGTTTCCGGCAATGGGTGGCTAAACAAGCATCGTCTTGCTCTTAATCCTACATCTTAATCCTCTTCGTCTTCGTCTTCGCCCTCGGAGGATTGGGATTAGGATTAAGTTTAGGATTAGGAGTTCGAATGGGACGACTCCCTTCCATTTCCCGACCGGCTATACTGGAGACTTCCCGCCCCCAGCTAATTCCCACCCAGCCGCCGGTGCATCCCCATGCTCAGGCTCCTCCGCCATCCTTCATCATTGATGCTGACGGCCGCCTGGCTGGTTCTGTTTTCACCAACTCTTCTGGCGGTGGATTTCGACCGGGATATCCAGCCCCTGCTGACCGCCAAGTGCTTGGCGTGCCACGGGCAATCCGAGCCGGAGGCGGGATTGCGATTGACGTCGCGTGAAGGGGCCATCGCGGCACTGGAGTCGGGAAAACAGGCAGTTGTTCCTGGAAAATCCGCACAGAGCGAACTGATTCGCCGCGTTTCCAGCCAGGATGCCGCCGAGCAGATGCCGCCGAAGGGGGAGCCGCTGAGCGCCGCCCAGATTGCTTCGCTGCGGGAATGGATTGACGGGGGAGCCGCCTGGCCGGAGCACTGGGCATACCGGCCGCTGGTTGCATTTCCCCCTCTCCCCTTGGAAGAGGGCCGGGGCGAGGGTCTGGCGACTCCCATCGATTCGTTCGTCCTCGCCGAGCTCAAGTCTCGCGGCCTGACACCCGCAATCGCCGCTGACAAGCGGACGCTACTCCGACGTGTTTACTTCGACCTGACCGGCCTGCCGCCGACGCCGGAGGAAATGGCGGCGTTTCAAAGCGACGAACTGCCCGACGCTTACGAGAAAATCGTGGACCGCTTGCTGGCCAGCCCGCGGCATGGAGAGCGATGGGCAAGGCACTGGATGGACGTGGTGCATTATGCGGAGACGCATGGGCACGACCAGGATCGCCCGCGGGAAAATGCCTGGCCCTACCGCGACTATCTCATCCGCTCGCTCAACCGCGACGTTCCTTACGCCACTTTCATTCAACAGCAAATTGCGGGGGACGTGCTCTGGCCGGAAGACCCCCAAGCGATTGCGGCGACGGGGCTGCTCGCCACGGGGCCGTGGGATGAAAGCTCGCTGCAAAGCATTCGCGAGGACACGATCGACCGGCAGATCGCCCGCTACATCGATCGGGACGACATCCTCACCACCGTCGTCAGCACATTTCTCAGCACCACCGTCCATTGTGCCCGCTGTCACGATCACAAGTTCGACCCGATCCAGCAAAAGGACTACTACAACCTGCAGGCAGTCTTCGCGGCGACCGACAAAGCGGAGCGGGCCTATGACGCGGATCCATCAACCGCGGCCAGGCGGAAGGAGCTTTTGAGACTCAAGGAGCGTCTGCCCGGTCTGCGTGAAAAGCTGGATGCATCGCTGCTGACGCCGGAGTTGCAAGCGGACATTGCCCGGTGGGAAGAGACCGTCGCTGCCGCGAAGTCGGTGTGGCAAGTGCTGGAAGCCGCCGAGGTCAAATCTGATAGCCAGACGACGCTCACGAAGCAGCCGGATGGCTCGTATCTGGCCAGCGGCGCGATGCCGGAAACGGATACGTACACCTTCATTGTTCCCGTGAAAGGGAAATCGCTAACCGGCCTCAAGCTGGAAGTGCTGACGGATCCGTCGCTACCCAAGCAAGGACCGGGCCGCCAGCCGACGAATGGCAACCTGCATCTCAGCGAACTGGTCGCCAGTGCCGCCCCGAAAGGCGAACCCTCCAAGAAAACCCCAGTCGTCCTGCAAAACGCCAAAGCCGATTTCGATCAGGCCGGCTGGACGATTGCGATGGCCATCGACGGCAATCCGGACACTGCCTGGGGTGTCGATCCGCAGGAAGGGAAGCCGCATCAGGCGGTCTTCGAGTTCAAAGCGCCTTTATCAACCGACGGGGGTTTGATCTTAACCATCGAACTCAAACAGCTTCACGGCCGGCAACACACCATCGGCCGCCCGCGACTCTCGTTCACCACCGCGGCCTTGCCCTTGCCGCTGGACACGGCCGCGCTTCCGCCAGCCATCGCCGCCGCGCTGGCCGCGCCGCGGGGGGAGCGGACGGACATTCACAAAGCGGACCTGGCCATTTTCTACCTTGTTCAGAAGTACGATCGCGCGCTTGCCGTTCTGCCGCCGCCGCAACTCGTCTACGCCGGTACTAACCAGTTCAAACCCGACGGCTCCTTCAAGCCCGCCGACAAGCCGCGGACTATCCACCTTCTCAAACGGGGGGACATCAATCAGCCGCTTGAAGAGGCCCAGCCGGCGGCCTTGGCATTCTTGCAGCAGCATCCAGCGAAACTAAACATCGAAGACCTCCAGCAAGAAGGCCAGCGCAGAGCCGCGCTGGCCCGCTGGACGAGCGATGAGAAGAACACCCTGGCCTGGCGGTCCATTGCGAATCGGGTCTGGCACTATCACTTCGGCCGCGGCATTGTCGATACCCCGAGCGACTTCGGAAAAATGGGCTCGCCGCCGACCCATCCTCAGCTTCTCGATTGGCTCGCGCTGGAGCTGCAAACGAGCGGCGGCTCCTTAAAAACCCTCCACCGCCGCATCGTCACGAGCGGCACCTATCGCCAAAGCTCCGCCCGCGACGGAAAAAACGCCGAAATCGACGCCGACAACAAATACCTCTGGCGGATGCACCGCTCTCGCCTGGAGGCCGAGCAGGTCCACGACGCCCTCGTGCAGATCGCCGGCTCCGCGGACCTGGCGATGGGGGGGAAATCGGTGCGGCAGTTCATCCAGACCCCCGGTATCCACGTCACGCCGAACGTCGATTACCAGAACTTCAATCCCGACGACCCCGCCAACTACCGCCGCAGCGTCTACCGCTTCGTCTTCCGCACGCTCCCCGACCCCTTCATGGAATCCCTCGACTGCGCCGACGCCTCGCAGCTCACCCCCGCCCGCACCGTCAGCGTCACCGCCCTGCAAGCCCTGACCATGCTCAACGACAAATTCGTCATCCGCCAAAGCGAACGCCTCGCCGAGCGGCTCAAATCCGAAGCCGGCGAGAACAAGCACGCGCAGGTCAATCGATTGTTTGACATCGTCCTCCTCCGCCCCCCGCGCGAATCCGAAGCCAGCGCCCTTCGCAGTTACCTCGACAAGCACGGCCTCGCCAACACCTGCCGCCTGCTGCTCAATAGCAATGAGTTCATGTTTGTGAACTAACGTGGGGTAGGCTTCCAGCCTGCCCAGAACAACATCTTCTTTTTGGGTCATGGGTCGTTAACTCCCGGCTGCCGGGTCCACCTTCCACTCCCTTAACCCCCTCGCCGCTCCTCTTCCCTCTGATTCGCGCTATAAGCGGCGTACCATCCTCCGCTGATATCGGTTTTCAAGTTCCCGTTTTCGCCCCACGTGTATCAGCGTCCCGCGCACAACTCATTATCCCAGTGCGACTTCCGCCGACGACTCGCGTGACTCGCGCGATACAGGGTAGGTTTTCTTGATACCACCCACCCCCCACTATTCCGAGGGATGTATCAGCGATTTGATAAGCTGTTTTTCAAACACGCTTACAGAATCGTCCATCCTCTTAACGGAAGATATTCGTCCCTTACGACCCAATTGTCAAACAGCACACCCTCCCTGACCTCGCGCGCGGCTCCGCCGCTGTTTCAATAGTATACACTTGTCCGGTTGGCACAGGCAAGCCCCTGGAGGACATTTTCTTGAAGATTTTTCTGTCCCACCGGTTCGGAGTGGCACCAGCCGCGGCCGGGGCGAACGAACAAAGCCGCCAGCCTCTCGTTTTGCCGTGGCAGCAGCAGTGCGTTCAAGCGTATAATTGGGCCATGAGCACCCTTTCGCCAACCATTAATCAGGTCGAGGTTCTGGCCAGGTCGATTGACCGCGCGGGGACGCAGATGGCACCCGAGGTCGCCAGGTTCTTCCTGGATTTGCAGCTTTCGGAGGCCGACCGCCAAACGCTGGATGCCCTGGCCGAGAAATCCCGCCTGGCAACGCTCACAGCCGCCGAACAGGCCGATCTGGATGAATTCCGCCGCGTCGGCCGCCTCGTGGAG
>JBKJNY010000247.1:0-19419 GCA_046593355.1 Pirellulaceae bacterium | reverse complement strand
ACCAACCCATGATCCGCCTCCTTGCGAAAAATCCCACGCCCTCCTGGCCGACTACCAAAGTCTCGCAGAAACTCTGTTTTCAGGAAACATCTCATTGGCGACCGCGCGGAGTATAAGCTGGAAGCCCGCTACAAAGACTCTTCCTAGCTCCCAAGCGGGCCGTTGATTTTTTTAGCCGCGATTCAGCAGCGATGGTTCCCGCACATGCAGCTCGGCTACCTCGCGAGTGATTTTTCCGGCTCGCAAGAGTTGGCGGAGGGATTCGTCGAAGCTCTGCATGCCTTCGTCGCGGTTGGTGAGCAAGTAATTGTCGATGCTCTCCACTTTGCCGGTGCGGATGGCGACTTGGATGGGGCTGGTGTTCCACAGGACTTCCAGGGCGAGATGCCGCTTGCTGCCGGGCTCTGCCGCGGGGAGCAGACGCTGGCTGACGACGGCCCGCAAGCTGAGGGCGAGGAGCGAGCGGACGTCGCGCTGGGCTTCTTGCGGAAAGACGTCGGCGAAGCGGGTGATGGCCCCCTTGGCGTCCCGCGTGTGCAGAGTGCTGAAGACAAGATGTCCGGTTTCCGCCGCGCTGAGGGCCATTTGGGCTGTTTCCTTGTCGCGAATCTCGCCGACCAGGATGACATCCGGATCCTGCCGCAAGCCATACTTAAGGCCGTCAGCAAAGGTCAGCACGTCCGATCCCACTTCCCGCTGAGTGACCACGGAGCCAGCGACGCGGGGAAAGACGTATTCCACCGGTTCTTCCACGGTGATGATGCGATAGCCGCCGGCGAGGTTGAGCAGATTGACGATCATAGCCAGCGTCGTCGTCTTGCCGCTGCCGGTCGCGCCGGTGACGATGACGAGTCCGTCTCGCAGAAACGCGAGCCGCTTCGCCAGATCCTCGGGAAAGCCGGCCCAATCGAAGGCAGGGATGGATGCGGGGACGACGCGGACGCAGGCCCCGTGATGTCCTTCGCTGCGAAACAGGTTAGCCCGGAAACGGCAGAAGCGACCGTCCACGGCGAGCTCGAAGGAGAAGTCGATGTCCTTCTGCACCTGCAGGCGGGCAAAAGCATCCGGCGAGCACAGCGAGCGGGCCAAATGCAGCGTCTCTTCTCCCGTCAACTTCGGCTCGGCCATTTCCACCAGGTCTCCATGCAGCCGCAGCACCGGCGGATAGCCGGCGACGAGGTGCAGGTCGGAAGCGCCCGCGGCAATCGCGCGGGTGAGCCACTCGCGGACCTTGTCGCCGGCGGGAGGCATTTTGGAGAGGTCGTGCATGGGAAACGCAGTTAAAGATCCAAGAGGATTCTCAGACGCTCTTCTATTTCCTCTAGCGTGCCATGGTCGATAATCCCTAGCCGTGATAAGAGACGTTCTTTGGCAATCGAGCGAATTGCGTCACACAGGACGTAGCTCGTCAATTTCAACCCGCTCTCATCCGGTTTCACTTGGACGTGTAACGCCACTCCTCTGCCTTTGCTGGTGATCGGAAGCACGACAACCAAATCGGCAGGGCCTTCATTGAAAATATCTGTTGAGATTACCAAGACCGGACGCTTTCCTGCTTGTTCGTGTCCGCGAGTAGGATTCAGGTCCGCATTCCAAATCTCTCCACGTCCTGGGGTGAGACCGAAGGACGGCGTCCTTACAGTGGCCATTATTCCGCCTCCAATCCGTCAGCAATGGTTGCATCCCACTGCTTCCGTCGAGTCAACTCGTTTAGCCAGGCTTTGGAATTCTTACGGAGACGGGCGTAATCACGGTTGCAAGCTTCCAGGAATCGCTTGCGATAAAGTTGGTCTACGGCTTCGTCAAGAATCTCCGGTAGTGACTGTTTGTGCTCGACAGCCAATTCCTTGAGGCGAGTGTACGTTGCGGCCTTAATACGAACGTTGGCGGGCATTTCGAGACCTCCGGGTTGGGATACACGGCAGTATACAACATTGTATACACAATGCCTACCTGAACTGACGCCAACCGGGGCGGTCATGCTATCATCCCACCCCTCCCTGCACTACATTGGACGCATTCTGGGAGGTGGGTATGAGTTTCTTCAGTAAGTTGGCCGGGCTGTTTAGCCGCAGCTCGCGGGAAGAGAGTTCGCTGCTGGAAGGTGTCGAGCACGCCAAGGCGAAGCGTCCGGAGAAGGCCATCGAGCTCTTCAGTTCGCTGCTGGCAACCCCCACTCTCAACCCCACGGTGCGAGCCAGCGCGCTTTACAATCGGGCGCTGGCTTTCTCCGCCATGGATGAGGACGACAAGGCGCTGGCCGACTTGCAGAAGGTTCTCTCCCTGCCCGGCTTGCCAGACAACGTCCAGACGGCTGCCCGCGCCCGGATGGCGCGCGTGAAGAAGCGGGCGGAGTGAGCGGTTCCGCTGTGCGATTTGCCCCTGTCTGACTTTCTATCTAGCTCTCACAACTCGCCTCTCACATGTCTTGGATCGCCGACCGCACCCGTGCCTTTGATTCCAGCGGCATTCGCAAGGTGTTTGACCTGGCCGCGAAAATGAAGGATCCGATCAACCTCTCGATCGGGCAGCCGGATTTTGACGTTCCCGAGGAGGTGAAGGCGGCTTGCATTGATGCGATCAAATCGGGCAAGAATTCGTATGCCCTGACGCAGGGAATGCCGGTGCTGCGGGAGAAGCTGCAAAAGCGGATCGACGCGGAATATGGCCACGGCAACCGGCGGGTGTTCGTGGCCAGCGGCACCAGTGGCGGGCTGGCGCTGGCGATGCTCTCGCTCGTCAATCCAGGCGACGAGGTAATCGTTTTCGATCCCTACTTCGTGATGTACACGTCCCTCGCGCAGCTCGCGGGAGGGCAGCCCGTGGTGATCGATACCTACCCGGATTTCCGGATTGACGTGGCGAAGGTCGCTGCCGCCATCACGCCGCGGACCAAGATGATTCTGCTCAACAGCCCGGCGAACCCGACGGGAGTCATCGCTAGCGAGGAAGAAATCCGCGGTCTGGCGAAGCTGGCGGCGGAGAAGAACATCGCGCTGCTTTCCGACGAGATCTACCGCTCGTTTTGTTACGACGTTCCGTTTGTCTCCCCGGCGAAGTTCAACGACCAAACCATCGTCATCGATGGCTTTTCCAAAAGCCACGGCATGACCGGCTGGCGGCTCGGTTTCGTGCATGGGCCGGCGGAGGTCATCGACACGATGGTCAAGCTTCAGCAGTACACCTTTGTTTGCGCCCCGCAGCCGGTGCAGTGGGCGGGGGCGGTGGCGATGGATGTGGACATGAGCCGCTACGTGGCCGAGTACAAGCGTAAGCGGGATCTCCTCGTGAACGGCCTTTCGGACCTCTATGAAATCACCAGGCCCGGTGGGGCGTTTTACGTCTTCCCAAAAGCTCCTTGGGGGACCGGCGGAGAGTTCGTCACCGAAGCCATCAAGCACAACCTGCTGATCATCCCCGGCAACATCTTCAGCAGCCGGGACACGCACTTCCGCATCAGCTACGCGGCAGCGGACGAGACGATCCAGCGGGGGATTGAGGTGCTGCGGAAGCTGGCGAAGAAATAGATCGTCGCCTTTCGCTCCGCGAAAGCACGTTCTTTCGCGGAGCGAAAGGCGACAATTACAGCGCGCTCCGCAAGCAGTGCTGGTTCGCCATAGCGATGCCGCTGATGATCGAACCGATGATGCCAACATAGCCCTGGTCGGTGCCGCAAAGAAAGAGGTTTTTAAGGCGAGTCGTGCCGTCGAGCTTCTTCTCTGGCGCGCCGTAAATGGCTCCGTTGTCATGCCAGGTGAAGCGGCGAATGGTCGTGGGCGTGAAGAGGTCGGTATCAATCACTCGTCCGCGAAAGTCCGGCATGAACCGCACGGCCGAAGCCGCCATCCGGTCAAATCCGCGAAGCTTCTCCAGCTTGTACTCGGATTCACTAAGCGATTGCCAGCGGCTGAAGTCCGCCTGAGCCGTGATGCGAATGACGCCATCGGCCAACTCCCCATTCTCCGCGCCGTAAGCGAAGTTATTGGGGGAGCAGATGACTCCGGTGCGGGCGTCGATGAGTTCCCCGGCCGGTTTGCGCCAGTGGAACTTCTCGGAATCGTTGAAGAAGACAATCGTCTTCTCGTGCCCCAGGGCCTTCGGCGGCTTGTCGAGGATGGAGATGCTCTCGCAGAAGCTGAGCTGGCCGGCAGCGGCGGGCTCAGCGGCGGCTGTCACGTCGTCGCAGAGGCGCATGGTCTCCACCGCGCCGGCGGAGGAGAGAACGTGGGTGCCGGTGATTTCCTCGCCGCCGTCGAGGACAATGCCGGCGGCGCGGTCCTCATCGACATGAATGCGGGAGACGCCGCTGCGAAGTTTCAACTCGCCCCCAAGTTCCCGAAACCGCCGGACCAGGTTCTTGAGAATCAGGCGGACGCCGGCGTGCGGGCGGGCCATCCCTTCCAGAAAGATGCTGCGGAACATGATGCAGAACTGCCCCCAGTCCATGTCGTCCTCGCGGGCGTTGCCGTACCACATCAGCGGGCAGAGGAGCATCTCGATCAGCAGCGGATCGCTGATGGTGTCGCTCAAAACGTGACGGGCGGAGAGGACGAACATCTCCTGGTTGAGATCGTCGTAATCCACGATCTTCGAGAGCAGCCGCGCATAGTTGTCCTTCTGTCGCGGGAAGGCGCGGGCCACTTCCGCCGCCAGCAAATCGGGGTTGTTGGTAAAGTTCAGCGTGACACCGGGAAACGCCACCGCGGAGCCAAGCTGCGGTGAGAGCGAGAAGTCTTCCCATTGAAACCGCAACTGCCTAAGCAATCGAGCGAGCGGACCCTTCTTGGCCCCCTTGGGAGTGTAGTTGGTGACGGCGTGCAGGCCGACGTCGTAGTCGCGGCCACGCAGGCGATAGAAGGAGTTCAGCCCGCCGATCGTGTAGTGCCGTTCGAGAATGCAGACCTTCTGGTCGAAGTAGGCCAGGCGGATACCGGCCGCCAGCCCCGACATCCCCGCGCCGATGATGATCGTGTCGTAGTGGGACATGGGTTTTCGTGGGGTAGGCTTCCAGCCTGCCCAGATTTTCGGGAAGGCTGAAAGCCTACCCCACCTTCTATTTCTTGACCATATCCTTCATCGTCGGCCGCAGATAGTTCACCGTGCTGGCCATGCTGGCCAGCTCCTTATACTCAGCCTCGGGAATCTGGATCCGATGCCGCTTGCGGAGCTCCATCACGATGTCCAGAAAGTCCATGCTGTCGAGCTCCAACTGCTCGCGGAACGGCTTGTCGTCGGCGAGCGTGGAGAGGTCTTCGTCGGGGGCGATGTCGGAGAGGATATCGAGGATTTCGCTGCGGATTTCGGCGTCGGACATAGTGAGGCGTAGTGAGTGGTGAGTGGTGAGTGGTGAGTAGCGCGAATCCTACGGGGCTTTACGGATGATCACGGCGGAGTTGATGCCGAGCATGCCGAAGGAGTTGTTGAGGATGTGGCGAACGGGGCCGATTTTTCGCGGCTGGCCGATCACCAGAGTGTTCAAAGCACATTCGGGGTCGAGCTCGTCAACATTGATTGTCGCGTGGCAGACCCCATCGTCAAAGGCCCCCAAGTTGCCGGCCAATTCCAGCGAGCCGGCGGCTCCCATGGCATGGCCGATAAAACTCTTGGCGTTATTGAAAAATGTCTTCTCGCTTTCGCGGAATACGCGCCGCAGAGCATCGCACTCCTGGGTGTCCCCCTGACCTGTCCCGGTGGCGTGCGTGCTGACAATGTCGATGTCCTGCGGCATCAGGCCCGCCCGAGAGATCGCCAGGTTCATGCACTGCGCCTGCCGCTCGGGGTTGGGGAGGACGAAATCGGTCGCATCGGTGTTAATCGCATAGCCGGCCAGCTCGCCATAAATCCTCGCGCCGCGTCGTCGCGCGTCGTCGAGCCGCTCCAGCACGTAGATGCAGCCCCCTTCGGCCACCACGATGCCGTTCCGCTTCACGTCAAACGGGCGGCTGGCTTTCGTCGGGTCTTCGTGCGTGGCGAGCGCCCCCTGGCTCTTAAAGCTGGCAAAAATTCCGAACGTGTGGATGCTCTCGGAGACTCCGCCGGCCAGGGCCAGGTCGCAATCACCGAGGCGGAGCATTTGGGCTCCTTGAATCAGTCCGGCGTTTCCGGCGGCACAGGCCGCGCCGATGGTGTAGTGCGGGCCGGTGACTCCCATGTTCAGGGCGACTTCGCCGGCCGGGTTGTTGGCCACCGTCCGCGGATTGTGGTGATGCGACCAGAACTGCGTATCGTAGTCGTAGCCCTTGAGCAGGTAGACCTCGTTCTCCGTTTCGACATTGCCGTGCTCGGTAACGCCGACATACACGCCGACCCGCGATTTGTCCGTGGTGTCCCAAGGAATCCCGGCGTCCTTCACCGCCTCGTTCGTGCAGTAAATGCCGACACTGCCGGCCCGCGTGCCGCGGCGGATGTCCTTTTTCGACTGATAGCGAAGAGCATCGAACTTGCAAATGCCGGCCAAGGTCTCGCCGACGTAGCGTATTTCGTATTTCGTCACGCCGGACTGCCCGGCCAGGAGTGCCGCCCGGAACTCCGCAAGGTTGTTGCCGATCGGCGCGGTGAGACCGACTCCGGTAATGACAATCCGCTGATTGTCGGGCAGGCGGTCGGGAGCGTGGTGAGACATGGTTCATCGGCCGGGTCTGGCCGCATTCAAGGGCAATCTTTCAAAAGTACCCCTTCGGGCCGGAACTGGCAAGCTATTGTCGCCTTTCGCTCCGCGAAAGGACGATCTTTCGCGGAGCGAAAGGCGACATTGGTGCCAACAACATCAACCGCAAGCGATGCCGCCAATTAACGGAAAACAAAACAATCCAGCGGGATCGCCGCGAGCATGCTGCGCTGCTCCATTCGCCGGGCCTCGGCGCGCCAGCCCCCGCCCGCAATCCGCGGCTCGGTCTTCCGCAACTCGCCGGCTTCCCGCAGGGAGGCGGCGAAATCCGGGTCGCGCTGGGCGGCATGGCTGATGGTGCTGTGATCGATGCCGATGTGACGAGCCGCTTCCCGGCGGGACATTCCCAGGCAGACGAGAACACAAACCATGTGTTTCAGGCCCGGCGTGAGTCGCGGAGGCCGGCCGCGGCTGGGCCGAGCAGGCACCGCCGTGTTTTTTATTTTGTTGAAGTATTCGCTACGGGCCTGGCTGAAAGGCTCGGCGGGCAAACAGGTTGCGGCGATTGGGGCCGGATCTTTTGCACCGCCCCCCTGCCCGAAAGAGGGGGCTGGCGATGTCTTTCCCGCAGCTCGTGGCGGATAGTTCATTAGTTGTTCGGTACATGTCATGGCTGTTCTCCTGACAAACGGATATGCATCTCTTCTGGACTTGTTTCGTGAATGATACAACAGTACAGTTGGCACTGTCAAGGCCTCGGGGACCAGAATTGTGGAAATAGATTTCGGGCCGGGGGCGGGAGTCTTGGGCGACGGTGATGATCCCTCGCCGAATGGACTTTGCCGCCAAAGACTCCCGACCCCGGCTCACAGTGCCTTCCGCAGACTTTCCATCCCTTCCGCCATTGAAATCGCCGGCTCATAGCCCAAGTCGCGGCGGGCGGCGGCGATGTTGAAGTAATGGGAGGTGGCGAGCTGGGCCGCCAGGAAGCGGGTCAGGCGGGGTTCGTCCGTTCGGCCGGAGAGCTGCCAGATTCCTTCCAGCACGGCTCCGGCGGCGTAAGCGGCGCGGTAGGAGATGGATTTGGTGACTGGCGGAACTCCGGCGAGGGTCAGAATCTCGTTGATCCAGTCCCAACAGTTCACCGGCTGGCCGTTGGTGATGAAGTACGCCTTGCCGCAGACCGGTGAGCCGGGACGAAGTTTGTCCGCGGCCAGCAAATGAGCGGCTGCGGCGTTCTCGACGTAGATGGCGTCAATCAGGTTCGTGCCGGCCCCCACGCGGCGAAGCTGGCCGGCGCGAGCCCGGGCCAGCAGGCGGGGAATGAGATGCTGATCTCCCGGTCCCCAGATGAGATGCGGCCGAAGCGCGCAAGTAAGTAGCGTCGAGTCATTGGCCGCGAGTACCTCCTGCTCCGCCAGGGCCTTGGTATGCGGATAATGGGCCAGCCAGCTCCGGGGATACGGCGCGGATTCATCGATGTTGCACTGGTCCTCGGCCGCGAACGTGACGCTCGGGCTGCTCGTGTAAATCAGCCGCGGGACGCTGTTTTTCCGGCAGGCGGCAATGACGTTGCGCGTGCCGAGCGTGTTGATGCCGTAGTAGGTCCGCCACTGTCCCCAGAGACCGGCGATGGCGGCGACATGAAAGACGGCATCAATTCCCCGGCAGGCATTCTCCGCACAAGCAAGATCCTGAATATCCCCTTGGACGGATTCAACGCCCAGTTCGGCGAGAAACGGATACTTCCCGCGTGAGAGGGCGCGGACCTTATCGCCGCGAGCCACGAGCTGCCGCGTGATGTGCTGCCCGAGAAACCCCCCTGCCCCGGTAACAAGTGCGTGCATGGTTATCGTCGCCTTTCGCTCCGCGAAAGGACGTACTTTCGCAGAGCGAAAGGCGACACGAGAAAGGGGCTACTTCTTACCTTTGGCTGGAACGATCTTCTTGGCCGGCTCTGCTTTCTTAGCCGGCTCCGATTTCTTGGCGGGCTCGGTCCCCTTCCCTTCGTCCATCTTCTTCCCCTTTTCCTGCTCCTCGAAGGACCGATTGATCTCGTCAATCAGGTTCGGCTTCTTGGGGGGCGGGGGGTCTACGTTCTTGACGACTGTTTGGGGATCGGGTTTCGTGGCTTCCGCGGGACTTTCCGGCGTCTCGGGTTCCGTCGGCACTCTGCGACCACTGACGAGCGGGTCGGTCGCTTCATTCCCGGCAATGCCCATGGGGGACGGTGGCACAACCGGGGGACCACCCTCGTTTTTCAGGACATCCGGGGTGATTTCGATGCCGGAGTACGGGTTTTTGGTGTTGTCGTAAAAAACATTCTGCGGCAGCACCAGCCGAAGTTTTTCGAAGGATTCCGCGGGAGCCTCAAACACCAGAATGTCTCTGATCGACCCGCCGCCAGGAATATCGGCCTTGGTTAAACGAGCGACCCCCGGAGTCTCGCTGATCGGAATTAATCTCAAGATGCGGTCCTCGTCATCGGCGATGAAGGGAACTTTGGTCTTGGCGATGTTCCAGCCTTTGTATTTGAGAGTTGCGCCGGCGATGTTGGCGACGGTTACTTCGACGAACACAAGTTTTGGCTGACCGCTTCCAGCAACTGCTGCCGCTGGCGTACCTTGCGCGGGACCGTCCGCGGATTCGGTTCTCGGTTCATCGGCGGCGGCAGTGATGCTCTGGCCTTCGGCATCCGTGGACATCCAGATGCGACTGAAAGAGATTTTCGCATTGCCCACTCTGAGGCTTACGAGGACGGCTGCATTGTTCCACTTTTGAATCCCCTGGAGCGCGGCGAGCTGCGCGGTTTGGTTGGGCGAGGAATCCTTCGCGGCCTTCGGGGCACCGGCAGCAGGCTTCTTGGCGTCGGCATCTCCTTCACCCTCGGGCACGATCGCTTCGCCCGGATTGGATTCTCCCTTTTCCACCTGGGGAATTTTTTTTCCGGTCGAGGTGTTCGTGGCAACAATTTTTTCTTCTTTGCTGCCGGAGCCGATGGTGATGTAAATAGTCAACCCGACGATCACCGCAATCAGGGCCGTCACTCCCCCGAGGACGCCGACGATCAGCAGTGTGTTGCTTTTCTTCTTGGTGACAACGTCATTGTCGTCATTTAGCGTCGATTTTTTGGCGCTGCGCTGCTTGCCGCCTGGCGCAGCGCCGAGGTCAAAGCTGAACGCGCCGGACGGCGATGCCGCGACCGGCGGTGGTTCAACGACCGAGGAGGGGGCCGATCCAAGTGTGAAAGCCACCGGCGTGCCGACGGGAATTCCGGCCGGAATGTTCTGCGGCGGGACGACGATGGGCGGAGCAGGCCGGCTGACCGGCGGGGGGCCCAAGGGCCTGGCCTTCTTCACGGCGGATTTGCCCGCAGCCGCTTTGGCGGGAGGCATGGCCACCGGTTGGGCCGGAGCTGGCTTGGTGCCGCTCAGAAGTCCGGGAATTATCGCAGCGGCAGACCACTGCGAATCGCTGGCCTGGCGGATGGGAAGTTCGGGCGGAACCCGCCCCTCTGCGGCCATTTGCGGCATCTGGTCCCAGGTAAAGGGACCATACTCCTCGCCACCGACTTTTGCCATCCATTCCGCCTTCACGACACACCTCTGGCGCTATGTCTTTTTCAGTGGGCTATGTCTAAACCGGTTTGACAACTCGTCCACGCTTCTAATCTAGCGGAGGGGCAAGGAAAATGCCAGCAATTGTGCCGGGATTTGTTGGGCGCAAGGCGAGGAGCGGCAAGGCAGGAGTATTTTACCGGCGGCGGATGCGGAGGGCCAATTCGCGTTGGTTCGGGGGAACTGGGACTTTTTGCCGGCGGGCGCGAGCGTGTTTTTCGCGATTTTGAACGCACCTTGCGGTTCGACATAGGCTCCGCTGAAAGTTCGGGTGCTCCATTCGAACCTCGGGTTATCTCCGCTTCATCCAAGAGGGCCGAAATTGCCTTGCGCCATGTACGACCGCCCGTATCACGATTTCCCGAGACTCGACCGTGTAGTACGTAAGATACTGACCTGATACGAAAAAACGGGCGTGAGGGTACATTGGAGAAATTCCGCCCAAATAGGGATGTTGTGCAAGCTCTTCAGACCGCTTCACGATCTCCTCTGCCAGACGCGATGCCGCCAACGGATTATCACGGCCGATATATGCCGAGATTTTCTCCAAGTCCCCGGCTGCTGCCAACGTCCAGCGAACTCTCCATATCGTGGGATCGCCACTCATGCGGATTTCGACTTCTTGGAAACTCGCTTGATTGCCTTCGCGACGCGTTTGCGGACTTCATCAGTCGAAATCGTTGGTTCGTTTTCGCGCGAGGCCAGGAGTTCCGCGATGCCATTGTCGCAAAGCGACTCGAAGTCCTCCGGGGAGAGGAAATAGCCGACAACTTCCGAATCATCGGTCACTACGACGGGACCGACGCCTTTCTTTGCCGCAAGAACATAACGGTCGAGCTCCCGGCGAAAACGGGTCACGGTGACAATGTTTTGAGTATCAACTAGCATGGGCGTAGCTATCCTAATGAATGGGCTCCTCGACTCGCCATTATCATTGATCCACGCGAACCGAACAAGCTTCCAACGCGAGGACAATTTCGACAAACTAGAGGACTATTCCTCCACCTCCTTCGCCATTAGATTCCGAAACGATAGATTCGTCGTCGGGTCGTGCCCCTGGATCTGCAATGTTCCTTTCTCCAGCCGCAGGCCGTTCCTGGGGTTCTTATCGGGCTTGCGGGTGTCGGTCCAGTCGGTGACCTGGTAGCCGTTGACCCAGACGCTGAGGTGGGGGCCATCGGCGATGACGGTTTTGTGGAACCATTCTTCGTCATTGGGCACGACGCGGCGGGCATTGATGCGGCGGTAGATGCCGCCGGTGCCGCAGTCGAGGGGCTGGGCGCGGTCGCCGTCCTTGAAGCCGTTGTGAATCTGGCTTTCGTAGCCGTTGTTGATTTCGCCGGGGATGGAGCGGAGGAAGATGCCGCTGTTGAGGTTCTTGGCGTGGCTGATGCACTCGAGTTGCAGCACGAAATCGCCGAACTGGGCGTCGCTCTCCAGCGTTCCCTTGCCGTTTTTCACGTTCAGTTCGCCCTCTTTGGTGACAGTGAATTTGCTGAGCGAACCGGCGGGCTCTTTCCAGCCGGCCAGGTCTTTGCCATTGAAGATGCTCGCCAGGCCGAGCGGCTGGAGCTTGATGTTCTTGAACTCGCACTTGCCGCTGTTGAGTTGCAGGCCGATGTAGCCGCGAGGGGCGGGATTTGGGTCGTCGTAGGAGAGGACTTGCTGGCCGTCCAGCTTGATGACGACCTTGGGGCCGTCCACAGTGGCTTCGAATGTTTGCCACGCATCGGATTCGCTGGCCTCCGCGTACTTCCTGCGCCCGACCAGGCTGCCCGTGGGGAACGGATTATCCGGCGGGGCGATGTTCAGCTCATAGCACTTCGTCGTGATGTCTTCTTTCGCCGGAACTTGCGCCGTACGGAGAAAAATGCCGCTGTTGGTCCCCTTCGCGGCGCGGAAGTCGGCTTTGAGGACGTAGTTGTCGAACTGCACCGTCGTGCAGAGCAGCCCCGGCTTGCCGGAAGTCACGACAATCGCGCCGTTTTCCACTTTCCAATTCGCTTCGCTGTGTGCCTTCCAGCCGAACAGCGTTTGGCCATCGAAGAGGGAAATCCAGCCGGCGGCCAGTCCCTCTTTCGTCAACAGCAGTGGCGGGTCTTTGGTGGGAGATCCCTTCGCAGTTATTCCTGGCGATTTTTTTTGCGATGTGGATGGGGCATCCCGCCCGGACGCTCTGCCGCCGCGGATGATCTTCTGGGCGTCGGTGAATTTGGATTGGGCGAAGAGTTCGCAGCTAGCCGTCAGCAAAACCGCCAGCGAGAGCAGATAGGTAACGGAGCACGGCATGGAATCACTCTGGTTTAAGGAATGCTGGAAAGGCGAATTGTAGCATGACCCTCGCTGCTCGATCACGCGCGCTTGCGGTCATAGCCTTTTCAGCAGCTCCGCCACCCGGTCCTCAAACAGCTTTTGCCACTCGGGAGCGAGCAGGCAGTCGCTGTCCTCCTGGGCTCCGCCCACATTCGCAAGCTGCTCGGCCGTGGGAGCGTAATAGATATAGCCGTTGGTGTAGCCGGCGACGAAGGTGTTCTTGTAGGGCGAGGCCTGCTTGATGTTGAGCCCGATCTGGCACGTCAGCTCGCCGGGGGAAGTGACGAGAACAAATTCGCCGATTCGCAGCCCGACCAGCTCCACGTCCAGCGTTCGCTTGCCGGCCGCCACATGTTGGGCCTGGTGCATCTTGAGCAGCCGCAAGTTTTCTTGCAGCCGGGTGAGGTCCTCCATGACGTAGATGTTCTGCAGGTACTGCTCGATCCGCTTGCGGTTGTCGGCGTCGAGCTTCCGCAGCTCCTCCCTGCCCAGTGCTTTTTCGTGAAAGTAGCGATGCGCGGCATGGGTCGGAAAATCGCCCGACAATTTGTATTTGACCGCTAGCGGAAGAAACGACTTCAGATTGAGCGTGGTCCCTTGCAGCGAACTGAGCAGCTCCTTCTGCCGGGCCTCCAGGGCGTAGATTCGCGGCTGCAATTCGCCGCGGGGAAGAGTTAGCGATTCGTTGATGAGCTTGAGCGGCGCGTTCTCGCGGGTCTTGATCTTCCGCACTGCCTTGAGCGTCGAGAGGCCCAGCATGTTTCCCAGCGGCTCCGCATCCCGCGGCAGGTCCACTTCTTTATAGAAAGCCGGGTTGATGTCGCCGGCGCAGCCTTGAATGAAAATGGCAATCGTCCCCTCGCTCACGTTGTCCTCGATGACCTGCGAGGCAAAGCCGGTGATGTCGGCTGTGTTTTCGCCGCCCGCAACCCCTTGGATCGGATGGACGGCGAAGTTGTAAACGACCGCCAGAGTCGTTCCATCCATCCGGTCGATTCGCAAGACGCCAATCTCCGGATCGACCGGCCCCACGCCCACCACCTCGTCATCCGGCGGCAGCGAATACGCATGCCGCACATCCGCCTCCTTCCCGCTCTTCAATTTCAGCCGGCGGTTCTCCATGATCCGGTCTTCATGCCCGCTGCCGACGCCTACGTTGACCGGCACCATCTTCTTCCAAGCTTCCTTCACCGCCTGCACCGTCCGCTGCTCGATGTCCTTGCAGACAATGCCGTGGCAGTGGCTGGCGTTGATCAGCACACTTTCCGGCTTGATCTTCAGTTCCCTTTCCAATGCCTTGCGGACGTTGGGCAGGTAGTCATTCTTGATGTGGCCGATTTCTCCCAGCGCCACGGCATCGACGGTGATAATCACCGCTGTCGTGGTGTCGTCTGTCAGAACCAGTGCTTTCGCATAGAGCTTGTCCCCCGGCCGTGTGGGGTGGTCGGGGTGGGTGATATCCACCTTAGCCGCGCCGGCGCGGAGTGGGGCGGCAAGGAGAGGCGCGGGTGGCGAAAGAGTTAGGACGAGGAGTAGAACAAGGAGGAGTTGCGTGGATCTCATAGATTGTGGCCTTCATCGTTAGTGTGGCTTGAGTTCCGCCGTGACATCTTTCACAAATGCCTCGAACCCGGTATCCGAGGCATGGCGACAGCGCTCTAATCCAACAAGGCCGGCTATGGCAGCAAGGACTTGCAAGATGTCTTCGTCCGCGCGAGAAGACATGGCAATGATCGCATCCAGTTCCGGCTTCGGATCCCGCACCTTGGTCACGACCGCTATCGGCGTATTGCGGTCAAGCTGCAGCGCATCAAAAACCGCGAGGGGGTCATCCAGCAACCAGGCATCGCCGTTAGGAATCGCTTCACCCAGAGCTGTAGGAAAAGGCGGAGCCGATTGCCGCATCTCGGTGCGGGCGGCAACCAGTGCTTTGATCTTCTCGCTACGCATCCGCTGGTCGGCATCGACAACGGCAACAAGACCGTCATGCTTGCGCGTCCGGGCCTGAATTGTTGCAAAGAGAAGCTTCCGCCCCAGCCCCCTCTTCTGGAGCCGCGGCCAGCGCTCGAATTCTGACTCGACGGGTTTCTGCAGAATGGTCTGGATGAGCGGTGGAACGCTGGCTCCATCGCGCTCCCCGTCTCCCACGACTAAAAGCTTGATCATGTTGGCTGCGCGGCAACGAGTCCTGCCTCGCTTTCGTTGTACCAAATCTCCCCGAGCATGAATTCGCCGAGAAAATCCTTCAGTCGCTCCGCATCTACCGGCTTGGCATCGCGGCTGCCGTCGTCGTTCCGGTGGAAGACAAGGACTTGATCCTCTTCGATGCGAACGGAGTCGAGCAGATAAGGAGAGTGAGTGGTTAGGATGACCTGAGCAGCGTGCCCGCCGTATTTTCCCTTCGTCAAGTCGCGCAAGAGTCTAATCACGTCCGCGAGGCGTTTGGGATGAACGCCGTTTTCAGGCTCTTCGAGCAGAATTGTGTGCGGCGGATGCGGGTGATAAGCGAGAACGACAAAGAACAACATGATCCGCAAGCCGACCGAGGTGAGGCCAGCCCGGATGCGAATGCCGTTTTCGATGACCAGTTCGATATCGCGAAGCTGGGGACTTGGAGTACCGATGTCGATGCTCACAAGGCCGGGAATCAACTCACGCAATTGATTTTCGACAAGCGTGAAACGTCGTCTGTCGCGCCTGAGAAGATAGTCAAGCAATGCAGCGATTCGTTCGCCCGCCGAACCTATTGGCAGTATGGCTTCCTCGCTGGCGCTGTAGCCATGACAGAGTGTGGTAATGCCTTCGGACGGCAATCGAAAAAGTTGAGATAACCCTAGACCTTCCCGAATAGGCGAGGCTTGACGAATTTCTAGTTGTCCCTGATTCGTCTCCGCCTGAATTCGAATTACGTTTTGCGTTTTGCATTCCCAATGGTCAGTAATCTCATTGGGATCCGCATTTCTGATTATGGAATCAACCGCATGGAGCAGCGTCGTCTTCCCCGAATCATTGGGTCCAACCAGAACGGTCAACGGGCGTAGCGGAACATTGACATCTCGCAGGCACCGGTAGTTAATGACTTTTACGGACTTGAGCACGGCTGTCTCTTTGTAACGACATCAGAATCAACCACTTCCAAATATACCACGCTGCGGAGGTAGAAGAGGCCCTAAATCGGCACCCCATTCCACCGCGTAAACGCTTCCATCGCAAAATACTCCGGCAAGCCCACCTGGTTATAGCGGGCGGCCGTGGCGGTGTTGCGCTCTTCGGCCCGCTGCCAGAACTCGCGGGGGTCAGCGCCGGGGAAGAGGGCGGCGTCCTTCTGGCTTTGGTGCATGAAGATGGCTTTTCGCTTGCGGGCGATGTCGCCGGGGGAAAGAGGTACGGCAATCTCGATTTCGTGCAGGTCGTATTCCTGCCACGCCCCGCGATACAGCAGCGCTTCAGGCCGGCTGCCGCGGGAGGCTTCGATTTCGAGCAGGGCGCGGAAAATGGCCTGGGCACAGACGCGGTGGGTGCCGTGCGGGTCGGAGAGGTCGCCGGCAACGTAGACCTGGTGCGGATCGACCCGCTCGATCAGCTCGCGGATGATCCGCACGTCGTCGTCGCAAATCGGCTTTTTGGCGATGGTGCCGGTGCGGTAGAACGGCAAGTCGAGAAAGTGCAGATGCTCTTCCCTGCAGCCGACTTTGAAGGCCCCGGCCTTGGCTTCTCCCCAGCGGATGAGCCCTTTGATTTTGAGGACGTTGTCAATATCGGGCTGGCCGGGAGTCTTGCGGGCGAGCGATTCGAGCACGGTCGATTCCACCAGCTTGCTCCGCTCCTGATCGATGCCGAACATCCGGTTGTATTCGGTCACCTGGTCGGCGATGCGAGCGGCGTCGTGGTCGAAGACCGCGATGTTGCCGCTGGTCATGTAGGCGATGTGGGCTTCGTGGCCATCCTCGACCAGACGGATAAGCGTGCCTCCCATGCTGATCACGTCGTCGTCGGGGTGCGGGCTGAAGCAGATGATCCGTCTCTTCTCCTTACCGGCGGGATGATACACGATGGTATCCATCAGCCAGCGGAAGACCCGGTGGGCGATCTTTTGCGCCGGCCCATGATGCCGCAGCAGTTGGTGCAGATTGTGGTTGAGAAAATCGTCGTCGGTAAGCTTGAGGAGGGCCTTGCCGGTCTTTTCGCTGAGCCAAATGCAGGCCCGCTTAATGAGCGGGTCGGTGAACTCCACGCGGCCGAGTACCCAGGGCGTGACGCTGGCCGTTAAGTCCTGCGCAGCCGCGGCGTCGATAATGAAGGTGGCGTCGCCGTGCTCTTGCAAGTACGAAGCAGGGACGCGCGGCGAAATGGCTCCCTCTGCCGCTTCGCGGATGATGTCGGCTTTGTGTTCGCCGAGGGCCATGAGCAGAATCTTGCGAGCCTCGAAGATCGTCCCCAATCCCATCGTGATCGCCTGCTGCGGGACGTTGGCTTCGGAGAAGAAGTCGCTCGCCGCCGCCCGCCTGGTCACTGGGTCCAGGACGCACAGCCGCGTCCGGCCACTCTTGGGGCTGAAGGGCTCGTTGAAGCCGATGTGTCCGTTGCCACCGATGCCGAGCAGCAGGATGTCGATCCCCCCTGCCGTTTCGATTTCCTGCTCATACTCCCGGCAGTGGGCCTCGATGGCTTCGGAAGTCACCGTGCCATCGGGAATATGAATGTTGCCCTGGGGAACATTCACGTGCCGAAAGAAGTGTTCCTGCATCCAGCGGTGGTAGCTCTGCAAGGCGTCGCTGGCCAGGCCGAAATACTCGTCCAAATTGAAGGTGATGACCTGCGAAAAATCGAGCCCTTCCTCGCGGTACATCCGCGCTAGTTCCCGATAAACCCCGACCGGCGTTGACCCGGTCGGCAGTCCCAGCACGGCATGCTGGCCCCGGGCGTTTCGCTCTCGAATGACTCCGGCCACAATCCGCGCTACATGGCGGGCCACGTCGTCCGGGGTATCGAAAATGTAAGTCGGCAGATGGGTGCCGGGCGTCTTGGGGGGCTGGAGGGCGGCAGAGCTGACTGTAGACATGGGCTGGCGAGAAAAGAGCGTGCTTCAGGTTCACCGCTACAGTATGCCACATCAACCGCCCGGCTGCCAATTGGCACTCACCGCATCAGCCATAGTGGTCCGCTCACTCCGTGAGCGGACATGCCTTCACACGGAGTGTGAAGGCTACTCTTGCCGCCGCCTCAGGACGTTGGCCGGGCCACCAGAGCACGAGCCAGAAGGGGACGAAGTAAAGGCACCCCAGCGCGATCAGCCAGCGGTCCTGGCGAGCGCGAAAGAGCTGGCACGTCACCCCGCTGGCGAACAATGCCGCGCTGGCCATTTGTGGGAGACTGAAGACAAGCGTCGCCGTAATCTCGAACCAAAACAGCGTGTACATGCCGCGCGAGCTGTAGTACTCGTCCAGCCTTTCGCGGTTGAGGGATAAGTAGAGCATGGCCAGACAGGAGGGGATGGCGAGTCCCAAGGCGGCAATCATGCACCAGCGGAACAACGAATCGGGCCAGGCCCGCTGGGGGACGTTCCGCCAGGGGGAGAAGAGACTCAGCCAGAGGACCAGGGGGATGATGTTCGCCAGGGGAGCCAGGAACCAGATTCCGGCGTGTTCGCCTTCCCCCGATCCCCCATACCACTCAATTTCAATTCCCCAATACCAGGCGGCGAGGAATATCAGCGCCAGCCACGAGGTTTCCACCAGCAAGTGCATCAGGCTGACGCGGCGGAGCGTCCGCCAATCTTCCGCGGTGGATGCTCGGCGCGCGAGCCAAATAATGGCAGCCAGGCTCGGCCAGCAGAGCCAAGAGGCGGACAGCAGGACGATCGACGTGCTTGGAAAAGGGGGCGAGCAGTATCGTCCTCCCAAGACAAAATACGCTGCGGGGACGAAACAGGCTCCCACCCCTCTAGCGAGACTCCACCCCGCGGGAAACCGACCCCCGGCCGTTAGCCGGACGAGGAGATAGAACTGGAAGATCAGGATGAAGATCGAGGCGACCGGGAAAACCCGTCCCAAGAGGCGCGTCTGGGTAAGCCCCAGGAACAAAGCAACCCCGGCCATCAGGTACATCAACGAGCGGAGCGAAAACTGCCAGAGCTTGAGCTTTCCCTTGTCGCTCGGTGCTGGCTCTGGCATCTGCATTCCATCCCCCTCTCCCCGTGGGAGAGGGCCGGGGTGAGGGTCGTTTCTGAAAACTGAAAACTGAAATCCCGCCCCTTCCTCACTCAGGAATATTCACGCGCCAGACCCGCACGACGGTGTCGTCCGGCTTGACCTTCTGGTTCATTGCTGCAAAACCGGGCACGATTCCCATTCCCACGGTGACAATCAACTTGCCGCTGCGGGAAAACCGGACCTCGGTCAGCGGGCTACCGTTGATGGACCCTTTGACCACGGCCTTTTCAACCAAGGTTTTTGAATCCCACAAATGGAGCGTGCCGTCCGGATGCCCTGTCGCGATCCACCGCCCATCGGGCGAAAATACGGCGTTTCCTCCGCCCAATTTCTTCATCATTGACCTGCGGATAGGCTTCTCGTCGTCCTTCGCATATTCCCAGATAACACTGTTAACGACCAGACGATCTCCAGAAGGGCTAAACGTGCAAACGGAACGCCTTTCGGGAACCGCATGATATGAAATTGTATCCGGTTCGCACTCGCCGAGTTGATCGATTTGTTTGCCGCTTGAAATGTTCCAAACTCGAGTCGTTCGGTCCTCGCTGCACGATGTCAGCGGGCGCTCATAACCAGCCACCGGGAGCGCTTTGAAAACCAGCCATATTGAGCAGTAGAAATTCGTCGTAGAGGTTCCTTTGCACCCAGCGTGCGGAAGGGAACCGAAGAT
>JBKJNY010000230.1:0-22806 GCA_046593355.1 Pirellulaceae bacterium | reverse complement strand
ACCAACCCATGATCCGCCTCCTTGCGAAAAATCCCACGCCCTCCTGGCCGACTACCAAAGTCTCGCAGAAACTCTGTTTTCAGGAAACATCTCATTGGCGACCGCGCGGAGTATAAGTAGGCATTGGCATGGGAACGATAACGCCGCGAACGAGCTCGGTTGGTTCATTGGTGGCAAGTGCCGCGTATTGTTCGGCGGTCAGAAGTGTCGGGGGTGATTCATCGGTAGCCATGTGAGCCTCGGGTTGTCCCTGGAATTACACCACCAGATTTCCGCTTACGTCGAATACTCAATCCGCCCGTGCTGCTGGTTGCGGCTGATGCGGTCGAGGGAATAGAGGCCGGCGAGGACGAACTCGACGCACGAGGCGCGGACGGCGGGATCGCCGCTGGCATTTACTTCAAAGGCTTTGTTCCAGGCGGGGGGCACGCGCTTCAGACGTTCGGCGTAATGAGACGAGGGGAGCATATCGCCGACTTCGATTTTCACGCCGCGGCTGAGGATTTCGGTAATCTCCGCCAGGCCATGCTCTTCCACGTATTCGTTGAAGACGACGCGGATGGCCTCCGCCACGACGGCATCCAGCACCTGCCGCTCGCTCATCTGGTGGCTCCCCATCAGGTCGAGCTCCAGCTTGCCGAGCGACGACGAGTACAGATGCCCCAGGTCACTGATCCGCGGCACCGCCGGCTTCTCTTTCAGCACCACGCTCCGCTGCCGGGCGGAGGCAATCATGACTCGGTAGTTGGCGATGCTGAAGCGGGCGGAAACGCCCGACTGCTGATCGATGTACTTGCTTTTGCGGGCCTGCACGGTGATCTGCTCGATGAGCTGCTTCATGAAGTACGGCACGATCACCGGATATTCGCCCCCCAGCTCCACGTCCGCCTCCTGATCGAGAATGGCGATCCCCTGGTCGCGTTCCCGCGGGTAATGCGTGTGGATCACCGAGCCGATCCGGTCCTTGAGCTGCGGAATCACCTTGCCGCTGCGGTTATACGTGGCCGGGTTGGCGGAAAACAGGATTAGCACGTCAATATCGAACTTGATCGGATAGCCGCGGATTTGCACGTCCCGCTCCTCCAGGATGTTGAACAGGCCGACCTGCACCAGCTCGTCGAGCTCGGGCAGCTCGTTCATGGCGAAGATGCCGCGATGCATACGGGGGATGAGGCCGAAGTGCAGGGCTTCTTCCGTGGACATGCTGACGCCCCCCGCCAGCTTGGCGGGATCGATCTCGCCGATCACATCCGCGAACTTCGTCCCCGGCGAGAGCCGCTCGGCGTAGCGGTCTTCCCGTTTCCACCAGGCAATCGGGGTTTGGTCCTCGGAGTGCTCGGCGACGAACCGCCGAGCGATGGTGCTAATGGGATGGCATGGATCCTCGTGGATGGCCACGCCCGGTATATCCAGATACGGAATCTCCGCATCGAGAAACCGCGGCAAGTTCCGCATCAGGCGGCTTTTGCCCTGGCCCTTTTCGCCCAGGAACAGCATGTCGTGGCCGGAGAGCAGGGCCAGGTTGATTTCGGGGATGACCGTTTCCTCGTAACCCACGATTCCGGGGAACAGGTCGTCGCCGCGGGCGAGTGCCGTCAGGAAGTTATCATAGATCTCGCGCTTGACGGTTTTGGATTGCCAGCCGCTTTCGCGGAGCTGGCGGAGTGTGGAAGGTTTGAGCGTATCGGGCATGTGCGAATAGGAACAGAGCAGGTAGGAGCTGATGGTTCATTATAGCGCACAAACCCGGTCCGACTACGGCGCGGCAATTGAGGCGCGGGCGCGCAGCCCGCTGACAAAAACACAGCGCCGCGAGTCACGGCGGGGCTACACTTTCGCCTTTGCTTCGATGACTGTCGCCGTTTTCTTATCGCCGGCCGTTTTCACGGTAATTTTGGCGACGCTGCCGTTGGCAATTTCGTCCAGCTTAACTTCCTTGCCATCGAGCGTAATTTTGGCGTCCGCAGCCACGGCGAAGACCTCGCTATTGCCGTCCTTGTCCTGCAGCGCGATTTTTCCCTCTTTGGCGAGCAGCACCTTTCCCTCGCGCACCTCGTCCGCGGCAACCGCCACGGAAACGAGCACCAGACCGACCAGCAAGATCGAAAGTAAACGCAGCATGGGAGTCTCCTTGATAGGGATGAGTGGCCCCGCAACCAAGCGTATGATGCAAACCAAGTGCCAGTTCCGGGCGCATTCTCACCGCACCTTTCGCCAGCCGGCAACGAAGCCTATATTCGCGGGAGATTTCCCTGAAGCCAACATGGTCGGAGCCTGCCTGCTATGAGCGGTGAAACTGTCCTGGATTTGAAAAAATACATTCGGGACATCCCCGATTTTCCAAAACCCGGCATCCTGTTCCGGGACATCACCCCCCTGCTCGGCGCTCCGGCGGCATTCCGGGAGATCATCCGCCGCCTGGCCGCGCCCTATCGCGGGGAACGGATTGACGTGATCGTCGCCGCCGAGGCCCGCGGGTTTATCTTTGCCGCGCCGCTGGCCGTGGAGCTGGGAGCGGGCTTTGTTCCCGTCCGCAAGCCGGGAAAACTGCCGGCCGAGCGGCACAGCCACAGCTATGCCCTGGAGTACGGCACCGACCGGCTGGAGATGCACGTGGACGGGGTGCAGCCGGGGCAACGGGTGCTGGTGGTCGATGACCTGCTGGCGACGGGAGGGACCGTGGGGGCCTGCTGCAAGCTGCTGGAAAAATCCGGTGCCCAAATCATCGGCTGCGCGTTCGCCATTGAGCTGTCCGCGCTCGGGGGTGCTAAAGCGGTGTCGCCGCACCCGGTATTTAGCGTTATCCAGTACTAGCCAGTTCGCGCGCACGAAAAAGCCACCTCCGGCGCACCGAAGATGGCTGCATTTCATTGCCTCACGCGCCCAGCCGGCTGCCGGGACGGTTAACGCTTGCCTCCCTTGGCACCTCCCTTGGTGCCTCCCGGGGCACCGGGCATTCCCGGCATACCCATCATCCCCTCAAATCCTTCTTCTCCGGCATCACCGTCGGTCTTCTTTTTCTTGGTGGATTCATCTTCCTCGGGTCCGATAAAGCGGTGGAAATACTCGATGTCGTCCACCTCGTCCTGCACATGCATATGTCCCGCGGAATCCACGAAGAGGATTTCACCAGGCGCTTTGAGGGGATAGTTGTGAGCACCGGTAACGATGGGGATTTCTTCCCCGCCGCGCATATCGGCCACGACCGCGTTGGTCTGGAACGAGTACTTTTCGATTTTCCGCTTATCGCCAAAGGCAGGATGAATTACTTCAACTTCCGGCAACGTGAAGTTAATGGCGGAGCCTTTGTAAAGCTCCCATTTGGCGGGGACGTCCACGGCCTTCTTGTCATCTTGCACGACCACCAAGGCCGTGGCGGTTTGAGTCTTGAAGGTGAGGTATTTCATCCCCCCTCCTCCCGCGAGCGGTCCTGTCGATTCCGGCTCCACCTTGCCAGCATAGAACCACTCCGCCGGAGGCAGCGTGACCACGTCGCTGGCGGGGCTGTATTCCGAAGAAAGGGCGGTGGACTTCCTGCCCGTTTTGGACTTGGCATCCTTGGCCTCAAGGTCGCGCACTCGGACTTTGGCGTCGTCATGCAGACCGGCTAGCGAGGGAATTTCATAGAGGTCGGAAGGATAGTTGGGGTCTTCCACGTAGACTTTCACGCGGTAACGGTACTGCCGCCCCTGCTCCACAGTCTGGTCGACGAACCGGATCAGCTTGTACTTGACCAGCCTCTCGCCATAGCCCATTCCCGGCATCCCGGACATTCCGCCCTCGCCTCCGCCGGGCATCATTCCTCCGGCGCCTCCGCCAGGCATCATTCCACCCGCGCCACCACCAGGCATCATTCCACCCGCGCCGCCACCGGGCATCATTCCACCCGCGCCGCCAGCGCCAGGCACCCCGCGGCCATCACCTCCCGTGGGGATTTCGTCGGAGGAATCACCCGCCCCCCCGCCGATTTTGGGGCGGCGAGCTCCTGGCAATTCAGGCGCGACAAGCGCCGCAGCCGCCAAAGGAATATCCGGATGGGTCATCGCCTCATACAAATTGCGCTGCACGAACGGCGGCAGCGGCTGAGTGAGACCAAATTGATCCTTCGTGTGGACCGGCATCAGATAGGCAGCGTCCAGAATGTCTTGCGGGAATCCTGCCCAGGTCTGGATGGCATCGAACGATGCCACGCGCGACAGAGTCGTCCACTTGCCGGCGACCTCAAAACCCGCCGGATCGGCGGCCGGGTCGTCCGTGACATCGGCTCGCTGCACGAAGAAGTACAAATAATGCGGCCGGTCGCGGGCCGGATCATGATCGAGTGAATTGGCCAGCTTGGCGTCAAACTCTTCGGTTTGCTTCTCGAAAGGGACCACCGCCATCACCACGTTGGCATGCTGAATGCGAATCGTGACGCCGGCCGGCGGACGCCAACCGATGATCATCGAGTCCACGGACTTGCCTCCATTCATTCCACCCATTCCACCCATGCCTGGCATTCCACCCATGCCTCCCCCGCCGGGCATTCCAGGCATTCCTCCCATATCTCCTCCCTCATTCCCCTCCATGCCAGGCATTCCGGGCATACCAGGCATTCCGCCACTCGCGGCACTTGATTTGCCTTTGCCCTTTTTGCTACCACCGCCATCTCCTGGCATCCCTGGCATTCCAGGCATCCCACCCATGCCGCCCGGTCCCATGGCGGGCTTTTTGGCGGGCTTCTTGGCGGGTTTCTTGAGCGGCTTTTTGGAACCCTCTTCCTCCACCACGGCGGGTTCCAGCGGATCAACATCCGCTGCGTCCGGAACGAGCGCGATCATTCCGGAGATCGTGGCCACTTTGACATTGAAGGGGGCGAGGATTTGGGGATCCCTGCGTTGTTCGAGCTTGGCAATCAAGGGCTCATCGATTCGATTCGGCAGGCGATATTTGTCCGGATTGGCCTTGGTCGCCATCTGTCTCTCGATGTCGTTTTCGACGTCTAACTGGATGCGCCGCTCCGGCTGTTTGCTGACTTCCGGCCAGCGCGGTTGATTCACCGCCGCCACGGCTTTCACGGCGTCATCTTTAAGCACATCCGGGGACTGGCCGGTTTTGATCCCCTCCAGGCGAGAACCGGAAACGACGAACCAGACCATCACGCCGGCAAACAGCACGAGGACGAATTTTTCCACATGCCGGATCAGCCAGCCCTGCAAACCACCTTCGCCAAAGTTCACTTTCAGCTTCTTCATCTTGCGCTCCTTGATCCTGCTCTTTGCGCCCCGTTTGGACCGATATGTTCAGGCCAGGCCTGATTTGGTGTTGTCAATTGTTGTCGAGGTCGGGCTAAAAAGCCCATCCCCTTTTTTGCTCTATCGCCCCGTGGCGGCTCCCGCGGTGATGGGGGGTGTGGCCGGCGTCGCGGGCGAAGTGCTGGCGGGGGTCGCCGTGGGAACGACCGGAGCGGCGGGAATGGTCGAAGTCGCTCCTGCGGGTTCCGGAATCCCGAGCAGCTTGCGATCCGGCGGATTGTAAATATACACAATCCCGTAGATTTCCACGCTGATTTCGTTGGGATCTTCTTTAGAACTGGCGATGCCGGAAGCGGGCCGATTATTGCTCGCGCCGCCGCCACCCATGCCGCCACCCATCATGCCGCCACCCATCATGCCGCCTTCGCCACCAGCAGGAGCCCCCATGCCGGCCCCGGCCCCGGCAGGCATCCCTCCTCCGCCCATGCCGGGCATCCCCCCCCCGGACATCCCGCCCGCGCCTCCTCCTCCACCCATCGAGCTGGCGGTCTCGCGGTTAACCCGCACCTGGCGGACTTCCACGGGCAATTTGGAATTGCCGCAATTGGCGAGCAGCGTCGTCAGCTTCCGCTGGTCCATCTTGAAATGCATGCGCACCGGCATCCGCTTGGCAACCGCGAGCAACATGTCTTCGGGCTTGGAAGCCTGTTCCTTCATGGCATTCCGCAACCGGTTAATATCCTGAATAGAAGCGTAACTCAAGTCGACATAGCGTCCGCTGCCGGCTGTTTTGGCGGCGGATGCTCCCTGCGTCATGCCACCTCCCGTCATGCCACCTCCGACCCCCCCGCGGGCACCAGCGGCCATTCCGCCCGGGGGAGCCGTACCACCAGCGCCCCCCGCCCCGGGACCACCAGCGCCCCCAGGCATCCCTCCGCCCATTGCACCACCGCCCTGCATTCCCGGCATTCCACCACCGCCCTGCATTCCCGGCATTCCACCACCGCCCGGCATTCCCGGCATTCCGCCACCCATGGAATTCCCACCGCCGGTTGCGCTGCCGCCCTTGAGTTGCGCGATTTCTCCCTTCACGTCGCCGGCCGAGCGCCCAATGCGGATGTATTGAATGTGCTTGATGGCCGCTTCGTGCCTGCGAGTCGCACCCTCATTGGTTTCCCGAATAATGTTCAGGAGATTTTCAAAGACCCACAGATCCTCTTGCGCATAGAGAACCTCCAGCGTGCTGGGAACCGTTTCACTGGTGGTCAAGCCGAAATGAACCTGGGCGATCTCCATTTGATTACTGGGTTCCCAAACGACGACGACGCGGGGGTCATCATCCTTGGCCGCGCCGGCACCGCCGCCGCCGCCGGGCATTCCCGGCATTCCGCCCAGCCCTCCCGGGGAACGTCCCCCGCCTCCCGGAGCGCCCGCGCCCATTCCGCCACCGCCTGGCATTCCAGAGCCCCCCGCTTGGGCGTCCACGAGCCATTTGGAGCGAATGATTGCGGCCAGCAAGGGAATCTGGTCGTCAATATAGTCGCGGTACAGATTGCGGCTCTCGGAGGTGATGATTTCTTTATCCCCCACCTTGGTTTCAATAGGGCGGAGCGGGCTAACTTCACGCTGAAATTGCGGATCCGTGCCAAAAAATCCAATCTCGTCGGTGCCAAAAAGCCTACCCCAGACCAGTACCTTCTCCTGATTTTCGGCCAATTTTCCCCAAGCCTGGTATACATCTTCTCCGAAGGTCAGCATGACCGCGTCCATCCCCTTGTGGGTGCTGTCATTGGGGTGAACCTCGATACCGACCTTAACGCCCTTAAGGGTGGTTTCGGCAGTCTCGATTTCTCCCTTGTACTTCTTCTGTTCACTTTGCAGGTGACTTGTGGACATGTACCAACTGACCAGGCTGACGAGCAAGATGCCGCCGCACATGATCCAGAACGAATGTTCCTTAACGACCGCGAGTTGTTCTTTGAGCTTGTCCATAACGGTTATCCTTTCGCGGCGGGAGGAACTTCAGGGGCGGGATCGCCGGCGGGCGGTGCGCCTGCGGGTGCAGCGCCCGCTGGCGGAACCACGGGGGCACCCGCGGCGGGAGGAACCGTTCCCGCTGGCGGAACGGCTGGGCCACCGGCTGGGGACGGAACGGCTGCCGCGGGCGCGGCGGCTGGAGGCGCTGCAGGTGCCGGGGTCACGGGCGCGGCCGGCACGGAGACAGGAGGCGGAGTCGTGTTGACAGGCGCTGCCGGGGCGGCTGCTGCGGCTGCCAGCTTTTTCTGTCGCTCTTCCAGGCGAAGGCGCAGCGGCTTTTCCTGCCAGACGAATTGCACGATGAAATCATATTTCTTGGCCTCGAAGTAGGGCGGATTATTCGGATCTTCCTTGACCTCTTTCTTGTCCTTGGCGCCCTTGTCATCTGCAAAGCCAGCCGCGGCTTTGTCGACGAAATTGGGATTGGGGATTTTATGGTCGGCCAGAATCGGATTCTTGAGCAGGACGACGTAGGCGATCCCAAGCTCCTCCGGGGTGAATAACTCGTCTTGCCCTCCTGCGCCAGGCAACACAACCCCTCTTACTCCCGGCCGCACAACCGGCCCGAGCTGCAGATTTTTCATGAGCGTATTGCGGACGTGCCAAGCAGCGCCCGTGCGCGGGTCTTTTGGGTCGTAATAGAAATGGTGCCCCTGCACCTCGACCACCCAGCCCGCACCCGTGGGACCGCCGGGCGGAATCGGAGCGGTGGCACCCCCAACTCCCGCGTTGGCAGTACCCGCATCGCCAGGCGGTGACGTACCACTCCCTGCCGCCGGCGGACCAGCGGCCGGGGGATTGGCCGCCGGGGGCGTTGCGTCTCCTGTCTTTGGAACAGCACCACCGGAGGCCGCTGCGGCGGCTGATTCGGCGGCATTGCGGTTGTCGTCGTTATACTTCTCGCCGACGCCGGCCCACCATTCGCTCAGGCCGGTGCGGCCGTTGCCCATGGGGAAATACTGGGTTTCCACATAGTCCAGATGCAACTCCTGACGTTCGTGGAAAGGCTTCGTCTTGAAGTCGGGGATTCTCCCCTCAAATCCAGGTGTGGATGGGAGCGAGCGGTTGAGGGCCACCAGGAGCTCCATCCACAGCAGCTTGCGGTCGCCGGTTCCCATGACCTCGGTGCTGAAGTCGCGTAGCTTGGCCAGCTTGTCGGTTTTTAATTTGTCATCGCCTTTGAACTTCCTGCTGATGTCGCCCGCCGACTTGACCTCGGCAGTCGCCGTCTTCCAAGAAACGTCCTTAACCGTGTGGTCGGGGATGACCATCTCCAGGTTGCGATAGTTGAAGACGTAACTCAGTCCGAACCCCAACACGGCGGCTGCGAGCGCGGCGATCGCCCAAGGCTTTTTGGCCCGTATCATCCGCTTGGTGGCGATCTCCCGAGGCAGCAGATTGGTGCTGAGCTTGGCCTTGCCCAGGGCTTGCAGACACAGGCCGTAGCAAGTGGCGAAGGCCAGCAGGTTGTCCTTGAACGACGGCGAGGTGACGACATTCGCGCCCGTGAGTTTGCCGAATGAAGTGACTTCCTTGATGTCGTACCCCAGGTGCTTGGAGAGATATTGCGACAGGCCGGGGAGCTTGACCGTGTTGCCGAGCATCACCACGCTGCCAATCTTGGCCTTGCGGTCCAGGCTCTGAAAAAAGCCGACGGAGCGCTGCACTTCCGTGACCATGTCGCCGAAGACCGGACGCATCGCCTGAAAAATGGTCTTGGGGTCGTCCGCTGTCTTCGGATTCCGCTTCAGGTGCTCCGCCTTGGCGAAGGTCAGCTTCATGTCTTTGGACAATTGCTTCGTGAAGTGGTTGCCGCCGAGCGGAATGTTGCGCTGCCAGACGCGATAGCCGTTGGTGATCACCAGGTCCGTCGTATCGGTGCCGATGGACAGAACCACGGTCGATGTCGGCGGCGCTTCTGAGTTGTACTCTTCACCTTCAGGCAGCGGCTTGAGATAATCGTGCGCGATGAAGTTGTAAACGCAGATCGGCGAGAGCTGGATGATGTCCACCTCAATCGCCGCCACGTCATAAGGCACGAGGGCCTTCTGCACCGCCTCGCGCTTCATGGCGAACAGGCCGATTTCCGAATCGAGCACGAAGCCGTCGACCTCCTGTCCGCCGGCCATCCGCTGGTAGTCCCAGATGACGTCTTCCAGCGCGAACGGAATCTGCTGCTTCGCCTCGTACTTGACGATGTCGGCGATTTTTTTGGCGTCGACGGGCGGCGGCTTGAAGTAGCGGGCCAGTCCCGATTCGCCGGAGACCGAGATGGCGACCTTGTCCCCCTTCACGCTGTTGCGCGACAGGAACTGTTCCAGCGCTTCTTTGACGAGCTGGACCGGGTCCGCCTCCGGTTGGCTGAGCAGCTTGGGATACTCGATGTAGTCAAATCCGTCCGCGACCACCGCCTCACCGTCCAATCGGCAGCGAAGGGCTTTGAGTGCGCAACGACCGATATCAATCCCCCAGACACCAATGGTTTTCGCCATGAGTTTTCCTCGCGCCCGTGTGAAGTCAACAGGCCCCTGTCAGACCGTTCACGTGCGTCCCTTCGGCACCGCAATAACTAGAGACCAAAGATAAGTGCGGAATAGCAGCGGCAGCCGTCGGATTCTCTGTTCCTCTCTACTGTACCGGAACAGGGAGCTTCAAGTCAATCTTTTTTATCAAAAGAGGGAACCAGAATCCGGTGGCAATCGCCATGACTATCGTAAACAGGACCGGGGCGAGATTCAATCATGCACTGGCATCGGAAGCCGCGGCGTAACTTCAGTCGCCTTCACCTCCGGCAGCCAAATGCAGAGCACGCTGGAAACCAGCGTAGCCACCGCAAAAGCCGCAAAAGCGGGCTCAAATCGGCCTCCGGACTTGCAAATGAATAGAATGATTGACACCACGCCGCCCCCCACCCCCCAGCTCACCCCCATCGTGATGGAACTGGCGATCCGCGGGCTGTCGGGCATCAACTCCTGGCCGCGACCGACGAGCACCGGCAGCGAAATCCCCAGCAGGAGGCCCGAAACACAGGACAGGACGGCCAGCACCCACCCACTCGTCCAGGGAACGACGAGCAGCACCGGCGTGACCAGCAGCGGGCAGAGCCAGAGGATGGCCCGCTCGTGGTGACGCCGCAGGAGCGTGGCGCACGTCAGCCCACCCAGGCCAATCCCGAACATAAACGCCGATTGCATAAAGCCGATTTCCGCCTCGGTCCAGCTCCTCGCCTTCAGCAGAAAGCTCAACAGAATCGGCACCCCCGCTGCCGCGATGATTCGCAGCGACCCGATGACCAAAATCAGAATCACCGGCCACTCCCTGCCGCGAAAGAGTTGCGTCAGCCGGACCGGCGGCCCAGCTTCTCTCTTCGGGGCAACAACACTCCCTTTCATCGCCCGAATTCCCAAGGGGGCCAGCATCATGAGTGCGACCAGGCCGCCGAGAATCCCCCACGCCAGGCCGGGCATCCCCAGCCATTTCACCACGTTCCCGCTCAAATACGGACCAATCGATTGTCCGATGAAGCCCCCCATCGTGAAAATTGACATCGCCCGGCTCCGATTCTCCGGCGCACAGCTCCCCGCCAGCGCGGCCCCTTCGGGATGAAAAGCGGCAATTCCGAGGCCGCTAATGACGAGAAGTTGCGCCAGAAGTATCGGCGACTTCGTCAGCCCGATGCTGCCCAAACAGACGACCGCCACCAGCGGTCCCGCCCACAACAACCAGCGCGAATTGAACCGGTCTCCCCACATGCCAAAAAAGAACTGGCTGAGGGACGTTGTCATCTGCCAGAGAAAAAACAGCCCCACCCCCTGCCAGGGTGTCATGTGGAAGTGCCCCTCCATCAGCGGCCAGAGCGGATTCAGCGACCCCGCCACCAGATCCACCAGGCAATGCATCGCCGCCGCGAAGAACAGGAGCGACCACAGTGGCGACGAAGGCTTCATCCCTTGTCAGCATATTTGGGAGTGGCCCAATTGACCACGGGGAGCAGTAGGACGGCGCAGATGCTCCGTCCAAGCTCTTTGACTTTGCGAAACATTCCTGTTCCGCAATGAACCTACTCGATTAAGGCCGGGGAGCCGCTGGCGGGTTGCTGCCGCTGCTTTCGACTTTCGTTTCTTGAGTCGTCGTGGTCGTACCACCGGGGGTCTGGATGGTGCTGGACCGTTTCACTTTCGCTTCATCACCGCAGCCCATACAGGCCAAAGCAACCGCGAATGCCAAGCCCAAAGCAAATGTCCGTTTCATAAGGCAATCTCCAATGAATCGAGCGACGTGGCCGCTGGCGGACCATCCGCCAAAGGCGTTCGCTACTGTTGTTTCCGGGAAATCAGACAAACGGCTCCAAAGAAAGCAAATCGCGGGCCAATCGCGGTGCGAATTTAGCCGGCTAACCACCCACTCATTTGACGATTCTCCCCGTGTTCTGAAATGCGGTCTGGTGGACGACTCCGGTTTACCACTTCCAAGTCTCACGTAGCTCGCTATTGACCACGGCCACTTCGGGCCAGCGGCCCTGATACAGGGCGACGATGTTTTCGGCGCATTCAATCCCCATGTTTTCGAGCGAAGTGGCATCGGTCCCCGCCAGATGCGGCGTCACCACGACGTTCTCCAGCGCGAACAGCGGGTTGTCGGCACGCGGCGGCTCTTCCTCGAAGACGTCGAGCGCCGCACCGCGGAGATGGCCGGAGCGGAGGGCCGCAACCAGGTCTTTCTCCACCACCAATCCGCCACGGGCACTATTCACCAGCGTGCTGCCGGCCTTCATTCTGGCCAGGAACGCAGCGTTCACCAAACCGCGGGTCTGGTCATTCAGCGGGCAATGCAGGCTCAAGTAGTCGCTGCGGGCCAGCAGCGAATCGAGATTCACGAGCTCAATCCGGTTGGCGCTGACGAATTCCTGATTGGGAAAAGTCTCGCAGGCGATGACTTTCATCCCCATCGCCACCCCGCGAATCGCCGTGCTGCGGCCGATCCGCCCCAGCCCCAGCAGCCCCAGCGTCCGGCCCCGCAGCGGCTGCGTGAGTTGGCGGGACCATTGGCCGGCACGGAGCATCTTGTCATCCCGGACGACATGCTTGGCGGAAGCCAGCATGAGAGCGAAGACATGTTCCGCCACCGCTTCGTGATTCGCCGTTGGCGTGATCGTCAGCGCCACGCGATGCTGCGTCGCCGCCGGCACGTTCACCCGGTCATAACCCACCCCCGCCCGGGCGATGACCCGCAGCCCCGGCAGTGCTGCGATTGCGCTGGGCGTGAAATACTCGCCTCCGGCAACCACGGCGTCCATCCCGCGGAGCTCCGCGATGGTCTCGGCTTCAGTGGCCAAGCCGCGAGACAACTGCGGATTCCGCGGATACCGAATGTCAAAACCGGCGGTCTTCAAAATGGCGACGTACGGAGCCTGCACATTCAACATGCTCTCCGGCGTGATCAAGACGGTGGGCACAGTTTCTCGCTTTGGTTCCTGGAAAAGTGGGATCCGCTCATGGGCGGAGAGCTTTAGATATTGCCGTTTCGGAGCCGCGAATGCAAGCAGTGCCCGCTAGAAACGAATTCTAAACATCCCATTTTTCGATCCGTGATCTCCGTGTCATCCGTGGTTCAAATCTGTTTGACCACGGATGTCACGAATACCACGGATAGGAAACAAATCTACGGGAGAAAGGCGCAAGAAGCGCGGCATCATCAGCTGCGCGTCGGGTTAGCTGTATCTCCGCCAGATTACAAAGCCTTCCTGAATTGCCAATCGCGTGCCAGCGTCGGAAAAAATCTCTCTCATCAGATAACGACTTACGACCATTTTTCACTGGCCTGAGAATCTGCTCTCGCTCAATCGCCGGGCTCTTGGCAAAATGCCCACGCGCTATGACCCAGGATGGTCAGGCTCCCGCGCCTCTTCTCTTCAGGATGAAGTCTGTATGCCCGCCACCCGCACGCTCGCTTTGGAAGCGCTCGAACCTCGCAGTCTGCTGCATGCAGGGCATTGCCAATTAGTGGCCGAATTCATGCTCGCTCCGGTCACGGCCCGTGCCGCCGCCGCGGTCGTGGCCGATGATGCGTATGAGAACAGTGATTCTTTCGGCGTTTCCACAAATCTGGGAACACTGGCGGACGTCAAGACGATCAACAACCTGGTGCTGAATGACACGGCGGACTGGTTCAAGTTCAAAATGAACGCCGCCGGCACCAGCAGCGACTACGTCAGAATCCAGTTCACGCACGCGCGGGGAGATCTCGACCTGGAGCTCTACAACGCCTCCGGGCGGCTGTTGTCGCGGTCGCAGGGGGTCACCAATTCCGAACAGATATCGCTGAAGAATCTGCCAGCAGGAACGTATCACCTTCGCGCGTTTGGATATCGGGGGATTCACAATCCGAGCTATTCGCTCACCATCAACCCGGGCACTCCGGCGTTGATAGCGCCGACCCCCACTCCCACCCCAACTCCTGCTCCCACGCCAACTCCCTCCACCGGCGGCTTTGATATTCAGTTGAATTATCAGGGACTGACCACCAGCGAACAGGCGATTTTCCAACAAGCGGCCGCCCGCTGGGAGCAGATCATCATCGGCGACCTTCCGAATGCCACCTATGCCGGCCGCATGGTGGACGACCTGCTGATTGATGCCAGCGCCACCGCAATTGACGGCGTCGGCGGAACGCTCGGCCAGGCGGGGCCCGATCGCTTTCGCTCCGGCACGCTCATGCCTTACCACGGCAGCATGCAGTTCGACACGGCTGACCTGGCCACGATGGTGCGCAATGGTACGCTCCTCTCCGTCGTTCAGCACGAAATCGGACATATCCTGGGGATCGGCATCTTGTGGGACGACCGCGGCATGCTCACCGGCGCGGGAACCAGCAACCCGCGGTTCACCGGTCCGCGGGCGACGGCTGAATACAACACGATTTTCGGCGTCCGCGAGAGCGGCGTCCCGGTCGAAAATACGGGGGGCGCCGGAACCCGCGAGTCCCACTGGCGCGACTCCATCCTCGTGAACGAGCTGATGACCGGCTGGGCCGGCCCCGGCACCCAGCTCCCCCTCAGCCGCATCACCGTGGCCTCCCTCGCCGACTTGGGCTACCAGGTGGACATGTCCAAAGCCAACGCCTACAGCCGGCCGGCGAGCACGACAACCGCGCCTACTTCCGCGTCCGTATCCGTCGGCAGCGGAGTGGCCGCCCTCGACGCCGCTTATCAACGGGACCGCCAGGCGGTTGACCACGTCATGACTCTGTGGGAGTAACTCCGGTTTATCCGACGATGAGTTTGAGGGCTCGCGGCACAACTTCAAACCTCGCGGGAGAGTTGCCGATCAGCTCGCCATCGACGTTGAACCAGATTCCAGGCTCGGAGCGAACGGAGATCTTGCGGACCTGGCGGAACAGGATGAGGTCGCTGGATAGATGCCCGCCGAGCAAGATTTGCGATCCCAGCACCGCTAATTCCAGCAGGGATGCAACGGGCACAATGACGATGTCCGCCAGGCCGTCGTTGAGTTCGGCTACGGGGGCAATGGGAATGCCGCCAGCGACGTGGCGGGCGTTCGCCACGACGATGTTGTAGAGGTGCAACTTTTCCTCGGGCCCGTCGTCGAAAGCGATGAAGGTGCGATAATCGGTTAAATTCGGCAAGGCGGCGGCGGCACCACGGAGATAGGAGAGCGGCCCCCAAGTCTGTTTCATCTCGTCGGTCAGAGCCTCATTCACCAGACCGCTGAAACCGCCAGCGGAGACGTTGATGAAGTAGCGGGTTTCATCGCCGGAGTAGCGAATCACATCGACCTGCTCGGTGTGGCCGGCCAGCAGTATATCGACCGCCGCCGGCACGTCCGCGGGGACATTAATGGTGCGGGCGAAGTCGTTGGCGGTCCCCAGCGGCAATATGCCGAAGGTCGTCCCCGAGAAATCCTCAGCCAACCCGTTGAGAACCTCGTTGATCGATCCGTCACCTCCAGCCGCCACGACCAAGTCGTAGCCGTCCCGTACCGCTTGCGCCGCCAATCGCCTCCCGTCCCCCGGCTGCTTGGTTTCGGCAATGGTGAGTCCCGGCAGTCGCTGGAGTTGCTCCGCCAACTGCTCCTGGGCGAGCGCGGTTCCGGCCTTGGGATTGAGGATAACGCAGGTTTTCATGGAGCGTGCTGGCGGAGTTACTTTTTGTTTTTGGACTTCGCGGTGGGCGGTATGGGAACTGGCAAATCCCATACCGGCATTTCGTCTTGAACCTCGGTGTAGTATTTCACCAGACTGTCCCGCATCTTGGCCAATCGCTGTGGCTCCATCTCGGCCAGGTTGTGCTGCTGACCGATGTCGTCCTTGAGGTTGTACAACTCAAAACTCACCAGCTTTTTCGCTTTGAGAATCTCCATGTCCCCCTTCTGCACCGTGCCGGAGGGAACCTTTTCCTGTTCCCAAGACCCAAGAATCATGTAATCGCCAATGCGCATCGCCGCTTTGGGACCGCTGATGGAGCGGTAATAATGCCAAAAGAGGGGCTGCTCGCGCGCGAGCGGTCTATTATCGAGCAGTGGAACGACGCTGACGCCATCGAGCGGCCTGTCTTGCGGCGTCTTGATGCCCGCGAGCTCGCAAAAGGTCGGCAGCAGGTCGAGGTTGCAGATGGGCTCGCCGCTGGTCTGGCCGGCTTTCACGCGGGCTGGCCAGCGGAGAATGCCGGGGACGCGAATGCCGCCGTCGTAGACGTGCAGCTTCATCCCGCGAAGCGGGCCCGGCGAACCATGCGACCGCCAGCCGGTGGGATAACGTTGGAGCGTCTCCGGGCCGTTGTCAGACGAGAAGAAGACCAGCGTGTTCTCCGCCAGTTTCGCTTCCCCAAGATACGCCAGGAGCTTGCCGACCGCCCGGTCCATGTTCGTGACATTGGCGTAGTAGAGAGCCTCCCCTTCCTTCTTTGCATCGGGATATTGAGCCATCAGGTCCGGCGGCGAGGCAATCGGCTCGTGCGGCTCATGGAAGCAGACGAACTGGAAGAACGGTTTTTTGGGGTCGCGGATTTCGCCAAGCCATTTGATGGCTTCGTCCGCCACCACCTGGCAGGAATATCCCTGCGTCGGTCCCACCGGCTCGCCATTGCGGACGAAGTTTACGGGGTTTTCGTGCGAAGGGCCGGCGTTGTTCTGCGTGCTCATCCAGTGCTCAAAACCGTGGTCCCCCGGCTGCGGCTGCTGTTTGGAATTGAATTTGCCGTTGAGATGCCATTTGCCGACATGGCAGGTGGAGTAGCCCGCCTGTTTCAGGAGCGTGGCGACGGTCACTTCCTCTTTCCGCAAATGCATCACGTGCCCTGGCGGGATCCAGTCATAAACCCCCACGCGGCTCGGCGTCCGCCCGGTCATCAGCCCTGCACGCGACGCCGAACAGACCGGCGCAGCCGAGTAGCAATCGGTCAAGCGAATCCCCTGGCTCGCCAGCATGTCGAGGTGCGGCGTCTTGATGCTCTTATGCCCGAAACAGCCAAGATCCCCATAGCCGAGGTCATCGCAGAGGATGACGAGGAAATTGGGACGCTCGGCAGCGGAAGATGAATGGTGGCTTGCGCTCAGAGCCAGAAACAATGCGCTTACAACCAGCAAGAATCGCCTCGTCATATCGCACCTTGATTACTATTTCGTCTTCGGAAGAGGGAACTTCCACTTCTCGCTCGGCCGGTTTGCCTTCGCCATCGCGTCCTTCGCCTTCGCCACCAAGTCAGGCTTCTCAACGGCCAGGTTCTTCATTTCCCCAATGTCGCGCGACACATCATACAGACGCACTTCGCTAGCCAGCGACTGTTGGATGGCTTTGTAGTTGCCCATCCGGATCGCCTGGCCGGCGTGGTTTCCTTCGTAGAAGGCCCAGTAAAGATAGTCGTGCTGTTTCTGCTTCTCCGGCTGGGAGAGAATTGTTGGCAGGATGGACAGTCCGTCGATGTCTTTGGGAACTTGCTCTGTAGCTCCGGTCAATTCCGCCAGCGTCGGCAGGATGTCCTGAAAGCCGCCGACGAAGTTCGCGGTGCTGCCAGCGGCGATTTTTCCGGGCCAGCGGGCGATGAAAGGTACGCGAATGCCGCCGTCGGTGAGGTCGCGCTTGGTCCCTTGAAGCGGACCGTTGGAGTCATTGAAGTCGGGGTCGGCCCCTCCTTCGCGGTGCGGGCCATTGTCGGAGGAGAAAAGGATGAGGGTCGTTTCGTCCTCGCCTTGCTCCTTCAGTTTGGCAAGGATGCGGCCGATGTCCGCGTCCATGCGCGTAATCATCGCCGCGTGCCCCTGCTGTGGCTGCGGCCAGTTGGTTTGGGCATAGAGGCCATAGTCCGGCACTTCCATGCCCGCCTTCCCGGCCTCGTTGTTGGCATGTGGAGTGGTGAAGGCAAGGTACATAAAGAACGGCCCGACGGTTGATTTTTGGGAGCCGAGGAACCGCAGTGCCTCCTCGGCAATCAGGTCGTGGCTGTAATCAATCTTCTTCGTCGCCACGCCGCTCCCGAATTCCGTCGCTCCCGGCGGAACTTCATTCCGCAACGGAACTCGAACTTCTCGGTTCATCAAGAACGCCGGGTAATAGTTATGGGCATGATGCTGGTCGAGATAGCCGAAGAAATGGTCGAAGCCTTGCTTCGTGGGCACGCCGGTGGAGCCTTCGTGCCCCAGCCCCCATTTGCCGTACAGCGCCGTCGTGTAGCCCGCACTCTTCAGCACCTCGGCCAGCGTCACATCCTCCGGCCGCAGGTTGTCCTTGGCATTGCCTCGAATCAAGCAGTGCCCCGTGTGATAGCCGGTCATCAGCACGCAGCGGGAGGGCGCGCAGACGGTGGAACCGGCGTAAAAATCGGTAAACCGCATCCCCTCCTTTGCCAGGCGGTCGATGTTCGGGGTCTGAATCCGCTTTTGACCATAGCAACCGACGTCGCCGTAACCCAGGTCGTCAGCCAGGATGAAAATGATATTGGGACGCACCTGTTCTGCGGCTAACCCCGCACGCACCAGGAATCCAAAGAACAGGAGGTAGGCGATTGAACGCATCATGGAAGGACGGGAATTTGCAGAATCATGTCGTCAGAATTATGAAGAAGGGACTGAAACCAATTCTGGATTTATCATTTTGCTTCCATCATTCTGCTTCCCGCATTGAGTTGCCGGGTAATTATTACAGAATATACCGGCTCAGGTCATCATCCTCGGCAATCGTCTTGAGCTTATCCTGCACGTACTCAGCTGTGATTGTTACCTTTCCCATCTGCTTGTGGGGCGATTCAAAACTTAAGTCCTCGAGCAGTCTTTCTAAAATCGTGTACAGCCGCCGAGCGCCGATATTCTGAGTCGTTTGATTGACTCGGTAGGCAAATTCCGCCAGGGAGTCGATTGCGTCGTCGGCGAATTCCAGTTCCACCTCCTCCGTTTTGAGCAGCGCCGAATACTGCCGCGTCAGCGAGTTTTGCGGCTCTTTGAGAATGCGGACGAAGTCGTTTTTAGTCAGATCCTGCAGCTCCACGCGGATGGGGAAGCGGCCTTGCAATTCGGGCATCAGGTCGCTGGGCTTGGCGTTGTGGAATGCGCCGGCGGCGATGAACAGAATATGCTCGGTGCGAATCTGGCCGTAGCGGGACTGGATGTGCGTCCCTTCCACAATGGGAAGCAAATCGCGCTGCACCCCTTGGCGGGAAACGTCGGCTCCGCGGGAATCGCTGGCCACAATTTTGTCCAGCTCGTCGATAAAGATGATGCCGACATTTTCGGCGAGTTCCACGGCGGCGGCGTTGACCTTGTCGGGGTCGAGAAGCGATTCACACTCTTGCTCAAAGAGAACTTGGCGGGCCTCGGCGACGGTCAACTCGCGGCGAGTAGTGTGCTTGGGGAGCGGCAGCTTGTCGAGCAGATCCTGAATGCCGAAATCCATTCCCTCCATGCCCATGCCGCCGACCAGCACCGGCGTGGCCTTATGCTCGACGGTCAGTTCGACCTTTTCGTCTTCCAGCAATTCCGCCCGCAGCATTTCCCGCATCTTCTCGCGGTCGCGGGCAAACTCCTCGTCTTCTTGAGCCTCGCTCCCCTTCGCCTTCAGCAGCATGTCGAGCAGCCGCTCCTCCACCCGTTTGTTGGCTTCGGTCTCGACTTTGGCCCGCTCGGCGGCCTTGACGATGCCGATGGCGTTCTCGACCAGCTCGCGGACCATGCTTTCCACGTCGCGGCCGTAGTAGCCGACCTCCGTGTACTTGGTCGCCTCCACTTTGATGAACGGTGCCCCTGTCAACTTGGCGAGGCGGCGGGCGATTTCCGTCTTGCCCACGCCCGTGGGGCCAATCATCAGGATGTTCTTGGGAGAAACCTCTTGCCGCAGCTCTTCGGGCAAGTGCTGCCGCCGCCAGCGATTGCGGATGGCGATGGCCACCGCCCGTTTGGCGTCGTTCTGGCCCACGATGTAGCGGTCCAGCTCCGCCACGATTTCCCGCGGCGTCAAATCCCGCGGCTCAATCGCGGCTGGGCCGGCACCTTTCAGCTTCCGCACGGAAGTTCCTCCACGACGATGTTCTTGTTGGTGTAAATGTCGATGTCGGCGGCAATCAAGAGGGCCTCGCGGACAATCTCGCTCGCCGTGAGCTGCGAATGGGCTCGCAAAGCCCGAGCCGCGGCCACGGCGTAATTCCCGCCGGAGCCGATGCCGATAATGCCGTCGGTCGGCTGAATAACGTCGCCGGTGCCGCTGACCAGCAGCGAGTTTTTCGCATCGGCCACAATCATCAGCGCCTCCAGCCGCCGCAAAGCCCGGTCGGTCCGCCACTCCTTCGCCAGCTCCGTCGCCGCCCGCGGCACATTGCCCGGAAAGTCCTTCAGCTTGGCCTCAAACCGCTCCAACAAGGCGAAAGCATCCGCACTGCTGCCGGCGAACCCACAGAGCACGCTTCCCTCCTTGAGCCGGCGGATTTTCATGGCGTCCGCCTTCATGATGGCCGTGCCGAGCGTCACCTGGCCGTCGCCGCCGATGGCCACTTTGCCGCCGTGGCGGACGGTGAGAATGGTGGTGGAGTGGAATTTTTCCATGTCCACATTGTAGGGTGTGTCGAGGCGGGGAACGAGCCGCTGACACGGCCGCGCTGGACCCGCATATTGACAGGAAAGCCTGGGAGCATCAGCCTACAGGGGTTCCCAATCACTTGGCAGATTTGAGTCATTCCATGCCCACCGTCGCCATCCTCGGCGCTTCCGCCGACCGCAGCAAGTTCGGCAACAAGTCCGTCAGGGCCCATCAGCAACAGGGGTATACGGTTTATCCCGTGAACCCCAAAGCCGACATGATTGAAGGGCTGACGGCCTATAAGTCGCTGGCCGAAGTCCCGCCGGGCCAGCTCGACCGAATCAGCGTCTATCTGCCGCCGCACGTGGGAATGGCCGTGCTCCCTGAAATCACCGCCCGCGGCTGCGACGAGCTGTGGCTGAACCCCGGCAGCGACAGCGAGGATTTGGTGACTGCCGCCCGCGAAAAAGGGCTGAACGTCATTCAGGCGTGCAGCATCGTTGATGTGGGTGCGAGCCCGCATGACTTGAATTAGTAGCCTGCACACTCCGTGTGCAGGCCCGAGTCCCTGGAATACCGCGCTCACGGAGTGAGCGGACTACAAAGGAATCCCCATGCCCACCACCATCACTATCCGCGATAACGGCCCGCTGCTCGTCCAAGGCCCCATCACCGTCATCGACGCCGCGGGCACCCCGTTCAACCTCCCCGCCGACAAGCCCGCCGTCGCCCTCTGTCGCTGCGGCCAATCGAAGATCAAACCGTTCTGCGACGGCAGCCATAAAGCCTGCAACTTCATGGCAGCGGAACGGGCACCTGTGGTGACGTAGCAGCGGAAGTTGGGATGAACCTCACTTCCTCTCCCGCTCTCTTCCTCTTCTCCCCCTTCGTTCCCTCCGTTACCTTCTGTTCAAATCTCCCCCCATCCGCGATGCCCCATGATCGACCCCCGCACTCTCAGCGGCTTCCGCGACTACCTCCCCGAGGCCATGATTCCCCGCGAGCGGCTGATTGCGACTGCGCAGAGGGTTTATCGGAGCTTCGGGTTCTCGCCGATTGATACGCCGGCCCTGGAATATCTGGAAATCCTGACCGGCAAGGGGAGCGAAGAGACCGACCGGCAGATGTACCACTTTGCCGACCAAGGTGGGCGAATGGTCGGGATGCGGTTTGACCTCACGGTGCCGCTGGCCCGCTTCGTGGCCCAGCACGCGAATGAGCTCGGACTGCCGTTCAAGCGGTATCACATCGCCACCGTCTGGCGAGGCGAACGGGCCCAGCGGGGCCGCTATCGCGAGTTCATGCAGTGCGACTTCGACACCATCGGCACCAAGCACGTCGCTGCCGACGTCGAGACAGCCCTCGTCATCCACGAGCTGCTGACTGCCATCGGCAAGTCGTTTGGCGGCGTGCCGGACACTGCTGTCGGAAGCAAGGGTCTCAAGTTCACCATTCGGGTCAATAACCGCATGGTCCTCAGCGGCCTGCTCGCCAAGCTGGGCCTCGCGGAGAAGAGCGTCCCCATCCTCCGCTCGCTCGACAAGCTCGGCAAAATCGGCCGCGAAAAAGTCTCCGAAGAGATGGCCGCCACCGCGGGAACGACGGCGGAACAGGCCCAGCAGGTTCTCAGTCTGGCGGAACTCAGCGGCACCAACGATGAAGTGCTCTCCCAAGTGGAAAAACTCGTCGCCGGCAACCCGACCGGTGAAGAAGGGGTGCAGCGGCTGCGGGAGATTCTCAGCGGCGCACAGGCGGGCGGAGTGCCGGCGGATGCGTTGCAAGTCGATGTCTCCATCGCCCGCGGCCTGGACTATTACACCGGCGCGGTCTTTGAAACCTTTCTCACCGACCTCCCCACCATCGGCAGCATCTGCTCTGGCGGCCGGTACGACAACCTGGCCAGCCTGTTCACCAAGCAGGAGCTCCCCGGCATCGGCGCGTCCCTCGGCCTCGACCGGCTACTGGCGGCGCTCGAAGAGCTGGGCCTGATTGAAAAAGTCCGCACCCCCGCCCCCGTCCTGGTCGTGTATTTCGACAAAGACCAGCTCCCCGCCTATTTGAAAATCGCTCAGGCAGTCCGCGCCGCCGGGATCGGCGCGGAGCTCTTCCCCGAGCCCAAAAAAATCGGCCAGCAGCTTCAATACGCCGACCGCCGCGGCTTCCGCATCGCCCTCATCGCCGGCGAACGTGAACTCGCCGCCGGCACCTGCCAGGTCAAAGACCTCGCCAGCAAAACCTCCGCCGAAGTCCCCCTCGCCAACATCCCGGCTGCTGTTGCACGGATATTGGGTGGCTATGAGCACCCTCAGTAAGCCGCGCAATTGCCGTTAGCGTGAACGCCATTTGGTCACTCTCACGGAATAGCTAGATTCGTCAAATTCAACTCAATCGCGGAGAGGGCTACTCAGTGTTTCAACCTGCATCGTGTTCGACGAAACTAACCCGAAGCGTAAGCGAGGAAGAGCCCATGGCTTACGTCGTTTTTCCTCGCTAACGCTTCGGGTTGGTGTCGGGCACA
>JBKJNY010000115.1:0-6526 GCA_046593355.1 Pirellulaceae bacterium | reverse complement strand
TGGTCGCGGCCGTCGCCCCCTTCGGACGTGCTCGTGCGGCCGAATTCCCCGCCCCAGATGACCAGCGTGTCCTCCAGCAAGCCGCGGCTCTTGAGGTCGGTGAGCAGGGCGGCTGTGGGGCGGTCGATGTCGGCTGCAAGGGTCCGCGTCGTCTTGTCGTGGCCTGAGTGCGTGTCCCACGGTTGGCCGTTGCCGTAATACACCTGCACCAGCCGCACGCCCCGCTCCACCAGGCGGCGGGCCAGGAGGCAGGAATTGGCGAAGTGCGAGGTTCCGTATTCCTCGCGGACGCGGGCGGGCTCGCGGGCGATGTCGAATGCCTCCGTTGCGGCGAATTGCATGTTGAAAGCGGTTTCCATCGAGCGGATGCGGGTCTCGAGGGCGGATTCGCCGGCATGATTTGCCAGATGCTGCGTGTTGAGCTTCTTGAGCAGGTCGAGCTGCCGCCGCTGCTGAGCAGGGGTGAGGTCGCCATTTTGGATGTTCGGCAGCATCTTTCGGACATCCAGGTCCGAATGGTTGATGTACGTCCCCTGGAACTCTCCGGGCAGAAAGCCGCTCGACCAAAGCTCTGAAAATCGCACGGGGCGCCCCGGACATAGCACGACATAACCCGGCAAATCCTCCGTCTCGCTCCCCAGCCCGTACAACATCCACGAGCCGAGGCTAGGGCGAGTCGGCGTGATGGTGCCGTTGTTCATCAGGAACAGGGCCGGGCCGTGGTTGGGATTGTCGGTGTGCATGGAGCGGATGATGCACAGGTCGTCGATGTGCTTGGCCGTGTGCGGCAGCAGCTCGCTGACCGGCAGGCCGCACTGGCCGCGGGGCTCAAATTTGTACGGCACCGCCATGCAGCCCCCGGTGGCGTTTTCCGTGCGGAAATTGACTTCCTTCGGCCGCTGCCCCGCGAACTGGTTGAGCGCCGGCTTGGGATCGAAGAAGTCGGCCTGAAACGGCCCGCCATTCATGAAAAGCTGAATGATTCGCTTGGCCCGCGGCTGAAAATGAGGCTGATATTTTGCTGCCGGGGATTTCGCTGCGTCGTTGGCGAGCGCGCCTTCGGCCGCCAGAAGTTGGGCAAGACCGCACAGACCGAGTCCGCCGCCGATTGTTTGCAAAAGCTGGCGGCGCGAGCAAGCGGGTTCATTGGAGCTATCGATGAACTTCGGCATATTAGTAGGCCGTCACTCCGTGACGTGCCGGGAGTGGACGTAGCCTCTCGTGAAAAGTGTTTTAGTGAAACGTCCGTCACCAGCTCCAACGCTTATTCCCGACCGTCTCGGAGAGACGGCCTACGCTAGTCTACAAACAGCAGTTCATTACTCGCCAGCAGCACCTGGGCATATTCTCGCCAAAGAGTCTCGGCAGTCGCGCCGTCCGCAGCAGTACTGGACACAAACTCCATCGCCAAAGCCAGTTCTTCCGCGGTCGGCTCGCGCTCCAGCAGCACCTGGTAGGCAAAGCGAATGCGGGCGGAAGAATCGTTCCCGGCTTCCGCTTGCAAGCGAGCTATCAGGGCCTCGCTCCTCTTTCGGATGTAAGGGCTGTTGAGGACAAAAAGCTGTTGCAATGGCGAAGTGGTCGGCACACGCGAGCCGCTTGAAACGACCGGATCGGGAAAGTCGTGCAACCGCAGCAGGTCCGAGAGCTCGCGCCGTTTGACGGTGCCGTAGAGCGTGCGGCGGCGGTTCCCCAACTCCGAAAGTTCCTGAGCCGCTCCGCCCATTGCTTCATCCAGCTCACCGGTTGCGAAAAGCATCGCGTCCCGCCAGGCCTCCACGTCCAGCCGGCGGACGGACATGCGAGACAGATAAACATTCTCCGGATCCTTCGCCGTCGCTTCATCTCGGCTGCTGACTTGCTGCCACGTCGCCGACAGGACAATCTGCCGATGCAGCCACTTCAGCGACCAGCCGTGCTCGATGAATCGCGCTGCCAAATCATCAAGCAGCTCAGGATGCGAAGGCTGCTCTCCCTGCGTCCCGAAATTGCTCGGCGTGTTCACCATTCCGCGGCCGAAATGCTGCTTCCAGACGCGATTCACGAAGACCCGCGCCGCCAGCGGACCGGCATCGGTGACAATTGCCTCCGCAAATTCGCGGCGGCCGCTACCGTGCTGGAAAGTTCCGCTGGCATCTTTCGCCAGCACCGCCAGGAATCGCCGCGGCACTGCGGTTCCGATATTGGCCGCATTGCCGCGGATTTGCACGCAAACATCCTGCGGCTGGTCCGGCTTGTATTCAATCTTCGTGCGGGAAGGCCCGTCCGGCAGCACATGCAGGCTGGCCTCGAACACGCTATAGGCCAGCGGCGTTTCATAGTTCGGCGTGGTTCGTTTCACCTCCGCAATTTGCTCCTCCAGCGCCTTCACCTTCTCCGCCAATCCCTCCGGCGGCGGCTTCTGGTCTTTGAGCTTTTTGATTTCCCCTTCCAGTTCCTTCACCCGGTCGTGCCCCTTCTGCGCGACCGCGGCCAGGTCCGCCGCGATGATTGGCCGGTCCTCCAGCCGAATGCTGGCCAGCACGCCAGCGAGCGCATAATAGTCTTGCGTCGTGACGGGATCAAACTTGTGGTCGTGGCAGCGGGCACACGCCACGGTCAGGCCGAGAAACGTGCCGCCGATCGCGTCAATCCGCTCTTCCCATTCCTCGGCGACCACCTGCTTGATGACGTTCTGATCCAGCTTCAGCTCTTTCCAGTAGGTCGGGCTGAGGCCGAGAAAACCGAGGGCCGCCGATTCCCGCGGCTCAAAACCGGGGAGCAAATCCGCCGCGAGCTGCTTGCGGACAAAATCGTCGTACGGCAGATCACCGTTGACGGCCTGCACGACCCAGTCCCGATAGAGCCAGGCCCGAGCCTGCCCTTCGCGCCACGATTCGGGAATGTCGCAATAGCGAGCTAGGTCCAGCCAGTGCCGGCCCCAGCGCTCTCCGTAACGGGGCGAAGCCAGATAGCGATCCGCCAGCCGCTCGATAGCATCGGGGGATGTGTCGGCAGTAAAATCGCGAGTCTCTTCCGGCGTTGGCGGCAGGCCGAGCAGATCGAACTTCAGCCGCCGCAGCAGGACTGCCTTGGAAGCAGTGGGCGAAGGTTGCAAACCCTGCTGGGATTGCGCGGCCAGAATAAATCGATCGATCCGCTGGCGCGGCCAGTTCAAATTCCTTGTTTCTGTCACGTCCGGCAACGGCAGGACGTTCACCGGCTGGAAAGCCCAATGCTTGCGTCCCTCTTCCAGATTGATGACCCGCTTGGCGACCGCCATACCATCGGACTTGGGAAAAAAAGCTCCCCGCCGCACCCACTCTCGCAGATCAGCCACCTTCTCCGCAGGCAGCTTTCCCGCCGGGGGCATCTGCAACTCTTCCGATTCGTATCCCACTGCCAGCACCAGTCGGCTCTTGTCCGGCTCGCTCGGAATCACGGCCGCTCCGCTGTCGCCACCGGCCAGCAGCCCGCCCTCGCTGTCGAGTCTCAATCCCCCTTTTAGCGGGTTCTTGGCGGAATGACATTCAAAGCAATGTTCCGCCAGGATGGGACGAATTCGCTTCTCGAAGAACTCTTGGTCCTCAGCCGAAGCGCCTTCCGCGCGGAGCATTGCCGGCAGCGCAGCAGTCAGCAGCAGAAAAAACATCACCCGAATTTGCGCCCGAAACGTCAATCGCATAGGACCAGTTTACCAAGGATCACCGTCGTCCGCCTACGAACGATTGCTTACAAACTGGACCCCACCAGATACTTCTTCAGCTTCTTCTCATCCACCGTCACCCCCAATCCCGGCCCGTGTGGCACCGCGATGCAACCCCCTTCGATCACAAACGGCTCCGTGATGATGTCGTCCTCCAGGCCGTAATACGTGCAATCATTGGCCAGCGGAAAGTTCGGGCTCGACGCCACCACATGCAGCATCGCTGCCGTCTTCAGGCCGAAGTCGTGGGCGCAGTGGAACACGCACGTCACCCCCGCCGCAGCCGCCCAATTGCCGATCAGCTTGCAGGCCCACAAACCGCCGCACTGATAAGTATCGGGGAGCAGCACATCCGCTGCCTGCTTGCAAAGTATCTCTTGCACGCTGGCGAGCGTGGTCACCGATTCATTCAGCCCCAGCGGAGTCTTGGTCAACTTCCGCAGCCGCGCGGATTCGTCAATCAAGTCATCCGGCATCGGCTGCTCAAAGTACTCCAGCTCATACGGCTCGAAGTCGCGAGCCAGTTGCAACGCGGCCTCCGGGGAATAGCCAGTATTCGGATCGACTCGAAGTTTTAACTTGTCTCCCACGGCATCACGGATCGCCCGCACCATGCCCAAATCCTCTTCAGCCCGCCGGCCTCCCTTCATCTTCAGCGTCCCAAAGCCGGCGGCGACATATCCGCGGGCAAACTCCGCCGCCTTCTCCGGCGTCTGAATCCCCATGCAGCATGCGACCGCCACTTGCTCTCGCACCATTCCGCCCAGCAAGCGGTACAGCGGCTGGCCGCAGAGCTTGCCGAGAAGATCCCAGCAGGCCATCTCCACGGCGCTTTGCAGATACGGGTCAGTGAACAGTCTGTCGGCATATAGGGATTCAATCGCCGTCGCATCTCGGCCGATGAGCAGCGGCCGCATCTCAGCCGCCTCCCGCCCCGTATAAGGCGTCCGATTATGAAACGCCATGAGTTGCGGAGCTTCCCCCCAACCAACCAACCCCTTCTCCGTTTCCAGCCGCACCAGCAGCGCCCCGGTCCGGGAAGTCGCCACATACCGCGATTGATACGGCGCGACCGGCGGCTTCTGGGGAACGTCGATGATGAAGGTATCAACCGCGGTGATGAGCATGGGATGGGGTCTCGGGTCTAGGGAATCGGGTGGCACGCCCACGGCTTTGCGTGGGCGTGTGCCAAAACCCGCCGACGAAGCAGCTATACTGTGGACCAACCAAACGGCCAGAATACCACACTCCCCCCGCCAGCCGCCAATCACCAAAGGGGCCTTGATGCAAAACCCGTACGAGCCCCCCCAGGAAGAACTCAAGCTTCCCGAGTCTCGCCCCACCTACGCCCGCCTCGGCGTCCTCGCCTTTCTCTGCTCGCTGGCGTTCGTCCTCTACATCGACCGGGTCTGCATCGGCCAGGCGATGGAGGACATCTGCGCCAAGGACAGTTTGAACCTGTCGAAGGAGCAGTTTAGCTGGGTGCTCAACGCCTTTATCATCGCGTACTGCATCTTTGAAGTCTGGACGGGGAGTCTGGGGGACCGCTTTGGCTCCCGCGGCATCATTGCCCGCGTGGTCATCTGGTGGTCCATCTTCACGGCCCTCACCGGGCTGGCGTTCGGGCTCTGGTCCCTCATTATCATCCGCTTCCTGTTCGGGGCGGGAGAAGCCGGTGCGTTCCCCAACGTCGCCCGCGTGGTCACACGCTGGTTCCCCGCCGCCGAGCGCGGCATGGCCCGCGCCTCCATCTCCACCACCTCCCTGGTCGGCGGGGCCCTCGCGCCGCCGATTGCCGCCTATCTCATTGCGGTGGTCGGTTGGCGGTGGACCTTTGGCATCTTCGGCCTGGTCGGCATCGTGTGGGCTGCGGTCTTTTACTGGTGGTTCCGCGACAATCCGGCCGAGCATCCCGCCGCGGGCGATGCCGAGCGGGCCCACATCGGCGCGCCCCCCACCGGCGAGCACGCCCACGAGCCCATCCCCTGGGGAATCGTCCTCGCCAGCCCCAACGTCTGGCTGCTCGGCTCGATTCAGATGGTCTCGGCCACGCTGTTTTATATACTCTTTCAGTGGTATCCAACCTACCTCAGGAGCCTTGAGCTGACAGCCAACCATGCGGCCTGGCTGACCAGCATCGTCATCTTCGGCGGGGCGGTCGGCTGCCTGCTCGGCGGTTTTGTCTCCGACTGGATCCTTCGCAACCTGCACGACCGCAAATGGTCCCGCCGCATCTGCGGCGGCGGCACCCTCCTGGCCTCAGCCGCGGCTGTGTGGGCTGGGCGGTACTGCGAGCACGCCCTGGCGGCCACGTTCTGCTACGCCGCCGCCCTGTTCCTGATGCAAATCGCCATCCCCATCTGGTGGACCGTCGTGGCCGAAATCAGCGGCAAGCACGGGGCCTCGATGTGGGGCCTGATGAACTCCATGGGGGGCCTGGGCGTCTTCACCATGACCTACCTCGTCGGCCGCGTCGTAACCGCCCGCGAAGCCGCCAAGCTCACCCCGATCGAATGCTGGCGTCCCGTCTTCGACGGCGTTGCCGTCGCCCTGGCCCTCGGCGCTGCCTGCTGGCTGTTCGTCGACGCCACGCGGTCGATTGTGGAGGCCCAAAGGATGGACGACGAGCTGCCTGGAGGAAAGAAACGCGGTTAGCAGTCTGCCGACTTTGGGTATTCGTCGTCAAGAGGCACCCACTTGTGGGTGCCTCTTGTCGTTTCTTGGCCGCCCCTATTTGGACTTCGCCGGGAAGGCCGAAGGTTCGGTCTTCGGAAACTGTCCCAGAACCTCTTCCCACAGGTCCATGTTGGAATGCTTGTCCAACAGGTTCTGGTTGAAGAC
>JBKJNY010000030.1:0-3722 GCA_046593355.1 Pirellulaceae bacterium | reverse complement strand
CTGCGGGCAAGCGGTGCGATACAGAAACCGCCCCGTCCGGCGATCACCGGCAGCCAGGCAATCATCGAACTCCTCTGCCGTCACCTGCACCCGCTGGAACCGCAACGGCAGCAGGGCCGTCCGCTCCGGCAGATAGGAGCAAGGATGGGGGCTGTTGAACGCGATGACTTCATTCATGGCCTTACGGGAACCGCTGCGATTGTCCGTTGTAGTCGACAAATTCACTGTGCCGCTCGGGGGCAGCCGTTTCGAAGCGGGTGAATTCCTTGAACCAGAGCAGATTGATGTCGCCGACGGGGCCGTTGCGCTGCTTGGCCACGATAATCTGGGCCTTGCCTTCGTGCTCCTTCTTGTCGTCGCCGTGGCGGTAGTATTCCTCGCGGTGGACGAACATCACCACGTCGGCGTCCTGTTCAATGGCCCCCGATTCGCGCAAGTGGCTCAGCCGCGGGATGTTTTCCTTACCCATCTCGGTTTGCCGATTGAGCTGTGCCAGGCAGAGGACCGGCACCTTCAACTCGCGGGAAAGGATCTTGAGTCGGCGGGCGATTTTGGCCACCTGCTCCTGCCGCGGATCCTTGGGGTTGTCCGGCTCGATGAGCTGCAGGTAGTCGACGACGACCAGGCCGAGTTCCCCCTGGCGGCGCTTGATGCGGCGGGCCGCGGCGGCGATTTCGGTGACCGTGCGGGACGGCGAATCGTCCACGTAGAGCGGCGTCTCGGACAGAACGGAGGCTTTCTCAACGAGTCGCAGCCGGTCGTCCTGGGAGATGGAGCCGTTCCGCATCCGGTGGCCGTTCACTTTGGCAACTGAGCAAAGCAGCCGGTCCGCCAGCTCAATCGCGGACATTTCCAGGCTGACAAACAGCACCGGTTTGCGCTGCTGTAGCACGACGTTCTCGGCGATGTTCATGGCGAAGGCCGTTTTGCCCATGCTGGGGCGGGCGGCCAGGATGATCAGCTCGCTGTTGTGCAAGCCCGAGGTTTGGTTGTCCAGGTCCGTATAGCCGGTGTCCACGCCGCCGGTGGTGTGCCGCCCTTCCAGCCGGGCTTCCAGGCGGTCGATGGCCGTGTGCAGCACGTCCTTGATCGTTTGCACCGCGCTATCGGAACGGCTGTCGAGGATGGAAAAAATCTTCTGCTCGGCCTGGCCGAGCAGGTGCTTGGCCTCCTGGGTCTCGTCGTAGGAATCGCGGAGGATTTCCGTGCTGACGGTGATCAGCGAACGGAGCGTGGCCTTCTCGCGGACGATGTCGGCGTAGTACGTGGCGTGGGCGGCGTTGGGTACCGAGTTGATGATTTTGCTCAGGTACGCAGCCCCGCCGACCGATTCATAATCGCCGGCCGCTTTGAGGCGGTCGGTAAGCAGATTGATATCCATCTTCTTGCCCGACTCATGCAATTCGCACATGTGGCGAAAGAGCTTCTGGTGGGCGTCGTCGTAGAAATCGATGGACTTGACAATCATCACGACGTCATCAAGCACGTCGGGCAGCAACACGATGCTCCCCAGCACGCCAATCTCCGCCTGCAAATCAAACGGTGGCTGGCGGTCGAGAATATCCGTGGTGGGCAAAAGCGGACGCTTGCCATCCGTGCGGCGAGTGGTCGTGGTGGACATGGAGGTTCCTTCCGTGAAGTGAAGCAATCAGCACCAGGCAGCTATTGCCGATTATAGCCGTGGGAACCAGCGATACTTTGGTGGCAAGAAAATGTTCGGCAAGAAAATGAGGAATTGAATCTGCGCGGCCCGCTCGAAACTCCCGGTTCTATTTTCTTGCCAACCATCTTCTTGCCATAAGAACCGAGAATTCCATCGGTTTCTGTAAAGGCAAGAAAAAGCCCGCGATTAGTTTCGCGGGCTTGGTTGTTGGCTCGTTGAAAACCTGTCGGTGGAAAACAGCGAAAGCTACTTTTTCTCCGCCGCCGCCTTCTCCTTGCCGGCAGCCTTCTCCGGCTTGACCTCCGCTACTTTCTTCTCGGCCGGGGCATCGGTGACGATGGTGGGGACGACCCAGACCTTCAGCTCGGCGTTGATATCGGCGTGGAGGTGGATCTTGACCGTATACAGGCCGAGTTCCTTGAGCGGGCCTTCCAGCCGCACCTGGTCGCTGGTGATGTTGAAGTGGGCGGCCTTGAGGGCGGAGATGATTTCGCTGGACCCGACGCTGCCATACAGGTGCCCTTCGTCGTTGGCGTTGGCCTCGATGGTGATGCTCTGTTTGGTGATCGCCTCGGACAGCTCGCGGAGCGTCTTGAGGCGGGACTTTTCGATTTCCTGCAATTTGCTGCGGTGCTTTTCCACCATCCGGCGATGGTGGTCGTTGGCGACGGTGGCCAACCCCTGCGGCAGCAGGTAGTTGAGAGCGAAGCCCCGCTTCACCTGCACCACGTCCCCTTGCTTGCCGAGATGGTCGACCGACTGGATGAGGAGCAGTTGCACTCCCCCGGTCGGACCCTTGGGGAGAGCTTGGAAGTGGTTGTGTTTGGATTTGCTAGACATGGCTGGATTCCTGATCCCTGGCTTGCGCTTCGGGTGAGTGTTGCGGTCCCTCGCCTCGCGCGTAGGGTTAGTATTGTCTTTTTGGGCAGGCTGGAAGCCTACCCCACCTGCTTAAAACGGTATTTCATCCGGGGGTGGCTGGGTGGCCTGCGGGGCGCGGGCGGGGGCGCTGGCTCGGGGAGCGGGCGGGCCGGATGATTCGTGCTCGCCGCCGCCGCCGTATTCATTTTCGTCGAAGTTGCCTCCGCCACTTTGCGAGCGATCGCCGCCTCCGCCTCCGCCCTTGGTGCCGAGCATCTGCATTCGCTCGCCGACGACCCGCAGTTTGTAGTTCTTTTTGCCGTCCTTTTCCCAGGTATCCAACTTCAGCCGTCCTTCAATCAAGACGTGGGAACCCTTGGTGAGGTATTCGGCCGCGATTTCCGCAGTTCGGTCCCAGAGGGTGATGTCGACGAAGGTCACTTCGTCAATCCATTCCCCTTGCTGATTCTTCGATTTGTGGTTGACCGCCAGGCCGATGTCGGTCACTGCCATCTTGCTGCCGGTGTAGCGCAGCTCCACGTCGCGGGTCAGGTTTCCGATCAGGATCACACGGTTAAAGCTGGCAGCCATAGTTTTGTCCTCGGCAAAATACAGGGATTTCAGTGAACAAAAGTCACCACTCCTGTACAGCTTATCAAATCAATTTCCTGGTTACAAGTTGCCGGGCTGAAAAATTTTCCCCGGAAGGCGATAGACCCTCACCCCGGCCCTCTCCCAAGGGGAGGGGGTATGAAACCTAATTCCCCAGTTCCAGCGGCTCTTCGACGAAATCTGGCACTTCGGGCTTGTTCACGTCGGGGATGGCTACTTCCGCCGCCCGGCTTTTGCCGCCACCCTTGGCGTGTTCGACCAGGGCTTCCACCAGGCGGGGGTCCACCTTGAGGGTCATGTCCCGCACGATGGTTTCGTTGATCCGGATTTCCCGGCCAAACTCCACCAACTTCTGGCTGTCCATCCGGAAATAGGTGAGCCAGTAGGTTCCTTTCTTATGGCCATCAATGGGATACGCCAGCTTCTGCTCGTTCCACAGGCGGCTGACGAGGACTTCGCCGCCGAACTTGCTGACGAGGTTGGGGATTTGGGCCCCCATATCGGCCGGATTCTGGGCGTACTTGTTGGAGTCCAGAATCACCAGGTTTTCATACACGTTTTGAGCCAAGGCAAACTCCTTCAAATT
>JBKJNY010000217.1:0-4405 GCA_046593355.1 Pirellulaceae bacterium | reverse complement strand
CGAGGGGACGAGTGTGAGGAAGCCAACTCCAATGACCGCAGCCACGAATGCATGAAGAATCCAGCGCATGTTCCGTCCCCCTATTTTCCCTGGCCCAAATTGTTAGGCCCACACGTTGGGCTGACGAAGACTGGGTCTCGCCATCGTCATGGAACTCCTGTTGCACCTGGCAGACCGTCCAGCGGCACGCCGGCAGTCATGCTTCCAGAAACCCTGTCCCCGCTTCGCTTTACGGCCAATTCGCCTCCTAAAGCGCGTCGGCGACGAGAGTCCAAAAGTGCCATCACTTCGATGTCGACCAGTGATCGGGGCGACACAAAGTAGGCCGCGAGTCCTCTCGCGAGCCAGCAGAGTTGAGCGGGAATTGGCAACTGATTCCTTTGCCCAATCAACGTCCGCTCTGATGGCTCGCCACGGAATGGCGGCCTACATTTCTTGCGGCGGGAAGCACGAGCGGTCAGAACCAAGCGTGCCCGTCTTATTTCTCCCGGGGAAATGACGGGGAACCTACGAACGACCCCGCCCCTCATGGTCGAGAATTCTACGGCGACCTTCTTTGGTATAGCCAAGGGAGACGATTTTCCGCATGTGTTGAAAGTCCCCTCCTGAAATGGTATCCTAGGCCCGATCCCAGTGCATTCCTCCGTCGATGGTAGTACCCCGTGGAACATAAACCCGAAACCAAAACAGTGCGGGAATTGCTGGCCCTTCGCAAGGAAGGAATGCTAGCCGCAAATCCCGAGTATCAGCGCGGGGATGTTTGGACGCTGCCAATGCGAAAACGGCTGATTGACTCTGTACTTCGCGGATACCCGATCCCACTCATATATCTCCACTACATAAAACGGGAAGTGGCGGGATATACGCGACATTGTTGGGAAGTAATCGACGGCCAGCAGCGAATCAATGCCCTCAATCTCTACACGGAGGGAGACTTCAAGCTATTCGATCCCGTCGCGGATGATACTGAGGCGCGCTTTCCCAGCTTTATCAAGGACGCTCAGTGTGAATGGGGAGGAAAGAAATTCGAGGAACTATCGTCCGAATTACAGCGGCAATTACTGGATACACGGCTCTCCGTTGTAATGATCGAAACCGATGTATCAAACGAGGCCCGCGACCTATTCATCCGGCTTCAAGGTGGGATGCCCCTCAACTCCCAGGAGAAGCGTGATGCGTGGCCGGGTCACTTCACGGAATTCATTCTGAAGACCGGTGGTAAGCCTCAACTTCCAAAGTATCCAGGTCACGAGTTTTTCAAAGTTGTGATGAAGGCGAAGACGACTAATCGTGGCGACTACCGTCAGCTCGCCGCGCAAATGGCAATGCTTTATTTGACACGCCACGAACCAAACGGAGAGAAGCTGTGCGATACCAATAAGGACGCAATCGACACGTTTTACTACAAGCATCTGGACTTCGATATGCAGTCGCCGATTGCGAAGCGATTCACAGCAATTCTCGACCTCCTCACCACTCTGCTGGCGAATGGAAAGCGCAGCAAAGTGATAGGCCATGAGGCAATCCACCTAATGTTATTGGTAGATAGTCTCTTTGACGATTACACGCGAGGGTGGACGGCAAACTTTGCCGACGCTTTTGACCAATTCAGACAGGAGTTTCTTGCGGCCAAGAAGGCTCGCTCTCTTGAGGACACTCCGAATGAATTCTGGACGAAGTATGGTGAATTTACACGGGTCAACTCCGACCGTGGCGACAACATCTTGCGGCGTCACCAATTCTTTGCCGAGAAGATGTACGCATCACTAAGACCAGTGATGAAGGATCCTACTCGATTTTTTGGGCCGATTGAGCGTGAATTGATCTACTACAGAGATAAGAAATCCTGCCAAGTATGCGATGCCCCAGTTGAATGGTCCGACCACGACATTCACCACGTTGAAAGGCACAGTAAGGGCGGATGGACGGTGATGGAAAACGGTGCGCTCGTCCACAAGCATTGCCACCCGAAGAGCAAAGTGGCTGAGGAGGCCCTGGCCGCAAAGCACAACGCGCGATTTCTAACAGCGCCTGCGACTTGAAAAATCCCCTTTAATTCAGTGGTTTCTACCTCCCCATCGCCCCCTTCACCTCTTCCACCACGTGCTCCGGCGTGATCTTGAAGTGCTTGTAGAGGTCCGCGAACGGGGCGGAAGCGCCGTAGCTGCTCATGCCGACGAAGCGGCCGTTTTCGCCTAGATACCGGTCCCAGCTTTGGCGAATGCCGGCTTCGACGGCGATGCGGGCTTTGACTTCACGGGGCAGGACGCTCGCGCGGTAGGCTTCGTCCTGCTCGTCGAACCACTCGGTGCAGGGCATGGAGACGAGGCGGACTTGAAGCCCTTCAGCCGTGAGTTTTTCCCAGGCTTTCAGGGCGATGTCGAGCTCGGTGCCGGTGGCCATGAGGATGGCTGCTGGTTTGCCGCTGGGGGCTTCGGCCAAGATGTAGCCGCCGCGGGAGGTGAGAGAGGCGGGGGCGAATTTGGTGCGGTCAAGCGTGGGGACGTTTTGCCGCGAGAGGACGATGGCGGCTGGGTGCTTTCGCTGCATGGCGGTGCGGTAGGCCTCGGCGACTTCGTTGGCGTCGCCCGGGCGGATGACGTCGAGGCCGGGGATGGCCCGGCAGGCGGAGAGGTGCTCGATGGGCTGGTGGGTGGGGCCGTCTTCCCCCAGGCCGATGGAGTCGTGCGTCAGGACGTAGGTCACCGGCAGGTGCATGATGCTGGCCAGTCTCATGCTGGGGCGCATGTAGTCGGTGAAGACGAAGAACGTGGCCCCGTAGGCCCGCAGGCCGCAGAGGGAGAGTCCGTTGCAAATCGCCGCCATGCCGTGCTCGCGGATGCCGAAATGCAGGTTTCGCCCGGCGTAGTTTTTGGCACTGAAGTGGCCCGCTTCGGCAAACTCCATCAGCGTCATTGTGCTGGGGGCCAGGTCCGCCGAGCCGCCGATGAACCAGGGGAGATTCTTGGCCAGGCCGTTGATGACCTTGCCCGAGGATATGCGGGTGGCCATTCCCTTGGCGTCGGCGGGGAAGGTCGGAATTCCCGCGTCCCAGCCGGCGGGAAGTTCGCCGCGCCACTTGGCGTGCAGCTCGGCGGCTTCCTGGGGGAACTGCTTTTCGTAGGCCGCGAACTGGTCGTGCCATTTGCGGCACGATTCCGCTCCCCGCTTGCCGATGCCCTCCGCAAAATGCTTCGGAACTTCCGGCGGGACCAGGAACTGGGCATCTTCCGGCCAGCCGTAGGCTTTTTTGGTGAGCTTCACTTCGTCGGGGCCGAGCGGAGCGCCATGAGCGCCGTGGGTGTTGGCTTTGTTCGGCGAGCCCCAGCCGATAATGCTTTTGAGGACGATGAGCGTCGGCTTGTCCGTGCAGGCTTTCACGCCGTCGAGCGCCTTTTGAATGGCCGCCAGGTCGTTGGCGTCATTGACGAGCAGCGTGTTCCAGCCGAGCCCTTCGAAGCGGCGGGCGGCGTTTTCGCTGAAGGACAGCTCGGTGTGCCCTTCGATGGTGATGGTGTTGTCGTCGTAGATCCAAATCAGGTTATTGAGCTTGAGATGCCCGGCGACCGACGCCGCCTCGCAGCCGACTCCCTCCATCAAGTCCCCGTCGCTGCAGAGGGCATAGACCCGAAAGCCGAACAGGACGAACCCCGGCTTGTTGTAGCGGGCGGTCAGCCATTTGGCGGCCATCGCCATGCCGACGCTGTTGCCAATGCCTTGCCCGAGCGGCCCGGTGGTGGTTTCAATTCCGGCCGCGTCGCCGTATTCCGGATGCCCCGCGCACGGACTGCCGAGCTGGCGGAAGTTCTTGATGTTGTCGAGCGTGATGGCGAGCTCCCCTGCGTGCAGCTTCCCTTGCTTGTCGGCTTTCGTCACGCCCGCCAGGTGGAGCGTGGAATAAAGCAGCATCGAGGCATGACCGCAGGAGAGTATGAAGCGGTCCCGCCCCGGCCAATGCGGATGAGCCGGGTCGTAGTTGAGGTTGTGATTCCAAAGCTGGTAGGTGACCGGCGCCAGGGCCATCGGCGTGCCGGGATGGCCGCTGTTGGCCTTTTGCACGGCGTCCATGCTGAGAGTGCGGATGGTGTTGATGGCAAGCTGGGTGACGTCGGCGGCCATGAGGGAACCTGATGTCGAATTGACGGTGTTTTGGCTTGGAAAAATGAGAATCGGGTCATCCTACACTAGCCCGACGCGCCAGCGAGGGGGGAGTATGTTGTGGAAACACTTCTTGCTTGAAAACGGGGCTGGTTCTATGCTTACACGCATTCACTCGGCTGGCGGCGATTTCCTTCGCTCGCGCTTTAGGCTGGTGTAGACGCGGAGCTTTGCCATGCATCTGGGAAATGGAGCCTTGACCCCCGAATGTGCCGCCCTCGCGTTTGGAGTGGCGGGCGTTGGTTTG
>JBKJNY010000089.1:0-10006 GCA_046593355.1 Pirellulaceae bacterium | reverse complement strand
TCGACGTCCGCCTCGATGTAGTCCGTCAAGCCGGCGACCAGCGCGTGCATCAGGCGCTCGCGGACGGTGCCCTCCCGCCAGGCCTCGTCCTTCACCTGCACCTTGCCGGCGTTCTTCACCGTCTCGGCGAACGTGAGCATGCGCTCCGTCGCGTCCGGGCGGCGGTTGAGCAGCACATCCTCGACGTGCTCCAGCAGGTCCTTGGGGATGTCCTCATAGACCGCCAGCATCCCCGCGTTGACGATGCCCATGTCCAGGCCCGCGCGGATGGCGTGGTAGAGGAAGGCGGTGTGCATCGCCTCGCGGACCGAGTTGTTGCCGCGGAACGAGAAGCTGATGTTGCTGACGCCGCCGCTAATTTTGGCCCCTGGACATTCCTGCTTGATGCGGCGAGTGGCCTCAATGAAATTAATGGCGTAGTTGTTGTGCTCCTCCATCCCCGTGGCGACGGTGAGGATGTTGGGATCGAAGATAATGTCCTCGGGAGGAAAGCCGACGTCCTCGGTCAATATCTTGTAGACCCGCTTGCAGATGCGGACTTTGTCGTCGATTTCGACCGCCTGGCCTTGCTCGTCGAAGGCCATCACCACCGTGGCCGCTCCGTAGCGGCGAACGAGGCGCGCCCGGCGAAGAAACTCCTCTTCGCCGTCCTTGAGGCTGATGGAATTGACGATCGACTTTCCCTGGACGCACTTGAGACCGGCTTCGATGACGGTCCATCTGGAACTGTCGATCATCACGGGCACCTTTGCCACTACCTGAGGATCGTCCGCAATGAGGCGCAGGAACTTGGTCATCGCGGCTTCGCCATCGAGCAGCGCATCGTCCATATTGATGTCGATGATGGTCGCTCCGCCGGCGACCTGCTGACGCGCCACTTCGACGGCTTCTTCAAATTTGCCGTTGCGGATGAGATTCGCGAACGCCTTGCTGCCGGTTACGTTTGTGCGCTCGCCGACCATCACAAAATTGGTCTCGGGACGGAGCGTGAAGGGATGCGTGCCCGATAGTCGCAGCCAGGGCGGCACGCTGGCCGGCTGATGCGGCTTGGCCCGCTTCGCTCGCTCGGCAAACGCGGCGATATGTTCCGGCGTCGTCCCGCAACAGCCGCCCACGATGTTCAGCCAGCCATTGTCGATGAATTCACCGACGAGGCCGGCCATCGCCGCTGGGCCGAGGTTGTAGTTGCCGGTGATTTTGTCGGGCAGGCCGGCATTGGGATAGCAGTGGATGCGAGCGGGGGCAATTTTTGCCAGCTCCTCGATGTGCGGCCGCATGGTCTGCGGGCCAAGGGCGCAATTCATGCCGACGGTGAGCAGCGGAATGTGGGAGATGGCATCCCAGAAGGCCTCCACCACTTGGCCGGAGACGAAGGTACCGCCCCCTTCGCCGAAAGTGCCCGAGGCCATGATCGGCACCCGCACGCCATGCTCGGTGCAGTAGCGGTCGATGGCGAACAGGCAAGCCTTGAGATTCAGCGTGTCGATGAACGTCTCGGGCAGCAAGATGTCGACGCCGGCTTCGATCAGGGCGGCGACCTGCGCGTAGTAGGAGTTTTCAAGTTCGTCGAAACTGGTGCCGCGGAAACTGGCATCGTCGACCTTCGTGGAAATCGTGCATTGCCGCGTCGTGGGGCCGATGGAGCCGGCGACGAAGCGCGGCTTGCTGGGCGTCCGCTCGTTGAATTCATCGACAGCCTTCCGCGCACAGGCGACGGCGGCGAAATTCATCTCGCGGACGAGCTCCGGCGGCAGATCGAATTCGAGCATCCCCACGGGGCTGGCCCCGAAGGTGTTCGTCTCGACGATGTCCGCGCCGGCAAGAAGGTATTGCCGGTGGATCTCTGTGATGTCGGCGGGGCGGGTGAGGCAGAGGACGTCGCTGAAGTTCTTGAGGTTCTTGTCCTGCCGATGATCCGCGAACCGCTCCCCCCGCACGCCGGCTTCGTCGAGGCCTAGCCGCATGATCATGGTCCCCATCGCGCCGTCGAGCAGAAGGATGCGATCCTCCAGGAGCGATTCCAGCCGGTCGTACGCCTTGGTGCGGACAGGGGGAGACATGAATGCGATCAAGCCGAGGATAGTGGGGAGGAATGGCGGGAAGACAGGCCCGACCGCTCGAGGGTTCAGGCGAACCATTCACTATCCGTCAAAGTGCAGGCAGTCGCAAGGTAAGAAATGTCGCCTTTCGCTCCGCGAAAGGGCGTGCTTTCGTCGGAGCGAAAGCCGACAATAGGAACCTATTCGCCCACGTACGGCAGCAGGCCCATGTGCCGGGCTCGCTTGATGGCACCGGAAACGGCGTGCTGGCTGGCGGCGCTGCAGCCGGTCTTGCGACGGCTGACGATCTTGCCGTGGCGGTTAATCAGTTTCTTGAGCAGCTCCACGTCCTTGTAATCCACGAACATCGGCCGCGGGCGGACGCCGTCGATCCAGATGGGATCCTTCTTCTTGATCTTGAGCCGCGGCTTGGGCTTTCGTTTGGGGCGGGCGTCTTTCTTATTGAACGGTTTGAACATGGGCAATCAGGCTGGGCGGATGGCTATAAAATCGGGTGGGGCAACGGTTTATGGGAGGATCGCCGGCCGAAAATTCACTCGGGACGCGCGGCGGCGAATGCGTGATTTTACCCACTTAAGCCGGCTTGGCAAGGTCCGGTAGGGCAAACAAAGAGTCGCCGTCTACCGATTTGGCACACGGGATGCTGACTTTTATGCATCCGCTAAAGCCGAGACCGCTCATTCTTACTCTTCCCATGACTTATCCAAACCGCGAAGTCGATCTGAATGCCACGCCCAGCGAGGATACTCCCGCTGTCGAGGCAAGCGCCGTCAAATTGTCGGTCGAGAGCTTCGGCCTCACCGACCGCGGCCTGGTACGACCCAGCAATGAGGATCAGTTTCTAGTCGCCACGTTGTTCAAGGCCTTGCAGGTGAGGCAGACCAGCCTTCCGGGCGCCGAAAGCAAACACAGCAGCGATCGCAGCCACCTGTTTATCGTGGCGGATGGAATGGGGGGCGCTGCGGCTGGAGAAACTGCCAGTGCATTGGCCTTGGACTATGTCGAGACGTACGTGCTGGAGACGCTGCAGTGGTTCGCCTGCTGCCGGCCGAGCGATGAGGACAAGTTGCTCGGCGAATTTACCAAGGCGCTTTCCCAGGCCCACACGCAAGTGCGTCGCGAGGCCGCGGAGCAGCCCAAGCTGCGCGGCATGGGAACGACGGTGACGCTGGCTTACAGCCTGAACGAGGTGCTGTTCGTCGCGCACGTCGGGGACAGCCGGTGCTATCTCCTGCGGGAAAGGCGGCTGCATCGCCTGACGCAGGATCATACGCTGGTGGAAGAAATGGTGAAGAGCGGCGCGCTGACACCCGAAGCCGCGGCGACACATCGCTGGCGGCATGTGATTACCAGTACGGTGGGGGGCAACTCGGCTGATGTTCGCGTGGATGTGCATCGCCTGCACATGCAGGCCGGCGATCAGGTGCTGCTCTGCTCCGATGGGCTTACGAATATGGTTTCGGACGAGGAAATCGTGCGCATCCTGGAAGCGGAGCAGCGTCCCGAAGGGGCTTGCGGAATGCTGGTGGCGCTCGCGAATGAAAAGGGTGGCAAGGACAACATCACGGTGGTCCTTGCCCGCTACTCGCCGGAAACTTAGATTTCCCGAGTGCCTCCCTGGCGGGACTCAACGGTTCATGTTGACCACGGTGCCGCCGATGCCCCCCAGCATATAGATGATGCCGAGGACGATGGCGACAATCCCCAGAATCTTGGCGGTGGAGGCTTTGCTATTGGCTTCGCTTCCGGGGGGTGCCAGCGTGAGCACGCTCCCCGCATTATTCATCGCCATGACCCCCATCACCAGACCGATGGGTCCGCAACAGCAAAAGGCAACGAACATGGCCCCCAGTGCCAGATTAAAAGCGCTGTTCGCCCGCGACAGCAGCTCTGGTGAATCCCCCGCGGATGCTCCGAACTGAGGCGCCTGGTAGGGATTAGACTTTTGGTCACCGAAGGGTTGGCCGCTCATCCTGCGCTCCTTGACTGTACTCGCGGGGGAACAAAATCAACGGGTGATAGTCTGACACTCTTTCCGCCGTCTGAAAAGCGGAGAGAATGTCAGTTTGCATTCTGAGATTTGCCAGGGAAGGATTCAAGAGATGAAGATCTACACCAAGACCGGCGACGGTGGCCAAACGGGCCTGTTTGCCGGCCCGCGGGTTCGCAAGGATGACGTGCGGATCGAAGCGTATGGCGCGGTGGACGAGCTGAACGCCTTTTTGGGGCTGGCCCGATCGCAAACGCTGCCGTCGGAAATTGAAACTTGCCTGGCCCGAGTTCAGAACGAACTGTTCGCCGTGGGAGCAGAGCTCGCCACACCCGACCCGGTAAAGCACAAAACCGCCATGATTGGCCCCGCACACATCGAGGCGCTGGAACGGGCCATTGATGCGCTGGAAGCTAACCTGCCGCCGCTCCGCCAGTTCGTTCTGCCCGCCGGCACTTCCGCTGCCGCACATCTGCATGTGGCCCGCGGCATTTGCCGCCGGGCGGAGCGACGGGTGGTGACGCTCAGCAGTGAAAACCCGGCGCTTTTCCAGAATGTGCTGACGTATCTGAACCGGCTGGGGGATTATCTGTTCGTGGCCGCCAGGTCCGCGAATCATACGGCGGGAGCCGCGGAAGTGCCTTGGAATAAGCCAAGCTAATGCTGCGTTTGGGCTACTTTACAAACGACGGAGTTGAAAGTACCCTTGCTCCAACGAAACGGGCGGTCCGCTAGCTGGACCACCGTAGGCGGCGGCATTTGAAGGCGGGACGCCTTCAGGCGGAGTGCTTCCCCAGGCGGCTGAAGTTTCACTTTCACGGTGGGAATATGTTTCGCTCGCTGTTTTACTCGGCGCTGTTTTCCTGCGCACTTCTTGGATTGTTTTCCATCACTTCCGCAGCACCTGGCCAAGACGCCAAGCCGGAACCAAAGCCTTCCACCGTGCAAGAAGTCGACGCGAAGGTCGACGCCAAAGTAACTGAGCTGGATGGCAAGATTGGCGATGCCGCCCTCGCCGGCCACAACGCCTGGATGCTCACGTGTTCGGCGCTCGTGCTGTTCATGACCGCTCCCGGCCTGGCGATGTTCTACAGCGGCCTCGTCCGCAAGAAGAACGTGCTGGGGGTGATGATGCAGTGCGTTTTCCTGATGGGGCTCAACACCGTGATTTGGGCGCTGTATGGTTACTCACTCGCGTTCGGCGGAGCCAACCCGTACATCGGCAACTTGGACCATCTCTTCATGAAGGGTGTCGAGCCGCAACTTGTGACCACGACGGCTGCCGATGGCACACAACAATCCGCGATCAAGATGCCGATGTGCTCGGAGGTTGGCGTGGCTTCTGGCACGCCCGTCATGACGCACATGTTGTTTCAGGGGATGTTTTTTATCATCACTCCGGCCCTGATTTGCGGCGCTTATGCCGAGCGGATGAAGTTCAGCACGATGGTCGTGTTTACGGCACTGTGGGGAACTCTGGTTTATTGCCCGCTCTGCCACTGGGTTTGGGACGGAGGCATTCTGGCTTACGGCCTAGGCTGGGCAGGGGGTGCTCTCGACTTTGCCGGAGGCACCGTGGTTCACATCAGCTCGGGGGTCTCCGCGCTAGTTTGCGCCTTGGTGCTCGGCAAGCGGCTGGGCTACGGAACGGTATCGATGCCTCCTCATAATTTGACGTATACCGTCCTGGGAGCGGCCATGTTGTGGGTGGGATGGTTTGGGTTCAACGCCGGGAGCGAGCTCGGTTCGGATCGTCTCGCCTCAACCGCCTTCTGCGTTACGCACTTCGCTGCCGCTGCCGGCGCTCTGGCTTGGGCTGGAATGGAATGGATCACTCGAGGTAAACCGAGCGTGCTCGGCACCGCCTCTGGTCTGGTCGCCGGCCTCGTTTGCATCACGCCGGCATCGGGATACGTCCAGCCGATGCCGGCCCTGCTCCTGGGAGCGGCGGCAGGCGTGGTATGCTTTTACGCCTGCACGAAGCTCAAAGCGGCGTTTGGATATGATGACTCGCTGGATGCCTTTGGCGTTCACGGCGTCGGGGGCACCCTGGGGGCGATTCTGACGGGAGTCTTCGCCACCGTGCATGTCTGCGATCCCACTTTGGTGAGCAAGTACCAGCCCGTTGGCCTGATCGACGGCCGCCCCCAATTGCTCCTCGGCCAACTGGTGGCCATCGTCGTCACCTGGGTCTTCGCCGGCGGCGTTACCTTCCTACTTCTAAAAATCCTGGACGCCACGATGGGCTTGCGGGTGAAGAAGGACGAAGAGCTGCAAGGGCTGGACCTCAGCCAGCATGGAGAAGAGGGCTACATCTTCCTGTAGGACAGGGGTAAACTGGATAGTAGCCCGCACACTCCGTGTGCGGGCATGTTGGCTCACGGAGTGAGCCGACGCCATTGTCTTTCCTGGAGCCGCGCCATGAAGAAGGTCGAAGCCGTCATTCGCCATTTCAAACTGGAAGACATCAAAAACGCCCTCACCGAGAAGGGCGTCACCGGCATGACCATCAGCGAGGTCCGCGGCTTTGGGCGGCAGAAGGGGCATACGGAGATGTATCGCGGCACGGAGTACGCGGTCGATTTCGTCCCCAAGGTGAAGCTGGAAGTGGTCTGCTCGGACGGGAATCTCTCGCTGGTGCTGGATACCATCATGCAGTCCGCCCAGACCGGGCAGATCGGCGATGGCAAAATTTTCGTCACGGACCTGCAAAACGTCATCCGCATCCGCACCGGCGAACAGGGCGAGGACGCTTTGTAAACCCATGACTGCCGGATCCGGTCTCGCTGCCGCTGTTGTCGCCGCGAAGGAGCAATTGGCGCTAGGTCGCAACAAATTGCGAACACAACATGCCAGCGGCTCGCCCGGGGCGCAGGTCTGCACCCATTTCACCGAGCTGCTCGAGGAAATCGTCTTGGGCCTCTTTCACGCGGCCACCGAAAACCAGCCGCGGGCCTCGCGCGTCACCCTGGTGGCCCACAGCGGCTTCGGGCGGCGGGAGATGGCTCCGTATTCCGACGTCGATCTGATGCTGCTGCATCCGTTCAAGAATGACGAGGATCTCCTGCCGCTGGCTCGGCCGTTCACGCATCACTTGTTTGACTTGGGACTGGAAATCGGCTTCTCCGCTCGCTCGGTAAAGCAGGCCTGCGACTTGGCGATGGGAGACGCCACCGTGTTCACGGCCCTCTCCGAAGGCCGCCTGCTGTACGGCGACGCCGAGCTGTACGAACAATTCGACAGCCGCTTCCGCCGCCTGACGCGGCGCAATTGGCGAAAGCTGGTGCCACTGGTGGAAGCGGCCCGCAAGGAAGAGCGCACGAAATACGGCGAGACGAACTTCCTGCTGGAGCCCAACGTCAAGCGCTCGCGCGGCGGCCTCCGCGACTTACAGCTCGTCCGCTGGATCGGGTTTGCCCGCTATGGCGAGAGCGAGCCTGACGGCCTGATGCAAGCCGGCCTCCTGACGCCAGAAGACCTTCGCAAATTACGGAAGGCGAGGGACTTTCTGATGCAACTGCGGAACGAACTGCATTTTCAGGCCGGCCAAGCCAACGACCTGCTGGACCGCGCCGAGCAACTGCGGATTGCGGAGCTGCGGGGATATTCCCGCATGGGAAAGGAAATTGCCGACCTGTTGCCGGTGGAGCGGTTCATGCGGGATTACTTTCAGCATACCACTGCCGTGCGGGAAATTGCCGGCCACTTTGTGGAAGGGGCCCAGCCGCGAGCGATGCTCCGGCGGTTCCTGGAGCCTTGGTTGAGCCGGCAGGTGGAAGGCGATTTTCGGGTCGGACCCACGGAAATTTCCGTCATTCCCGCGGCCCGAGCCAAGCTCCAAGGGAACCTCGTCGAGGTGCTGCGGCTGCTCGACCTGGCCAATCATCATGACCGCCGCATCGAGCACGAGACCTGGGAAGCCATCCGCTCGACGATGGATTCGCGGGCGCTGCCGGACCCGGACGAGCCTCTCTCCGAGCCGGTCGCCGAGCGGTTCCTCTCGCTCATGTCCCAGCCGGCGCGGCTCAGCGAGTTGTTGCGGCGGCTGCACGAGTTGCATGTGCTGGAGCAGATTGTGCCGGGGATGAGCCACACCCGCGGGCTGTTGCAGTTCAACGCTTACCACTCGTATACCGTGGATGAGCACTCGCTGCGAGCCGTACAGAGCGTGGCCAGGCTGGCCACCGACCAGGGACTGGCCGGCGAGGTGTACCGTCAGCTCAAGCCCAAGGGGCTGCTGCACCTGGCCGTTCTCATCCATGATCTGGGCAAAGGCTATTCCCGCGACCATAGCGAGGTCGGCTGCGAAATGGCCGAGCAACTGGGGCATCGCCTGCGGCTGCCCGAGCGGGAAATCGACCAGCTCAAATTTCTGGTCCTCAAACATCTGCGGATGAGCCACCTGGCCCAGCAGCATGACATTCATGACGAAAGCGTTGTGGTGCAGTTCGCGGTCGAGGTCGGCTCGGCGGAAAACTTGCAGATGCTTTATCTACTCACGCTGGCCGACCTGGAGGCCGTGGGGCCGGGGGTGCTCAACGAGTGGAAGCACGAGCTGCTCTCGGATCTGTACGAGCACACGCTGCATTTGCTGGCCAGTGATTCCCCCGCCGCTGCCTCGAGCCAGCGGCTCATGGAGCGGCGGGAAGAGATGCTGGCCCTCGTCCGCAGCCGCTCGGGAACTGCCGCGCAAGCCGTCTGGTGGGAGCGTCAGATTGCGGCCCTGCCCGGCAACTGCCTGTTCGCCGTGCCGCCGCAGCAGATGGTGGCCGAGCTGGAAAAGCTCCGCTCGCTGCCGCACCGGCAGGCCGTCTCTTGGGGGCGGTTTCTGCCGCAGCGAAACGTGGTGGAATACACCGTCGGCACGTACGAAGAAATCACTCCCGGCATTTTCCACAAGCTCACCGGCGCACTCTCCAGCCAGCGGCAGTCGATTCTCTCCGCCGAGATCAACACACTGCCGGAGGGGCTGGTGCTGGACCGCTTCTACGTTCACGACGCCGATTCTCCCGGCCCGCCGACGGACGGGCGGATTGCCCAGGTCAGCCAGTCGCTCGTCGCCGTCCTCCAGGACGCCAGCGGAAAGCCCCCTACCTTCGCCCCCCGCTTTCAGGACCGGCAGGATTCCTCCCGCAAGGTCATCAAACATCTGCCCACGCGGGTGAGCATCGACAACGGCACGGCGGACACCTTCACCATCCTGGCCATCTTCGCCTACGACCGCACGGGCCTGCTCTACACCGTCACTCGCACCCTCTTCGAGCTCGGCCTCTCCGTCAGCCGGGCCAAAATCGGCACGCATCTGGACCAGGTCGTGGACGTGTTCTACGTTACCGACCAGTCCGGCCAAAAGATCACCGAAGACGCCCGCCTGGACGAAATCCGCAGCCGGCTGATGGAAGCGATTGAAGGAGCCCCCTCGGAAAAACCGGGTGGCACGCCCACGGCTTTGAGTGGGCGTGATTTCCCTTAGCGTTCCCCAGCAGGCTCGGACAACTTCCGGCGCGATAACCGGCTGATAAGTCGGCCTTGATGCCGGTTTTCGCTCCCGTGTTTTGATACATCCTGTATCACGCGCCCGCTTGCAACCCCTTGCCCCACTTCCACTTCCGCCCCGCCGCCGCCCGCCACCAGGCCGGTATCAGCAACTTTCTTGATACACCCAAACCCCCGTCCTTTCGGGGGATGGTTCAGCGATTTTATAAGCTGTTTTTCAAACACACTTACCAATAGAAAACCGTCTTAGCGGCAACTTGTCTTCCCTTACGAGTAGAGTCGAGAAGTGACGCGGTGGTTTAGGCGGCAGTTTGTATTCCCTGTTTCTCGCCCTTTCGTCTGTGAGTGTCACAGTATCGCCACCATGCTCCGTTTTCACTTCCCGCTCATCGAACCGGACAGGCGGATTTCTCCCGGCGCGCCGGGACTCTCGGACATGGGTTCTCACGCGGTTCGCCCA
>JBKJNY010000184.1:0-10438 GCA_046593355.1 Pirellulaceae bacterium | reverse complement strand
TCCCTGGTTTCGTTGACCTGCATGAACAGTTCAAAAATCCGCGGCAGCTTTTCGGCGGAAATGCCGACTCCGTTGTCGCGGACGCGGATGTCCACATACTCTCCATCGCGGCGAAGGAGCAACTCGACCTGCCCGCCACGAGGCGTAAACTTCGCCGCGTTGATCAGCAGATTGCCAATGACCTGCGCCAGCCGGACTTTATCCCCTGCGACGATTAACTTCGATCCAGGAAACGTCCGCGTGAATCGGTGGCCGGCTTCCTCCAGCAGCGGTCTGGCCAGATCGCAGGCGGCTTCCATCGCGCCGGCCAGATCCAGGGGCACTTTCTCGAGCGTCAGCTTGCCGCGGGTGATGCGGGAAATGTCGCGCAAGTCGTCCACCAGCCGCATCAATTGCTCCACCTGGCGGGACATGACGAGGCGGAGATCCTTGTACTGGGACACGTCCTCCGGCGAGAGCTCCATGAGCTGGAGCGCGCTATGCAGCGGTGCGAGCGGATTGCGGAGCTCGTGGGCGAGGAGCGCTAGGAAGTCATCCTTGCGCTGGGCGGCGATGCGTAAAGACTCGTGGGCGCTTTGGAGATCCGCGAGTTGCCGGTTGAGCTCCTGGATGCTCGGCGATCGCTCCACCGTGCGATCCGGGCTATCCATCCGTGAAGCGTCGATCGATTTCAGCTTTTCGGCGACGCTTTCAGACATGCAGACTGCCCCTGGGTGACTCCCTTCAATCTACTACGAAGGCTGCACGAGTGGCGAGGGGGAAGTCAGGCTGTACCCATTCGCGTCAGGCGAATGGGGCATCAGGCGGAGACGGATCGTCAGGCGGAGCTTGGGGCGCGGGTGCAAAACGGTGCGAGCGCCACTTGCAACTCATCGACAGCGGCTTGCAGGTCGGCGAAGGCGGCTTCCAATTCTTCGGCGGGTTTCCGCTGCTGGACAAGATTTTCCAGCCTGATCGCCGCCGAAACGGCGCGTGCCGCCCCGAAATTGGAGATTAATCCCTTGAGAGTGTGAACGGCGATCTTCACCCGAGGAGAGTTGTATTCCGAGAGACCGCTGCGAATCTCTTGCAGCCGGGCAGGAGCGTCGTCCCTCAGAAAACCCACCATTTCCTCAAAGAGCTGCTCATCACCCCCCATGCGGTGCAGCGAGCCGAGATGGTCAAAAACAGGAGGCATTTCAGGATCTTTCTCAAAATCCAGGGGCAATCACAGTCCTTCGACCTTGCAACGTTGGTGCCAATTCAAAGCTAAATCTTACCAAGTCATTGCTCCCGGTTTGACTGCGAATAAGTCAGACTGGTCCCAAAGGGGACGCACGGGCCGCGGAGATTTCGGAATGAGTCGGCGGATCGACCGCTGGCAGCCGCGACAAATGCATCGCCGTGAGGTGTGGCGCGCAAGTTGCTTCACTATTTCATCCGGCTACTCAGGATTTCATCCGGCTACTCAGGGATTCATCCGGCTACTCAGGGAGATGAGGCTCTAGTTGCATTTCCACAAAACTCGTTTTTTGGAGGTCTACCATGGGTCTTCTACTTTTGATCGTCGTGCTCATTCTGCTGCTCGGGGGCTTGCCCACGTGGCCGCACAGCCGCAACTGGGGCTATGGTCCCAGCGGCGTGCTCGGTCTTCTGCTGGTGATTCTGCTGGTCATGGTCATCCTGCAACTGATTCCGTCCGTCGGCTTCAATTTCGGTCGGCCGCTCTAAGCGTTGTGGCCACCTGCTCTGGAAACTGCGCTTCGTCACAATCAAGGAACGAAACATGAAAAACATTTTCCCATTTCTGATGGCCGCTTTGCTCGTCACGGCGCTTGGTTGCGGGGAAGGGACGCCAGGCGGGCCCGGTGTGAAGCCCAATCCGCCTGCCTCCACATCCACGAACTCGTCTAACACGCCCATGGAAAAACCCACGATGCCAGACGATCCGGTGACCCCAGACAAGCCGGCCGCGCCGGGAACGGACGCCAATCCGCTCGCGGGCGATCCGGAGAACAGCTTTCGATTGGATGCCCCGAACCTGGCGACGACGATCAAGCAAGGGGAGACGAAGGTCGTTTCGATCGGCATTACCCGGTCGAAGAATTTTGACCAGGACGTGACGCTGATGTTCGAGGGGGTGCCGAAAGGCGTCACCATCGAACCCGCGGAACCGATGATCAAGCACGGCGAAAATGAAGTGAAGCTCAACGTGGCCGCAGCAGAAGACGCGGCGCTGAACGACTTCACGATCAAACTCATCGGGCATCCCGTTTCCGGCCCGGACGCCACGAATGAGTTCAAGCTAACGGTCGAAAAACCGTAAGTCGCGAGGCGACGGAATCCACTCGCTCGGCGAGCTGAAATCGCCGGGCAACTCCACCAATTTCTGCCGCCACGAATTTTGGGACGCCGAAGCCCTGGAAATCGTAGCGGTTTATTTTCGTCCTAGGGCGAGTTTGGAATTCACCGACATTTCGCGGGAGCGGCCGGGCGGACAATCGGCGGAGAGTTTCCGCTGGGCCCGGTCCCACGCGCGGAATGGCTTGTAGGAGGTTTCGTTATGGTTACTCGTTTTTTGGTAGCGCTGGTGGCCGTGGCGGCTCTCGCCATTTTTTCCGGCGTTTCGCTGGCTGAGAAGGATGATGCGGGTGACACCCACTCCGGGGTCGTGGTCAGCGCCGGCGAAGGTAAGCTGACGATGACGGACAAGGATGGCAAGGAGCATTCGCACGACATTACGGCGGATGCCAAGATCAGCTGCAACGGCGAAGCATGCAAGCTGGAAGATCTGAAGAAGGGCACGTCCATTAAGGTGACCGTGAAGGATAAGAAGGTCACCAAGATTGAGGGCAAGACCAAGAAAGCCAAGTAGCGGAGAGCCGCAGAATTCAAACTCTGGGTCAGCCGTGGGATGGAGTTTGAGTTCCCTGGTCAATGTGTGCGCCGGCCGCGGAATGCGGGCGCGGCGGGATGCGTATCCAGGCATTCCCGCTGGCCCGCATTTCTCGTTTCCCGTGCTTTGACATTGGGATGTTCCTGGCTTAGAAAATGCAACATTCCTCTTGGCGCTGCGCCGGTACGTTTTGAATAATTCCAACCGAGGTGCCAGCCATGAATCACGAAACCGGGGAAAGTGTTTCTTTGTGGATGGGGACGGAAAGGGGGCTCTCGTCTGCTCCCCTGGCCGCCGACTTGCAGGCGGACGTCTGCGTCATCGGCGCAGGCATCGCCGGCCTTTCCACGGCCTATTGTCTCTTGCGTGAAGGCAAGTCCGTAGCCGTCCTTGATGACGGCCCCATCGGCGGCGGGCAGACGCAGCGGACGACGGCTCACCTGTCGAATGCCATCGACGACCGCTACGTGGAAATCGAGCGGCTGCACGGCCTGGAAGGAAGCCGCATCGCCGCCCAGAGCCATACCGCGGCAATCGATAAGATCGAGGCCATCGTCGCGGAGGAGCGGATTGACTGTGACTTCCAACGGCTCGACGGCTATCTGTTCAATCCCCCCGGCCATTCCGCCGACTCGCTCGACCGAGAGATGGAAGCAGCTCACCGGGCGGGGCTGAGGACAGTGGAGCGCCTGCCGCGAGCGCCGCTGGCGAACTTCGACACGGGGCCCTGTCTGCGGTTTCCGTCTCAAGGGCAATTCCACCCCACCAAGTATCTCAATGGCCTGATGCGCGCCATCCTGCGGATGGGGGGAAATGTCTTCACTGAAACGCATGTGAAGGGAATTGAATCCACCAATAACGACAAGCGGGTGAAGGTGAAGTCTTCCGCCGGGCACATCGTCGACTGCTTCGCTGCCGTTGTGGCGACAAACACGCCGATCAACGACATGGTGACGATCCACACCAAGCAAGCGCCGTACATGTCGTACGTCGTCGCCCTGCCGGTCCGACACGGAAGCGTGACGCGGGCATTGTTCTGGGACACGATGGACCCCTACCACTATGTCCGCTTGCAACCGGGGGACACCCCTGATGAAGAGCTGCTTATCGTGGGCGGCGAAGACCATAAGACAGGGCAGGCCGACGACTCCGAAGTCCGCTATACCAACTTGGAGGCCTGGGCCCGCCTGCGGTTCCCCGTCAGTCAGCCCCCGCGCTACAAATGGTCCGGCCAGGTGATGGAAACCATCGACGGCCTGGCGTTCATCGGCCACAACCCGCTCGACGCCAAGAATATTTTTCTGGCCACTGGCGACTCGGGCATGGGCATGACCCACGGCACCATCGCCGGCCTGCTCCTGACGGACCTGATACTCGGTCGCGATCATCCCTGGACCAAGCTTTACCATCCCGCCCGCAAGACCGTGCAAGCAGCGGGTTCATTCCTGCAAGAGAACCTGAACGTCGCCGTGCAGTACGCCGCCTGGATCACGCCCGGAGACGTGAATTCCGTGGATGACGTCAAGCCGGGCAGCGGCGGGATTGTCCGCCGCGGGCTAATGAAGATTGCCGCCTTCCGCGACGATGCCGGCGTGCTCCACGAGCTCTCCGCCGTCTGCCCCCACCTCGGCTGCATCGTGCAGTGGAACCATCAAGAGCACAGTTGGGACTGCCCCTGCCACGGCAGCCGCTTTGATTGTCAGGGGCACGTCACCAGCGGCCCAGCCAATGTGGATTTGGAGCCGGTGGAGACGCAAGGGAAGACGAGGGAAGCCGCGGGGGTGTAGGCAATGGCCTGGGACTCTTTGGCGGCAGGTTTCATGGTGACGAGCAAGTCGTTGCCGCCAATGACTCTCCCACCCCGTCGCCCGCGCGGCGGCAAAGAATTGCTACAATCAGCAGCATGGCATTTTTTGACACGGTGGCCATCGTTGGCGTCGGCCTGATGGGGGGCTCGATCGGCCTCGCGCTGCGGAAGGAGCGGATGGCCCGGCATGTGATTGGCATCGGCCGGCGGATGGAGCAACTCCGCGCGGCCGAGAATCGTGGGGCGGTTACAGAGGTGACGACCGATTTGCGGCAGGGAGTGGCGTCGGCGAATCTGGTGGTTGTTTGCACGCCTGTTGGCGATGTTCCTGAGTTCGTTGCCGCCGCTGCGAAAGCTTGCAAGCCAGAGACGATCATCACCGATGTCGGCAGCACGAAGGTGGCCATCGTCGCCGCGTGCGACAAGGCTCTGGCGGATTCCAAGGGACTCTGGGCCAGCTTCGTCGGCAGTCATCCGCTGGCCGGGAGGGAGCGGACCGGCGTTGAGTTTGCCCGAGAGGACTTGTTCCAGGGACGAACGACGGTCATCACTCCGACGGAGGAGACTCGCAAGGAAGCAGCCGCCAAAGTCGAAGCCTTCTGGCAGGGGCTCGGCTGCCAAGTCGTGCGGATGACGCCCGCGGATCACGATATTTCCATCGCCGCGACGAGTCATTTGCCCCACCTGGTCGCTTCCGCCCTGGCTGCCGCCACGCCGGCCGACTTGCTCACGCTGACCGCCAGCGGCTGGGCCGATACGACCCGCATCGCGTCGGGGGACATCGAATTGTGGCGGCAAATATTTCTGGATAACCGCGTCAATACCTTGAAGGCATTGGCCCCTTTTGAGAAAGTGCTGGCTGAGCTTCGCCAGTCACTCGAATCGGCAGACGGCGCGGCACTGGCCCGGCTCCTTCAGCAAGGAAAGCGTATCCGTGACACTGTGGGAAGTTGACATTCACCCGGCCCCCGGCCAGCCGGACCTCCTCGGCCGCTCCACCGCTGCGCAGGCGCACGATTTGGGACTGGGAGATCTCTCTATTCGGACCGCCCGAGGGTATCTGGTACAGGGAGAAATATCCGGGGAGGACATGCAACGCCTGGCGCGAGAGTTGTTTGCCGACCTTGTGGTGGAAACCACGAGGTTTGGGCAAATTGGCTGCGACGAGCTAGATGTTGACCCAGCAATCTATGATGGCGACGATGCGCCACCATCGACCCTCATTCACGTCCTTCCCAAACCGGGCGTCACCGACCCCGTCGCCGATAGCGCCCTCAAAGCCATCGCCGACTTCGGCCTGAAAGCGGACGCCGTCTGCACCTTGCGGAAATACTGGGTCGCCGACCTCCCCGCGGACCGGCTGAAGCTGCTCACCACGAAGCTGCTGGCGAATGACTCCATTGAGCAGGTCATCATCGGTCCGCTGAAACTCTCGCGGATTGACGTCGGCTCCTCATACCGGTTCGAGGCGCAGACGGTGCCGATAACGGCGCTCGCGGATGAAGCGCTGCTGGCCCTCAGCAAGGTCCGCACGCTCAGCCTAACGCTCGTGGAAATGAAGACCATTCAGGAGCACTTTCGGCAGCTTCGCCGCGAGCCGACCGACGCGGAGTTGGAAACCATCGCTCAGACCTGGAGCGAGCATTGCAGCCACAAAACGCTGGCGGGCATGATCGACTATCGGGACGAGAACGGCGAGCGGAAGTTCGGCAACATGCTCAAGGAGACGATTTTCGCGGCCACGCAGCGGATTCGCTTGGAACTCGGCGAGAACGACTGGTGCGTCAGCGTCTTCAAGGACAACGCCGGCATCGTCCGGTTCGACGACCGCTTCAACGTCGCCTTCAAGGTCGAGACGCATAACCGGCCCAGCGCCATCGAGCCCTACGGCGGGGCCAACACCGGCGTCGGCGGCGTCATCCGCGATACGCTCGGCACCGGCATGGGGGCCAAGCCGATTTGCAACACGGACATCTTCTGCTTCGCCCCGCCCGACATGCCAGCTAGCGAACTGCCGCCGGGGGTGCTGCATCCGCGGCGGGTGATGCGGGGGGTGGTCAGCGGCGTGCGGGACTACGGCAACCGGATGGGGATTCCCACGGTCAACGGGGCGATCTACTTCGACGAGCGGTACGTCGGCAACCCGCTGGTCTTCTGCGGCAACGTCGGCCTGATTCCCCGCGAGCATTCCTTCAAAGAGCCGCGGCCCCACGACTTGATTGTGGCCCTCGGCGGGCGGACCGGGCGGGACGGCATTCACGGTGCCACGTTCAGCAGCGCGGAACTGACGAGCCAAAGCGAAAAAGTCTCCGGCGGGGCGGTGCAAATCGGCAACGCCATCACCGAGAAAATGGTCATGGACGTGCTGCTGGCCGCCCGCGACCGGGGCCTGTACACCGCCGTCACCGATTGCGGTGCGGGCGGATTTTCCAGCGCGGTGGGTGAGATGGGGGGCGAGATTGGAGCCGAAGTCTGGCTCGATAAAGCCCCGCTCAAATACGAAGGGCTGTCGTACACCGAAATCTGGATTAGCGAGGCCCAGGAACGGATGGTCCTTTCCGTGCCGGAAGGAAAGTGGCCGGAACTGCAGGCCCTTTGCCAGAGCGAGAACGTGGAAGCCACCGTCATCGGCCGCTTCGAGCCGACCGGCCGCCTCGTCCTCAAGTACCACGGCACCGTCGTCGCCGACATGGACATGCAGTTTTTGCATGAAGGGCGGCCGAAGGTGGAGCGCAAGGCGGTGTATGAGCCGCCGTTAGTGAAACCAGTCTCAAATCTCAAATCTCAAATCTCAAATTCTGCCTCCGATACCCTGCTCGCAATTCTCGCTTCCCTCAACGTCGCCAGCAAAGAATGGGTCATCCGCCAGTACGACCATGAAGTGCAAGGCGGCAGTGTCATCAAGCCGCTGACCGGCGTGGCGAATGACGGGCCCAGCGACGCGGCTGTGCTGCGGCCGGTGCTGTCGAGTCGGCGCGGCGTGGTGATTTCCTGCGGCATGAATCCGCGGTTCGGCGAATTCGATACGTATCACATGGCCCAGAGCGGCATTGATGAAGCGGTCCGCAACTGCGTGGCGGTCGGTGCCGACCCCAGCCGCATCGCCATTCTCGACAACTTCTGCTGGGGCTATACCGACCGGCCGGAGACGCTCGGCTCGCTCGTTCGCGCGTCGCTTGGCTGCTACGACCTGGCGGTGGTCTTGGGAACGCCGTTCATCAGTGGCAAAGACAGCCTGAACAACGAATACAGCTACGAAGCGGACGGCAAGCGGCGAACGATACAGATACCGCCGACGCTCCTCATCAGCGCGATGGGACAGGTGGAGGACGTGAGCCGCTGCGTGACGATGGACGTGAAGACGGCTGGGAACCTGCTCTATCAGGTCGGCTCGACGAAGGATGAACTGGGAGGCTCGCATTACGCGCTGGTGAATGGCCTCTCCGGAGGTCATGTTCCCACGGTGGACGCACAACTCGCCAAGAAGACCTTTGCCGCGTTGTACCATGCCATCAATAGCGGCTTCGTCCGGGCCTGCCATGACTTATCGGAGGGGGGCCTCGCCGTCACTGCCGCGGAAATGGCCTTTGCCGGCGGTCTCGGAGCGAAGATTCGATTGGCGGAAGTCCCCAGCAGCGTTCCCGCGGCGGAACGGAGCGAAGGTTTTGACGAAGTGCTCCTCTTTTCCGAGTCCAACACACGTTTTTTGGTTGAAGTCCCTCACGCCAACCGGCTTCATTTCGAAGCAGCTCTGTCGGAAGTTCCGTTGGCTCACATCGGCGAAGTGACCGACAGCGGCCGCCTGCAAATTGCAGCCGCACCTGTCGCTCACCAGCATTTGCCGCCGGCGTGGCTTGTGGACCTGGATCTCGCGACTCTGAAAGAAGCCTGGCAGAAACCGCTTCGATGGTAACGCACTAGAATATGCCCACTCCCCGCATCATCGTCCTGCGTGCTCCCGGCTCCAACTGCGACCAGGAGGCGGCGTTTGCGTTTGAAACCGCCGGAGGCAAGGCAGAGATTACGCACCTCAATCGCGCCTTGGAGAATCCAAAAATCCTCGCCGACTCGCAGATCCTCTGCATCCCCGGCGGCTTCAGCTATGGGGACGATATGTCCGCTGGCCGCGTCTTTGGCAACCAGATTCGCCATCACCTGGCCGAGTCCCTGCAAGACTTCAAAGCCGCCGGCAAGCTCATCCTCGGCATCTGCAACGGCTTTCAAATCCTCATCAAGAGCGGTGTCCTCCTCCCCGACCGGGCCGACGAGCCCATCGCTACCCTCACCAACAATGACAGCGGCAAATTCGAGTGCCGCTGGATCAACCTGGCCGTGGAAGGAAGCCAGTGCGTCTTCCTCCAAGGCATCGAACGGCTCTACGTTCCCATCGCTCATGCGGAAGGGAAGTTCGTGGCGCGGGACGAGGGGACGCTTGATGCTCTGGAGCGGAACGGGCAACTGTGCCTACGGTATGCCGAAGAAGTTCAAGGTTCAAGGTTCAACGTTCAAGGTTTAGTTGCCTCCGAATCTCAAATCTCAAATCTCAAATCTGCAATCTCTTCCCCCAGCCCCCTCCTCCCCTACCCCACGAACCCCAACGGTGCCCAGCGGAACGTCGCCGGAGTCTGCGACGAAACCGGCCGCGTCCTTGGCCTGATGCCGCACCCCGAGCGGCACATCGATCCCACCCAGCATCCCCGCTGGACCCGCGAACAGCACTCCCGTGGCGACGGCTTGGCTGTTTTTGAGAACGCGGTGAGGTATTTTGGATAGCGGATTGACTTTGCGCGGCCTGTGGGTCGACCGCCGCGTAAAGGCTACGAGGACGTGATCGACCTCGGTCCTTATCGAGCCCAGCCCTGGCGGCACGCCCAGCGGCTGATTCTGGTGATCGTCGACCGGCCCGATCCCCAGAGCTGGCAACTGGAGTTGGAGCCCGACTATTTCTTCCTCGTCACTAACTGGCGCGAGGTAGAACGCACGGGCCAGCAAGTGCTGGAGCACTACCTGGACGAGGCGGAACGCTGCGGCCGCGTCGGCTACGTGCCTCTCTCCAAGCTGCTCGTCGTCGGCACGCCGGACGAACCGAAGGCCCTCCCCAACGTCACTCCGGAAGGGAAGAAGTGGGTGGAAATCGTCGGCCCCGACATCGCCGCCCCCGGCATCGACATCCGCCCCGCCCAGCCCAACCTGGAAGACGTCTTCGTCACCCTGGCCAAGAACCAGAAGAACGCGGCGTGAGGGGCAGGGCAGTTTTCAGTTTTCAGTGTTCAGTTTTCAGAAGTGTTCTGTGGCTGAACACTGAAAACTGAATACTGAACACTTCTGACCCCCGGTTTTGATACCGCTTTTCCATGAGCCCACGTCGGGACAAAGGCGTTCCAAGATTCGCCGCAACTCCTTGCCGCCACGCTGCTTGCAACTGTCACTCTGATACGCAAACGATGCTTTTTGCTCGATTCTTGATACCGCCCTCCCTTCCCAAAAACCCGCGCATGTCCCCCCAGGACACATCCAGCACAACCAAGTTGCCAAAGATCTCGCCGTCTCCAACACTGAAAACTGAACACTGAAAACTGAACACTACCTCCGTTGAATCCAACCCCCCCTGATTCAACACGCCCCTCCCTATGCAAAAACGGGGACGGTGATGAATTTGCGGCCCCTCCATTCAACACCCCTACTGCCAAACCCCCTCCAAATAGCCCCCCGCTTTCTCTCTCACCCCTCTTCCCGTCTCCAATCTCAAATTTCAG
>JBKJNY010000131.1:0-20203 GCA_046593355.1 Pirellulaceae bacterium | reverse complement strand
CACGATTGACCTGGCTGCCAACGACACCGACGCCGACGGAACCATTGACCTCACCTCCATCGTCATCATCCAGAATCCCGCGAACGGCAGCCTCGTCATTAATGGCGACGGGACGGTGACCTACACGCACGACGGGTCGGAGACAACCACCGACTCCTTCACCTACACCATCCAAGACAACAACGGACTGGTTTCCAGCACCGCCACGGTCAACATCGCGGTCACGCCGGTGAACGACGCGCCAGTTGCCGTAAACGATGAATTCACGATCGACGAAGATGGATCTCTGACCCTCTCTGCTCCCGGAGTCCTCGGAAACGACACCGATGCGGAGGGAAATTCCCTCACGGCCAGCCTGGTCACTGGTCCCTTGCACGGGTCTCTTTCACTGGCAGCCGACGGTTCCTTGACCTACACACCTGACCCAGATTTCAATGGCACCGACGGCTTCAGCTATCTTGTCAATGACGGCGCGGAGGACAGCGCTGTGGCGGCAGTCACCATCAATGTGAATTCCGTGAACGACGCGCCGGTTGCGGCAGGGGATCTAGCGAGCGTTAGTAACGGAGGATCCACAACGATCGATTTGGCGAACAACGACACCGATGTCGACAACGCGCTGGACCTGAACTCGATTGTGATCACTCTGTCGCCAGTGAACGGCAGTCTGGTCATCAATGGTGACGGCACTGTGACCTACACCCACGATGGCTCCGCCACCGTCAGCGACACGTTCAAATACACGATTAAGGACGTTTCTGGTGCCGTCTCGAACGAGGTCACGGTTTCCATTTCCATCACCTAAATGGCCGATTTCTCGGGGGAGGCGGAAACAAGCCCCTCTCTCCGTCGTCTTACCTCAAGGATCAGGGCGTGCTCGCTAGGGATTGCAAATTCTGCCTTGAGAGCCCCCTCTCCCCAGTGGAATTCTTGCCGGCCGTCAAGGACAATGAAACCTCCTGTCCCCCGCGGGGCACCTAACGCAGGGAAGCTCCGCGCCGTACCATGACTATTTGCATCCCGAGACCCTCACTCGCCTCCAGCCAGGTTCCTTAGGAATCGCGTCATGAAATTCGCCCTTAAGTTCGCTGTTGTTTCCCTTGTCTATTCGCTGATCCTGGCTGTTTACGCTCAGGAAAAGAAAGAAGAGGCCGCCGAGCCGGTCAAGGACGTGGAAGGGGTCATCCGCCGCGTCATCGAGGGAGTCAAGGGGGGCGCGCCCGGCGCAACGAAGCCCGGCGAGAAAAAGAAAGACGACGAGGCCGTCGAAGTTCCCCGCGCTCCGGTCGTGGCGCTGGGGCCAAAATTTATCCGCCTCCATCTGCAGGACGGCTCGGTCATCAGTGGCGATCTTTCGGTGGCGGAAGTCACCGTCGAAACCCAGTTCGGCAAGCTCACGGTTCCCGTCTCCAAGATTCGCAGTTTCGTCCCCGGCCTCGACAGCAACAAGAAGGCGGCTGAGCAAATTAATGCCCTGATCGAGAAGCTGGGAGGCGACGACTACAAGACCCGCGAGCAGGCCCACAAGGAGCTCACCGCGATGGGCATCCGAGTCAAGAATGAGTTGGAAAAGCACGTCGCCTCGGAAAACGCCGAGCTCAAGCGGCACGTTTCCGAAATTCTCAAAGAAATGGAGGAAGCCGCTGAGGAGCAGGCCGACAACGATTCCGGTTCCGCGAGCGCCAGCCCCTGGATTCCGCTCGACACCGTCGTGACGACCGATTTCACCGTCCTCGGCAAGGTCACGCCGCAGGACTTCACCATCGATAGCAAATACGGCCCCCTCAAGATCGCCCTGGGTGACATCTCCAAAGCCGAGCGCGAGTCCGTGGCCCGCGAATCCTATCGAAAGAATATGTCCGTCAGCGGCGACACGCTCGCGCAGCGCGGCTTCAAGAGCAGCGGCATCAAGGTCCAGGCAGGGGACAAAATCACCGTTAAGGCGGAAGGCTCGATCGTCATGTCCCCTTGGGGCAGCAACGCCGCCTCCGGACCCGACGGCATGCCCAACTACGGCTGGTATATCCCCAACCAGATTGCCGGCGGCGCTCTCTGCGCCCGCATCGGCGACAAAGGCCAGCCTTTCAAGGTCGGCCGCAGCCTGACCTTTACGGCGAAAAATTCCGGCACCTTGCAGTTCGCCATCGGCATCCAGGCGGAATACGCCGGCGAGGGCTACCAGTTCCCAGGCGAGTACAAGCTCAAGCTGCGGGTTGATCCCAAGTAGTCCGCTCACTCCGTGAGCGGACATTCCTCGTTCCCACGATCCTCCGTGGGAACGCAAGTCTTCGACGCTCCGCGTCATTCTTTGCCGGTTTCAACCGGCAAATTCTGCGCTTCTCCGAGTATGGCCGAGCTTCGGGTCGCAAGTGCCTGGAAACAATCCGACCGGGTCTAAGCCGCTGCTGTTGCGCTGCTTATCTCGGCTAGCACGACTGCCTTGGCGCGCTCACCTCGGGCTTTGGCCCATCGCTTGCTAAATGGGCCTCATCGCTGGGGGGCGCTATTCAAGGACGTTGCGCCAGGCATGTACTACGGACTCTACCTCTCCGCGGCGGGGGCGACAGCACAGGGCCAGAAGGTCGAGGTGCTGAGCAACAACCTCGCCAACGTCGATACCGTCGGCTTCAAACGGGAGCTGGCGATCCTGGAAGCGCGCGATAGCGAGGCGATTGAGCGCGGACTGGCTTCCCGCGGCTCGCGCAGCACGAACGATGTCGGCGGCGGCACCGGGCAGACGGAAACGGCCACGGATTTCCACGTCGGCACTCTGCGCTCCACCGGCATCCAGACGGATATGGCTTTGGAAACCGCGAACGCCTTCTTCGTCGTCCAGCGCGGCCAGGAAAAGCTCCTCACCCGGGCCGGCAACTTCCAGCTCAGCGGCGAAGGAGTGTTGCAAACGCGAGAGGGGGATCCGGTCCTCTCCAGCGACGGCGGTCCGATTCAACTGAACTCCTCGCTCCCCTGGGAGATGCTCTCGGGCGGCGCCATTTCCCAGGCCGGCGATACTCGCGAGTTGGCCCTCGCCCAGGCCGACAAACTCTCCGCCCTGGAGAAGGTCGGCCAAAACTATTTTTCCGCTCCCGAAAACAGCCTCTCCCCGCTGCCGGCGGAAGATCGCCGCGTCCGCCGCGGCTTTTTGGAGATGAGCGGCGTGAACCCGATCCAGGAAATGGTCGACCTCATCGCCGCCCAGCGGGCCTACGAAACCGGCACCCGCATGATCCAGAACCACGACAGTATGACCAGCTCGCTCATCAGCCGCATGTTACGCGTCTAAGCCACCGTTATTTCCTTCTGACCCCTGACTCCCATGAGCATTCAAACTCTCTACACTGCCGCCACCGGCATGGAATCCCTCCAGACCAAGCTGGACGTGATTGCCAATAACCTGGCCAACGTCAACACGACCGGATTCAAGAAGGGGCGGGCGAACTTTGAGGATCTGTTCTACCGGCATGAAAAGTATCCGGGCGCGCAGGATCAAAACCAAACTCTGACCGCCACGGGAACGTCCATCGGCCTGGGCTCCCGGGTGCAGAGCGTGCAGACCAGCCAGCAGCAGGGGGCCTTTCAGGTAACAAGCGGGCAATATGACCTGGCCATTGAAGGCCAGGGCTTCTTTCAGGTCACGGACCCTGCCACCGGGGCAACCTTGTACACGCGGGCCGGCAATTTTTCGCTGAACGCCGCCAACGAACTTGTCATGGGTTCCGCTTCGTCGGGAAAGAGGGTATTTCCCCCCGTCACTCTCACACCGGGGGACACCAATTTTTCTGTTGCCCCCGATGGGCAGGTTTCCGTGACCAACGCCGGTTCCACCACGCCGCAGGCTGTGACGCAGCTCCAAATCGCAATATTTCCAAACCCCGAAGGGCTGTTGAAGCTGGGGGACAATCTCTACGCCGCCACCCAGGCTTCCGGGGATGTGCAGCAAAACACTCCCGGCCAGCAGGGGACCGGCCAGCTTCGCCAGGGTGCCCTCGAAGCCTCCAACGTCGAGCCCGTCCAGGAGCTGATCGACCTCATTACCACGCAGCGGTCCTTCGAGCTCAATTCGCAAGCCATCCAGGCAGGGGACCAGATTTTACAACTGATTTCTAACCTCCGTCGGTAAAATAGTCCGCTCACTCCGTGAGCGGACAAGGCGAGCGGCCTGGCGTCAGCCGGCCGGTAACTCAGAACACGGTACGCGGTCCATCTGATAAAAATGCAACGCATCCTTCTCTACTCCACGCTCTTTACCCTCGCCGCCTGGTCCGCCGATGCGGCCGAGGTGCGCCTCAAGCCCGAAGCGGTCTGCAGCGGCGCGATCGTGCGGCTCAAGGACGTGGCGGAGATTATTTCCGCCGACCAGAACGAAGCGGCAGCTTTGGCCGAACTGCAACTGTTTCCAGTCCCCTCCGCGGGAAAGGCCCGAAATGTCCGCCGGGGCGAAATCCGCGAATTGCTTGCGCTATCGGACGTGAACCTGAAAGCGGTCACGCTGAGCGGGGCGGAAAGAATTATCATCCGTCGCGCGGAAACGCACGTTGCCGCGAAACCGCAAGCGGCTGCGACGGTGGTTCCCACCGCTTACATCACTCCCTCAACGAAAATCGCCCGCTCCGGCGAGTCCGCGGGAGTCGAGCTGGTGCCTGTGGCAATCCGCGCGCTCCAGCGAGGAACTGTTCTTCGCGCCACGGACCTGGAGCTTCGTCCCGCGGCAATTCAAAACGGCAACAGCGCCGCACCGCTCAAAATCGAGAACCTGGTCGGCAAGGAACTGCTCCGCCCGCTACCCGCGGGCCAACAACTTTTTCAAGAACTCGTCCAGTCTCCGCGCCTCGTCCACCGCAACGACAAAGTCACCATCAAAGCCATCACCGCCGGTGTCGTGGTTTCCACCACGGGCAAGGCGCTCGAAGAGGGGGGCCCGGGAGACAATGTCCTGGTTGAAGAAATGGCCACTAAGGAAAAACTGGTCACTCGAGTGACTGGGTATCAAGTCGTCGAAGTGCTGGGAACCGGCGTGAAGAGCGTGCGTTGAGTTGAAGCAAAGTATTCAGTTTTCAGTGTTCAGTTTTCAGAACTCAGTACTGTGTTCTAAAGAGCCATTCAAACCATGAGTCCATCCGCTCATAATAATCGCCGTCAATTCCTCCGGTCACTCCTCGCGGGCAGCACCCTCGCAGCACTCACCAGCGGCGCTGTCCTGGCTCAGGACGAGGCCCCCAATTCCAGTCTCTATAGCGGTCGCGCTCGTCCCATCCCCGTGTCTCAAGGCGGCCCCGGTCCGCGCCCCGGACCCGGCATGCTCGATCCCGCAGCGCGGATCGATTATCGCGGCTCGTACTCCCCGCCGCCGACCAGTTGGTATGAGTATCCGCTGCCGCCGCAAAAGGAAGTGCGGGTCAAGGACATCATTACCATTCGCGTGGACGTGGCCCAGCGGCAGAACTCCGAGGGACAAGTCCAGCGCCGCCGGCAGAATCAATGGGATGCCGTTCTGAACGACTGGGTGTTTCTCAATGGCCTGCGGAGCGTAAAGCCGGCACCACAGACCGACGGGGACCAGCGGGTGCAGTACAACGCGAACCAGCAGAACCGGGCCACCGGCACGATGCAAACGAGCCAGTCCCTCAAATTCGAAGTGGCGACCACGGTCCAAGCCGTCCTCCCCAACGGCAACCTGGTCCTGGAGGCACACCGCAATATCCGGGACGGCGAAGATCTCTGGCGAATCTCCCTCTCCGGCATCTGCCGCCGCGAAGACATCCAGCCGGGCAATGTCATCCTGAGCAAAGACGTGGCGGATCTGGACATCAAAAAATCGGAAATTGGCATGATCCGCGACGGCTACCGCCGCGGTTTCCTGACTCGCTTCCTGGACGACTACAGCCCGTTCTAACCGAGTCCGAAGAAACGAAGGAAGAGGCCACGGATGAAACACGGAATTTCACGGATAAGAAGCCAAATAATGTCCCGCTCCTCATTCTTCTGCCTCCCATTACTCTGTCTTTGGCTGGGCACGTTTTCCCTCGGAACGGTGCGCGCCGACCACCATATCGGTGACCTCTGCCGCATCAAGGGACAGGAGGAGAACGCGCTGCATGGCATAGGGCTAGTAGGGGGGCTGAAAGGGACCGGGGATGGGGACAACAAGCAGACGATGAAAGCCCTGGCTCGTTATTTGGAGTTGATGGGGCACAGGCTGGGTGCCGATCCCAAGGGTCTGGTCTCCCTGGACGACCTGAAAGGGGTAAAGAATGTCGCTCTCGTCTTCGTCTCGGCCACGGTGCCAGCGGGGGGCGCTCAGCAGGGCGATTTGCTGGATTGCACGGTCAGCGCGATGAGCGCCAAGAGTCTGGCGGGAGGGCATCTGCTGCTCACGGATATGCGCGGTCCGCGTCCTGATGACAAAACAGTGTACGGCCTGGCGAAGGGGCAAATCTCGCTCGACGACCTCGCCAGTCCGCAGACCGGCCGAGTCACCCAAGGACTGCAAGTGGAAACGCGGTTCCAGAATGAATTCGTCAAGAACGGCAAATTGGTGCTGGTCATGAACAAGGACCATGCCTCGTTCCAGAACACGAACTACCTCGCCGACCGGATCAACTCGCAGCCCGACCTGGGCTACAAAGGCGCCCGCGCCATTGACCAGGTGAAGATTGAAGTCATCATCCCACCGCTCTACGAGGATAATCCGGCACAGTTCGCCGGACTGCTCCTGGACACTCGCATCGCTCGCTTCCAGACCGATACCAAGGTCATCATCAACGAGCGAAAGAAAGCGGTCATTGTCGGTGCCGACGTGGAAATCGGCCCCGTCGCCGTGATGCACAAGAATCGGCTGATTCAGACGGGGGGCGCGGAGACGACCGGCGAGTTCGTCCCCTTCGACATGGCCGGCGATGGGACGAAGACCAAACTCGCGTCGCTGGTCGATGCCCTCAACGCCCTGAAGGTTCCCGCGGAGGATGTCATCGACATCATCAAGATGCTCAAGCACAAGCAGGCTCTATTTGGGGAGCTCATTGTCGAGTAGTTGCGGGAAGAAATGCAGAAGAGCCACGGATTGAACACGGATAGGAAGGGAGTGGGTCGCCATGGTGAGTTCAATTTCCAGCCTGCCGTTTCAGCCTCCGATAGCGGCCCTGAAAGCTCCTGGCAGCGAGCTGACTGCGCAGGTGGATGCCAAGTCCGCCAAGCCGGAGGAATTGAAAGACGCCTTTGGCGACTTCGTGGGAAACACCTTTTACGGCCAATTGATCGCTTCGATGCGGAAAACGGTCGAAAAGCCCGCCTACTTTCACGGCGGACGCGGGGAAGAAGTTTTTCAGGGGCAGCTCGATCAGATGCTCGCCGAGAAGCTCTCCGACGCCACCCAGGAACAGTTCGCCGGGCCGATGTTTGAGTTGTTCATGCTGAAGAGAGGGTAGAGCGAAGATCTCTCGTTTCAAATTCAAATCTCAAATCCGACTTCCCCATGGTTTCCAATACGTTCCAAGAGACTGCCGCTCCCGCCATTGACTGGGAGCACGAGCTCGCCGCGCTGCTGGCGGAGCTATCCAGCGCGCAGGACGAGCTGCTGGCGGTGCTGGTCGCCAAGAAGGATTGCCTGGCAGCGGCCGACCTGGAGGCTCTGTCGGAATTACAAGTCCGCGAGCTCGCGCTGGGTACACGGCTGCAAGCATGTCATGGGCGGCGCGGGGAGCTGCTGGCGGCGGCGAAGGAGCAGAACCTCCCAGGGGACTCCATTGGCCGGCTTGCCGCAACTCTCCCAGCCCGCCTGCGCGACAAGCTGGGCAAGCAAGTCAAGGATTCGCAGGCCCGCATGCGCTTGTTGCAGAACCAGAGCATCACGAACTGGGTGCTGGCACAGCGGTCGCTGCTCCATGTTTCGCAACTGCTCGAGATTATCGCCACCGGCGGACGATTGCAGCCGACATATGGAGAAGGGGCAACGGTTCACGCGGTCGGTTCGCTCGTGAACCAGGAAGCCTGAGCCCGCATGTTCTTGCGGCTCGCAGCGGCGAGGGGGCGAGGCTTTACGACCTTGGCCCATCCCCGGAGGCCTTTGCCCAAACAGTTCACGTGCTAGCGGCGGATCCGCCATGTCTCTTTTCGGCACCATTCAGAACGCCGGCAATGCCTTAGCCGCGGCCCAGATTGGCCTGCAAGTTACCGGCAATAACATTGCCAACGCCAACACCCCCGGATACATCCGCGAGCGGGTGGTGCTGACGCCGTCCCCCACGCAGCGCTACGGCAATCTGCTGCTGGGGACGGGAGTCCAGGTCCACTCCATCGTCCAGCAAATCGACCAGTTCTTGGAGGAGCAATTCCGCTCCGCCAATTCCGACGTGGCCAGCGGCGAAATCCAGGAGACCACTTACTCGCAACTGGAAGGGCTGATCGGCGAGCTGAGCGACAGCGACCTCAGCACGTCGCTAAGCAAGTTCTTCAATAGCATCCACGATATCTTGAACCAGCCCGGCAGCGCGGGAGTGCGGAACATCGCCGTTCTGCAAGGGCAGCAACTCGCCGCGGACATCCGGCGGCTCAACGACAAAGCCGAGCGAATCTACGAGGGGCTGAATCAGCAAGTCACCGATCAGGCGGACTCCATCAACAACCTGGTGAGGGAAATCGCCGACCTGAACGTGCAGATTTTGCAAGCCGAGGGGGGGGACACTTCTCCCAGCGAAGCGGTGGGCCTCCGCGACCGCCGCGGCATCGCCCTGAGTGCGCTCGCCGGCATCATCGACATCCGCACGAGCGAGCAGCCCAACGGCACCGTGGCGGTCTACAACGGCGGCGATTTTCTGGTGTTTGACGGCATCCATCGCGAAGTGACAACCGTCTCGACCGAATCCAACGGCTTGTTCACGACGAACATTCACATGGTCGCGACCGACGCCCCCGTGGGCACCTCGGGAGGCAAATTAGCGGGACTCGTCCAATCGCGCGACAGCATCGTGGGCAATTTCCTCGGCCAGCTCAACACGGTGGCCGGCGCGCTGATCCAGGGCTTCAACCAGATTTATTCCAGCGGCCAAGGCAATCTCGGCTACTCGTCCCTCACCAGCGGCATCGCTCCGGCGGATCGCGATCTGCCCTTGGACCAGACGGACCTCGCCATCACGCCCGTCAACGGCTCTTTCTCACTGGTCATCAAAAACTCCGCGACCGGGGAAACGAGGACGACGACGGTTACGGTCGATCTGAACGGCTTGGATGAAGACACATCCCTGTCCGACCTGGCCACGCAGCTCGAGGCCATTGTCGGCATCACGGCCGGCATCACCTCCGCCGGCAAATTGACGCTCAGCGCGGACGACCCGAACCTGACGTTCAGCTTTGGTTCGGATACCAGCGGCGTGCTGGGGGCGCTGGGGCTCAACAGCTTCTTCACCGGCAGCAGTGCCCAAAACATCGATATCGACGCCACCCTCCGAGCCGACCCGCGCCGCTTTGCCGCCAGCCTGGGAGGCGTCGGTGAAGACACGGCAAATGCCGAGCTGCTGGCGGACTTTTTGAGCACGCCGCTGTCGGCCCAGAACGGCTTGACCTTGGCCCAACTCTACGACAAGCTCGTCAGCGACACGGCCCAGGGCTCAGCCGCCACGCGGTCGGCGACCGAGGGCTTTCGCACATTTCAAAAGACGCTGGAAGGGCAGTCGCTGGCGGTTTCCGGCGTGAGCCTGGATGAGGAGGCGATCAGGATGATCTCGTTCCAGCGGGCTTTCCAGGCCTCCGCCAAAGTGATTGCCACGATTAATGAGCTCTTTGACACGCTGCTATCACTCTAAGCATGCCCGGCCTCTACCCCATCCCGTCCACCCGCACCAGCGAGCTGCTGTCCCAGTTTCGCTTGACATCGCAACTGCAAGGGGACCAGCTCGCAATTGCCCGGTTGCAAGCGGCGATTAGCACCGGGATTCGGCTGACCGCGCCGAGCGACGACGCACCCGCCGCCGTCCGGGCGATTGCCTTGCAGCGGCTGCTGGAGCTCAAGGACCAACATCAAGTCAATCTTAAGACCAGCCAGTCGTTCCTGGACGCCACGGACACCACCGTGAGCAGCGTTTCCGACCTGCTGCTCCAGGTCCGCAGCACGGTCCAGGGGTCGATCGGAGCGACCGCCAATGATGCCATCCGCCAGGCAGCCGTCGTGGAAGTGCAGGGGGCGATTCAGCAGTTGCTGTCGGTTGCCAATCAGAAGTTCCGGGACCGCTTTCTGTTCGCCGGCTCGCGGGATGCGACGACGCCGTTCGTTTCGGTCGGCAACATGATCCGCTACGATGGCAATGAAGGGGATCTGCAAAGCTACACCGACACCGACTTGCTGACGGCGACCAACGTCCCCGGCAGCCATATCTTCGGGGCGATTTCGGCCCAGGTGCTCGGCTCTGCGGACCTCACCCCCGTCACCACCCGAGAGACGCGGCTGGTGGACTTGCGCGGCGGGCAGGGAGTTTGGAAGGGGCGAATCGCCGTCTCGGACGGGACGAGCACCAGCATCGTGGATCTCACCGGCGCGGAAACGCTGGGGGACGTTGCCGACTTGATCATGGCCAGTCCCCCAACCGGACGCACGCTCCACGCCCGGGTCACCAGCCAGGGCCTGTTCATCGATATCGACACAGCGCCGGACACGAACTTCACCGTCCGCGAGGTTGCCAGCGGCACCACGGCGGCTGACCTCGGCATCCTGACATCCTTCCTTGCCGGCAGCGGCCCGATTGTAGGAGCGGACCTGGATCCGCGCGTCGTGCCCACGACGAGGCTCTCGAGCATCTTGGGCACTCGCGCCAGCGCGTACCTCGATCTAGCCGGTTCCAACAACGGCATCTTGCTGGACGCGAGGCAACCTGGCGCGGCCAATAACGGCGTGGCTATCCAGTACGTGGACGACAGCAAGTTGCACGCTTCCGCGGGGCTGACCGTCGGGAATGAGACGGTCACGTATAGCACGACGCCCGTCGCGGCCCGGGCTGCCCTGGCCTTCTCCGGCTTCAACAACAACCTGCTGCTGACGGCCACTTCCCTTGGCACCGACCTAAACAACGTGGAAATCCGCGTGGTGAATGGCGGGGCAATTGGCAACAACGCATTCGTGACTTACGACGACGTCGCCAAAATACTGACCGTCCGCATCGACGTAACTGGCCTGACGCAGGTCCAAAGCGTCATCACCAAGATCAACGCGGAAGGGCATTTCACAGCCGCCTATGACGCCAGTAACCCTCTGGACGGCGGCTACCTGGCCACGGCCACAATTCCGGCCGGCGATGCCGGCGTGGTGACGGGCAACACTTCCAATAGCGGCGGCAACGCGAATACCATTTTTGTCAACATTCAGCCGGGAGCCACCACGTCCAACCACGTCGTCGCCGCATTGGAGGGAAATGCCCAGGTCGCGGCTCAGTTTGACATCAGCCTGGATGACACCGACACTTCTTCCCCCGCCTTCGCCGGTGTCGGATTCGTGGACGTGGCCGCGACGGCACTCACGGCTGGCGGCGCCGGAACAGTGCTCGACCAGACCTCGGGTCTGCGAATCACCAGTGGGGGGCAAGCTTACGTCGTCGATCTCTCCGCCGCCGAAACCATCGAGGAAGTGCTCAACGCCATCAACACCTCGGGTGCCGGCGTGCTCGCCCAGATCAATGAGGCGGGAACCGGCATCAACGTGCGGGCCCGCGTCTCGGGCACGGACTTCACCATCGGCGAGAACGGCGGCGATACCGCCACGCAGCTCGGCATCCGTTCCATCTCCGCCGCAACGCCGCTTACGCAACTCAATCACGGCCGCGGCGTAAACCAGGCCGCGGGTAGCGACTTCACCATTGTCCGCGCCGATGGCTCTTCATTTGCTGTGGACCTGGGCACGTCGGTCACCGTAGGAGACGTGCTGACCCTGATCAACACTCACCCCTCCAATCTTAATCCCGCCAATCAGGTGACGGCGCGACTGGCAGTAACCGGGAACGGAATGGAGCTGGTCGATGGCTCCACCGGCGCCGGCCAACTGCAAGTGCAGGCGACCTTCGGCAGCAGCACCGCCGTGGATCTGGGGCTGGTGGCATCCGGACAAACTACTTCCGCACCGCCGGCCCCGGCGACCGCGGCCTCGGCAGCCATCTCGTTCCCGGTGCCCAGCAACCTCAATACCGCTTTTCGCATCACCGCCGCACTGGGAGGCAGCGCCTTCAACAATGTGGAGGTGCGGTTCATCAACTCGCTTGCCGGAGACATCGCCACCGCGACCTATAACAGCGGGCTACAGCTCCTAACGATTGATCTCGATGCCTCGGCGACCACGACGAACACCATCATCGCGGCCATTCAATCCGAAGGGACATTCGCGGCCACCCTCGATGCGACCACGGACCCCACCAACGATGGCAGCGGAATTCCGGCGACGACCGGCACCGTCGGCACCACCTCCGGCGGCGCTTCAGCGGTGCTGACCGGCTCGGAAATCAACCCGCAAGAGGTGGAGGGGGTCTTTAACTCGCTGCTCCGGCTCTCGGCGGCCCTCGAAGCGAACAATCAACTGGACATCGAGCGGGCTGTGGCGCTGCTCGATGAGGATTTTGACCGCATTAACTTTTCCCGTGCGGAAATCGGCTTTCGCGGCCGCAACTTGGAGGCCCTCCAAATCCGCATCGCCGACGAGACCAACCAGGTACATGGCGCGCTCTCGCAAGAGATCGACACCGACTACGCCGCCGCAATCTCCAGCCTCACCTCCCGCCAGGCGGCGCTCGAAGCCTCGCTCCGCCTCTCCGCGCAGCTCTCCCAACTGACGCTGCTGAACTTCTTGTAAGCGCTCGTCTCGTAAGCGCTCGCCGGCATGTCGTCGTTATAACCCGCGCCCGTCGAAAATTGTGCGGATGGGGCAAGCGGGTAATTCCAGGCAAGCTGTACTACCGATAGCACTCCTGACCGAGAGAGCGCCGCGGGTTTCGCGCGGCCCGGTCAATCTGGCTGCCAGGCCGCGATCGTGGAGCGCCGGCAGTTCCATTCATCATGCGCATCACGGCGGGATTCGCGGGAATCTTCGCCCTAACGACGGAAGGAGCCACCGATGTTGGTTTTGTCGAGACACCGTGACGAGAGCATCATGATTGGCGACGAAATCGTCGTCACCATTGTGGACATTCGCGGAGACAAGGTCCGCCTGGGGATCAATGCTCCCTCCAGCATTCCCGTCCATCGCCAGGAGGTCTTTGACGCAATCCAGCGAGAGGCCCAAGGCGGCGGCGAGCCGGCTGTGAAGAAGAACCCGGCGACCTGAGCGAGTTTGCCGGGCATGGCGGGTTTAGCGTCTGGCAAGCGAAAGCCGATTTCGCGGCCAGCCGCGACCCGATGACAGGAATGGTCCGTCGGATTTTAGCAGTTGTGCCCGGCGTGACGGGCCGCTAGCAAAAATCTGCTGGCAAAGAGGAAAGTGGCAACGCTGTTCGCTCAAGCGTCCAGACTTCGCAGTCGATACCGCTTGAGAGGAACAAAGTCGTCGCGGACGGAGAGCGCGAGAGCAGGCAATGGACTGAAATGTAGGTGCTGGATGTTGCCGATGACACCCAGCCGATTGCAAGGCCCATCGGTACACAGTGTACAACCTGCCTTTGCGGCATTTTGGCGGTCGCCGATGCGACTCCGGCTGCATGGAGCGTCAAATTCGGTCGGTTCCTCGGATCGAATGGGATAGCCTGGCAAATCAACCAGTTCAAAAGGGTTTAGTTCATGAGCCGGATCAACACGAATGTCAGCTCTCTCATTGCTCAGACGAGCCTGGGACGCTCCAACTCCCAACTGCAGACCGCGCTCACTCGCTTGAGCACCGGCCTCCGCATCAACTCGGGCAAGGATGACCCGGCTGGCCTGATTGCCAGCGAGAACCTGCGACGCGATATTACCGCCGCCGATAAGGCGATCAGCAACTCGGAACGGGCCAATCAGCTCATCGCAACGGCTGACAGCGCCCTCTCCCAGATCAGCAACTTGCTCAACGACATCCGCGGCCTGGCCACGGAAGCCGCTAACTCCGGCGTGCTGAGCATCGAGCAGATTGCGGCCAACCAGTTGGAAGTGGACGCTTCGCTGGACGCCATCGACCGCATCGCTTCGGTCACCACGTTCCAGGGCCGCAAAATCCTGGACGGCAGCCTGGACTTTACCACCAGCGGCAGCAACCCCAGCATCAGCAACCTGCAGATCAACTCTGCCAGCCTTGGCACGACCGGCTCGGTTGCCGTTGCGGTAGACATTACCGCAGCCGCGACGCAGGCCACCCTGAATGTCGCGGCGCTCCGCTCCAAGGGCTCGTTCACGCTGGGGGGCCAGACCTTCACGCTCACGTCGGCTACCACCGGCGAAGCCAACAACAACGTCCGCGTCGACGTCACCTCGACTGCCGGCGTCACCAACGTCACCTTTGCTGCCGGCGTGTTGACACTGGACTTGGACGTGGCCAACGCCGCCATTACCGACGCCCAGATCAACGCTGCCTTCGCCGCCAACGGCACTTTTACTTCCACGAACGCGGGTGCCGGCACGATTAACGGCGTCACGACTCCCGCCCTCACGACGGGAATCACCACGGCCACTACCATCCAGGACATCACGTTTCAACTATCGGGGACTCAAGGGGCTCAGGTCTTCTCGTTTGATCGCGGTGCGACCTTCGCCCAGATCTCCAGCGCGGTCAACCTGGTGTCGGACGCTACCGGCGTCTCCGCGGCGGTGGCCAGCGGAATTCTGACATTTACCTCCACCGACTATGGCACCGAAGCCGAGGTTCGGGCCGAGATCATCTCGGAAGCCACCCTGGGAACCTTCGCCGCAAACCTGAACGCCACCGCCGACGCGGGAACCGATATTGCCGCCACAATCAACGGCTTCACCGGGAGTGGAAACGCCAACACGATTTCTCTCAACAACAGCGCCCTTAACCTGGATATCACCGTCACCGCGGGCAGCACGACGGACCTGGCCTTCTCCATCACCGGCGGCGGCGCTTTGTTCCAGATTGGCCCGAACGTGAACAGCGGCGGACAAAGCCGCATCGGCATCGGCGCGGTCAACACCGGCAAGCTCGGCGGCACCAGCGGCCGGCTCTACGAGCTCAAGGCCGGCGGCGACAAGGATCTCAACACCAACCCCACCAGCGCCGCCCTGGTCGTGGACCAGGCCATTACCAAGGTGACCGGCCTCCGCGGACGGTTCGGTGCTTTCCAGAAAGCCACGCTGGAAACCAACATCGCGTCGCTCAAAGACACGATCATCAACCTGACCGAAGCCCAAAGCGCCATCCGCGACGCGGACTTCGCCAAGGAAAGCGCCGCGCTAACGCGGGCCCAAATCCTGGTGCAGTCCGGCACGACCGTGCTGCAAATCAGCAATCAAAGCCCCCAGCAGGTTCTCGCCCTGCTGCGTGGTTAAGACCGATAGTCTGCGTAGGGTGCATTCGTTCGGCGGATGCACCCTACTTTTTTGCTAGCAATAGTAGCCCGCACACTCCGTGTGCGGGCCGAATCTCTGGAAAATCGCGCTCGCGGAGTGAGCGGACTACTACCGGCATGTCTTTCCCTTTCCTCACATCCTCTGAACTGCCGATAAACAAGCAAAGGGGGAGGGTGGTTTTCGATGGGGCGTATTCAATCCGATATCGGGCTGATCACCGGCATCAATATCACGGACACCGTGAACAAGCTGATCGCGCTCGAGGGCCGCACCCGCGACCTGGCCACGGGGCGGCACGCGGCTCTGAAGGCCCAGCAGACCGCGGTCACAGAGCTGCTCGCCCTGACACTTGGCGTACAGATCGCCGGCAGGAAATTCAAGGACGCCGGGCTCTACACCAAGAAAGATATCACCAGCTCCAACGCGACGCTCATCACCGCCGCCGCTACCGGCGCGGTCGCGGCTGGAACCTACCAGTTTGTCCCCATCCGCAAGGCCTCCACCTCGCACCTGTTGGCCGGGGGAGTCGCCAGCCGGGACGCGGCGCTCGGCATTGGCACGTTCTCATTCCGCCAGGGTCCAGGCGTCAACCAGGCAGCCGACCTCAGCGAGCTCAACGGCGGCAGCGGCATCGCGCCCGGCAAGATCCGCATCACCGACCGGAGCGGAGCTTCGGCGGTCGTTGACCTGCGCTATGCCCAAAATGTGGACGACGTGTTGGCCGCGATCAATCAGACCGACGGCATCAGCGTCCAGGCCCGGGCCGTGGGCGACCGGCTGCGGCTGGTGGATACGTCGGGGGGCGCGGGCAACCTCAAAGTCGGCGAGGTCAGCGGCGGCACGACGGCCGCCAGTCTGGGGCTGGGCGGCATCAACGTCGCCGCCAATACCGCGACGGGGCAGGACATCGTTCGGCTTTTTAGCGGCCTGGACATCGGCCGTCTGAATGACGGCAACGGCCTTTCCATCCGCGCGGCTCTGCCGGACCTGCACGTCACCTTGCGGGACGGCACCAGCCTCGATGTGGACTTTCGCTCTCTGACCGTGGGCGCGCGCCAGGAGAAAAGCCTTGGCGATTTACTGGCCACGATCAACGCAGCCGACCCAGCCAAGCTCCAGGCGGCGCTGAGCGCCGACGGCGACCATCTCGTCCTCACCGACCTTAGCACCAATACGGGCGGCACCTTCGCCGTCTCCAGCCCTTCCGCCGGCAACGTGGCCGAGGAGCTGGGATTGACCGGCATCGCGATCGGCGGCGTCCTCACTAGCGAGAAGTTGCTCGGTGGACTGGCCTCGGCTAGTCTCCGCACGCTTGGTGGCGGCCAGGGCCTGGGCCAGCTTGGCCTGCTATCGCTCACCGATCGCAGCGGAGCTGCGGCCAGCGTCAATCTTGCCGCGGCCGCCACGCTCGACGAAGTCATTGATGCCATCAACGGGGCCGGCATCGGCGTCACGGCGGCCTTCAACGGCACTCGCACGGGACTGGTGCTCACCGACACCACCGGCTCAACCTCCGGCAATCTCATCGTTGCCAGCGGCGATGCCACCGGCACCGCGGAGAAGCTACAACTGGCGGTCAACGCAGCTCAGAGCCAGGTCGACAGCGGCGATCTGCATCGCCAGGTCGTCAGCTTCGGAACGCTCCTTTCGTCCTACAACGCCGGCAAGGGTGTTGCCCAAGGCTCGTTCCTGATCAAGAACTCCAATGGCCAGAGCGGCGGTATCAACCTGACCCAGCTGGGGGCCAAGACCATTGGCGATGTCATCACGGCGATCAACGGTTTGGGCATCGGCGTCGAGGCAAAAATCAACGCTGCCGGCGACGGCATCGCACTCGTGGATACTGCCGGAGGCAGCGGCTCCTTGACCGTGACCGACGTGGGCAACAGCAAGTCCGCCGCCGACCTGCACCTCTTGGGAACGGGGACGCCGACCACGATCGACGGCTCGACGACCGCCAAGGTCACGCTCACCGCCACGGACACGCTCGACAACCTCGTCACCAAGATCAATGCCTTGAACGCTGGTGTCAGTGCCGGCATCGTCACCGATTCCGCCGGCTCACTCAAACACCACCTCTCACTCTCCAGCAGCCGCGGCGGAGAAGTGGGCCAGATCATCGCCGACGGCAGCTCGCTGGGCATCTCCTTCACCGAGCTGGCGAAAGCCCAGGACGCCCTGATCCAGTTCGGCGGAACCGGCGGCGTGCCGCAGCTCCTCACCTCCTCCACGAACACTTTCAAGGATGTCATCACCGGCCTCGATGTCACCCTCGCCGGCGAACCGGCCGGCACCGACCCTGTCACCGTGACCGTCGCCGACACCTCGAACCACATCGCGTCCCAGGTGCAGCTCTTCGTCGATCAATACAACAAGCTCCACGACAAGCTCAAATCGCTCACCTTTTTCAATCAGGTGGACGAGACCAAAGGCATTCTGTTCGGCTCCTCCGAGGTCCTGCGCCTCGAATCCGACCTGTCACGGCTCATCACCGGGCGGTTCTCCGGCGTGGGCGCGGTGCAGAACCTCGCCCAGATTGGCATCGCGGTGGACCAGGACGGCAAACTCAGCTTCGACAAGGCCAAACTGGCGACTCTGTATGCTTCGGATCCGGAGGGGGTCAAGAAGTTTTTGAACGACAACAAGCTTGGTTTTGGAGCGAAGGCGGAAGCCGTCACGGAATCGCTGGTCGGCATCGATAACTCGCTGCTCGTCAACCGCGCCGCCGGCCTCAACCGGCAAGTCGAGGATACCGCCAAGCGGGTGGACGCACTCAATGCCCGCCTGGACCGCAGCCGCGAGGCGCTGACACTCGAGTTCTACCAGTTAGAGCTGGCGATCAATAAAATCCGCGCCAACTTGACGTCCATCGGCCAAATTCAAAACCTATTCACTCGAACTCCTACCAGATAACGCATGGACGCCGGACACGCCTACCTGGAAACCCAGATCAACACCGCCACCCCGCAGCGCCTGCGGCTCATGCTGATTGACGGCGCGCTGCGCAAAGCGAAGGAAGCAGCGGAGGCCTCGGCGGGGACAAACCCCGGCGCGGCACAGGAGCCTCTGAGCCGCTGCCGCTCCATCGTTGCCGAACTGATCGCCGGCATTCGGGCGGGAAGTTCACCCCTGGCGGACCAGGTGCTCGACATTTACCTCTTCCTCTTCCAGGAATTGACCGAAGCCCAACTTCGGCAGGATATGGCGCGAGTTGGCGGTGTGATTCGTGTGCTGGAGGAAGAGCGGATCACCTGGCAGGAGGTCTGCCTGACGCTAACCGAACGTCCCGAGGACACCGGCGCCTATGCTTCCGCGGAAATCGTCGCCCCGGCCTATCTGAAAACGCCCATCGGCTCCGCCGAATTCGAGAGCGTGTCGTTCGAAGCGTAGTTAACTCGCTCGCCGGATTGCGGTTTCTCTCGGGGGCGGGTTGTCGATACGAACCAATTGCTCCATCATTGGTTGGTATCAGCAACCGCCGCTTTCCCCTCTCCGCTTTTGCCTCCCGAGGTTCCCTTGTCCGCCACCAAGACGCTCATCCGTGTTGGCCACAGTCCCGATCCCGACGATGCCTTCATGTTCTACGCGCTGGCGAAGGACAAGATCGATACCGGCGATTTCCAGTTCACCCATGAGCTGGTCGATATCGAAACGCTCAACCGCCGGGCCTTCCAAGCCGAGCTGGAGTTGACCGCTCTAAGCCTCCATGCCTATGCCTACCTGGCCGACAAGTACATCCTTTGCACCTGCGGGGCCAGCATGGGGGACAACTACGGCCCGATGGTCATCGCCCGGCAGCCGGTTTCGCTCGATTCCCTGCGCGGCAAAACCATCGCCGTCCCCGGCACGCTGACGACTGCTTTTCTGGCCCTCAGCATGTGTCTGCAAAAGGAATTCAAGCACGTCGTCGTCCCATTCGATGAGATTCTCGACGTCGCCGAGGCGGGCGAATATCAGGGCCAGAAAATCGACGCCGGCCTCTGCATTCACGAAGGCCAACTTACCTACCAGTCTCAGGGACTCTCCCTCATCGTCGATCTCGGCAAATGGTGGTTCCAGGAAACCGGCGGTTTGCCGCTGCCGCTGGGGGCCAACGGCATACGCCGGAACCTCGGTCCCCAGGCCATTGTCGAGGTCAATCGGCTGCTCAAGGAGAGCATCCAGTACGGCCTCGACCATCGCGCCATCGCTCTGGAATACGCCCTCGGCTTTGGCCGCGGCCTGGACCGCTCCAAGGCCGACACTTTCGTGGGGATGTACGTCAACGACTGGACCCTCGACTTCGGCCCCCGCGGCCGCGCCGCCGTCACCGAGCTCCTCCGCCGCGGCCACGCTGCCGGCATCATCCCCGAGCTTGTGGTGCCCGAATTCGTCTCCTAACCCCCTCTCCCCCTGGGAGAGGGCCGGGGTGAGGGTCTAACGTCCCCCCTTAACGCGCCGGAAACCCGATTCCCTTCCGTGGCGTTATAAGCAGCGTTCCACCCTCCCTTGATACCGGTTTTCAAGTTCCCATTTTCGCCCCCCGGTATCAGCGCGAATCGCACAACTCCTTATCCCAGTGCGACTTCCGCCAAAGCTTCACATGCCTGGCGCGATACAGAGCAGGTTTTCTTGATAGACCCCCCCGCCCGCTATTCCAGGGGATGTATCAGCGATTTTATAAGCTGTTTTTCACAAACAGTTACACCATCGCCCAGCCTCTTAACGGCACATTATCTTCCCTTACGACCAAATTGTCAAAGAG
>JBKJNY010000091.1:0-4458 GCA_046593355.1 Pirellulaceae bacterium | reverse complement strand
GACTCCTATGGCGGCGGGGGGCAGACGCACTCGCAGGAGAATACGGCCAATCCCTGGTGGGAAGTGGACCTGGGGGAAGAGACGCCGATTGATTCCATCGTCGTCTTCAACCGCAATGACGGCGGCCTCGGCCAGCGGCTCAACAACTTCACGCTCAAGGTGCTCGACAGCAGCCGCGGGGAAGTGTTCAAGCAGGAAGGCATTCCCGCGCCCAAACCCCGAGCGGAGTTTCCGCTGGAAGGAGGGGGTGCGGAATCGCTCGTTCGCCGGGCGGCGATGAATGCCCTCGTCAGTGTTCGCGGGCAAGAAGCCAAGACATTCAAGTCGCTGGTGAAGTTCGTGGCCGATGATATCGAGCGGCTGGCCGCGATTCGCGCGATCCAGCGAATTCCGCAGTCCGCTTGGGACAAGGAGCTAGCGCCGTCGCTGCTGGCGGTGGTGGTCGGCCATGTGAAGAAGATTCCCGTCGCGGATCGGACTTCGCCCGCGGCGCTCGACGCGCTGGAATTCGCCGACGCCCTCACCACGCTGCTGCCGGCCGCTGCGGCGAAGCAGTCCCGCGCGGAGCTGGCGGAACTCGGCGTACGGGTGGTCCGCATTGGAACGCTGCCGGAGAAGATGGCCTACGACAAGGAGCTGATTGCGGTTCGGGCCGGCAAGGCGGTGGAAATCGTGTTCGAGAACATCGATCTGATGCCGCATAACCTGGTCATCACGCAGCCGGGGGCGATGGAGGAAATCGGCCTGGCCGCGGAAGCTTCGGCTTTGCAGCCCGGCGCTGCGGCCCGGCAATACGTGCCGCAATCGGGAAAAATCCTGCTCTCCAGCCGGCTGCTGCAGCCACGCGAGACGCAGAAGTTGAGCTTCGTCGCGCCGACGGAGCCGGGCGTTTATCCGTATGTCTGCACGTATCCCGGTCATTGGCGGAGGATGTATGGAGCTCTGTATGTCGTGGAGGACCTCGACGCCTATCTCGCCGCGCCGGAGGCGTATCTCAGCACGCATCCGCTGGCGATCAAGGATGCCTTGCTCAAAGACAATCGACCGCGGACCGAATGGAAGCTGGCGAATCTGGCTCCGGCCGTTGAGAGCCTCAAGAATGGCCGCTCCTATGTCGCCGGCAAGCAGATGTTCACGGTGGGAACCTGCATCGCCTGCCACAAGCTAGATGGGGTCGGCAATGATTTTGGACCCGACCTCGCCAAGCTGGACCTCAAGCTCAAGCCGGCTGATATCCTCAAGGAACTTCTGGACCCTTCCGCCAAGATCAACGAGAAGTACCAGACCACCGTCATCCTGACCGACGGCGGCCAGACATTTACCGGCGTCGTCCTCTCCGAGAGCGGCGCGGAAGTGAAGCTGATCGAAAACCCGCTTGTCAAAGCGGAGCCGATCATCATCAAGAAGGACGAGATCATGAGCCGCAAGCTCTCGCCGATTTCCGTGATGCCCAAGGGATTGCTGGACAAGCTCTCCAAGGAAGAGGTCCTCGACCTGGTGGCGTACCTGGCGGCGCGGGGAGACAAGAAGAGCCCGCTGTTTGGGAAAGCAGAGGGGCACGAACATCACTAGCCCTTTCTCCCTCTCCCCTTGGGAGACGGCCGGGGTGAGGGTCTGACTCCTGACTTTTCAAGAACATGTCTTACGACGTTGCCATTCCTCGCTCCTTGCCTCCCAAATTCCCGGACCGCTGCGTGCTGTGCGGCACGGATAATCCCGGGCGGCAGGCCCGTTTTCATGCGGGATCCCATTACGGGGCCTTTTTCTTCCTCTCCTGGTTTGAAAGCGGCAAGCAGAGCGTCCTGGCCCCCGCCTGCGGGAGCTGCGCGGTGAGCGCCCAGAGCCGCGGCCTGCTGCGGTTCGCTGCTTCGGCGGCCTGTGCGGCGCTGACCGCCTGGTTCCTGTTCTGGATGATGGGCAAGGGAGTCCGGGGCATGATCAAGCTCAAGGCCCTCGGGGTCTTCTTCGCCGCGGTGATTCCGGCTGTCCTCTGGGACTGGCTGTTCCCCGCGAGATTCTCCGTCTCGTTTGATGACGAGAGCCATACATCCACCTGCCATTTTGCGGATGCCGCCTACGCCGCCGAGTTCGACGCGCTGAACCATCCCCCGATCCCCGACAGTCTCGAACTGCCCGCCGGCTTGCAACTGGGCAACCAGCTCGTCCCCCGGCCGCTGGAACTTCCCGCGAGTTTCAATCCCGCCGCGTCCAATTCTTCCCGTCCAGCGCCCACGAGCTATCCCGCCATCGAGTCTTTCGAGGACAAGTCGAATCCGTATCGCAATCTGGAAGATCCGCGGTTCAGGAAATAATCGGCTTGAGAAACAAGACATGGACCTCATCGCCATCAACGCCGCCGCAATGCCTTGGGAAGAGCGCTTCAACGAGCGGATCGGCAAGGCGCTGTTCCGCAAGGAGCTCTACATTGACCGGGAAACCGGCATGGAAATCCGTCTGGTCCGCTATCCCGCGGGCATCATCAACCCGGCACATACGCACCCTTGCGGGCACGGCATGTACGTGCTGGAAGGGACGCTCGTCACCCACGCGGGCTCATTCCCGCCGGGCTCGTTTGTCTGGTTTCCGGAAGGGGAGACGATGGAGCACGGGGCGAGCGCCGAAGGGGACGTGGTCGTGGTGTTCATCACCAACAAGCCTTTTCGAATTGACTATTTGGAGCCGAAGTGACCGGGGTCGGGAGTCTTTGGCGTCCCAGATTTTCCATTTGGTACAATCGTTGACGCCAAAGACTCCCGTCCCCCTCGCGTGGAGACTCCCATGAATTCAGCCATCCGCTGTGTCGCCTTGATGCTGGCTAGTTTTCTTCCCGGCGCATCCGTTTTCTCCGCCGATGACCCTTCCGCCTACGTCCGTCTCGCCACCGGCGTCAGCGGCCACGTCCACCCGGCGGCCTGCGTGACGAAGAAAGGGACGGTCATCGTCATCTTCGGCCAGCAGGAATATATCGACCTCCGCATCACCCGCTCGGGCGACGGCGGCAAGAGTTGGAGCGAGCCGGCCAAGTATGCGCCAACGCAGAAGGTCAACATTTACCCCGGCTCGCTCACGACGCTCGCCGACGGCCGTATTCTGCATGTTTGGAACGTCTGGTACGCGGATAAGGAGGCGAAGGGAGGAAAAACCCGCTTCGCCCAGTTCTCCCTCAGCGACGACGACGGCCTGACCTGGTCCGAGCCAAAGAGCCTGGCGAAGCCCAAAACGCCGGAGCCCCACAGCGTGCTGCGACACCCGATTGTCGAGCTGGCCCCGGGCGAGTGGGTCTTCCCGCTGATGGACCGGACGATTGTCTATAGCCTCAAGACGGGAGAAGAAAAGCCCTTCGGCGACGGCCGCAATCATGGTCTGGTGCCGATGGTGAAAACGGTCAAGGGGACGCTCATCAGTGGTCTGGGGCTGCGTTCCACGGATGGCGGAAAAACTTGGGATGCCGTCTCCCCCTTTCCCAAAATCGGCGCTGACGGCTGGCGGTATGACCTGATGACCGCGGACAACGGCTGGCTGGTGGCTGGCGAAGTGATTGGTCCGGGGGTGGGGGGCGACAAGTGGCGATTCGTAGTCTCGCGCGACGACGGCAAGTCTTGGGACTTTGAGCACGCCCAGGACTTCTACAACCCCGGCCGGCCCATCGGCGGCCGCGCCTGTCCCAAGACGGTGCAGCTCGACAAAGAGACCCTCGGCACCGTCTTTTACGACGTGGATGAAAAGCAACCCGGCGGATCCGGGGTCTTCTTCCTGCTCACGCCGTTGGGGAAACTCTGAAGTGATTGAAGCGGGTCTGTTTTCAGTCAGCTTTCTTGGGTGCCCGTGAACGCCGCCAGTTGCTTGCGGATCGAGCCCCTCTGGGCGAAGTAATTACCGATGGCTAGCAGCGGAATGAAAAGCATTCCATAGCTGAGCATTCCCCAGGTGAGGTTGAACCACAACAGCCGGCGCAGGAGCTTCTCTGCATCGGCAGCCGGAGCAATGACGCGGTGCTCGCTCATGGTGAACCAAAGCAGCAAGCCGCGATACGTGTGATAAACGAAGTGGACGTCGCCTGGTTTCAACTCGTCGTGAAGCTCAATTCCTTCAAAGCGACGCTGGAGCGGACGCAGCGCGAAACTGTATAGGCCGCCGGTTAGCAGGTAAACGAGGAAACCCAATACCCCGATGGGAAGGACGATGAAGAGGAAAAACAAACCGATCTTTTCTTGCCACGTAAACATTGGGACCTCCCCATTGCGAGGCTACTTCCTTGCCACCCGCGCCGTCAGTTTTTTCACCGCCGCCTGGAACTCCTTTCGCAACTCATCGTACTTCGAGACAACTTTCGAGCCGGGAGCTTTCACGTAGTTCATGATGATCTCTTCGGCGGCGATGAACTCCGGCGTGATGTCGGCGATTTCGGCGGCGATCTCCGGGGGAATGTTCGTGATGCCGTTGGCGTCCCCGTGCAGC
>JBKJNY010000229.1:0-17626 GCA_046593355.1 Pirellulaceae bacterium | reverse complement strand
AGTCGGGGTGACAGGATTTGAACCTGCGACCTCTTGGTCCCGAACCAAGCGCTCTAGCCAGGCTGAGCCACACCCCGATTGGTTTTGCAAGCTTGTATCTTAGAGGGTTTGGGAAATGGGTCAACGGCACTCAGAATTGATGCGTATGAGCTTCGGGGTGCGGCTGGTGCTACTGGTAGGACCGAAAGCAGCGCCGAAGGTTCAGGGGTTGATCGAGGGTCAGTGGGAAAGGGCGGAAGGGCGAAGGACGCGAGAGCCGTTGTCCGCTTTGGCGGCAGGCCAGGTGCGACGGAGGGAGAACCAGGCGGCTGCGGCGGCGAGAAGAGTGGCGGCAATCAGGCCGGCAGGGAGCAGGATGAGACAGATGGCGGCGAGTATCGCCAGTGCAAATGCCGACGAGGACACCAACGACTCTTTTAACGGGGTCGCTCTCAGGACAATCACGACGGCCAGGCTCACCGCGAGCAGGAACAGCGCGAGTCCCAGCCGGTGACCGAAATCGGATGGGGCAGGAGTTACCGACAGCGGCAAAGGAACCGGATCGCCGGAATGGGATACTTGCGTTAGTGGACGGCCATCAGGTGGTAAATCCGCGCCGCTGTTCACTTCCGGTGGAGTGGAGGTAATCAAGATGTCGGAGTAGCGGCTGAGCGCTATGGAGAATTCGGCGTCGAGGGCGCGGCGCTGCGTTTCGAGCCGGTCAGTGGATGAGGTGAATGGTTCCTCGCCCGCCGGAGAATCAACAAGCGTCGCGGCCTGGCTAAGGCGCGCAAATTCCAGCCGCCATAGAGAGAGCCAGGCCGCCAACTGCCGAGGCGGCAGGCCGGAAACACCGGTGTCGCCGGCGTCTCGTACCAGCCGAATGACGGTGGCCATTTGCGAAAGTACGGCCCCGCGCGGGTCCGCGGCATCGGCCCTAGAATCTCCCGCGCTCGGAAGCTTTTGCTCCAGTATCTGGTCCGTGAGCAGCGACCAGGTTGTATGGTCGGTGGGAATCCCCAGCCAGACCGGCGGAATTACTTGCGGGGTGCCGCTTGCCATGGCGGGCCGATGATGTTCGTAGATCACCATGACCTGCTGCGGCAGTTGCTCGTGCCCCAGACGGACCTTCCACGTCCGATCAGGCAGACTGCGGATTTCAGCGGGCGAGTCATTCACGAGCACCTGCACCAATTGGCTGCCGGCAGGCAATTGCAGCTCCGCTTCTTCGCGTCCGCCGGGAAGCAGATAGTAGTTGGCCTTGGCCCAGTAACTCCCCGCGGGCATGGGACGCACCACCAAATCGGCGAGGACAATGCGGGTGCTTCCGCGAGGATCTTTCGATTGCAACAGCGTTGCGGCAAAGCGAGGCGCGACGACTCGAAAGACTTCATGACCCGGAGCCGCGAGCTGCGGATCCGGGGATTCCCTCGCCGTCATCGCCTGCAAACCGCTCGTTTGCCACTGCAGGTTTTCGTCCGCGATGCGGCTCGGCAGGAGCACGAAGGAGTCCGCTCGCGCCGCATCGAGCGGCAAGAGGACGGGGCCGTGCGGCGTCTCCCCGGTCTGCAACTTCAAGGGCCCACGGAGGGAGAAGCTGAGTTTGCCCGAGTACATCGCGGAGGGGCGGATGACCAGGTGCCGCTGCGTCTGGCCCGGGAGCAACACCACCTGATGTTCCATCGCGGGGGTGAGCTCGAACGGACCCGACCATTCCGCCGGAACTTCAAAACGCACGGCATCCAGCGAGCCGCTCTCCAGGGTGACTTCGCAATGCACGACGGCGGACCAGGAGCGAGCGGCGGTTCGCTCCATTTTCGTCACGAGACGGTAAGTGGTTGCGGGTTGGTTGGATTTTGTGAGGACGGAGAATTCCCGCACCGCCGGCTGGGGGGAGGGGGCCGATTTGTAGCTCGCCAGAAGATGGCCCAGACGCGCATCCCAGGGCGCACCTTCCGGAGTGGCGGAGGGCTGCATTCCGGCGGCGTGTTTGAGGATGGCGAGGGCGGCCGGCGTACGATAGATGCGAATGGTTGCCCCATCACTTGCGGCGGAGCGCAGGCTCGGCAACCGCACGAGGTCCAGACTGCCGGAGAGGGCTCCGAGCGGGAGGGTGCCCTCCAGCACTAGTTGCTGCGTGCGCGCGGGGGTCTGGGCTCGATGAATGGTAAGAGAATTCTGCTGCGCTTCCGGCCAGCGGAGCGAGACGACGGCTTCCTGCTCCAACAGGACGGCTTGTTTCACGCGAAAGCCGGGGGGCAGGTCAATCGCTTCCTGGAACCTGTGCGAGGGAATTCCGGACAGGTCCGCGCGATACAAAACTTCGGCATCCTGGCGGCCGATGCTGATGTCGATGCTTTCCCGGGCGCGGACAGTTCCTTCGTGTGGCCGGATGACGAAAGCCGGCGGTTGTTCCCTTGCTTCAAAGGCGAGGTTGGGAGGCCCGGATGCGCCCCCAAAGTTGTCGACGAATTCCACCGGCGGGAGAGAGACGATAGGCGACTGCGGGTCCGGGCTGACGACGCATTCCTTGCCGACTGAAATTGCCTGCCACTGTTTGGTCTTGCGGTCGGCCAGCACTTCCAACCGCGGCAGGACCAACTTGCCGATGCCGGATGCGTCGAGCAGCAAGAACTTGCCCCGCAGCTCCAAGGCCTCGGCAGTCGGTTCGGCGAGCACTACGTGGACGATGCTGGGCTCACCTTCCTCGATCCAGACGCGGGAGACGCGAGTTTCGTTCTCCAGCGGCAGCATGCGGAGATGCGGGTCAGCCAGCAGCGTGACCTCGCTGATTTTTCCCGTCACGGGGCGGATGCGAACGAGCACCTCGGCCGTCACGGAGCCGGGCCGGAGCTTCCACCACACAAACTGCTCCGCTTCCGTCGTATGATCCGCGAGACGACGCTGGTCTTTGCGGCTCACGTGGAATGTTGCCGTCGGGCCGAGCTCGATGAGCAGGTCGTCGCTATCGGGCACCTTCGCCACGGCTCCCAGCGCGCCGGGCACGAGCCAATCGGCGGGCCGAAGGGGCGACTTGATTCGGAGCGCTGACCGCGGAGTCTTGGGGATGCTGAAATTCCAGACAGCAATGCCATTCTCCTGCTTGGGAGCCGCGGAAAACGCGAGCGTGAGCTGGTATTGTCCTGGGCGTTCGATTCCCAGCCGCAGCGCGGTTCCCGCGTCGTCCCAGTCGAGCGAAATCGGTTCCCCTTCCAGCGTCGCTCGCCCCTCCAGCAGATGCACTTCGCCTCGCCGCAGCGGTAGAGAAACTTTAGCCTGCGCCGCCAGTGTTTCCAGTTCCAAACGCATCACGATAGTCGCCGCGGCGCCGTCCTCGGATGGCTGCATTTCATAAGTCGCCGACTTCAGCAACCAGGGCGGAAGCTGATCGCGCTGGGGAGCCCGATACAAGAGCGTGTAAAAATCAAGCGCGACGTAGACATACTCGCCCGACGGCTTCTGGTCGGAATCGACGGGGATGACGACGCGATGAATTTGGGCGACAGTGTCTTTGTCTTTGTTGCTGGGCTCGTCGGGTGCGGCTATTGCTGGAGCGTTATCGCTGGCAGTCGTCGCTAACAAGAGAATGGATACCGCCAGACTCTTCGCCATCATGGTCCGTGTGCTCGGCGGAGACGGCCCCGTCACAGCGGGGCGAGATAGGGTGAGAGGACGCGCGAGACTGAACAAGCCCCCCACTAGAGCGCCCCAAAAGACACCCGCAGCAAGCGGCGACCAGGCCGGCGGCAGCAGCAACGCCGCTCCACCGAACACAACGGCGAAGGTAAGTACGGCCTTCAACTGCCGGGGCATCAGCCAGATCACGAGGCTGGCAACCGCAATCGCCAGGGCGATGCCCCAGCTTCGCACCAGCCCAGGCGAGTAGGCCACCACCACCAGCGGCTCGGTTTCGGACCAGGGGGACTCAAAGTCCGCATTGTCTCCCGCAATCGAAGGCGAAAGGACTTCCCACAGTCGAGACTTCCAAATTGCGTACCAGTGATTGGAGTTCGGACTGTTTGCTGCCGTACCACCGGCCACTCGCTGCATTCCCGGCGGCAGGCTCACCAGCCAGCGGCGGTCGAGAACCCGCAGGGGCGTGGTGACCAGCGGTGCCGACCAGTGATGCTCGAGTAGACCGGCTGCGTCCGGGGCCGGCGTGGCAACCGTCAGGGATACGACGGGATATCGACGCTGGTCCGGCAGCGGAATGAGGTACTGCTGCGTCTTGGTATCGAGGGCAGGCATCGCCGCCCCCTCCCCATCCATCGAAAGCTGCACCGGGCGAACTCCCGCCGGCAAAGAGAGGGGAAAACGGTCGAGGCCGTGATTTTCCAACCGCCAGATAATTTCATGGATTGCCGCGCCGTCCCATGAAAACCGGCTCTTCAGCGTGCAACTGTTCGCCCAGGCAACGGGGACAGCGTCCTCCTTGGTCGGTGTGCGGAGACTGAACTTTGCGTGACGCCCCGGCTCATAGCGGAACAAACCGCGGATAGACGAATAGGCTCCCGCCGACGCCAGCTTCGCAGGGACGGGTTTGACCCCTTCAGTCTCCAGTCGCAAGGCGACCCCCTGCGCGGCTTCCACGAGCACCAACCCTTCCTGAGCGACCGCCTCGGGAAACGAAAACAGCGGCAGAATGTCTGTCTGCGAAAACGGCGTCTCCCAGGTTGCATCCAGCGTCAGTGGTTCTTTAGTGATGCGGCTCAAGACGAGTTCCCAGACGGATTCCCTTGGCTCTTCCGGCGTGGGCGGAGATTGCGCGGGGAGGAGCGTCTGCGAAGCGATGCTCAAATCTCCCGCGCCAATCAGCTTCCACCGCATCGCGGCGGGCACTGGTCCGGAAGAGCGGACAGTCAGCCGTGTGAGGCTGGATGAGGTGGGGGTGACTCGAGCGACTGCGTGGTGCTCGATTTTTCCCCGCTGCGCAAACGCCGAGGACTCGATGCCAACGGTGAAGCGCGGGTCACTGGGAACCAGGGAAATCCGCGAGCCTTCACCCTGCCGATTGACGCGGAACAGGATTCCGGCGGCGGATGAATCGAGCAGGCTCAGCTCTTCCGGGGCGGCGGACTCAGGATCAATGCGCAGCAAGTCCAAATCGCCGGACAACTGAAACTCGCGAGTGCTGTCCGTGGCCCGCAGCGCCACCACAAGCTGCTCATCGCGCACGTCTTGAAAATCAACCAGCCGCAGCGCGGGAGCGGAGATGCTCTCGTCCTCCGCCGGCAAAGGGCGGTGGGCCCGAATCACGAGCCGCGTTTTGTCCTGAGCGGTGAGCGGCCGAGCGAGTCGCAACCGCAGGGCGAATTTGCGGCCATCGATGGGAATGAACTGTCGCTCTTCGAGCAAGTCCGGCGGCGAAGTGTCCACGGAGTCCACAATCCATTCTTCATGGATGGTTCCTTCCACGGCAAAACGCCGGCCAGAGTTGACCGTCAGGTCGATATTGAGCACGGCGGAAAGTTGTGTCGCCTCATGCCGGACGACGAGACCCCCGATTACATCCAGTCTGGGGTTTTCACGGGCTGTTTGCACAGTAACCTGGCCGAGTGGCGACAGGTACTGGAATTGAGATGTCCGCTGAGGCTGCGCGAGGGAGCCGGGGCTGATGGAGGTCTGGCGGGCGTCCCTGAACTGGATGTTGTTGACTTGCAAGGACGGGGGTGCGACCAGGCTGGCGGTCCCCTCTTGCCAGGAACCGCCGACCAAACGCAGCCGCGGCAAATGCCAGGGACGATCCAGCGCCAGCGGTGACACGACGCTCACGCTCAGGCCGTTTCCGCTGCCTGTAAGCGATTCGGGCAGGTCCACCAGCAACGTCGTTTTCCGGGGTGTCAGGGGGGTAATCTCACGCCAGGAAAGGGGTGCTGCGCCCAGACGAATGCCGATGATTTTCGCCTCCGTATCCACTTCCAGGTTCAGGGTGCTCAAAGCCGTTTGATGAACGTCCAACTGCAGGCCGAATTCACTGCTCACATCGACCGGTGAAAGAACATGAGTCGCCGATTCCCGCACCAGCACGATGCCGCTCCCCTGGGCGACCGTGTTCTCGCTCTTTACCCGCAACCGCAGCCGAGACAGTCCACCCAGTTCAACCAGCCAGTTGGTGCTGGGGGTGCCAGCGCTGGCCGGCACGAGCCGGTTTTCCGCGGCACTGCGTTCGAGTCGAGAGACGATGCCTGCATCCGTTTCCAGCGTCATTCCGGTGGGGAGTTGCAAGACCAAGCGGCTGATGGCGGCTTTGGGCAGTTGCAGATCGAAGGACGTGTCCTGAACTTCGGAACCAGTTCCCCGCAGCGTCCAGGGGACGGTCAGTTGCCCGCTCTTTTCGACCAATAGGACAGTTGTACCCTCGGGCGTGGTTCCCATTTTTGCTGGACGCGGAGGCGGCTCTTGCCAGAGCGATTTGCCGAGTGCCAGCGTGCTCTCCCACTGGAGCAGCACCGGTTCGTTCGCCGCACACACCACGTCCAACCGCCCACTGCCGTCGACAAACTGGTCGCCTGCCAGGCGAGCAGCATAGATCGCCCGTTCGACCCTCACCTGCGCCGCGAGAGAGTATGGCTGGCTTGTGGTCCAGGCGAGAATCCGCCGCTCGAACTCCTCGCGCTTGAGCGGGATCATCCCGCGGACCTGCGAATTCAACTCGTCAACAGGGACGTAGATGCGGCGATAACGCAGAGACTCTGGCTGGCCCGGCGGATCGGCCGTAAGTGCCGACTTTGCGACCAGTAAAGTAAGGACGACGAACAGAGATTTCACACAAAGACTTGTGGCTGGGCGGGCGCTCATGTCCGGGCCTCCCCCGCGCCTACCAAGGGCGCTGTTGCCGTGGAAGCGGGTGCTGGGGCCTCGGCACGTGGGGCGGCTGCGGTTGTGGAAGGGCGGTCTCGATGGGAGGGAGGTTCGCGCTTGACGATCTCAGCCGTCGGCCCGCCGGGCTGGCCGGAAATTCCCCATTGCCAAAGCACGGCGATTCCCACCACGGCTAGCGCCAGCGCCGCACCCTGCGCCAACAGGAGTCCAGCCGCCGGCCAGATCAGAGCGGCGACGCCTAGCCCCACTGCAATCGCCAGGGCTGTCGCCGGGTGCCGCAAGGAGCGGAGGTGGAGCAGCAATAATCCCAGCCCGAGCACCACCGCGCCCCCGATGGCCAGAATCACGCGCCGCGAAGCCGCGAAGAGCTGTAGGCTCTCCAAACCACCGAAACTGCTGAACAAGTATTGATTGGTTTGCAAGGGAATGGGTTCCTGGCTGCTGGCCCCCACCCACGCTTCCAATTCTTCCTGGGATTTGGTGCCGCGGCGGTCCCAGAACCAGGTGCTCCAGGAGTATTGCATCTCGGGAATGAAGCCCGCCGGGTCCGCCAACAGGTGGCGATCAGCCGGCAAGCAAAGTTGCCAGTAGGCCGCGCGAATGTGGGCCACGCCCTGCAGCCGCGGGGCGGGCAGGCGGGTTTGCAGGCTCTCCCCCATCGGCTGCTCGCCCGGCACTGCAAACCAGGCTTCCAGGACGCGGTCTCGCGGCGTGCTGTCGCCCGGCAGGGAAATGTGCATTGCATCCTCTCGCCGCACGCCGGCCAGCTTCCGCCCATCCAAGGCCAGCTCAATACTTTCCATCTCCGTGCCGGGAGGAAAGTGCAGCGTTAATTCCCGGGCCATCGTCCGCAGCTTCCAAGCGGCCCGGTCCTGCCGCCCCTGGTCGTTGAGCACACTCTGCAGCCAGAGCCGGCTGACCGAGACCGTGCTGCCGGCACCAGGGTCCGCGGGGCTCAGTCTCCAGCGGGTGGACGGAAGCAACCGCGCGGAGGAAAGCCGCAACTCCACCGTAGGACTAGCGGCAGTGACGGGCTGAAATCCCGCGGTGCTGGTCGCGGCGAATTCCACATCGAGCGTATCCACCCAAGTCGCCGCGAGCGTTTGGCCGCTAGTGGACTGCACTTCCTCTTCCGACGGGATTACGAGCGGCACCGCCAGCTCGCTCGGCTTCGCGGCATCCATTGCCGGCAGGGGCAAGGAATATTGGACCAGCAACTCGACGTTGCCGCGCTGCTCCTGCGGAGTCGTCACTTGGTAGCGGGCCAGGCTGGGACCGCTGGCGGATGCCGTGGCCGGAGCCGGCGAGAGTAACAGCGACTGGTTTTCAAAGAGGACTTTGATTTCTCCGCGGGCGGCCAAGGTCTCCGGCACCAGCAGCGTGAAAGTCCGCTGCGGCTCATAGAGAATGCGATAACCGAGCCGCTGCTCGACGGCCACGCCTTGCGGGCCGAACCGCAACTGGGCCGCGGCATCGACCGAAACTTGCCTCGTCCGCACCTGGAAATCGGCACTGAAATGCGAGCTCCCTGCGTAGCCTAAGTCTCGGTAGATCAGCGGCGGCTGCTGCCGGTCGGGAAGCTTGATATGGGGCGGCAGCACATCGGAGGTCAGTCCGCTCACCTCGCGCGTCCGGGGAGCTAGTTCCACATTGTCCGAGGCCAGCAGGATAACGCTCGCCGGGTCCAGCAAATCCGCGACCGGCCGTGGCAGATCAAACGCAATGCGGCTGCTGCCGGGAGCAATCTCTTTGTGCAGTTCCAGCTTCAGCTCCAGCTCGCCCGTGGGGCCCGCTTTGAGCGGCAGCGACAGCGGCTCCTGAGTAGCATCCACCAATTCCTGTTCCACGAGCGACTCGGGGCCCGCCCGGTCAAGCCGCCAGTCCCCCAGCGCGACCGTCAAACGGGCTGGCCGGGCCCCGCGCACGCGGCACTTGAGCGTGGCCTCCAGCCGCACCAATTGCGGCTCCACAAAAATCAGGTAGCTCGGCTCAATCACCAGGCGGGTCGGCCGCGCGGCCACCTTGAGTTGCAGGCCGCAAGGCTGACGGAAGTATTCGAACCGGGCGATGCTCTTCATCGCCGCCGCCGCTTCGGCGGGAACATCGACTCGGCGCGTGCTGGCATCTTCGGTCCATTCCAACGACCAGTCGCCATCGATCGCGAAATCGATCACTCCCCGCTGCCGCACCGCGCCGAGCACTTCAAACCGCGCAGGTTGCAACGCTCCTCCGGCTGGTTCAGCGCCGGGGGCGAGCGACGCCAGCAGACGGACTTCGGTGATCCCGCTGCTGGGGCGGTCGAGCTTCACTTCCACCTCCTGCGCCTTCTGTCCCCCCGCGGCGGACACGGGCGTGACGGAATAGCCTGTGGGATTGGTCGGCACCCATTCCATCCCGACGGGCAGGCGGACGCGGAACACCTCCACCGGGCTGCCGAAGCTGCGGACCTTCAAGCGGGCGTCGCTGCCGATGCGGTTGCGGCCTTCGATGCGAACGACAATTTCGCCGCTCGCATCCAAGAGCTGCCTGGCTTCGCCGCTCATACCCAGGGAGGGCTGCCAGGTCAGTTGCAAATCGCCGCCGGGACCAATCACTTCCACTTCGCTCTTGCCGCCGCTCGTTGATTTGGCGGAGACAATTCCCTCGTTCCCCGCCTTGAGCGAAGACTCCGCTTTTTCCAGCGGCACCACCAGCTTGAGAGACGACTCCGTCGCCCGCGGCAAAAGCATCTCGATTCTGGACTGCGTGCCGGTCTCATGGACCGGGTACACGATGGTTAGCTTGACGACGTGCGGCTTGGCATCCGCCCCTTTCAGCCAGCACTGATAGCCCTCCGTCGCATCGAACGTGGTGAACTGCTCGCCGGGACCAGTGTATTTCGGATCATCGCGGAGCACTCCCTTATGCATTTTCAGCGGCACGCGGACCCAGCCTTCGTCCTTGATGCGGACGGTGGCCGTCACTTCCATCGTGGCCAACCGGTTCTGTACGCTCCCTGTAATCGACAGGCCATCCAGCACGTACGGCGGCGGCTGAGCGGGGGCCAGTCCCTGCTTCAGCTTCAGGAGCTTCTCAAACTCCTCAAACGTCATTCCCAAGACGGGAACCAGGTTTCCCTTGCTGTCCCGCAGCAGAAACGTATCCAAATCACTCGCCCCTGGCGTCATCGGCCCGGCGGGGATCTTCGCCGTGGTCCCTTGTGGAGCGGGCGTTTCCTTGGCCGGCGGTTCATCGGTTTGAGCAACTGCCAGAGTCGGACCACTGGTCAATACCGCCACGACCAAGAGCAGACTCAGATAACCCAGGCCTGAACCGCCACCGAAGGGCAGCGCAGCCAATAGGTTTGGGCGGTAAATCCCTCGCGGCATCACGGCAATGACATCCTTAGAAACGAGCGCAGCTCGGGAGAGGGCCTGAGATTTGGTGATGAGATGAGACGAGGCTGGTCCCTTCATTTTAACCAACCGCGAGGGGTTCACAAAACGAATTCACGCCTGGTGGAGGGGGATGTCGAAGCAACATTTGCGTATTCAACGAAAGAATGCCCCTGGCAAGACTCTCCAGGATCGGGAGCGGGAAATGTCTGCGCGGGGTGCTTACTTCGCGAGCACGGCCTTCACCGGCGCGTCCTCGCCCTTCTCGGGCAGCTTCTCCAGGATGTCCAACAGGACGCGGTCGGTGTCGAGCCCTTCGGCTTGGGCTTCGAAGTTGAGGATGACGCGGTGCCGCATGGCGGGGAGGAAAGTGCGGCGGACGTCCTCGAAGCTGACATTGTAGCGCCCTTCCAGCAGGGCCCGGACCTTGGCGGCGAGGGCCATCGTCTGCGCTCCGCGGGGGCTGGCTCCCCAGCGGAGATACTGGTTGGTGATGGGCAAGGCGTAGGGGCCGTTCGGGTGCGTGGCCAGCGTGAGACGGACGATATAGTCTTGAACGTGAGTGGCGAGAATCACTTCGCGGATGAGCTTTTGCCACTTGCGGATTTCGCTGCCGTCCATCACCTTCTCCGGTTTGATGACCAGCCCCTTGGTGGTCCGGTCAACGACCGTGGCAAGCTCCTCGCGCGTGCTGTAGCCGACGACGAGCTTAAACAGGAAGCGGTCGAGCTGAGCTTCCGGCAGCGGGTATGTTCCTTCTTGCTCGATGGGGTTCTGCGTGGCCATCACGAAGAACGGCTTCTCCAGCTCGTAGCGGACTCCGGCAATGGTGACGGTCCCTTCCTGCATCGTTTCCAGCAAGGCGGACTGCGTCTTGGGAGTGGCCCGGTTAATTTCGTCCGCCAGGCAGATCTGGGTAAAGATAGGCCCCTTCTGAAATTCAAAAACGCGGCGGCCGGCCTCGTTCTCGTTGATCATGTTCGTCCCCAGGATGTCGCTGGGCATCAAGTCCGGCGTGAACTGCACGCGGTTGAACTTGAGATCGAGACACTCCGCCAGCGTGCGGACCAGCAGCGTCTTGCCCAGCCCAGGCACCCCTTCCAGCAGGCAGTGGCCGCCGATGAACATGCTGGTGAGGACGCCATGCACAATGTCGTCGTGCCCCACGATGACGCGGCCGATTTGCTCTTTGACCGAAGTGTAGCGACTGCGAAATTCCTCCGCCTGCTGCTGCATCGACTCGCCGATACTCATGGTGGGCTTTCTGAATGACGAAGCTCGAATGACGAATGACGAAGGGGATATCTTACACCAGCGAACCGGCCGCAGGCATATGTACCGTCAAGGAAGCAATGAGCGGCGGCGCGCGGAGATCCTTGCTCCTAGTCTGTCGCCGGAACTCCGGCGATTTCCCTTGGGAATTGGGAAAGCCACGAAAATCGCAGAGCCCCTTGGCCGCGAGGTCATTCGCCGACATTCCGGGCAATCAGTTAGCCCACCTACTAGGGCCGCTAATCGTCCCGCGGCTTCTTTTTCAATTGACCGGGGATATCCTTGGTCACGTCGTACCGCCGCGGTATGGAAGCCGGCCGACGCGTCAGTCCGGCGCTCTCCAGTAGCGACCGCCCCATGACCTGCTCGAAATCCTCTTCGTCCGGTGGCGGCCCGATGGCCCCCAATTCCGCGGGCACATAATGGACTTCATACTTGTGCTTGGCCACGGCAAAAGTGCAGCCGGGGTCCAGGCGCTTGCGCATCACTTTCACCCCGTCCACCTTGATGCCGTTGCGGCTGTTGAGATCCTGGGCAAACCAGTAACCCCCCTCCAGGCTGAGCTGGCAATGGTTGCCGGACACATTGGCGAAGCGGAGCACGATATCGCACGTCTCGCGGCGGCCAATCAGCAGGCTGTTTTTCAGCAGCGGGACAATGTCGCCGCCGCCAATAGGAATCAGTTCTCCGAACATGTTCTGCGTCCCTTGTGGAGGCCGCCGGCGCGACTTACCATGCAGAAGTGGCCGTCGCGGTTGCCCCCGTCCCTCGGTTCCTTGCCTCCCTCACAACCTCATCAGGTAGTCTAATACGAGGAGGTACGTGTCGTCAACAAAATCCATTTCGAGCGTGCCGCCACTACGAGCCCGCCACCACTAGCCCGACGCGCAAGCGAGGGAATTGTCCGCGTTGTCCCCTCTGAACATGAATCCCCCTGGCGCTCCGCCGGCCTGCGTTACCACGCCTACAACTTCTTCCTCCGTCAAAAATTCGGCCAGCGCGTCCAGAAGGTCAGCCTCGATGGAGGCTTTACCTGCCCCAACGTGGACGGCACCGTGGCCATCGGCGGCTGCACCTTTTGCGACAATCGCAGCTTCAGCCCCAGCCGCCGCACCCCGCGGGTAAGCATCCGCGAACAACTGGATGACGGCATTCGCCGCCTGAAAACCCGCTACACTGCTGAAAAGTTCCTGGCCTATTTCCAGCCGGCCACCAACACCTACGCTCCGGTCGAAAAACTCCGTCCATTGTACGAATCGGCCCTGGCTCACCCGCAAGTCGTCGGCCTCGCCATTGGCACTCGCCCGGACTGCGTCCCCGATGACGTGCTCGACCTGTTGCAAGATATCGCCACCCGCAACTATCTCAGCGTCGAATACGGCGTGCAGACCATCCACGACCGTTCGCTCGACTGGATGAACCGCGGCCATCACTACGATGCCATGCTGGACGCGATGCACCGCAGCCGTGGACGTGGGTTCGAGATTTGCGCCCATATCATCCTCGGCCTGCCGGGGGAGAGCCACGCGGACATGCTGGCCACCGCCCGCGAAATGGCCCGCTTGCGGGTCGACGCCATCAAGATCCACAACCTGTACGCCGTCCGCAATACGCCCCTGGCAGGCGAGGTCGAGCGGGGCGAAGTCATCCTCATGGAGCGGGACGCCTACATCCGCACATTGGTCGACGTGCTGGAAGTCCTGCCTCCGGAAATGATCGTGGAGCGAATCAGCGGCGACGCTCCGCCCGACTACTTCCTCGGGCCCTCCTGGTGCCTCGACAAGCCCGCCCTCCTCCTCGCCCTCCGCCACGAACTCGAGCGCCGCGACTCCTGGCAAGGCCAGAAAAGCAGCCCGCCCCAAAGTAGCCCGCTCACTCCGTGAGCGGAATCTCTGGCTGATAAGTGCTTGATTCATCGGGCCACTCCCCTGAAACGACTGCCTTTTATTCACTTTTTCGAACTTACCTTTCGAGCTGGTTCGTCCTCCGCCGGGTCGTTGCAACTCCTTGTCTTCCTTGTGTTTGCAATGCGCATGTGAATAAAAAACTTATTCACACACACACCATTCTTGCCTATTGTTTATTCACAACAAAGTCCACACGTAACCACGACTTGACAAGGTTTATCACCGCCCGCCCTGTCCCCTCGGTCTTGTCCATTTTCTCAAATCTCAAATCTCAAATCTCAAATCTCAAATCCCCTTCCCATCCGCCACCCCTCGCAGGCATTCTCCCGCCGTCTCGCTATTATACAAAAGTGCATGTTTCGCCTAAGTGTCCAGTTCGCGCCACGGCCGCCCGCCTATCGGCTACACTCCCTCTCCCCTTGGGAGAGGGCCGGGGTGAGGGTCTTTGCTAAGAAAGCCTCCCGCCGCTGATTTCCCAAGAAATCAAAATTCTTTCCATTTTCCCCGCCCGGTTTCGACCCTGGATTGCGATTCTAATAATAGAGGCCCGCGCACCAGTCGCGGCCCGATCTTCGCCCATCGAGCAGGGGAGCATCGCCGTGAAACATGGGAAACAACAGAGACCAGAGTCAGGAGTCAGGAGTCAGGAGTCCGAGATCGCGGATGTGATTGAACGAATAGTCGCCAGTCCAGGCGGGGACGAGCTATTGGGGCGAATTTTCGCCAGACTCTCCCCGAAGGATCGGGAAGTTCTGTGGGGCTATTTGTTGCAAACCGACGCCCAAGAACTGGGCCACCAGCTTGGAATCGAGAAGCAATCGGCCCAAAACAACCTGGCGACCATTAAGGAAAAGCTCGGCATCGACACCCGCACCGAACTTGCCAGGCGGGTTTTCTCGGCCCTATTCTGGCACCTCAAGAAAATTCGTAACCGTTCACGCTCTTCAAACTACTCTTGGTGATTTCGGGTCGGTCGGTTTAGTCTAGGGCCATCATGGCCGAGCACGCGGGATCGTCTGTCTGTCCGAAGTGTCGCGAGTTGGAGCGGCGAATTGCCGTGTTGGAAGCGCAACTGGCGGCGGCGGGCAAGAATTCGGCCAATTCATCCAAGCCTCCGTCGTCGGACATTGTCAAGGCGGCCTTGGCGGGCCGGAAGAAGAAGCGGAAGAAGAGAAAGAGAGGCGGCCAGCCGGGGCATCCCAAGCACGAGCGACCGGCCTTTCAGCCCCACCAAATCGATAAAACGCAGGATTATGCGCTCGACGCCTGCCCGGAATGCGGCGGCAAACTGGAAGTGCTGGACCAGCCGGCCAGCGTGGTGCAGCAGATCGAGGTGGTGGCTCAGCCGACCAAAATCACGGAGCATCGCAGCCGCACTTGCTTCTGCGGCCAGTGCAACAAGCAGTTCGTCACGCCGATTCCCCGCGAGGTTCGGCAGGCGGGGCTCGTCGGCCCGCGGATGACGGCCCTGGTCGGCTATCTCAAAGGGGCCTGTCACAATACTGTTCGGCTCAGGATTTGCCTCGGCGTGGCGAGGCGAGGTATCCGGTGGTTTACGGGTTGCGCGGGGAGCGACGGGCGTGTCGGAATGGCAGGTGGGCGCGGGCTGCCGCGGGACTTTGACAGACCGTGCGGAACGCGCGGCGGGAGGTGTTGGCTAGGGTTCGAGCAGCGCGCAGCGTGAAGCGCCTCGGACGGCGAGACCAAGACGCCGTCGAGGAAGGCGATTTACTTGTGTGGCGCGGCAGCTTTTCATCCGCGGGGAGAAGCATTTGTTTTGCGTAGGGAAGTAGCCGCAAACTATGACTGCTAAAGTCGGAGCATGCACCCCAGTCCAATTTTGACCCGTACCACGTTTGGCTTGGAATTGCTCCCGATTTGCGGCAATGCTCCAGAAGGTCAAAGCGGATGACACCGGGGAGGAAAAGGGGAGAAGAAAAGAGGATGAAAAGGGGACATTCTAGAATGGCGTTAAGTTAGTCGCAAGTTCTTTTGGCTAAAAGGTTAAGAAGTGCTATCATATTAATGCTGTCATGATTATAAAGTACGCGCAAAGCCGAGCCTCCGGTAGAAAGGAGTGAGGGACACAAACTCACTTCCACGGAGGCTAGGGCGATGTTAGGCATGATCGCGAAGACCATCGCGCGTTTCAAGCAGTCTTGCGAGCTCGATGATGAAGCAATTCTCGGGGCCATGCGGGAAGCCGGGCATGTCTGGCGTGACCGCGACCTGAACCCGGTGACGACGGTTCGCATGTTTCTGATGCAAATTTTGTTTGGGAATGTGGCGTGCGATTATGTCCCGCGGCTGGCGGGCAAGAATGTCAGCGGGTCGGCGTATTGCCAGGCTCGTGGACGCCTCCCGCTGGAGGCTTTGCAGACGCTGCTGACGCGGTGTACGAGCGCGATGTCGGCCGCGGTGCGGGACGCTGGCTGGGTCATCGTCTGTTCGTGATGGACGGGTCCAGCTTTTCGATGCCGGACACCGAGGAGTTGCGGGACCATTTCGGCCAGAGCGGCGGACAGGCTGACGGGTGCGGCTTTCCGACCGCGCACTGGCTGGCGCTGGTGCATTTTGGGAGCGGACTGTTTCAGAAGGTGATTGCCGGGCCGCTGCGGACCCACGATATGTCCGGCGTGGACCAACTGCATCCCGAACTCCAGGCTGGCGATGTCGTGCTGGGAGACCGCGGTTTGTGCTCTTTTGCCCACATTTCTCTGCTGGTTGCCCGGTCGGTGCATGCCGTCCTCAGGCTGCATCAGCGCGTCGTTGCGGACTTCACGCTGGGTCGCGCTTATGCCCTGCCCGGAAGTGGCAAGAGCGGAAACAAGAAAGGTCTGCCGCGTTCGCGTCAGATTCAGAAACTGGGTCCGCTCGATCAGATTGTGGAATGGTTTCGGCCGGTCAACTGCCCGGCCTGGATGTCGGCAGAGGCCTTTGCCGCGCTCCCGGAAGTGCTCCGCGTGCGCGAGTTGCAATACTCGGTTTCGCGGAAGGGATTTCGCGTGAAGACCGTCACCCTGGTCACCACGCTGCTCGACCCACAGATTTACACGGCCGAAAAACTGGCGGAAGCTTACGGACTGCGGTGGACCATTGAAACCTCCTTCGGCCACCTCAAAACGACCATGAAGATGGACGTGCTCCGCTGCCAAACCGTGCGCGGCATTCTCAAGGAACTGACCATGTTCCTGCTGGTCTACAATTTGGTCCGCATCACCATGGTCGAGGCCGCCCAGCAGCAGGGCGTTCCCGTCGATCGCATCAGTTTCGTCGACGCGCTCCGCTGGCTAGCAACGACTCGGCACCCCGAAATCCTTCCCCCGCTCAACCTCGTGCCTCTCCGACCAGGCCGTTATGAACCCCCGCTGCAGAAAGCGCCGCCCCAAGAACTATCCCCTGATGAAACAGCCCCGCGCCGTACTCAAGCAACTCCTGGAATCGCAACATGTTACGAACTAACTTAACGCCATTCGGGTCAGGCTTCAATATCAAGGCCCCCAAGGCCGCTCGTCCGGCGGGATGGGAGGTGAAACAGGGTTAAGCATCGAGTAACCATGGACTCCCGTCCTGGGCAGCGATTTTGGCACAGACCGGGGCCGTCCAGAATTTCCAATAAAGTTTTGGAAAGGTGCCAAATACGCAACTGGACATTGGTATAATAGGACCAGGGCTTTGCACAAAAAATCAGACGGGTCCACAACTACTTGCGACAGCAGGCATCTGCAAGCTTCTGCATGTTGGGGATGACCTGACTTTTTGTGCAAAGCCATAGGACCAGCCCGATGGCGCTGACAGACCCTCACCCCGGCCCTCTCCGAAGGGGAGAGGGGGACTCGTGCCGGGCGGGCAGTGCTCTTTCTCAATCTGGTTGTTGGAAAACGGACTCCCAGAGGGCGTTACCCTGCGGACAAGAATAGTACTCCTCACGCTCCGCGAGATGTTCCTCACGCTCCGCGGTTCAAGAATCGGTATCGCCTGGGTAAGTCCCCATTCGTAAACCCGCACCCCGGCCCTCTCCCAAGGGGAGAGGGAGGTTGGGAAACGGATGAATCAAGAAAGTGGTCTGATTCATGCCTTGGGATGTCGTAAACCGTTGATAGTAAATACTTTGTGGATGTAATCCTGTTTGAAAAAGCGCGCTCAGAACATGATTCAGAGCAGGCCTTTCGGGGGGTGCGCAAAACTCAAAGCGGAGTGGCGAACATGGACGTAATCCGGTCGTGAACGAAGTGAAGTATAGTCAGGGCACAATCCTTGGCCCTGACTGCT
>JBKJNY010000055.1:0-36129 GCA_046593355.1 Pirellulaceae bacterium | reverse complement strand
GCCGCGGCTTCTCAGCCGCGGAAGGCCAACTTGGGGACGGGCGGAATTTGGGCATAGGGACGCTTCAATGTGGCCGCGGCTTCTCAGCCGCGGAAGGGGTTGCACGGTCAACAATGTGACCGTGACTGACGACGCTTCAATGTGGCCGCGGCTTGTCAGCCGCGGAAGGGCTGAGGACGACCATAAGTGGGGCAGAGGCAAACAATGCTTCAATGTGGCCGCGGCTTCTCAGCCGCGGAAGGTCCGGGTCCGAGACGGTAAGAAGCGCGAGTCGCACGCGCTTCAATGTGGCCGCGGCTTCTCAGCCGCGGAAGGCCCACTCCTGTAACTTCTTGCGGCACAAGGGCTGCGGATCGCCTTTGCGAGCAACCATCCAATAGGAATTATTGAACAACCACCGTTTCATTGCAATGCTCCATAACTCTCGACTGAGCCTGTACTTCAACGCCTGCGAGCGGCTCCCACGATTCTCTCCCCATCTCGCCGCTCGCTCCAGAATCGCAACCCAAACGCCCTCCTGCAACACACCTAACGAGTAATAAACACCGGATAGTCCTTCAATTCGCCGGTCAGAACCCGTGCCAATAGCCGGGCCTGAATCTCTAACACCCGGCGGTAGTTGACCCGGTAGCCAAAAATCGGATGCGTAACCAGCGAATCCATTCGCTGCTCGTAGGCCCGAAAAAACGCCTTCCGGCCGTTGGGCGTCAGGGCCACGGAGTCTCCCGCTCGCACAAAATCGCCCGGCCCCACCATTCGCGTATTGATCGCCGAAAGTACTGCTGAGTCCGCAATTAGCGGACGGAATGGCTCCATCAAGTCCAATCCCAACGACGCCCGCCCAAAACGCGGCTGGTGGTAGAAGCCCAGATAGGGGTCAAACCCAACCGCCTGCGTAATGATCGTGAGGTCCTTCGCCAGCATGCTATACGCCAGCGAAAGCAACGCATTCACCGGATCCCGGGGCGGCCGCCGATTGCGATTGGTAAAGTCAAAATTGAATTCAGCATCGCGAGACCCGCCGGCCGGCTCACCAAACTCTTCCGGTATCTCCGCTTCATCCCCGCGCTTGATCATGCCGGCGAAATTCTCGAAGTAAACGCGGGCCGCATTCCCCTCAATCCCCAGCAGTTGCTCCACCGACTCCGCCTGCTCCGCGTCCTCGCACATGCACTTCAGCATGATCAGGGCCGGCGGCGGCGGCTCGACGTGGTTCCGCTGTAGCATCGTCCGCTGGTTGCGAATCTTCCCGGCCACCAGCTCCCGCGCCAGCCGCAGGCAAAACGCCGGGACGTCGGCCAGCCGGAACTGCTCCCGGCGGAGAAAGATATTCTTCACACCCAGCCCCTGCGTCACGCCGTAAAACCAGCCCCCCATGGAAAAATAGGCGATCGGCACCTCGTTCTCGCACAGCGTCTGAATTGCCTGCGTCGAAAGCTGAATGTTGCCATACAGATTTAGCTGACAGATCTCGCCGATCCGCACCTCCTGCACAACCTTGTCCTTCTCTTTGATCTTCAGCACGTTCCCCGACTTGCCGACGGACAGCCCTTGCGTGTTGAGGTACAGCGGCCGCAAATCATCCCGGGCCGGCACCAGCCGCCTCACTTCGCCATTCTCTCCATTGGCCTTGGCAGCTCTCGGCTGATCGTCATCGAATAGCAGCCTTTGCCGGCTGCCGGCGTGGCGGGTGCGCTCTGCCGCCGCCAGTGTTTCGTCCGGAAGGCAGATCCCAACCAGTGAACACCGCGGGCACTTGGGGCTATCGACGAGCGGCAATGGAATCTCGCTGCCAGCCGCGATCTGCCGAGCCCGAGCCAGGTATTCCAGCGTCTGGGCAATCAGCGTCTCATCCAGGGGGACCCGCACCCGCTGCTTCGTCATCACGTAATAGATGATTCCCTCCTCGCAGCGATAACCATGCTCGCGCAGCACTATTCCCTGCACCGCAAGCTGCACCCGATCCGGCTCCCACGCCACCAGCTCGCCGGTATCTCGGTCTTCGCGGGGAGGGCCTCGCTTGTAATCGACCGGCGTCACCAGATCCCCGTCCACCTCCACCAAGTCCATCTTGGCGATTAGCTTGTGCGTTTCGCTCGCCAGTTGCACGCTACGGGAATGGATCGTCTCCCCCGCCTTCGCCAACTCCTCCGCCGCTGGCAATTCCCCTTTCCCCTGGTCCAACTTCTGATGCCGCAGCTCCCCTTCCACCGTCTCCCGATTATGGGCAAAGACCCCTTCCACCCATTCGTAATAGAACAGCCGCGGGCAATAAACGAACTCGTTCAGCATCCTCGCTGGCAGATAATCAGGAAGTGCCTCGGTGCCGTTCATTCGCAAATCTCAAATCTCAAATCTCAAATCTCAAATCTCAAATCCACTGCCCACTAACCTCTGCCCTCCCTCACACCACAATGCACGCCGCATCCAGCGGCGCATACGGCTGACCAAGAGCGGTGATGACCCGGTCCCCGCGCCCCTCGGTCGGACCCAGATCGATAAACAGCACCTGGTCCTGGGTGTGATGGATCAGGTCCGCCATCGCCTGTCGGCAGCGAGCCAGGTCCGTCGGCGTGAACTGACACTCGAAGATGGAGTATTGAAGATGGTCCCCAAAATCCCGCATGGTTTTGAAGACTTTTCGCAGCCGCTTGTCGTCGCCGATGTCGTAGCAAACCAGAAAGGTATTCCGCACGGCAGCCCCGAGAAAAAGGGCCCTCCCTGCAAACCACCACCCGCCCACCCCGCGGGGTCCATGCACCTTGCGAGTCTAATCCGTCCCCACTCAAAAGCAACTGTTTTACGAACCATTCTGAAAATCTCAAATCTCAAATCTCAAATTCTAAATCTGCCTCCCGCTCCCTCCGCCCCGCGCCGCCACAAAGCAGGCGCAGGGCGGAGGAGTGCCGCGGAAAAAAAATGACACGACCGGATTGTCAAAGAACAAAAACGTCCATCATTCGCCGACCGCAGCGAACAGGCCAATTCCGCCATACCGCCCACCACCCAGACAAATGGGGCCGGGGACGGAAATCGCCGTCCCGTGAGCATCTCGCCAAGTCACTTGCACATGCAATCGCGAAAGCCTTTTCAAATGCAGCGGCACTTCGAATCGGCTGGCGAGATCGACGCCGGGCCAAAAACCAACATCGCGCCACTCCAACTCGGCATAGCGGGCGAGCGTTTCCGAGAAGCCGGCCTGCACAATCGCTTTGCGGAGCAGGCTGTCAATGCGGGCGTCCAAGCGTTCCAGCAAACGGCGTTTCTCGGTCGCGTCGGTGGTGGATTTCAAACGACGGCGATAGTGCGCCGGATCGTCGTAGCCAGGCAAGACCACTGGCGTAACGCTCGACCAAGTCGTTGCCGGCCGCACGTAGCCTTGAAGCACTTTGTCAGAATTGGGAATCGAGCCCAGAAAGGCTTCCGGCTCCTCCTTCCCTTTCGCGATCAACTCCGTTCCCGCCAGCGCGCGGCGAGCCCACGCGACTTTGCTTTCCAGCCCTTCGCCAAACGACGTGACGATTACTCGCCGGATGGCACCTACCACACGTGCCTTTCGCTCCCCGCGCCATTCAATGCTCGGAATGGGCAGAAATGCAAACCTTTGTTGCCCCACCGGCTGATGCGGCTGATTCTCAGCCTCTGCATGCCCCAGGACCATCTTCGCTCGATCCTCCGGCGACCACCGAGCAATTTGAGCCGCCTCAGCCGCGGCATGTCGCATCATTCCCGCAACCGTACAGGTATGGCGTGCAGTGTTGAAGGCGCGAAAACTACTGCCGTCCGTCTTGAGTAAGGAGAACGAAGTAAACGCGGGCGCGTTTCGATCAGTCTCCCGCCGATACGCGACAACTCGAAATGCCGAGAGCGGTGGCACCGGTTTGAAACCTTTTTGGTCCCCAAGCCGCTCGAGAAAGGCTGCGTGCTTTTTAACCAACGCATCTAGCGTTCCTGGTATTGGTACCCGCAAACTTGTACCCGAAGTACCCGGCGTCCAGCGCTCGCCCGGTAGCCCGGCAACGTCTGTTTCCGAAACAATTTCAGCGTTTCCCGCCACCATGTCGACGCCCCAGCCGAGATGCGTGATCGACCGCGCGGCCGCGGCAAGCACATCGAAGTGGGGACAGGCACCATTGGCGAGGGGGAAGAGGTAATGGACGCCGTTGCCGCCGCGCAGGTGCGTTGGGCGAACGTCCTTCTCAACGCGATAGTTCGCAATGTCATCGGTGCCACCGCGAACCAACGACTTCGCTACCTTGTCCGCGACATTATCGGGAACATAGAGACGATATTTCACGTCCGACGGGATGCCAATCGCGGCGACAATGGACGGAGCAGAAAGGCTCTCCAACCAGCGGAGCGCGGGTGTGGCATATAGCAACCGCTTCCGCTCATTCCACCGCGCGGCAGCAGCAGCAACGAGAGCCTGAAACACTCGCAGAGGCGAAGGCGGCCATTCGGGGTCGCCCCCGTCTCCACGCCCGTGATAGACAGTGTCCAAAAAGCGGACACGAACTAGAAACCATGACGGCATGACGGCTCTCCCTCTACTTCTTGATGGTGACAGAGTTGGCCACGCCGTCTTCGTGCTTGATCACGACCTTGGAATTCACCGGGACTTCGCCGACCGTGATCGGCGATCCATCCTTTCCCTTGAATTCCGTGGTCGGCGAGAACGTCACCTCGACTTCTTGCTTGTTCTTCCCCGTGCCTTTCGCGACTTTCACACCAGCAGAATCTGGAAGAATCGCGATTATGGTGCCAGTTAGAGTCTGGACGGCCTCCGGCTCAAAAGCTTGCTTCGTCATCGGCGCGATGAGTCGGAGTTTCTTCTGTTGCTCCTCTGTCAATTGCAGCCACTGTTCCGCTGTCTTCGGGTCGAACTCGGTGTCGTGCGGTCCACCGACGCCGAAGGACTCGGCCGCCAATTTCGCGTAGTCGAAAGCAGACTTCGCCAACTCGGGAAGAGGCGTGTTCTCTTCCTCGTAGTGGACTTCCTGCCACACTGTCTTGAACTTGTCCTTGAGCCGGAGCTGGCAGCCCTCTCTGAGGCTGTACCGGTCTTCGTTCGGGGCGGTCGCGGCGATTAGACTCAGTCCGAGGATGTACCGTCGTAGCTTCAGTGTCGTTTCCGCGTCGTTCTTGGTCGGATCCTCGCTGCTCGGCACGCGCAGCCGCCGAATCGCCGTCAAGTTGATGGTCATGTCTCGCCGGATCTCGCCGTGGACGATGATTCCCCCAGGAGCACCGGTAGCAGGGTTGTCGTTGAACCCTTCACGGGAGAGCGGGTTTTTCTCTCCAGCTCCTTGATCCAGTTGCTCCGGTACTAAACCGAGTTCGACGTACTTGACGGTGCGGACGTATTGTGCCGAACGCTTCAACCGAACGACATTCGTGGCACGAACTACCGATCGGAATACGCGCTGAATCTTTTCTTGGGTTCCCCGCGAATCCCACACCCCGAACACCAACGAAGTCGGGGCGAGTCTGGCGAGTTTCTCTGCGTTCCCAGTTTCCGCGAGCGCCTTGAATGCATCGAAGAGTAGTTCGCCGAATGGTGTGAATCGGACGATGGCATCGCCCGCGCGGTGGCCAGCGTCAAGCAGGTTGACCGACGATTCCCGCTCCTTTCCGGGAACCGTGCAACGGATCTTGATTCGAACCTGCGGCACGAGCGGGGCGTACCGCCCGTCACACCTTTCGGGTTTGAACAGCGGCTCGATGCGGTTGGCCTCCGCCCCGACGGTATCGATGATGCACACGTTGCCGCCCGCCTCGTGGCGGATCTCGGTGCTAATCCTCGCCGCCTTTGGCGGTTCGTAGTCGATGACTGCGTGATAGCTGCCCCCGGTCGGATCGATGTTGTAGTCACCTTTCTCCCCTTGGCTGCTGGCCGCGAAGGTCGGTGGGAATACGACGGCGTTCGGCCCTTCAACGGGTTCTAACAATTGATACGCTGTGAGCGCCGCAACGGTGTCGGTGGTGAGCAGGTGATCGTACTGTTCGATGGTAATCATCATGTGTTCTCCTGAACGAGTTGCGAGGGAAGGATCGCTTTCATGTATTCCGTGCGTGAGAGCATTCGGAATTCGTAAGTCCGATCGCCGGCGAGTCGGAACTCGCCAAGAGTCGCCGCGGAAACGACCGCGATCGGAAACGGTGTGGCCCATGTGGTGTATCGGATCAGTTCGGATTTCTCAACTCGTCTCGGTCTGCACCGCTGGAGGCCGAGGAACGCGAGTAGTTCCAGTAGTGGACGTGTATTGCTTTCGGTCTGGATGTCGTTTCTTAAAGTGTAGAGACCGAATCCTGTGTCACGCGGCGTTACTTGACAGTTGTTGTGCGAATCGAAATAGAATGGAACGCCCTCGACTTTAGCAGTGCGCGAGATTACATCAGCGCTGGGAGTATCGCTCCAGTTTTGCTCCTTTATGACACGAAGCATCGGACGAGCAATATTGAGCACCAACTGCTTCGCGGCCCAGGTCTTCATGGCCTTTCCACCTGTCTTTTCGTCGAACCACCAATCAATCCAGAGATCAAATGGCTTCGATAGATGGAGTCGTTCGCGCTTCCACAATGCACTCAATCGTGCTTTCTCCGCAGCTTGGGCCGGAGTTAGATTTGCCTTGTTTGCGCTGAGTAGAGTTCCTAATCGATTGAGTTCTTCACCCGTGAGCGAGCTATTGATCTCTGAGTTCGTTAATACTTCGAGTAAACCCGCAAGTGTCCCGCTTGCACTGATGCAGAATTCCCGTCCTTCAAACCACCCTTCCGCCCCCGGCCAAAGGCGGTCGGCGAGTTCGAGCAACCCACAGCAGGCGAAAAACTGACCGGGGTTTGTTGGGTCCACGTTGATTCGAATGGGCTCGCTCATCACTCGTCCTCCTTCAAGAATTCGGACGGGTTCGCGCTCGCGGCCCAGTCGGCGGCGCGGAGCAATGACTCCAGGTACGCCAGGCCCCATCGCCCGTACTTGCGCTGCAGCCGTGCGAACCGCTGCGGCACTTCGCGAGCAATGGCCTCGGTGTCGAAATGCTCGGGGTCGAACGGGTCGGGAAAGTGCGGACGTCCATAGCCGTGATGCACGGCTATGAGGTGCCGAATCAATTCCTTCAAGTCGTAATCGGCCACGTTCTGAAACTCGGGCTCGCCCTCGAGATCGACCAGTGATCCGAACTCGTGGCGATAATCTTCCTTCAACTTGTTGTTGCGGTTCTTGGGTCCGGCCTTCGCCCACAGCGGTTCGGCATTCTTGAAGTTGCCGAGCACTCGTTGAAATGCAGCCCGGCGCTTGCCGTGATCGTGGAGCTTGGCCGCAATGATGACGGCCTGTTTCAGCGGCTCGTCGATATTCAGACCAGCAACAATGGCCTCGGCGCGCTTCACGACATCGCCGACGTGAACGGTCCAGAGAACGGGATGTTTGTTGTTCTTGTTTTCTTCAACATCGATTGCGCAGCGGTGCCAATAGCGCCGCCCGCTCGATTCCTCGGCATCGTCGTCTTCTGGCCGGGTATCGACGGTGTCAACAACTGCCATGCCTTCTGGCACCGGATCATCGTCCCAGATTCGCGCTCGGAGCTTTTTGTGATCCTTGCCGAACCACTTGTCGGCAACGTCATAATCCGCGCAGTTCGAGTCATATTTCGATCCTCCATTCAGCAGGCCATTTTCTAACCCACCCGCTTGCGGCGGCAGCAGGATCGTTTTGTCGTTTAGGTCGTCTTTGTCGCTTTCGATTAATTCGCCGAGAGTCGTTACTATGGCGCGGTCCTCCTCATCGAGAATCCAGACCGGCGCGCTCGCCTCGGCAGCGAGCCTCTTGAGGGCGTTGAACACGCGATCCGTGCGATCCCCCAGGAGTTCGTGATTCTTCAAGGGGTAATCTTCGAGTAGCGCGGTGACGTATTTTTGGAACTGCTTGCGTTCGCGTTTTGTTTCAAGAGTTTGGCGCAGCACCCAAACCTCCTCACGCCAGGCAACTTTCGTTTGTGGAGGCTCCCACTCGCTGACGCCGTGCAAATACTCGACAACCGGGGGCCGGCCGGGGAGCTTGTCGCGGATGCTGGTCAGTGCCCAGGCATCGAACAAGATGTCGGTCACTGGCAGGACGACTGGCTGAGGCGAGAACGCCTCGATCCGTGCCTTGAGATCTAGCCCGCCAAGCCGAGCCGGGCTGCCATTTTCATCCAACGAGTTCAACAGAACGAGCGTGTTTTTCCGACGCGCGTCGTAATCCTTCTCGTCGAACTTCGACGGAGAAACGATGTCGATACGCGTAGCCTCGCATACGCCGAAGCGATTCACACGTCCGAATCGTTGCGCCATGCTGTCGAAGGGGGAGAGATCGCAAATCAGATGATCCGCGGAGATGTTTACGCCGACCTCCCCGGCACTTGTGCAAACAAGGAACACCGTCCCTGGTTTCGGGACAATTTTCCACTGTTCGCTTTCGCCCCCATTCTCCTTCGGCGGCGGCAGGAACCTCGCGAAGATCGGGCAGGCCTCCTCGTTTCGGGGGTCGGCCATTAAATCTCGTTCCCGTCCGCGTAACGTGCCCGTTAGTTGCTGAACGTCGCATTTGTCATCGCGTAGTCCCGCGACAACCGCATTGAGGCATTCGACGGTTCGGACGAAGATAAGAATCGCTTTGCCGGAATCTTTGTGAACCTCACACAGTCCGAGTATCTTGGCCGCAAGAGACTTCTTCTCGTCGTCCACCGTGTGAAACACGATCGATTTCTGGGCGTTGATCCGCCGATCCACTTCGGGGTTGTTCTCATCCGCCGCCGAAATCGTGAACGCTTCGCCCGGTCCCCGGCTCGTAGCCGATAGTTCAATCACACGGAACTTAGCCAACTCATTGCATCGCCTTTGCTCCTTCTCAATTGATCTCAACAAGTCTTGAAAGGCCGGTTCTAGGTGAGCTTCGTCGTGGACAAGCAACACGTCTTGACCTAGAAATCCGGCCTGCAAAGGCTTGGATTTGAAGCCGCAGCCATAGCCACTGAAGAGCAGGCGGCTACCAATCATATCGACGGTGCCGCAGATTATCGCGGGCCTAGACGGGTCGGCGGACCACTCGCGATTATCGGCATATTGGCCTCGGAGCGTGCTGATTGCCGGTACGGGAAAATTGGCTGTCTCAGCTTTCTTTCGCAGGTTTTCCGCTTCTGTCGTGGTCTGATCGACAACAGTTCGCCGATTGACGACGTACACCAGCCGCCTTGGGACGACTGCCGGATATTTGGCATGCGCGATAAGCCAACACGCAAGAACCGAGGTTTTGCCAAGTCCTGTCGGAATGCTCGTCGTGGCGATTTCGTTGAATTCGCCGGCCACCAAGTGGTTGTACCAAGCGCGTTGCCACGGAAACGGTGCATTACCATTCAACGTGTTGAAAGCGAGTTCAAATTCCACTGATTGCCCCTCAACGAAGTTTATAGGCGATGCTTTCTATGCCGAATTTGAACGACTAACCGGACGATAGCTGGTATTTCTTGGCTTCTGCTTGTAACTCTCCAAACTCGCGGTCAACGTCTCAAATATCTGCTCTCGCAGCAATGATGGCTCCAGAACTTCCGCCTCCTTTCCCCAGGACAGAATCCAAGACGAAACTTCTTCCAGGGACGAGAGTTCCCATTCAGCAATCAGGGAGCCGTCGGGCTGGAGGGAGAGACGCTGGGAAGGGTGGTGGTTGCGTTCGGTGACCAGGCGGGCGACGGCGGGAGTGAAGCGGATGCGAACCGTTTGTGCCGCGCCGGCCCCTTCAAAAATGCCGAATGAGCCGGACAAGAATTGCGCGGGGTGAAAGTTGCGGGGCGGCTCGAACCGCTCTTCTTGCGCCTCGGCGGCGGAGATGCGATCGACCTTGAAGGTGCGGATTGCCTCGTGGTCGCACGACCAGCCGATGATGTACAGCGCGTGCTTATGCCAGATGAGGGAGTAAGGGTGGATGCCATAGTGTGCAACCGGTGCTGCCGCTCGCAGGGACTGGTAGGTAATGACCGTCAGCCGACGGTCTTCGGTCGCCAGAACCAGCTCGTCGATGAGTTCCCCTTGTCGCGAGTAGTCGGACCAGCCGTGCGTCTTCTGATAAAAGGCGGCGGCGAGCTTTTCGAGGTGGCGAAGGGCCGCGTCGCCCAGCGTCGAACGGATTTTCTGGAAAGCCCGCTGGGCTCCGCTGAAGAAATATGTCCCCGCGAGCGGTTCCAGGAACTGCCGGCCCAGATAAAGGGCGGCAGCTTCTTCGAGAGTAAACGAGAGCTGCAACAGACCAGCCTGGCCATCGAGCTTCCAGTGCTTGCGGCCGTGATCACTGGCCTGGTCAATCAGCGGGAAGCCCAGGTCGCGGAGGAGGGACAGGTCGCGAAATATGGTCTTTGACGAGACCCTGGCTTCCGCCGCGAGCTCGCGAAGCGTCGCCCCGTGCCTTCGGGCACCGAGCGAGCGGAGCAGCGTCCACTGACGGAGGAGAGCAGGTTGGTCGGACATAGGCGTCCCGCAATGACGGATCAATCCACCTTGATCGGCGGCTTGATGCTAGCACTGAGGTAGGACAGCCTATGTCCCATGTCGCGCCCACTTGCCCTGACGCACCCCACTTCCAGGCGGATAGCCTACCGGTCGGGAATGGGTGGTGCAACTAAGGGAGAGGGCGAATTCCGTGCAGAAATGCAGGAGTAGTATGCGGTATTTCAGGGGCAGAAAATCTTTCAGCCGCTGGCCGAAAGAATGACCACCTTACCTGATTTGCAGGTACGCCTGTTCTTCGACATTGCCCGCTCGAACCGGGATACCACCGCAAGTTCGGAGCTGATCCGCCAGTTCATCGACCGCTTTCAACGAGACAACTGGCCCGCGGACGCTCCCGTTCCTCAACTCTTCTTCGACAGCCGGTCTTTGGATTCGCCGCAGGTGGGCTAAGGCTTCGCTGCACGCAAAATGCGTGGTGGTGGACAATCGGATGACTTTCATTTCTTCCGCCAATTTCACCGAGGCCGCGCTGGAGCGGAATATCGAGCTGGGTCTACTGGCATCCAATCCGGAGCTGGCGCTGCAGGTGACCACTTTTTTCGACAGATTGATCGAGCAAGAGCTGCTCGTGCGAGTGCTTTAGCTCGCTAGGCAAGCGACAGCTGAGGCACCGGAATCTCAATCGCAGCCAAGTCGAGGGGCGTTTTAACGGCTTCGTGAATTCTGGCGAGTCCCGCACTGGCAGTTTCTGGCCGATTTTGATTCTTGCGGGTTGCAATTGTGGCGGTGACAGGACATTTGCAACAAACGATGTTGGTTTGGCGACGCTGTAACTCATTGCCGCTACTCCAGATGCGGCGATCTCCACAGCGTCCGACAACAGCGCCCAAAAGTTCCCTTGAGGTAGCAGTCCGCGATTGGCTAGATTGCCTTAGATGCGAATTTCATTGCAAGCCAGTGAAACTGACCCAATAGTAATAACAGTGGCCGAGGCAGCATTGTTGCTGCGAATCTCTCAGAGGCACCTCTGGTCCATTCACGCGGATGGGCGCCTTGGACCCAAGTTGATTTCGCTTGGAAAAGCGAAGAGATTCTTATTATCCGAGATTCGGGAATGGCTGGCAGCCGGCGGACCAAACCGCGAAACGTGGAAATCGATGCGGCAGTAGTGAGAGACCACCAAAAAACGTGAGGCTCTAGGAATGAGTTTCTAATGGCAGTAGGACGCGAGTGACTGAATATGAACCAAGAAACGGCAAAGGCCCCGCCTGGCGGTTGGGGCCAATGCCAAAGTCAACGTCCTAATGAAGAGCTTAACACAAGCCCCGCACGGGGTCAATACTTCCGCAACTTCGTCGTCATATCGCGAATGGGACAAGGTAACTTGGCTCCCATACAACGAGGGGCTTGTCGCGCAATGGTGTCTCCACAAACCCGGTATCACCCCGGATTCTTTTAAGCGCGCGGGCGGCCGGCTGGGCAGGAAACCAGACAAGACCAACATCGTTGCGCTGCCGGTATTCGGGCCGCTTCTTACCGAGCAGGATCCCATCGGATGGGTAGAGTGGCGGCGCGACGGCCTGGATATCATCACCGCCGATGGCGAGGCCGTGAAGATGAAGTCCATGGCCGGCACCAAAAAGGGGCTAATGGGGCTCGAGGCGATACAGCAGCTCAAGCGAGCGGAGGTTATTTGGAAGGTCGAGGGACCCGGCGACATGATGGCACTGGCTAGCATGATCCCGGAGGAACTCCGCGGGAAGCACGTCGTCATCACCAACTCTGACGGCTGCAACGGAAATTCTGTTCCCGAACAGATCGAGCACCTCGCCGGCAAGATTGTCTATGTCCTGCACGACGCCGACCGGCCGGGCCAGGGAACTCACTCCCTGAACCCCGGTGGCGGAGCAATTAAGTGGTCGCGGGCCATAGCCTTAGTCGCCAGCGAGTGCCGCAATGTGCAGTTGCCGTACGAAGTTGCGGAAAAGCACGGCAAAGACGCCCGGGACTTCATCAACGAGGGCGGGACGTATCAGCAGCTGCTTGAAATGGCGGCCAAGGCTCCCATTGTGGTGGCCGCGCCAAAGCCCCAGCCGGCTCCCAGGCGCGAGTCGAAACAAACGGCGGCAAATTACACCAAGTCAGAACTCGTAGACTGGGACAGCTATGCCAAGTCGATCTTGGACGGCCTAGACATTCATGCAGAGTACACCGCGATGGGCGTCGAGATCACCGGCCGCAAGGTAAACGGCAAGGGCTGGATAGGTTGCCGGGCTGCTGGCCGAGTCGATCAAAACCCATCGGGCGAAATCAATATCGGGACCGGCCCTGGCCGCGGGCGATATGCCGACTGGGTCACCGGCGAAAACCTCTCCCTCTTTGACTTCGCCGCCAAGTTCGGAAACAAAGGCGATTGGAAAGATGCCCGGCGATATTTCGCGGGCCGCGCGGGCGTCTCGCTGCGAAAAAGCAAAATCGACAAGCTCATGGACGGCTTGAGGCCGTTCCTTGAATCGCCACCCGAACCGACGCCGCAGCCGCCTCACACGCCGGAGGAGGCAAGGGCGAGAATTGAGGCGATCAAATCAGACCGCGAGGCAGAAGCGGCTAGACTTGCCGCGAGGCATGAAGTCGAGATCAAAGCGGTCGTGGCTGGGATGCACGGTAATCTGCCGAACTCTTGTGAATCGCCACCCGAAACGCACTATCGTGCGCAACCGCAAGAAACGCCATCAAGTCCAACGGCGGCAACAACATCCGTCAAAAAAACAGCCAAGAATAAACGGCCTACGCGCAAAGGGGTTCCTAAAGCATTGCGCACAAGCCGTTTATTTTTCGCTCCAAATCTCGACGAAATTTTCTCTAAATCAAAAGAAAGCAAGGACTATTACTGCTCCAGGCCGCGGCCACGGCTCTATCAAGAGCGAACGCTCCCGGTAGGCTTTGGTGTGTACAGCTTCGGCAGGATCATCAAGAACGTCATTTACTGCCGGACATGCACTGGGTGCCGTGAGCGATTCCGCCGCGGATGGGCCGAATCGTTGATCAAAACCATGCAATTTCGCGACGGGAAACAGGAATACAAATATCCACCCGGGCAGCGGTTTTACTTCGCTTTCGTTCCCAAGGAAACTCGCAGCAGCCTGATGGAACGGCTGAGCCGAGACAAAGGCATCGTCAATCGAGTGGTCATTGAGCTTCCCGGCGATTCGATGCTCGTCATCGCCGACGGCCCCTGGAGTCGCAACCACGGCGGCCGGCGGGTGCCAGCTAAATCATGCTCCGTGAGTGAGGCAATCGGAAAGGTTGTGGCGAGCATCGCCAAAATGGAATTGAGCCAATTCGTCAAGAAGCAGCCGATCAAAGCTTCGCCGGCTTGGCGAAAACTCAAGCCAGAACCCAAAGACCTGGTGCTGCTTGGTGTGCCGACCAAAAACACACCCAAAAATCAGGACTTGGCGAGGTATCTTGGGGCTGGAGATGACTACGAAGAGCGGCTCTGCCGTGGCGTTTTTGGGCAGCACATTGGGATGAAGACATGCCCCGTGAGAAAGCCGGACGAAGAGATACTAGATCTGCTTGGGGTCGTCCCTGTTTCAAAGATGAATCTTCGCAGGAAGGCGAAAGCCAAAACCACCCCCCCTACGCCTCTCCCGCCACCCAAATCCATCATCTGCTACCACGCCGCCACCTTCATCCGCGACGGCAAAAAGTATTGCCTTAACTGCGAGTCATTGCTCGGGTATAATCACGAACATCCAAACCTCTTCAGCACCAATATCGCAAGGAAACCACAAGATGCTGGGACTCATGCAGAGGCCGAAACTGATTCGTCTTTGTCTTGTTGACGAAGATGGCCAGACTCCTCATTACCTGGTCGTGTTGGATAAAACCTACGCCATCCGCACCAAGGCCTGCGTGGAGATTCGCTGTGTGCGGGAGCGGTACAGCGTGCAACTCGAGGGTGCGTTTGAACACAAACACGATGGCTCTGCATTGCGGGTGGCCGATCATTCTCGCACGCTATACTTCTTGATGGATTGCATTCGCGATGGGCAAGAACTGGCTACCAATCATCGAAATCGCAATCGATTTGACTCGCAAAGGCAATCGGCGCCCTTGCGACCGTTCTATCATTCCCTTCCCCACGCCCCCCGGCCTCTGACGCCCTAACTGGGTTTGATCCTGCCCTGATTCTATTCGCATGACCGGGGCCGCCTGTTCGGTGTGCAACAACAAGTCGATTGCGTCGAATACTCCGGCACCAGAGGTGCGAGAGGCATTTCCTGACGAATGCATCTTGCCTCGCGAATCGTCCGCCTATCCAGCAATTCAAACTCATTCAGCCCAGACGCACGACGGGTACACGACCCCAGATTTTCCAGCGTATTCGCCCTCTTCAATACGCACGGCGAACATTTCGTCGGTTGTGGAGGGCAAGAAATCGCCAGAGTGTTGCAGCAGAAGCGTTACCTTTGTACCCTGCGGAACCTTGGACACCTTTAGCATTCCTCTTCCAATCTTGAAAGTAATTGCAATCGTTTTGTCGCCCGTTCCCTTGGAGCGAAGAAAGCACGGGGCTCCAATTTGAAGGGCGGATACGCGGGCTTTCTCTTCGGGGCTGTTCAGGACTACGGCCACATCATCTTCCGGCCTCTGGCTGGCACTTTCGGCTTCTGCGGGAGCGGCCGCCCTGCGGCTCTCGGCACGGCTTACGCATCGAATTCCTCGGAAATCCGGCAGGCCCCAAAAGAACGCCGCCGACAACGTCCCCGCCCAGCCCGAACCCCTTTTTGTTCGCAGTAATCTGAGTTGAACCGCACCGCGGACACCTAACATTTCCGGTCGCCATGTCTTACCTCGGGCAGCTAAAACACGAAGCCGAATCTCAGGCGACATCCCGCCAGGGTCCAAAGTCAATCCTCGACTGCCGTGTCTGGGTCAGAGAAAATAACTCCCGCGCCGGCCCTAGCCGCTTGGCTCGTCAGGTGGCCGCCCGACGACGCCTGCCGGGTCGTCTTGCTTTACGCGACCTCGACGTTTCAGGGCATCTAACCAGCGTCGGGCCCATTCGATTGTCCCCGTGCCGCGTTCTGCGCGATGCGCCTCTTGGGAACTTCGATAGGTCAGGCTGTGGCAATTGCGACAGCCAAAATACTTCGCCCCAGGTGGCAGGTAGATCTTTCCTACCCGACGATTGCAGGCCACCCCGCCAATGACCAACGGGCAGGTAAACCACTGACGCTGGCCGCCGAATTGAGTCGGCGTGGCTTGCAGTCGAATTGGGAGATGCACTACGTCGGCGTCATTCCAACGGTAATCCAGTGTGACTTTCGGAGCATCGCCCCAGCTGACGACGTAGCCGATTGACGACTTGTCGCCACTTGACCATTTCCAAGTGACAACTCCGCCGGACGAATGCGAATGAACTGGTCCGCCTAGATCCCGCATCGCCAGGCTCAGCGATTCTTCAACGGTCGATTTTCGACGCTGCCAACGACCGCTGCCAAAACCACCCATAGTGATATCCTGAAATGTTTGCCAAAATCAATTGGGATTTGTAACCGGCCCGCGGTTCGAACAAGCTGGCAGATTGAGTCGCAGCTTCTGTCGTTTCGGGTCGCCAAAGCTCGCTTGCGCTTTGCCCTGGGTCAACCAATTTCGATTGCTGATTGCACCAGTTATGGCCATTTTCTGCCGCTTCACGGCAGTTTACCAAACACATCCGGTTAACCCGAGGGAAAATGGGAACTGGCAATTCCTGATGGTGCCAAGCAATGGGAATGGTAGCTGGTTGCGATTCTTCGCTCATTCACCCGTACGTCGTCTCTGGCCAAGGCAGAGACACACCGCCCCAAATCGCAACTCGTTGCCAGAACTGGCGTTGAAACGAAAAAAGCCGAGGCAGTTTGCCTCGGCTTTTTCCGTTAACCCCGGAGTCGCTTGTTTTCGCGACGCCGGTTTCAAGTTGTGCGGGCCGAACAGTCTTCGAGCGAGACGCAGAGACACCGATTTGTCGCGCGGGTTCATAACCCAGGCGGAGGGTTAGAAAACGGAGACTGGCGGGTTATGGCCTCCGAACCCGAGACTATCGGGCGTCCTGGGGGTTCCGCGCGATCGCCTGCGAATAGGGGCGGACCACCTCCTCCCAGGGGCGTCGCTGGGGGGCGAGTGCGCCGGCCCGATTGAAGTCGGCGAGCGCGAGAGAATACTGCCGTAGGCGGAACCGTTCCAGGTAGGCCTGGGCGTCCAAGTCCGCCGAGGCCGACGGCGGCTCGGCGGCCAGCAGCTTGATGTGCAGCGACTTTGCACCTGCGGACGGCGGCGAAGACATTCTCGACGCCCTCTGTTCGCTCGGTTTGGCTCGAAGGTCGCGCGGCAAATACAGTCGATGAGCAATTTGAGAATACGCGATGCCGTTCACCTGTCTAATGCGATACCGCCGCTAAATAGACAACCATAGCCAAGCCGACTAATGCTAAGAGCACAGCGACCAAGAGTCCCAACGACCAGCGCGGTGCGATGTATGATTCTCCCCGGTTCAAACGACCTACAATTTGCCAGTGCTCCCAAGCAGCGAAGAGCGTTATGGCCACTCCTAACGCGACAAGTGCCGTTCCGATCTCAAGTGACCCGCCGGGCGAGGAAGGAGTAGCCTGGCGGGCGGTAGCAATTTCGCGCAAGAAAATCCCGAACCGCGCGACCAGGAATCCAAAACCCATGAGGGCCAATCCCGTTCGCAGCCACGCGAGTAGTGTTCGTTCGGCGGCGAAGCGAATGCGAGGATCTTCGATCATTACCTCATCCCTAACGAACCTCAATGCTCACGGGCAGCACATGGGATATGACGCCATCGCGACGGTATGGATCTCGTTCCATGGGCTGCGCGAGGCCCTTAGCGTCTGTCGCTCTGGATAACAGTGTCGCCCTCCCCTTCGTTGGAGACTTCCACTCGTATTCCCAGAATCGCCAACAAAATGGTTTTTCGTCTCCAATCAGCCTAGCTGGCTCCCAACGCCTCCCGCCATCGACACTCAGCTCTACTTTAACGACGTTTTCGTCACCCGCCCAGGCTGCCCCGAAAACGCGATATGGTTTGCCAGCCGCCACGACTTCACCTTTCATTGGTCGCGCAATTTGCGATTTGACCTGAATGGCAGTGACAGGCACCAAAGTTGGCGCACCGCTTTCTCGCTGCCAAATCGAATACGCGAAGGTTTGAAAAAAACCGTGGAATGGTGCGTTGAGCACGGCAATGCGGTTCAGCCACTTGACTGAAGCCATCCCGTACCAACCTGGTACGATCGCGCGGACAGGAAAGCCGTGGTTGGCCGGCAAGTCTTCTCCATTCATCTTGTAAGCAAGGATCACCTCGGGTTGGCGGGCCTTAGTTAGCGGCAAACTTCGCGAGTAGTGAATCTTGCCGGGTGTTTCAGGCTCGGGCTTCTTGAACTCTCCTTGGTCGGCCCCCTCTAGAAGCACGTCTACCGCTTCCGCCTTTACTCCCACTCGTTCAAGAATGTCGGCCAGGCGAACTCCCGTCCATTCCGCGGTGCTGACTGCTCCCAGCTCCCAGCGAATACTCGTCTGCGGCGGCTCCAAGTACACCCTACCATTGCCGGAGCATTCGAGAAGCGCCGGGACGGTATAAGCCGGCATGTCGCGGAGCTCTTGGTAGCTGATTTCGATAGCGGTTTTTACTGCTCCTTCGATCTTAAGCTTCCAGCCATCCCTCGTAGCCTCCGGCACCTCAAAGTGGGTACGGACATAGAACTGCTCATTCGACGTAAAGAATCTGTCGAGCGTCGAAAACGGGTACTCAAGGTTGTCGGGATTCGACTGCCGAGTGATCACTCCGGGGAGAGGATTCTCGCTCTTTACAACAGAGTCGGCGGCCATGACCGGACGCGCGAGAAAGGCCCCCGATGTCAGACCCCCTATGAAGGTTCGCCTGTCGAGGCCGAGAATTAAGGAAGGAAAATTGGTGGTTGACGCAGCTGCCATAGATCACCGTCAAAATGCTAAGGACGAAAATACCCAAAGCCTTCGCTCTGTTTGCGAAGAACCTCTACCGCGCCTGACGGAACCGTCGTGGTGCCACCTACCAGATCCTCCTTGATAAGAGACTTCTTCTTCATTGTGTTTTCACAGGCCACGAAGTGGACCCCCTTTTTCATCAGCATTTGAATCGCAGCAACGGTCTTGGCGTGCTTAGATTCAACGAGGCTAATTCCTTCGCCGTGGCAAATGACTTCGATTTGCGTGTCCGGAGCTTCGGCCAAGATGTTCTCAATATTCTTTAGGCCATGTTGCTGGCGCTCCGAGTCACAACAATTCACATGAACGACCGCTTTGAGCATCGTGTGCTTCTCCTGTGCGGCTTTTTCTCCGGGCTCAGCCTCAACAAGAGCCGTCAGACTGATACCAATCATTGCAAGTGTCAAAAAGCGATGCATCGCTGCTTTTCCTCCTAAAGTGGCCCGGTCACAAAACTATAACCTACCTTCGGTGGTCACATGGCTTGGTCGACTCACCGCCATCAGCCCGCCGATGACGATCATGACGACCCCGGAACTCAGGAATGCGAGGTCCCAGACTAGATGATTCTCTGTTTCCGTCACATGATGGATGTGCAGAATGTGGTGGTCGATGACTCCCTCCACGAAGTTGAACAGCCCCCAGCCAAGAATCATGGCCCCCAGCAACGTCTTCGAAGCGAGAGGTACATCGCGCCGGCGCACCGCACTCCAAAGCAGAGCCAAGCCGATTGCGGTCATGACCCAGGTAAGGACGTGAAACAAACCGTCCCAAAACATATTGATCTGTAAGTGGACGACAAGTTGTTCGGGCTCAATACCCCTGGTCGGATACTTGGCGGAAAGCATGTTATGCACTTGCAGGAGTTGGTGCAGCACGATGCCGTCCACAAATCCGCCCATGCCGATCCCCAGCGCCGCACCGGCGGCAATCAGCGGGCCGCGAGTCATCTGGGTGTTCATGATTGCTCCGATGGGGTTGGCGGAAGACAAATCGTCAGCGATGAAGTGTGGTCCGGAGTCCGCTGGAACCCGCGGAGGGATGGCCAGTAATACAGGAGAATCAATGCCGCAACCAGGATCGGGAACGGGGCGAAGGTAACCGCCAAGTGGTAGCCGAAGTCAAAATTGAAGATTCCGGCACGCACTTCTTCTGCGGTGCTCGAATCGCAAAAGGGGCAAGCCTCGACCGGCGAAGCGACAGCAAGTGCAACTCCTACGACCGCTGTGATTCGGAAAAGCATATTCATTCCCCATTGCTCCTGCCTGGGTCGCGTCCGTTAAGCTCCGGCTCAGCGAGCCGTAAATCGGTCGATGGCAATAAGTCCGCCAATCAAGAGCGGTAGGAAGATCAGCAGGAAGACTGGCAGATTCAGCCCGACGACTTCGGGCAGCATCAGCTTGCCCCGATCCCCGACCTTCAGCAGCGTCTTTCCGAGCCATCCCGACGCTTCCGCGAACAGGTACGATCCGATCATCAACCCCGCGACGCCGGCAATCGCATCCCAGTTGCCCTGGCCGAGCGCCGCCGCACCAGTGCCCGGGCAATAGCCAATTAGGGCGAACCCAACCCCAAACACTAAGCCCCCCAGGATGTTGGCGGCGTAGCGAGTGGGTTTGACGTGCAATTTAACCAGCCCCAATGCGTACAGGCTGAAGATTCCGGCGCACCCCACAATGACGGCCGTCAGCATAACCTTGACCACCGTGAAATCCTCCAGCAGCAGCACGCCGAGCAGGACGTGGTACTTTGCAACGCCCCCTTTCTGCAGCAGGAATCCGAAGATGACGCCAAACATCAAGCCCAGCACCAACTGTTTGGCAGAGAATTCCTTCTTGGTAGGGGTATCCTTTTCCGGCCCCCCTTTGTCGACGGGGAGTTCGTTCGTTTTTTCGGACTTGTGCGTTGCCGGCATAATAGAAGACCTCGCCACCGAATGTGATCACTACAGCCGAAACATCAGCAGGGCAGTGGTAATGCCGCCAGCGAAAAAGCAGATCAAGGCAATCCAGGAACCTACGGAAAGTTGCAATGCGCCGCTAATGCCGTGGCCGCTCGTGCAGCCTCCCGCCAACCGCGCCCCGAAGGCCATCAGAACGCCGCCGACCAGGGCGGCGACGGTACGCAGCACAATGGTGCCTTCCCCAAAGCGTGCTTCCCACATAGGCGGCAGCCATTCACCGGTGAGTTCCTGCCCGTGCCAAGCTGCTAGGAATGCTCCGCCAATCGCGCCTACTACCAGCATCACTTCCCAATCCACCGCTGGTTTGTTGTCCTGGTAGTACTTGAGGGATTCGGTGTGCCGAGGCGCGACTAACTTGCCCAGCATGCCGGCCACCCGCGCATAAGCGGTCGAAGCCCCCAACGGCTTATCGGAAAAGTAGAACGTGAGCATCGTCAACAGCCCGATCAGCGCTCCCACCAAGTAAGGCGACCACGCTGGTCCTGAATATTCCAAAGGGTTGGTCCCGGACTCCTGCGCCCAGGCAACAGCAGGCAGTAGGAGCACACTTACGGCGGAAGCAAGAATCGGCCAGCGCATGATGGAGAGCCTGCAAGGGGAGTTATTTCTCAATGGGATATTTGGCGTTCTTCCAGGCTTGCCAGCTTCCAGGAACATTGTGGACCTCGAAGCCTTCCTGCTGCAGAATGCTGGTTCCCAGGCTTGCCCGGTAGCCGCTATCGCAGTAGATGGCGACCGGTTTTTTCTTCGCGAGCTGCCGCGCACGCTTCTTTAGTTCCGGCAGAAAAATGTGGATCGCGCCCGGGATATGCCCCTCTTCCCATTCGTCCGGCGACCGTACATCCACAATCTGCAATTCAGCGGCGCGCTCCTTCACTTCGTGCACGGTCATCTGATCTACTTCAAGGAGTGGCAGCCCAGCGTTATCCCAAGCCTTCATGCCACCGACCAGGTAGCCGGCGAATTTCGTATAACCCGTCCGCACAAAGAGTGGCACCACCTTCTCCACTTCCTTGTCACTCTCAAGAACCAGCAAAATCGCTTGCTTCGGATCAAGGAGCCAGCCGGCCCAGATCGACAGCTCAGGCAGTCCCGCAATATTCAGGGCATCCGCGATATGCCCCCCTCCAAAAGCCAGCATGCTGCGAGTGTCGACCAGGACGGCGTCGCTGCGCTTCGCAGCTTTCGCAAAAGCCTTAGGAGGCAGACCGGGCACCAACGGCAAGTTGCCAAGGATTTCAGGCCCTTTCGCATTGAGCTTCTTCATGCGCTTGTAGTAAGTGGGCTCCGGTGGCGCGGTCGACAACGCATACTCTTTAAACTCGTCCTTATCGGGAATTTGCAGAAATGGATTGAACTGCCGCTCGTAACCAATCGTGCTGGTCAGCCGGTCACCGATGGACGCGCCGCAGGGTGAGCCGTGTCCGTGCGTGGGATAGATGATGACGTCATCTGCGAGCTTCAAATAATAGGCGTAAAGGGTGTCGTACAGCTCCTCAGCCAGCTGTTCCGCTTGGTCGTCCCCCATCAAGTCAGGGCGACCGGCGGAGTTAACGAACAGAGAATCACCCGTGAACACCCCCCACGGCTTTGGCGCGCGCTTCTTTTCCGCAGCCTCAAAGGAGACATGCTCGGGGGTATGCCCTGGCGTATGCCGAGCTGTCAGGATCAGGTCTCCGAACTCATAGGTTTTGCCAGCGGTGACCGCTTCGTGTTCGAAATCGTACTTCGCCTTTCCCTCTTTGCTGACGTATATGCTTGCGGTTTGCACGCGAGCGGCAAGTTCGCGAGCACCGCTTACCAGGTCGGCGTGAATGTGCGTTTCGAAGACATGCGTGATCGAGACTTTTCGCTTGCGAGCCAGCTCCACGTAGATTTCGACATCGGCCCGCGGGTCGATAACGGCTGCCGTGCCGGTCTTGTCGTCACCAATGAGGTACGACAATTCCGCAATGCCTTCCGTCTGAATCGATTCGAGGATCATGGACACGTGGCAATTCCTTTTTGCGAGAGAGAGAGCCGTTCTAGTGATGAGCCCTGGCGCGGTCCGCGAGGCTTGACGGAAGGCTGGGTGTCTTGCGGTGCTGCCACCAATTGAAGAGCAGAGCCGCTCCGCCTCCGGCGACGAGCAGAGTCACCCACAGCCACGGCGACGTATGGGTAACCTCGGGCAACGTGATCTTTCCCCAGTCGCCAAGACTCTTGATCGCCGGCTGCAACTGCTCGTAAAGCGCCACATACAGGGCAGCGCCGGCAAACATTCCCAAGACGCCGACCATTGCATCGCGACGCCCCTCCCCGCAACCGGCTATGCTCGTGCCGGGACAATAGCCGAACACGGCCATCCCAATGCCGAAGCAGGCCGCGCCCAGCAGCACCCCTCCCAGCAGCGCGGGTCGAATGTGAAGAGTGGCCAGCTCGGCAGATACCAAGGCATAAACACCGACAGTCCCCACCACCACGGCGGTACCCATCATTTTTACGACGGTCCAGTCCTTGAACAGGAACTGCCCAATGATTACTTCGAATTTAGCGACGCGGCCTTTTTGCAGCAGAAAGCCGAACACGATCCCCGTAACCAGTCCCAAGGCAAGTTTTTCCGGTGAATCAAACATGTTGGGCTCCTTGCTTGCCGTAGATGGCCCAGACGGTGACAGTGGCGATGGCAAAGGCGACGCTGATAAAGATCCAGCTGGAGACCGCAAGTTGGAGCGTGCCGCTGATGCCGTGCCCGCTGGTACAGCCTTGGGCCAGTCGTGCTCCAAACATCATCAAAGCCCCGGCCCCGAAAGCGACGGCCAGCCGCAGTAGCGCGTTTTCACCGAATCGCCAACGCCAAAGCGGCGGGACCACCGCGGAACCACGGTCACCCGATAAGGTCGAGCTGATAACGGCACCGACGAAGATGCCCACCACTAGCATCCATTCCCAATCAATCTTCGGCGGCTTCCCTTCCGCTTCTTTTTTTGCAAAGTAATCGTTCGTTCGTTCCACCTGAGGAGCGACTGCCTTTTCCACGAGCGCCGCGCTGTATTCAAAGGCGGTTGTCACGCCAATAGGGCGATCCGCAGTAGCGAAAGTAAACCAACTCAACAGGCCAATCCCCGCGCCTGCGACGTAAGGAGACCATGATTTCATAGTTAGCGGATTGGTCATGATTCTGTCGCCTGTGGACGGGGAGAAATCACTTTGGGCGTTTTCGGACTACATCAAAGCGGCTTCCAGCGCCTCTCGGGGAGTTGTTTTCGAGTGCCCTTGATTGCGGGTATCGAAATCGCCCCGGATCGCCTTTAGGGCATACCGCTCATAGTCGATTTCGTAGGAAGTCCGAACTCCCATGCGGCGAAACACGGGTAGGGGCGGGCACCAGCCTTCCAAGGCGTGCTGGAGGAGGAATCCGGCCACAACGGCGGGAAAGACAAACCAGCGGCGATCCACGGTTGCCCCTAGAGTGAGGCCGATAAGACAGGCTGTTGCGGCGTTGGCTTCCAGTGTGCGCTCGATGTCCCACTCGGCGTCCAATTCCTTGAGACGCTGGCCAATCGCGGCCGGCCCTGCGTTTTGGTAGCGGGCAATGTTTTCCTGGGTTTGCCGGCGAATCCGCTCGTTAACGGCAGCCTCGGTATGCGCAGGGACGCGGCGCACTGTAGAAGGTAACATGACAAGTCTCCTGTTTGGCCTGAGTCCTGACTGTCGGATTCAACTACATCCGCAATTCTTATGCCGCGCTCCGCGGCGAGCGTGGCTCAAGTTTTGCTTCTCAAGTCGTCGCGGAATTCGGACATCAAGGAGATGAAAGTGAAGCCGAAGCCCATTTCGGATGAGCTACTGGCCCTAATGGCAGAAAAGTTTCGCATGCTGGGCGAGCCAACCCGGCTGGCGATTTTGCGCTCGCTCATGGCGGATGGCGAAATGAACGTTGGTCAAGTGGTCGCTGCGACTGGACGAAGCGTGGCCAATGTATCGAAGCATCTCAAGCAACTAGCCGAGGCGGACATGGTGTCGCGGCGCAAGGAAGGTTCTTTTGTGCTCTATCGCCTCGACGATCCGGTTCTGGAAAAGCTATGCGAGATGGTCTGTGAGTCGCTGCGTCACGATCTGGAGGCGCAACTTCGCAGCACCCAGCGCGTGCTAAAGCGCGCTCGGACCTGACGTACCCCGTCTTGCGACACGTAGCCTGAGCCTGAGGCCGCATCCTTCCCCCAAATCTGGGTTAGGAATAGAATCGCGACCAGCAGGGAGCCGCTACTTCATTTCTCTGTTTCGGGAGTTTGTCCGATGAATCGAAGAAATCTTGGGGTAGCGTTGGCTCTGATGACTGTCATAGCGCTCGGGGTGGCGGTCGCCCAGCAGCCAAAGAAAGCGGCAAAGAGTGCGAAGCCTGCAATTGAGCACTCGGAACACAACGAAGGGCTGCAGGCGTGTGCCAAAGCTTGCTCGGATTGTCAGCGAGAATGTGACGTGTGTTCCACGCACTGTGGTCATCTGCTTGTGGAAGGCAAGAAGGACCACATGATGACTTTGATGACTTGCCAGGATTGTGCCGACATCTGTGCGGCAGCATCGCAAGTGACTGCGCGAGGCGGCCCGTTTTCAGGAATCATTTGCCAGTCCTGTGCAGACGCTTGTGCAGCATGCGCCAAGGAGTGCGAGAAGTTTCCCGACGACGAGCACATGGCAGCTTGCGCGAAGGAATGCCGGAAATGCGAGAAGGCGTGCCGCGAGATGGCCAAGCACGCAGGTCACGCCAAGCACGCTCAAGAAAAGTAGTCGCAGATGCATCGACACCCCGCCACAAAGTCAGAGTGGCGGGGATCATGGGGCTAATCCGCTCCGTGGAGGGCGCAGTGCGCTCTTAGAGCTCAAACCTTTCCCCAACTCGTTGAAGGCTTTTTACCGCTCGCCGCCGCCTCATGGCGCACCTATGACCGTCGTGACAACTGGCTTTGTGATGCCGACGATGGCCAACCCGTCGGCCACATAGTCGCCAAGTCCTTTCCGCGGTGGGTCGTCTTGTCGGTCGCACATCCGCCCCGGCTTCCGGTCGTAGTCGCGGCGCAGGACGTAGCCGCAGCGAACGCATGACCCGCCCTTCTGCAGCGAACTCCACTCGCAGTAGTTCATGCCGACAAAACCAAAGTAAACAGAGTGCTCTCGATCTTGCAGGAGTTGGCGCACCACAACGAGGGCGTGAGGAAGCCCGAAGCCGTCGCCCGACAATCCCCAGGAAGGGAAGCCACGATGACGAACGTGCCAGTGAAAACTTTGCATACGCTCGGATCGTCCAGAACTTCGGTCACGGTGACTTCCGCGACCATCTTCCCGACATGGGCTCCCGTGCCTGGCTTGATCTGGACGTGGATGGTGTAGAAGAAATCTTGGCCATCCGGTTGGTAGAGAGTCCCGCAGTGTGCGATCGGCGTTGCATAGGACCAGGTGCATGGGTCGCTCTTTGACATCAGGAACGGGCCGTCGAGGGCCGTACAGGTTACCGCATCGCAGGGCGATGCGACCGTTCCACAAGGCCCGCTCGCTTTCTGGGCCCCCACCGCTGCCGCCTACGGCGTCAACACGCTGGTTGGGACGCTCGTGGTCGTATTTGCGCTGCTGGTCCCCGGAACGTCCGGTGCCCGCGATCGGGCGGGGCCGGACATCCCACCTGGCTGGTCCTACAACCCTTCTGACTGGCCGCAGCGGTCTGGCATCATCTCTCTGGCATTTGTGCAGTTCTTCGCCGCACGCCAATTGGCCGCCTACCAGCTCGATCACACGGCCGATGTCTGGGATCCGATCTTCATCGACGGTACCCGGCGGGTGCTGGACTCCGACGTGTCGAAGTCCTTTCCAGTGTCTGACGCCGGTCTCGGGGCCGTCACTTATCTGGTGGAGGCACTGACCGGATTGCTTGGCGGCACCCGGCGCTGGCGGACGATGCCGTGGGCGGTGCTGCTGTTCGGCGTCCTGATTGTTCCCGTGGGCGTGGTGAGCGTCATGCTGGTCGTCCTGCAACCACTGGCGGTCGGGGCGTGGTGCTTCCTGTGCCTGGTCACGGCGGCCCTCACCGCGGTGATGATTGCGCCGGCGGTGGACGAAGTGGTCGCAACGTGGCAGTTCCTGCTCCGCGCTCGGCGGGAGGGTCAACCAATCTGGCGTACGTTCTGGCAGGGTGGCACGCTGAAACTCTCTCCTGGCGAGGAGCAGCCGCTTCGGCACAAGCCCTTGCTGCGGGAACTCGCGGACGGCATGGAGTTGACGTCCATTCCCTGGAACCTGGCAGTGTGCGCGGGCCTGGGCGTATGGCTGATGGCGGCTCCCACGGTTCTCGGAAACACCGAGGCTGCGGCAGCCAGCGACCAGTTGTTCGGAGCGCTGGTAATCACGTTCGCTGTGATCGGCTTCGGCGAGGTGCCCCGCGCGGCGCGACTTGTCAACATTCCCATCGGTGCCTGGCTCCTGGCCGCCCCCTGGCTCCTGTCCGGTGCCAACCCGGCTGGTCTCTGGAACGACCTTACCGTCGGCGTAGCGGTCATCCTCCTGAGCCTGCGGCGCGGCCGCGTGCATGGACGCTTTGGGGGCTGGGACCGATTTGTTGTCTGACTTCCAGGCGAGGGCAGAAAAAGGGGACATTCGGGCCATCTGACGGTCCTTCCTTTTTCTTTGAAAATAAGGAGTTGGACTGTCCACAAAAACCCAAGCACCTCAGTCGCGGAGCAGTGTCTTGAATTCAACCTGCTGATTGACAAATTCTTCGTTCCATCGATGGTGGAAGGTGTTCTCTCCCGCCAAGTTGAATGACTGAGTCGCAGTCATTCGCGGCCGTCATCCACGGGCTAGGCTGTGTTGGATCACCTTCGACGATGGCGCAAGCGTTTCCAAATCGCTCTCGGGCAAAAACAGGACGTCGATTCACAACCACAACCTCGTCACGGAGTTCTCGCAAACGCTGCACCAGAGGCGTTCCTACCAAACCTGTACCGCCGGTGATGAATACGCGCATTCTTTTCACCTAATAGGGCGATGTTTTTCAGTATCGTTCTCCGCGTGCGACCATCAACTAAGCGCAAATAGCGTGCCATGAAAACAGTCGAATCGGAACGAACCGCAGCACTGCAAGCGTGATAACACCGGCGAGTGCGATCGCGCACCCGATCAGGAAGAGATCAAGAACGTGTGGCGCGCCGATGAGGAAGCACGCGTTATCAACGGCGCTGATCACCCGAAGCCACACAGGCTTGTACTGAGGGATTACCTTGACGCTTGGCTCGATCACGCGGGCCGCACGCCGGCCGCTCTCGACGGCACCCTCGATGCTCCACACGTCGGCTTCCGTCTTGGTGTGCGCCCCTGCCAGGACCAAGTTGGGGACCGGAGTGGCCTGGGTCGGCTGATACGGCTGCGTGTTGGTCGTCGTCACCCACTTCGGCTGGCGTGGCCTGATCCCGTCCGGAGAAAAAAGCCACTCATGCCAGACTTCGACCCTGACTATCGGAACCGTCTTCCAGCTGCGGCCGTTATTGGCCTCCTTGACCAACAAATCGAGACCCTCGCAGCTGCCCAGCTGTGCCATCACTTCCTCGATGAATTGGCCCTTGGTGCATCTGATGAGCGGCACACCGTAGAGCCGGCCCGGGACCGTCGCCACGCATGCGGTTCCGGTCCATAGGGACTTCACTCCGTCACCGAGCGCCACGTCTGCCGCCCACGCCTTCTCTTGGGCAAAGAGCGTCAGATTGAACTCGGAGTCCGCGATGATTACCGCGGTGCGCTCGCGCGGCCAGGCGATCTTCTCCGAGAACGCGATTCGGAAGGACACCTGCGTGTGCGGGCCGCCCTGCGTCAGGGGGCGGAAGAGGCGCAACTGCTCTTGTCCCGCGAGAGACGGGGTCCGTTCCAGGATGTCTGCCGCGGCGAATGGAGTCGTGGCTAGGATGTAGACGTCGGCCTGCACCCTGGCACCTGACCCGAGCTGCGCGGCGGTGATGGCCATTCCGTCGTAATCGAGCTTGTACAGGGGCTCTTCCCAGAAGAACCGCACGCCGTTCTTCTTGAGGTGCGAGACCCACTTGTCAAACCAGCACTCACTGCTCGGGCCGCGCAGCAGCAGCCAGCCGTCACGAGCTCCGTGCGTCCATGCGGGACCTTCGTCGTCGGCTTTGTGAGGATGCGAGGGCTTGGTCATCAGCTGCTTGAGGAAGAACTGACCCGCCTGGTGGAGCGACACGTTGGTCCAATCGGAGCCGATCCACGGTCCGAAGGACGCCCTCCATGTCCGCCATCCCAGCTCACTCAGGACGGGCTTCCACTGCTCGGCGGCGTTCAACCTGGAGTAGTGCTCCTGGGACCGGCGGTCGGACGCCCACGTCTTAAGAAGGAGCCAGGCCCACCTGACGCCCTCCCACCGTCCCATCCGGAACATCTTCGGCAGGTGGATAAGTCCGGAGTAGAAAGCCGCCTTGCCAGTGTCGGGAGCAAGGCAGAAGTCGATCGGCCGCGAAAGGCCCTTGTCGTATACGCTCCCCGTCTCATCGAAGGGGATCTGCCGCAGCAGGTCGAACACGTTATGGTACCATGGGCCCATGCCGTGCCAGGAGTACTCGGAGGGCATGTTCCCGTCTCCCGGGATCCGAGCACTTCGGAAAACCCCCCCGGCTTCGTTGTTGGCCTCGTACACCGACACCTCATACCCGAGTCGGGCGAACTCGTGTGCCACGCTGAGCCCTGCAATGCCGGCCCCGAAAATGGCTGCGGTCTTAGGCATGCTGCCGTCCGTTTGTGTCAATGCTTGGCTGCCCTTGCTGAACACCGTGGTCCATAGAGAATCTCAATCTGGCGCGTCATGGCCTCGTCATGGCCTATTCTTGGCGGCGTCAGGGCGGCTAATCTCAGTACGGCAACAGCACTTCCCCCAGCGTTGCAGCATGGGGACGAGGACTCTCAATCCCCAGACACCGTTCCGCATCAAGGATGAGTTCGACCCAGGAAACGGCAAAAACTGGCGCTAATCCTCGTCCCTCCTGGGTTCTCCTGCAACTGCCGCGCCCGAGGCGGAGTCTTCCGCGGCCCGTTCGAGCAGCTCGCGGACCTCTTCGTCGGTCGTTTGCGAGAAGTCGTCGTACCACATCCCGACCGCGAAAAACGGCTCGGGCGTGTGGGCGCACACGGTGTTGTCGGCCTCCGTCTCGAACTCCGCGCACGTCTCGGCCGCGCCGACGGGGACCGCGACCACGATCCTTGCAGGACGCTGCTGCCTCAGCGCGACGACGGCGGCACGCATCGTCGAGCCGGTCGCCAGGCCGTCATCGACGAGGATGACGGTGCGATCGCGAACCTCCGCCGGCGGCCTGTCGCCGCGGTAGAGCCGCTCGCGCCGCTCCAGTTCCTCCTCTTCTTCGGCGGCCACGGAGTCAATCACGTCGTCCGAGACGCGGAGGCGGCGCACCACGTCCTCGTTGAGGACGCGGACCCCGCCGGAGGCGATGGCCCCCATCGCCAACTCCTCGTGGCCCGGCAACCCGAGCTTGCGGACCAGGAAGACATCCAGCGGCGCGCGCAGCGCCTTCGCCACCTCGAACGCGACGGGGACGCCCCCGCGCGGCAGGGCCAGCACGCGAACGTCCGGCCGGCCCGCGTAGGGAGCGAGCTTGGCCGCCAGTTGCCGGCCCGCATCAGTTCGATCACGGAAGAGCATGGTACTTGTCTCCTTGGGTTTCCCGTCGCTGCGGCGTCCCTACATGCCCGACGGGAAGGTTTCGGGAACCTCCCCCTCCTCGCGGGGCTGTACGTGGAGCGGGTGCAGGGCCTCGGTCTCGTCGAAGAAGAGGAAGGCGTCGTAGCAGCGTGGCAGCACCGTCGGAACGTAATTGCCGTACTGCTCACGTTCGGGGTGGTACACCACCCCGATGGCCCGGTGCCCCGTGCGGTCATTAGAGAACTCGACCACGGTGGAACGACAAGGGAATTAATCGAATCACTTTCCCTTGTTCCCCGGCAGGAACAGCGATACTTCCAGCTTTATGTACGTTTCAGCCAATCGATATTATGTTATTGACACCAGTCAGCCACGCAGTCACCAGGCAAGCTGCAAACAGCGCCGCGTAGACGATTACAGCGCCTACGATATAGCCGCGCTGCCGTACGACACCGGCTGCATCGTAACAGCCCGTGGCGAAGTCCACAACGAAAATCATGCCGAGGATTCGCCTGATCTGGCTCATGGTCCCAAACCTCATTGATGATGAACAAGGGCACCGCGCGGGATTGGTTCGCCTGGCTTTGGCAACGGTTCGGGCTTCGGAACCGGTTCCGGATTCGGTGTCGGCGGCGGCTCGGGCACCGGCAACGGCTCAGGGGGTAGAGGCTTAAAAGTCAGATTCGGCATCGCAATTCTCCTCGCTCGCAGGGATATTTCTAGTCGCGCCGCTTCACTGTTTCCTGACCGTGAAAACAGGAACCAAGTCTCCCATCGGATCGCGCTTCTGCCGCGCCAACCGCCGAAAGATCATCTTGAGATTGAAATCAGCCGGAGCCGACAATTGATTGTGTCGGCTCGCCTATCAAGTCTTTGCCAAACGCGTGCGAGCAGCTTTGCGCGCGATAGCGCTTCGCTCCTCGTGAGTTTGGTGCGCCAGCCGCGTTCGCGCGGCTTTTCGAGCAATCTCGCTGCGTTCCTCGGCGCTTCGCAGTCGCGCTTGCCCCTTGGCTTGACGCGCGAGTGCCATCGAGGAAGCCGCTTGCCGACCTTCGCGCTGCAGTGCCTCCGTGATCGCTTTTGAACGTCTCGGATTGGTCTTTGGATGGTGGCCGCTCTGGCCCTGACGATAGGCGGCTTCCGCGCTGCGGCGGGTTCGCGCTGAGGTCTTTCCTTTCTTGGGGAGTGGTAGCTTTACGCCGGCGCGACGAGCTTTGGACAGCCCGATGGCAATCGCCTGTTTGGTCGAGCGGGCTCCGTGTTTGCCCTCACGAATGTGTTCGATCGTCTCTTTGACAAACTCGCCAGCTTGCGTCGTGGATGCCTTGCCCTCACGTTTTGCTTGCCGGGCTCGTTCGATGGTCTTCTTCTCTGGCATGATTCACCTCCAGATCATTTGAAGTTACTTCCTGCGGACACTCGTACCACGATGGCGGGCAACCCATCGTTCACTGCCTTTTTGATGAAGAAGAAGGATGAAGGATGAAGGATGAAGGATGAGAAAAAAACACTGCGGTTGTATTCGTTTCATCCTTCGTCCTTCAGCTCTTCTGCTACCGCGTCGGCGAGGATGGTTTGGAGATCCCCTCCAGGGCCTGCCCGGCCAGCTGTTCGTTGCCGGCCTCCACCGCCAGGTCGCCCAGCGAGACGATGCCCACCAGTCGCTTGGACTTGTCGAGCACCGGAAGGCGGCGCACCTGCTTCTCCCCCATGAGTTCGGCAGCCTTGGTGACATCGTCGTCCTCGAAGCAGTAGATGACTTCCGACGTCATGACGTCGCGGACGTCCGTGGGGGCATCGCCCTCGGCCGTTGCCCGGACGGTGATGTCACGGTCGGTGACTATGCCGACCAGCCGGTCGTTGTCGCAGACCGGCAGCGACCCGACGTCCAGCGACTTCATCTTCGCGGCCGCCTCCTGCAGGGTCGCGTCAGGGCCGATGCACTCGACGCCCTGGGTCATCACTTCACTAACTCGCATGGGAGTCTCCTTTCACTGGTTGTCCTGCTCGTGCCATATCTTCCACCGATTCCCGTTCGTTCGCCCAGCAATTATCATGCGGCTGCTTGCCGTCAGGTCAGGCACGGTCCTTCAGACCCGCGACGCCCTCATGCTTGGCGCAGTGAGCGCAGCAGAAAAACGTGCCGTCCTGCTCGACCCCGTGGCCGATCACTTTGCAGCCGCAGTGGGCACAGGCCGGTGCCAGGGCGTGGACGGCGCATTCAAAGCAGTCGAAGGTGTGCGCCTGGCCCGCCAACGTGACGGTGAACGCCTTGTCGTAGTCGTTGCCACATACTTCACACTTCATTTGAACACTCCTTTAAGAGCCTATCCGAAATCAAAATGCAACAAACGCGAGGAATTCAAAGCTAGCGACTGCTCGCCAGCGTTGGCCAATTTTGGAAACCGCGGGAAAACCTGTGCTGGCAACGCAATGCTATCACAGACAACGCCCGGAAAAACTCGCGTTTAGTTTCCGGACAGGCTCTAAGGGTAATTGCTTTCTGTCCGCGGTTGAGCGAAGGAGTGCCGTCTCGCGCAGTCGCTCTTGGCGCGGCTCTTTGGTTGATGTGTCCATGGGTTGGCCTTCAGAAGGAGCGACTGATGGATTCCTTCGGGCATCTTCCGGCGGAGGCTGATCGGGGCCCGGTGGTATCTTGGCGTTTCCCCGCATGGTCGCCTGGATTGTGGCCACCTCGCTGGATTCAAGAACGACGCCCGTTTTGACCTTGATCACCTCGGCCACCTGATTGGGATCGGCGTTCTCTCCAAGTTCGATCATCGCATCGGCGACAGCCCGTGTCTTCTGCACAGCTTCGGGCGCTGATTCTCCAGGTGGCGCAGGCGGCATCACGACGCCCGCGGGCGGCTCGGCTGGAGTTTGTTCGGTGGCTCCCGCAACGACTCCAGTACTCTTGCCCCCACTTGCAATGGCCCGGACTGTCGCAAGGCGCTCGCCCCGTTCCTCGGCCGGTTGCGTCTCTTCTTGTTGCGCTTCGCGACGCATGCCACGCTTGCTTGTTTTGCCTGCCACGATATTACCCTTCCTGATTAACGCTTTGGCTCTGCGGGCTGGGCCACACCCTCCAAGAGTGTTGCCGCTCACGATTTCGTCGCGGATTTTTACCGCCAAGTCATCCAGAGAAAGAATGCCGACAAGCCGTCGATCGCGATTGAAGACCATCAGGCGACGGACGCGCTTTCTTTTCATCAGCTGCCCTGCTTTGGCGACATCCTCGTCTTCAAAGCAATAAAATGACCTCGCGGGTCATTTACGTCGCGCACTCGAACTCGCCTGGGATCCACTCCGTACGCTGTAGATCGAGTCGCGATATCTCTGTCGGTCAGCATGCTAAGCCATGGCCGGCTCAGTCTTCCAGTTCTTAAACACATCTTCCGAGTTCTTTTTCAGGTGGACGTGCTGATCCACTCGCTCGACCCAGTCCATCGGGATGAAATGGTGCTTCCCACCCGCCGCTGGATCGTTCTTGGTCATCTTGATCGAATTGCCGTCCACGTGATCAACTTCGCCGACATGCTTGCCGCACGACGCGATAACTTCCATGTGTTCGCGGATTTCCAAGGTATTCGTCATGGCTAGCTCCTTTGTGTCTTCCAAAAATCGAACCTACGCTACTGAAGGTGCAGTTCATGTGCCACGATTCGCTCCCGGTGCGGCCAGGCGCAACAATGCCGTCGCGGCGGCTGCCACATCCTGGAGACCAAGGGCGAAATCTACCGCCTCCAGGACGCCAAACACCGTCGTAAACCGACTGCCTGAACCGTTCTGCTGCGTACTTGAGATTCGTTTGCGACAGCACCATACCCCGACCCCACGGAGTTCTTCACCTACCCAGCGCCACCATTTTCGGCCGCCCGCCGCCGCCATTTTGAACCGCCCTCAACAAGCGACACGCCGATGGCTAGATGAACCAGTCCGATGATCCGGGTAATACTCATATTAAACTCCTGAAAAAAGGGGGGAGCTATTTTTTCAGTTCGACCGGAAGCTGATTGATCTTGGCCGCCACGATAAAATCGTTTTCCGACAGGCCGCCGAGGTCGTGCGTCGAAAGTTCGATGGTCACATTACGATAGCCCCTCAGGTGCAGGTCGGGGTGATGGTCCTCCGCCTGGGCGATCCGGCCCACGCGGTTGAAGAAATCGAGGGCGATCAAAAAATCCTTGGCTACCCATTTGCGGCGGATGCGTTTGCCGTCCGCAGCTAATATCCAATGGGGCACCACGGCTAAATATTTCTTCAGTTGGCTCACGGTCAGGGCTTTGCCGCCTTTCTCGCTCGGAGTGCAGTGTTTTTTGGTCAAATCGGGAATCGTTTTCATGGACAATCACTCCAGGAATAGTTATTCGGACGCTCACACGGTTCCGCGAACCGCGCTCGCCTGTCGCTCATTTTTCCGCGCTGCCTGGCTCCGTTTGCCGCACCGCCTCCACGCGGCCCTGCTTGATCGCCGCCACCAGGGCAGCATGGTCGTGCTCGGACTGGTCCTCGTTCGCCTCCGCGAAGTCGACCAGGGCGAGGTCGAGGGCCTTGGAGGTGCCGCAATAGCCGGCGATTTTCGCGATGTCGCCGGTGCGCGCGTGAGCGTGTCGCCTTCCAGTTTGTAGAGGCAGCGGCAAACCGCCCCTTGAACGTACCATCCTGCGGAAGGGGCTGCCAGCAGTTCAGCGGTTACAGCGGGCTTGGTCGTGGAGTCGAAGACGAGTGGTGGCCTGCTATTTGATCCGGCGGGGGGAATCGACGCACAAGCTGGGGCTCCCCCGCGGGGTGCAGCGTCGAAGGTCTCCTTCCACACCGCGGCGAACCCACGGGACCGCTGAACGCCCCACGGCCGGCATGGCGAGCATGACGACCTGGAGGTCATCTCGGCCCCACAACGCCCTGGTGAGCGCCTGGGCTTTTCCTGAGCCTGTTGAGGGCACACAGCAGGCAGACGACGGCGGGCATAGCAGTGAGTGGGCAGGAGCACGCCACAAGTCTGCCGGCGGACGCGACCCGAGAGGTCTATCCGCCCGCATCGAGAAAGGCGCGTACCTTGTCAGAACTGGACTGGCCATCGCCCGCGGCCCGAACGGTCAATGCGGCTTTTTCACTGGGGAGGCCTTTGCAGGCTTCACTGAGAAGAATCCAGCGAGCCATTCCTGGCGATTTGTACCCGTTGGAAATGGGCAATTGTCGGCGCGCCGTCCATCTTTTGCAGTGGTCACTCCCAGCTGGTAAGTGTCGCTTTGCATGCGCTGTTGACCCTCGGGAATTGGGAAGCTAGATCTCATGTCGAAAGCTGCTCGGTGACCCAAATTCCGAAGTAACTGAAACTGTGTCCGCCATGAGGTTTTTCCAGACTCGCGATTTACACAGCTTGTTTATGGTTTGTAACATCAACCGCAGCGGCGTAATGTCCCTGCCTTAGCTCTCTGATGCTGAGCTGGATTACGCTATCCTCAGAGTCTCCAAAGAAGAAACTGTTTTCCTTCAACCGTTCCAAGAGGTGAATGCCGTCGTCGCCGTACAGCGAAGTTATCTTCGAGGCTGGATAACCGGCGACCCGCACCGCTTCAGCAAACGCTTCAAATTCAGCTTTGCTATCGATAAAACCGATGACCTTTCCCTGGGGCGGGGCGAGTTTTTGGCCGTGATCGGCAATGGGTTCGACTGTCATTGTTTTGCTCCTGTTCGCATTGGGCTCGCCCTGTAAGTAGTGGGTTGCGTTACGCGGGCTAAGTACGCATTGATTCGACGCGCATTAGTGCCGACATCACTCTTGCCCACGCGCGAGACCGATCTCACATCGATTCGACTACCCATCGGTGAGGGAGTCAGTCGCACGATGTAAACGTCGCTCGAATAGTGCAGCGCGGAACGGTTGAAAAGTGCAGCGCTCAATTAAGAAGATTGCCTCAGTCTAAGTAACGTGGCTAAACTATTCCAGTATCAATCCTCC
>JBKJNY010000090.1:0-121935 GCA_046593355.1 Pirellulaceae bacterium | reverse complement strand
GAGTTGATGGCCTCGTCAAATTTCTTCATCCGGGCCAGCGAGCGCCCGCAGTGCCGGTTGACTTCCAGATCGCTGGGGCCGGCTTCATAGGCCATTTGCAAGTAGCGAAGTTCCGCCTCCTCAAATCCTTCGGCCGCACAAGCCTGGGCAACAGCCAGCAGCGTGGGGATATGCCAGGGATTGAAAGACAGGCATTGCGGACCCAGCCGCAGGACCTCCGCCCAATCCCCTTCATCCACGGCTTGCGAGATGACAGCCCGCAATCCTTCGTCGGCTACGGCTACGGCACCGGTCTGACGAATCTTGCGAGCGAGGTTCAGCAGAAAGCCGTCGACGAAATCGTAGTTGGCCGGGTCGGCAATTACGCATTCGGCGAGCAGTTGATGCGCGCGATCATACTCGGCTTTCCTGGCCAGATTCATCCCTTCGGTATAGCGGTCGGCAAGGTGCGTGGTCATGCGGAGTCTGTTTGGTTCCCTCCCCTTTTCGGACCAACGCCATTATACCCTTACACCTTGGTATATTGCGGGCCACACCTGCCACGACCTACGACCGGAGCCGGATATGACATTTCATTGCCGACTACTGCTTACGCCGCTCGCTTTCGTGATCGCGTTTGGATCATCCCCTTTCCGGGCGCAAGCCGCCGAAACCTGGCGGGCGGGCGCAGCCAAAACCGTCATCACCCCCGAGAAGCCGATGTGGATGGCCGGCTATGCGTCGCGCGACCATGTGGCGGAAGGGAAGTCGATTGACCTGATGGGGAAGGCGCTGGTGCTGGAGGATGCATCCGGTAAGCGGGCGGTGCTGATTACGCTGGACCTGGTCGGCATTGACCGGCCGTTATCGCAGTCCATTTGCTCGCAGCTTGAGAAGAAGTATGGGCTGCTGCGCGAAGAGGTGGCTATCAATTGCTCGCACACGCATAGCGGTCCGGTGGTCGCCCGCAACCTGCGGCCGATGCATTACCTGATGCTCAGCGAGGAGCAGAAGAAGCAAGTGGACGACTACTCGCACTTTCTGGAAAACAAGCTCGTGGAGATAGTGGGCCAGGCTATCAAAAATCTCTCGCCGGCGAACATCACCTGGGGGAGCGGCAAGGCGACCTTCGCGGTCAATCGGCGAGAGAATGTCGAGGCCGATGTCCCCAAGCTGCGGGCTGCCGGCCTTCTCAAGGGGCCGGTCGACCATGATGTGCCGGTGCTCGCGGTCCGTGCACCGGACGGCAAGCTCATTGCCGTCGCTTTTGGGTATGCGTGCCATGCCACGGTGCTGTCGCTCTTCGACTGGTCGGGGGACTATCCCGGCTTTGCTCAACTGGAATTGGAGAAGACGTATCCCGATTGCGTCGCCCTGTTCTGGGCCGGTTGCGGCGGAGACCAGAACCCGTTGCCGCGACGGACGGTGGAGCTGGCCCAGAAATATGGCCGCAAGCTGGCGGAGAGCGTGGCCGCGGTGGTGGACGCTCCGATGCGGCCGATTGAAGGTTCGCTCAAGACGACCTACGAGGAGGTTGCCGTGGCTTTGGACAAGTTGCCGACGAAGGAGCAACTGGAGCAGGACACGCAATCGAAGGACAAGTACATCGCCTCCCGCGCGAAGCACCTGCTGGAGCAAGTGAGCGAAGGGACGCCCCTCTCGCCCACGTACCCCTATCCAGTCAGCGTCTGGAAAGTCGGGCCGGAGGTACAGTGGGTCTTTCTCGGCGGCGAGGTGGTCGTCGATTATCCCGTCCGCCTCAAGAGCGAGCTCACCGGCGCGGGCACCTGGGTCGCCGGTTATAGCAACGACGTGATGGCCTATATCCCTTCCCGCCGCGTGCTGATGGAAGGCCGCTACGAAGGCGCGACCGCGATGGTCTACTACGGGCTGCCGAGCATCTGGGGGCCGGAGGTGGAAGAGACCATCGTGAAGGAAGTCCACCGGCAGGCGAAGTAGCGCTGGAGTCCCGCCTTTAGGCGGCTATTCAAGACCGCCTGAAGGCGGGACTCCAACGGCAAGCCCCATCCTACATCACTCCATCCCGCAGGCCCCCATCCCGCACTGTGGCAATCCACAGCCGCCGGACGGGAGCGGCGGGCCGCACATCGGCAAGCTCTTGGAAGATGCAGTATGGCCGGCGGGAACGGAGAGCAGCTTCTCCAGCCGCGTGCCATGGCAGGTCGGACATTCCGGCTGTTCACTTCCGCGAATGAGCAGTTCGAACTCGTGGTCGCACTTGCGGCAGGCGTATTCGTAAAGGGGCATGGGTACTCCTTGGCGAGCGGGGGGCGTCAGCCCCCTGATATTATCCCAAGTCGCAAGGTTAGTATCAGGGGGCTGACGCCCCCCGCTCGCCAAGTCAAAGTCCCATGACGCTTCCGCCTCTCACCCGCGAGCAGGTCCGCAGCATTGACCGCAAGGCCATCGACGACTACGGCATGACCGGCCTCGTGTTGATGGAAAACGCCGGCCGCGGCTGCGCGGACAAGCTCTGCGAACTGGGGATCCGCGGGAAGGTCATTATCGCGTGCGGTAATGGGAACAACGGCGGTGATGGATTTGTAGTCGCGCGGCATCTGAATGCGCGGGGGTATGAAGTGGAAGTACTGTTCTTTAGAGGATTCCCTCTAGCCTCAGACGCACGTACAAATATTGCGATCATTCACCGCTCGACAGTCATGATGACGTCTCTGCCGGACAAGATTGATATTCCGACGATTCAGACGGTGTTCGAAGGTGCCGACTGGATTGTCGATGCCCTTCTCGGCACCGGCGCAGCCGGAGATCCGCGTTCGCCCATTTCGGTACTCATTCATGCGGGAAACACAACCAGCGCGAGGAAGCTCGCCATCGATCTTCCCTCCGGCCTCGACTGCGACACAGGTATTCCCGGCAGTCCCACCTTCCGCGCCGACCATACTTGCACATTCGTCGCGCCCAAGATCGGTTTTGCGAATCCCGCGGCGAAGGAGTATTTGGGAACCGTGTCGGTTCACGATATCGGCGTGCCGCGGAAGCTGCTGGAGGAGTTTGTCTGAGAGGGGTCGGGAAGGGTTTTCGCACTCTGAAACCCGACCACGCGGAAAGGCGCCGACGCGAAAACTCTTCCTGACCCCGTCCGTGTCGCGCCGCGGACGACAACGGGGTCGGGAGAAGTGTTCGCGGACTGGGTGTTTCGCATTACCCACGCGCTCGGCCGCGAAAACCCCTCCCGACCCCAACTCGCAGGCATGTCCGCTCACGGAGTGCGCGGACTACTATGCCAAACATTCCGCCGGCTTGAACATGTCGCCGAGGATGGGGGCGGCGGGCCAGCCGAGCCATTTTTCCAGGAGGGCGGCGTAGATGCTGCGGAAGTCGGTGTGGAACTTGACGTCGCCGTCGTCGAGGTCGTCGAGGCTGGGGTGCTTGCCGACGAGGCCGCTCTTCACCTTGTTGCCGACGAGGAAGACCGGGGCGGCGGCGCCGTGGTCGGTGCCGCGGCTGGCGTTCTCTTGCAGCCGGCGGCCGAACTCGCTGAAGACCAGGGTCATCACCCGGTCAAGCTGCCCGTGGCCGGCCAGATCCTCGGTGAAGGCAGCAATCGCTCCGCCAAGCTGGTCGAGCAGACTGGTGTGGGCCCCGGCCTGGTCCGAGTGCGTGTCGAAGCCGTCGAGGGAAACGTAGTAGACCCTCGTCGTCAGGCCGGCATCAATCAGATGGGCGATGTCTCGCAATTTCTGGGAGAGCGGCGTGCCAGGATAGTTCACCGTCGTCTTGTAGCCGCTGCCGGAGCTCTGCATCCGGCGGCTCAATTCCAGCGCGGACGTGGCGCGGGTCTGCACGAACTTGAGCAGGTCGTTCCCTACCGCGCGGGGTGCGGCCGTGGCGGAGGTGATGACGCTCCGCTGTTGGTCGTCGCCGCCGGTCTCCAGGCGGAATTGCTCCAGCGAGCGGATGGACGGCGCCGGAAGGTCGCGGGCGGCCAGGGCCAGTGGCTGGACTTCTTCACCCAGATGCATGCCCGGCGGGTCGATGGCCTTCGCGAGCGTGTCCTTGTGAGCGTCGAAGCACCGCCCCAGCCAGCCGCTCTCGCGGGAAGGCTTGGTATGGGCGCTGTGCCAGATGTCCATCGACTCGAAGTGCGAGCGGTTGGGATTGGGATAGCCGATGCCTTGCAAAATCGAAAGCTGGCGGTTCTCCAGAAGCTTCTCCATGTTTCGCAGGCTGGGATGCAGGCCGATGCCGTTCTCAATTTTGACGATGTTGCCGCCATTGCCATCGATCAGCAGGCTCGGCCGGCTCTTACGGTATTTTTCCTCGGAGTACGGCACCACGGTGTTCAGCCCGTCGTTGCCGCCGCTGAGTTGCACGACGACCAGAATCTTCTCCCCCTTGGTCTCCGCGCCGTAGGCGGCTGATTCCAAGAGGAAGCGCGGAGCCCGCGAAGAGAGAGCGGCGAGCCCTCCGGCGGTGACGGCGGAGACGGTGGAAAGGAATTTGCGGCGGGAGGTGGTCATGGGATTAGTCCTTTGTTCGTAGTAACCCGCTTCAGCGGGTTAGAGGACGTCGCTAACCCGCTGAAGCGGGTTACTACAAACACTTATGCCATCTGAAATTCCGGCAATGAGCCGAGAGTGTGGATTGTCTTCTTGAGTTTGGTCAGGCGGCCTTCGTTGCCACCTTCGATTTGTGCCACGAGCTGCGAGCGGACATCTTTGGGGAGCGGCACGGCCAGGAGCAGCTCGGAGAGGTTATCGACGACCTGGTCCGCGGTCTTCCAGCCGAGCTTGTCAATATACGCCTCCAGCGTCACGCCGCCAAACAAGGTGTCGTTATCCTGCACGAGCTGGCGGACGAAGTTTGCCCGGCCGAGGAGCGTGCTGGAGTTAATCCAGGCCATGCCGCCGGGCCAGCCCTTCACATTCGGCGGGAAAAGTGGCATCTGACCGAGCTCGCGAATCTGCTCGGCAATCTGCGGCAGACCGGCGGTCGCTTCCAAGGAACGGAGCAGGCCAATGCCGAGCTCGACGGGGGAACGGACTTTCTTGCCCAGGCTGGCCGAGCTGTAAAACAGGCGGCTGGTGAGGAGTGTTTCGAGGACGGGGGCAAACGTGTAGTCGGACTCGCGGAGCTCCTGGGCGAGTGGCTCGATAAGCTCCGGGGAAAGGTCGCTTTCGTCCGTGATGAAATAGCGTGCCAGCTTGCCGCACAGGAAGCGGGCCGCGGCCGGCTGCTCGAGGAGAACTTTGACGCTGTCGCCGCCGTCGAAGTTGCCGCTCTTGCCGACGACGGTCTTGGTGCCGTAGTCGTGTTGATAGCGGTTGAACTTGAACGCGCCGTACTGAATTTCCCAGCCGGTGAAGCAGCGGGCCAGTTCCTGGATGTCCTTCTCGGTGTAGTTGCCGATGCCCAGGACGAACAGCTCCATCACCTCGCGGGCGAAGTTTTCGTTGGGGCGCGTTTTGCGGTTGGTGGCCGAATCCAGGTAGATGAGCATCGCCGGGTCGCGGGCGATGCCGAGTACCAGCGGCTCGAACTTGCCCAGGGCATAGCGGCGGAGCAGCTCGTTCTGGTTGAACATGAGCCGCGTGTCCGTCACCTTGGCACTGCTGCTGGCGAAGTGGCTGTGCCAGAAGAGGGTGGTCTTCTCCAGCAGCGGAGCCGGCGTGTGCAACATGCGATGCAGCCACCAGGCGGCCAGCGTCTGGGAATTGTTGGTCGCCAGCACCGTCTGGGCGAAAGAGTGCATCTTGCCCGCAAACTCTCCTTCGTTCGCCGCGACCAGCTTTTTCGCAGCTTCCTTTGGGCCGAGCTTCACCGTCTCGTCCAGCTCGCGGGAATTCGCCGCGAAGCCGGCCCGGCGGAAGAGATGAGCCGCCTCCCGCCGGCCGAAGGGCTGAGCCGAGGTCGGCTCGAAGGGGAGCCAGGCTTCTTCGGGGGGCAGGGGGTTTTGGTCAAGTGGCATGGGAGTGTTCCGTGATTCTTAGTAGCCTGCACACTCCGTGTGCAGGCATGTCCGCTCAGGGAGTGAGCGTACTACTTTAACTTCAGTTCGAGCGTCACTTGCAGAGTCTTGTCCTTGGAAAGCAATTGCAGCGACGAGCTTTCCAGTCCGAGCATGGCCTTGAGCAGGGCATCGATTTCCTTTTCCGCCGGATCCTGGCCATGCCCCTTTTGCAGCATGTTCTGGGCGACGAGCGAGCCGCGGTTGTCCACCAGCATCTGCCGCACGACCTGGCCATCCACCTTCAGGGACGTGTTCACATCTTTGAGAGGAACTGATTCCTTCTGCACAAGCTCGGCAAGCTCGGTGGCCAGCGTCTTGGAACTGGAGAGAATGAATTTGTCGCCCACGATGGCGATGGTCGGGCTGGCGTTGTAGTGAATGGCCGCTTCGTTTTTCGCGCCTTCCTTGGGGGGCAAGTATTCTGACGAATAAATCGTCCCGCTGCCGACCTTGTCGAAGTTTTGTTCCAGCGGGCTCAGGCCATTCATGGCCCCGGTGATGTTGAGAAATCCGACGAGACTCTGGAAAGTGATTTTGAACATGCGGGCCGTTTCGGCCGGATTCTTCATTTTCACCACGATGGCACCGGCAGGCAGTTTGACGGCTGGGACCGGGGCACCCTCGGTATAGTGTTGCCGGGTGACGACGATTTGCATCCCCGGCTCCAGGTTGGCCAGGATGTCGTCCCGGAAATTCCTGCCGGCGAACAACGTGGTGAGCTGGCTTTCGGCTTCGGCGAACTTGGCGTTGATGCCGTCGTCGAACAGGTCCGGGGCGTTCTTCCACATCGAGCTGAAGTCGCGAAAGGTCGAAATCGACAGGGCAGTCTCTTTCGGATTGAGCAGCGGCAGGGCGCTTCCCTTGCCGCCCTCGCCGAAGAAGAATTCCCGCTTCTTGGCGAGGGCCACACCGTCGCCGGGAACGGCCGCGGAGAGGGCGATGCGACCGGGCTCGACGTCCAGCCAGGCGGTGGCATACGGGGCATCCGGCAGTGCGCCGAGGATGCCGCCGGCCAGAATTTCCGCTGCCGGATTATCGCTCTTTTTGTTGAGGGCCGTTTTCAGGATGCCGAGCGCCCGGATGGGACGAAGGTCGGCATAGACCCAGGCGGCGGGATTTGCCGGCCTGGCCTTGAGGACTTCCTGAAACTGCTCATCGCCGGCGAGCGACGGGCTTTCCCCCTTGAACGTATCGATGACGAGCCGTGTGACGAGGAGGTTGTTGGTCGTGAGCAGATATGGGCCGAGGTTGGCGTACTTCACCGGCCCCAGGCCATAAAACTTAACGCCTTTGTATTCGTCGGTGGTGACCGGGTCGCCCGCCCCTCGATTGGCGGCTTCGGCTCGCGCGAGGTCGAGGATGGTATCGATGGCCTTTTTGGCCAGGTCGGCGTCCGTGGATTTGGTGAGGACGGCAAATCCCAGTGTTGGCAAATCGAAGCCGACGTAGATGCCGCCGCCGGTCAGCGTATTCACTGCCGGCCGCCATTTCACGCCGAGTTTGTCCTCGACCATTTTCAGCACGGCCAGGAAATGCTGGGGCTGATCGGCTTCCAACGCCTTTTTGTAATCGGGATGGTTTTGCAATTCGACGACCGAAGGATGATCCAGCACTGCGTCCAAAAGCTTCTGCGGCTGCGGCATTTCCGCATAAACAATCGTGGAAGCCGGCATCATCTCGCGCGGTGATTTATCCGCCGCTAGGGCACCCTGAGTGAGGAAGAGTGCAGCCGCCATGAGCAGCAGGAGGGCCAAACGGGAAGCAGTGCGGTGTAGGTTCATTCCAGGTCTCCAGAGAAGCAGGCGGTTCTTCCGCGGACAGCAAGAGGGCATTCTACCCCGTATTTACCTGCATTTCACAGTCTTGGTTTCGGATTTCGCAGAGACCGGGCGCATGAAAACGCCCCGCTAGAATCGCGGGGCGTTTGGCGGACAAAACTAGACTCGTGCGTTATCCCGGCCCCTATTTCTGGGCCGTCTTCCCCGCGGTCCCGTTCTCCACCGGCTCTTCAGTGGTGCGGGAGAGGTAGTTCATGTGGCTTTCGGGGCCGTTGAAGCCGAGGATGGATTCGTCGAGGTCCATCTGGCGGTGGAGAAGGCGGCCGGCGTCGATGTCGAACTTGATGGTTCCCTTTTGCATCCGTTGCACGAGCTGCGAGAGTATTTTGGGGTCGCGGACGGGGGTTAGAACCTGCGTCTCGACGGAGATGGTGGCCACGCCGGTTTGCACCAGCACCAGGCGGTAGAACTGGCGGACCTTGATGGTCAGATTCACGTCGTCAATCTTCAGGCGGATATCCTCGGGCGTTTCCCAGGTGTCTCCTGCTTTCACCGGCCCTTCCGGCAGCGGCACCGCCAGGTCTCCCAAGCCCGTGTTCATCTGCGGCAGGTCGCTGCGGCGCTCCATCAGCTTGCCGGCCGGCGTGATGGTCAGAGTGGCGAGCGGTTTGCCGATGGAATCGGCGACGTACTGATAGCCGAGGGGCGGGGTCTTGTCGGTGAGGCTGTTGTATTTGATTTCGGGCTTGCCGGTGACGCTCTGCCACATGTCCACGTCGGCGACGCTATTCTCCAGCGTGATGTTTCCCTGGCCGTCGACCGCGGTAATCTTCCAGACCTTGGTGGAAATGCTGCGGGACTTGGCGACGGAAACTTGCCCCTTGATTTTCGTATCCACCGTGGAAAGCTGCGCCACGCGTGTGCGGACTTCCTCGCCGGGGGTGAACTTGTAGGCCAGGGTGTGCTGTTCGCCTTCGACGGAGAGGGCGAAACCGCAGGCGGAGAGGAGGAGAGCGAGAGAGAAGAGGGGTTTCATCGCGTGCTTCCTTGCAAAGTAGCCAATGTAGTCCGCTCACTCCGTGAGCGGACATGCCTGCACACGGAGTGTGCACGCTACTATGTCTTATACAAATTTCCCGCCCAACCGAGCTTGTCGCGGAGGGTGCGGTAGTAGTTCTGGCCGCGGACTTCAATCATCTGGAACCGCTGCGGGGCCCGCTCCACCCGCACCCGGTCTTCCGCGGTGACGCGGGCGAGAAGGCGGCCGTCGACCATGACCGCCGTCCCTTCGTTGGGCTCGGGGACCACCATCTCGTAGACCCGGTCGGCCGTATCGACCACCGGCCGGACGGTCAGCGCATGCGGGCTGACCGCGGTGATGGCGAAGGCCTCCAGCGTCTTGCGGAGGATCGGTCCGCCGGCCGACAGGTTGTAAGCCGTCGAGCCGACCGGCGTGCTGATAATCAGGCCGTCGCAACTATAGGTAGTCACCAGCACCGCGTCAACGTAAAGTTGCACGGTGAGAATGGAGTGCGGCGGCCCCGCCGTGATGACCGTCTCGTTGAGCCCGAGCTGCTCCGCCAGCACCGTTTCGCCCCGGCGGACCGAGGCTGTGAACATCAGATGCTCATCAATCCGGCAGTCGCCGCTAGCAACAGCCGCCAGCACTTCGCTGAGATCCTGGGGGCTGACATCGGCCAGGAAGCCGAGTTTGCCAAGGTTGACCCCCAGCACGGGCAGTTGGCGATTGCACATCTGCCGGGCAGCGCGGAGGATGGAGCCGTCGCCGCCAAGGACGATGGCGAAGTCCGCAGGGGTCTGTGAGAGGTCTTCTTTGAACTCGAAATCGGTTAGCACGATTTCAACATGCTGCTCGATGAGGGGGCGGAGACGCTCCGCTTCAGGAATGACGTTGGCCCTCATGCCGGAGCCGAGCAGCAGGACGCGCGGGGGGCGATTGGTTTTGGGAGTGGCCCAGGCGGCAGTTGTCATTGAGCACGCGGCGTTTAGGCCCGAAGGGCCGTGATACGTTAGCCCAGGGCGCAGCCCTGGGTTTCACGGCGAAAATTCACGGCAGCCCTGAAGGGGCGAAGTAATATTCGCGGACCGTCTATTATCGCGCCCCTTTGGGGCTTTCGTGAATAATTGCATTGTTACCCAGGGCTGCGCCCTGGGCTACCGTAGGGTCGGCCCTTCGGGCCTGCAAAGAAGGGTTGCGTCTGCAGTGTCCGTTCAGACATTCACCGCCGCGCTGCGTTCAATCCCCAGCCGTTCCGCCAGGTCGCTACAGGTTTGGAGGATGCCTTTGGTGTCCAGCCGCAGGTCGGCCAGGAGCTCGCTACGCTCGGCGTGTTCGATGAAGCGGTCGGGAATGCCCAGGCGGTGGACGCGGCTGGTGTCGAGGCCCAGCTCGCAGGCGGTTTCCAGGAAGGCGCTGCCGAAGCCACCCATCAGGCAGCCCTCTTCCACGGTGACTACGAAGCTGGCTTCGCGGAGCGAGCGCTCGACCATCTCGCGGTCGAGCGGTTTCACAAAGCGGGCGTTGACAACGCCGACATCGAGTCCCTCTTCCCGGAGCTTTTCGGCGGCACGGAGGCAATCGCCCAGCAGCGTGCCGCAGCAGACAATCATGCCGTCACGGCCGAAGTGGAACGTCTCTGCTTTGCCGAGTTCCAGCGGTGAGCGCTCTCCGCCGATGGTTTCCGCGTTGGCCTTGGGATAGCGGATGCTGCATGGGCCGTTATGACGGAGAGCCAATTCAAGCATCGCGGGGGCGTCGTGAGCATCGCCCGGTGCCATGACGACCAGGTTCGGGAAGACCCGCAGGTAGCCCATGTCGAACACGCCGTGGTGGGTGGGGCCGTCGGGGCCAGCCAGGCCCGCGCGGTCCAGCGTGAAGGTGACCGGCAAGTTTTGCAGGGCGACTTCCTGGAAAATCTGGTCATAGCTCCGCTGCAGGAACGTGCTGTAGATATCGACAATGGGGCGGAGGCCCGCTTTGGCCTGGCCGGCGGCGAAGGCGACGGCGTGCGACTCGCAGATGCCGACGTCGAAGAAGCGGTCCGGGAATTCGTCCCGTATCACCTCCAGCTTGTTCCCCTGGCACATGGCCGCGGTGAGGACGGTGACGCGCGGGTTCTTCAGCAGTTGGTCGCGGATCGCCTCGCTGACGATTTGCGTGTAGGCCCTGGCGGAGCCGGATTTTTTCGGCACCGCGCAGCCGTTCTCTTGCACAAAGGCCGGCGGCGTGTGGAAGAAGACGGGGTCTGCCGCCGCGGGTTGAAAGCCGTGCCCTTTTTCGGTGACGACGTGCAGCAGGATGGGCCCTTTCAGGTCCTTCACCATCTGCAGGTACTTCCGCAGGATGGCGATGTTGTGGCCGTCGATGGGACCGAAGTAGCGGAAGCCCAGTTCTTCAAAGAGCATACCGCCGTGCAGACCGGCTTTGACCCCTTCTTTGATTTGGGCCAGGAAGTGCTCGACGGGGTCGCCGAGGAGGGGGATGCTGCTGAGGATGCGCTGCACCTCGGTCTTCATGCCCGTGTAGACCTGGTAAGTGCGGAGCTTGTCGAGATAGCTCGCCATGCCGCCGACGCGCGGACAGATGGACATCTTGTTGTCGTTGAGAATGACCAGCAGATCCTTCCTCATTCCGCCGGCGTTGTTGAGCGCCTCGTAGACGATGCCGGAGGGGAAAGCACCGTCCCCAATCACCGCCACCGCCTTGCGGCTGGTTTCGCCCAGCAGGTCGTCGCCGCTTTTGATGCCAAACACGGTGGAGACGCTGCTGCCGGCGTGGCCGGTCATGAACAGGTCGTACTCGCTCTCGTGCGGGTTGGGGTAGCCCATCAGGCCCCCCTTGGTGCGAATGGTGCGGAACTCGTGGTAGCGGCCGGTCACCAGCTTGTGCGGATAAATCTGATGGCCGGTGTCCCAGATGAGGCGGTCGCGGCGGAAGTCGAAGACGTTGTGCAGAGCCAGGCAAAGCTCCACGACGCCGAGGTTGGAAGCGAAATGAGCGGTTCGCTCGCTGAGCAGATTGCAGAGCACATCTCGAATCTCCGCCGCCAGCTCGGTGAGCTGAGGATTGTTCATGCCGTGCAGGTCGGCAGCGGATTCGAGCTTGGAAAGGAGCTTGTGCATAGACTTAAGTAGTCCGCACACTCCGTGTGCGGACATGCCAGCACACGGAGTGTGCTGGCTACGAATTTAATGATTTCGTTCCAGGACGTAATGAGCCAACGCATCCAGCGGCTGACCGAGCGGGCCAAAGGGAAGCAAGGCCAGGCAGGCGGCGGCCACAAGCACCTCCGCCCGGCGGCGGCTTTCGGCCTCTCCCAGCAGGGCGGGAAAGGTGAGCTTACCGCGGCCGGAGTCCTTGCCGGTCTTCTTACCCATCGTACTCGTATCCCCCCGCAAATCGAGGAGGTCATCCACAATCTGAAAGGCCAAGCCCAGCCGCTCTCCGTACCCATCCAAGGCGGTGATTTGTTTTGGGGAGCCTCGGCCAATTATACCGCCTAATCGGAGCGAAACGCGAATCATCGCCCCCGTTTTGCGACGGTGAATACGTTCCAAATCCTCGGTTCCCCCACCCGCGAATTCGTTCCGCAGGTCATCTTCTTGCCCGCCTACCAGATTGGAGGCTCCGGCGGCCCGAGCTAGCTCCCCGCAGCAGTGTGCGGCAATGTCCGGCGGTTTCACGTCCTCAGCCAGCACCTCAAAAGCCTGAGCCAGCAGAGCGTCTCCGGCCAGGATGGCGGTCGCCTCACCAAATTTTGCATGGCAGCTTGGCCGGCCGCGGCGCATGTCGTCGTCGTCCATCGCCGGCAGGTCATCGTGAATCAAGGAATAGGTGTGAATCATTTCCACCGCACAGGCCGCCGGCAGAGCGGCCGCCCGGTCATAACCGCAAGCCTTGCAGGCCATTAACACCAGCAACGGCCGCAGCCGTTTGCACGGCGCAAGCAGGCTATGGCGAATGGCCGCGGCGAGCTGCTCGGGGCAATCGGCGTCGTACTGGGCGTACCGCGCGAGTGCTTCCTCGACCTCTTGCCGCAATGTCTGGGAGTGGGCGGAGAGGTCGAAGTCGCTGGAGGAGGCCATGCCGAGATTGTACAGAAGGTAGGCCGTCTCTCCGAGACGGTCGGGAACACGCATTGCCGCTCGCGATGGACTTTTCGCGAAAGAACTTCTCGCGCGGGGCGATGTCAACTCCTGGCACGTCTCGGAGAGACGGCCTACCTTGCCGGCCTACTGTCCCGGCTCATAGTACGGCGGGGCGGCCGGCGTTTGGCAGCCGGCGAGAACGTCGCGTTCCATCTGGCCAACAATCTGCTCCGCCAGGCGCTGCAGGGCTTCTTGCTGGGCGGTGGTGAGGGACTGGCCACCCTCGGGGACGAAGTTGGCCTGCTGGCTGATGTTGACCAGCAGCGGCGCGAAGGGGATGCGCCCGCCGCCGGAGATGAGGTCGCCGCGGCGGTCGGCCCAGCTCATCTGGACGAAGAAATCAGTCTCGGCATCTCGCACATCATCATTGCGGGTTTCGGAAAGAACCCGTTTGCTCTCGGAGGCGATACGCACCGCCAGTACGCTGTCAGCCGAATCGGCATCGACGACTTTGTACGGCGTCTTGAGCTCCACCTCCTTAACGATCATTTCCGTCAGACGCTCACCAAGATGGCGGCGGTAGCTATCGGACTGGACGACCGGCACATGCACGGTGGCGATGTCCGGGCGGTAGAGCGAGCGATTGCCGACCTGCCAGCCGCCGGCGCAGCCGGGGAGGGTGAGAGTGCAAAGTGCAAAGTGCAGAGTGCAAAGTGCGGAAAGCAAGCGAACGCAAGCAAATTTCCGCCGCTGGAACGTCGTCAAGGATTGAGAGTAGGGGGCCATCATGGATAGGGACATTGGGTATGCTTGCGACAGCCTACTGTTCGTGCGAGGCGGTGCGGGCGGTGGCCTCGCCGTCGTCGCCAGGGGTTTTCTTCTTGGCGGCATCGACCATCGGTTGAATTTTGTCGCTGGTGGGGATGAGCTTGACGAGGGACTCAAACATCTGTCCCGGGACCGGAGGGAGCCCTTCAATCTCGCCGAGGCGCGAGCTGGCTCGCTGAGCGAACTGGGTGTCGTCGTATTCCTTGGCAACTCGTGCGTAGTAATGGCCGGCTGCCCGGTACTCCTTGCGGCGGTCGTAGTATTGGGCCCAGTGTTGGAGCTTTTCCGCCTTGCGATAACGAATCTCGGCCGCGGCCCGCTCCAGGTATTCCCGCTCCTTCTCCGACTCTTGCGGATAGGCCCGCCACATGTGCTTGATCAGCTTCTCCCCCTCGTCCAGCGCGGAGACGGAGTACTCCGGCCCGATGTAGCATTTCATTTTGGCCTTGAGCCCCAGGAAGTTGGCCAGGAACTGGTGCTCGCTGTCGGGGTACATCTTCCGCAGGTCGGTGTAATACTCGTCCGCCTTGTAGAACTTGCCGGCGGCGAAGGCTTCGTTGGCAAGGGCCAACGTGGCATCGTCCGCCAGGCGGCCGCCGGGGTCATCCAGCGTCCGCATTTTGCCGAAGATGCGGAGCCCGTGCCCCTTGGTATCGCGCAAGGGACGTTCCTGGTCAAAGAGGTTGACGGAGTAGATTGACTCTTCCGATTTCTTACTGACGTCCAGCCAATATTTGGCGATGGCGTAGCGGCGCTTCTCCACTTCATCCAGGTAGCGATTGTTGGGGTAGGCCTTGATGAGTCTCTCGTAGGAGCGGTTGGATTCCCAGTAGTAGTCGGCTTGGAAGTAGGCTTCCCCCGACATGTACAGGCTCTCCTGCTCCAGGGCCGAGTTGGGGAATCTTTCGGCGGCAATCAGAAATTTGCGGGCGGCTTCGAGGAACAGCTTCTGCCGCTCGTCGCCCACAGGGAGGGCGTTGGCCTGGCGAAAAATGGCGTCGGCGTCGTCGAAGGATTTCTTGGCTTCTTTTTTGTTGGGAGGCTCGCTGACCACGCGCTTGACGGTCTTGCCGAGATTATCCGGGTAGAGGTCTTCCAGGCCGAAACCCTTGCTGGGCTCCCCTTCGTCGGCTTCAAAGGATGCCTGGCTGATGTCGGAAGGAGAGCTTTCGCCCTTGGGCGCAGCCGCATTCGGCCGGAACAGCCGGCAGCCGGTGGCGAGAGTCAGCACCGCGAAAGCGGCGAGGAGCAGGCTGCGGTGGTTGAGCTTTCGGCCGGACATCCGTGTCCTCAGGTGAAAGTAGTCCGCTCACTCCGTGAGCGCCGTGTTTCAGGAACGCAGGCCTGCACACGGAGTGTGCAGGCTACTATATATTTTCGGGCAATCAGGCCAGCGTTTTCAAATAATCATGCATCTTCGGCTTGTGGCCGAGGAGGTGGGCGAGGTAGCTGCTGAGGATCCCCCGCAGCTCGCCGCTCACTTTCGGTTCCAAATCCGTCGATTCCGCATTTTCGTTTAATTCCGTCAGCTTCCGCATCGCCACCAGCGCCGGGGCGCTAATGCTGACGACCTGCCGCTGTCCGGGACGGCAGTTGGAGCAGAGAACTCCTCCGACCACCAGCCCGAACGCAACTCGCGCGGCCGCCTCCACCCGATTGCCGCAGCCCACGCAGTCGTGCAGGCTGGGCAAATGCCCGAGCAGCCGCAGGGCGGTGAGCTCAAAATCCAGCACCGTCGGGGCCACGGGGGCATCGCTATCGAGCCTGAGGAGCGCGGCGTCCGCGGCGGAGAAGAGCTCCGCGTGCGGGTCGCCTTCGTCGGTCAGTTCGGTGAGCAACTCGGCCACGTAGTAACCCGCGTAGAGCCGGGACAAATCGCGAGCCGCCGCGCGGAACCTCCGCTCAAGTTTGGCCTCGGTCAGCAGGTCCAGGGCGTCGGACGATTTGTGGAGGAACACTATGCGAACGACCGCCAGGAGGTCAAGAGCAGACTCGAACGGCCCCTTGGGGCGGCGGGCACCCTTGGCCAAAGCGCTAATCTTGCCGAACTTCTCGGTGAACAGCGTGGCCACCACGCTCGTTTCACTGAACTCGATGGTCCGCAGGACGATTGCTAGCGACTTTTCCGCGGACATGGCTGGTTATAACCCCGTTCCCGCCTCTGATTACACAAGCCTGACACGCAAGCGAAGGACAGCGCGGCCAGCGGATTCAGGAAGCTTCGCAATAGACTCCTGCAAATAGCCAACTCCGAGGTCTTTTCAGGTCACCCTTCGTGACCCGATAACTCTTAATCCTGCTTTCGGTGAACGAGCCGTTTCAAGAATGCCCACAAGAATACCATGACTATGAACAAAGCGATTGAAAATACGAAGCAAAGGAAAACTTTGACAATTGCAGATTGCGTCGCAAAGAATGGAACATTGTCGACGACAAAAAATGCGACGACAAATGCTGTAGCTAGTATCACTGAGGCCAAAACTAGTTCACGTATGTCACCCATGCGATTGCACGTGAGCAGCGTTTTCCTTCGCTTGCGCTTCAGGCTGGTATTGCCCAGTCACCTTACTTCGCCGGCAGTTCCTTGATGTAGATGTTGCGGAAGTAGAGCGTGTTGCCGTGGTTTTGCAGCTCGATTTGGCCGGTGGGGTAGCAAGGTTTGTCTTTTTCCCAGTAGTTTTCTAGCGTGACGTTGTTCACAACCTTCTTGCCGTTGAGCAGGATGGTGACCTTGTCGCCGACCATGGTGATATGAAACGTGTTCCATTCGCCGATGGGATTGTCCGCCTTCACGTCGGGGAAGCGGGGGTTCTTTTGGTTATTCCACAGGCTGCCGGAGCCCTTGTCGGCACCGTTGGGCTTTTGGGCTTCGTCGGAAGGATCCCAAATCTGCACTTGGGGAATGCCACGAAGGTAGATGCCGCTGTCCCCCTTGGGCTTGATCTTCCAGTCGCAGTAGAACTCAAAATCGCCGTAATCCTTGGCGGTGCAGAGGCTGTCCCCCTTGCCGTCGAAGACCAGTACGCCATCTTCCGCCTTCCAATGCTCGTGGGCCTTCCTGTCCGCCGCTTCCTGAGCCTTGGCGAGATCCTCGGACTTCATTTCCTTGCGGGACTTGGGATTGCCGACAAGCCCTTTCCAGCCGCTCAGGTCTTTGCCGTTAAAGACTGCGGTGAAACCTTCCGGCGGTTTATTCTGGGCTTTTTCTTCGGCAGTGGCGGCGGAGACAAGAGCAAACAGAGAGAGGAGAACCGCGGGAAGCAGCAGCAGGCGTTTCATGGTGGGCTCCGTTCAAGGGTGGGAGAGTTGGGCAGCCCGAATTGTAGCCGGTTTCGCGGTGGGTCCGAAACGGGTGAAGCTACTAACCCGATGCGCCAGCGAGGGAGGCTTCGTCGCACTCCCTCGCTGGCGCTTCGGGTTAGTGGTGGAGTTCGCCGCTGCTCGCTACGATGCATCCATGGCTGACGAACTTCCCTGGTATCACGAAGGGCTCGCATTCACGTGCTCACAGTGCGGCGATTGTTGCACCGGTGCTCCAGGGTACGTGTGGGTAAACAACGAGGAAATCGCCGCCCTGGCCGCACTGGTGGAAAACGGCGATGCCGAAGCCTTCGAGGACAAATACGTCCGCCGGGTCGGTGCCCGCAAGAGCCTGAAGGAGTTTTCTGACGGGGCCTGCGTCTTTTTTGATACGGTTGCCCGCAAGTGCACCGTCTACTCCGCTCGCCCCCGCCAATGCCGCACCTGGCCGTTCTGGGATTCCAACGTAAAGACCGAAGCGGATTGGAAATACACCTGTACGGTTTGTCCCGGCAGTGGAAAGGGCCAGATGCATGCACTGGAGCAGATCGAACAGCAGCGACAGGTAATGAAAGTCTAATTTGCTTGCTCTGTCATTCGCCATTCGCCATTCGCCATTCGGACTTCGTCATTTCCGCCCGCCCCCCCCATTCTAGCTAACGACTTGTCCTCCTGGGTCGAATCTGCGGATTCTTTCGATTTGCTGAAGATTGCCGGTTGTAGCGACGATAATGGGGAACGTCCGCTTGGTCTGGCATCTCCAGACAGGGCGGATTCACCATCGGCCTTTCAGGGGTTACGACGACTGAGCTTGACTCTAGTACTTGCCGCATCTACACTTGGGACGTTGGCAGCATTTTCTGTAAGTGCCGCCATTTTTGCCCAAACGCAAGCTCCCGGGGAGGGCCGGCCGTGACCAAGAAAGAGATCGTGAAGACGATTTCCGAAGCGATTGGGATGACCCAGTTGAAGACCAAGGAGATCGTTCAGAAGACGTTTGACGCCATCGTGGAGACGCTGGTCGAGGAACGTCGGATTGAACTGCGGAACTTCGGTGTGTTTGAGGTGAAGGAGCGAGCGGCTCGCAAGGCGCGAAATCCACGAACCGGGGAACGGGTGGATGTGCCGGCGAAAATGGTCGTAACCTTCAAGCCTGGCAAGGAGATGGAAGAGCAGGTCCGGCAGCTGGATGAGCAAAAAAAGGCAAGACAGGCGGCAGCGGCAAATGGCCAGCCCCCTGGTGCCTCAACTCCCACGCCGGCCGCGACCCCACCCCCTGGCTAGTAAGTAGGAGGGGCTTCCCAGCCCGTCCGATAAATAGACGGAAACACTTGGTCCGGGCCGGGTTAGGCGGATCAATGACGGTCCTTCATGGAGGAAAGATCGATGCGTCGGCTCATTTTTGTTGCCTGCTGCTTGTTGGCCCTATGCGGAAACGTCGGCTGCTTCCTGCCGATCTACAGCGGCGACCCGGCCATCCGCACCCGGCAACTGATTTACACCTCGGAAGACCTGCGGCAATTCCGCCAGGAGTGGGAACGCTTCTGGTTCCTGGATTCGCCTAGCCACCTTTCGCCGGCACGAGTGCATGGCGGCGTGATTTAGCAGTCCGCCCTAGTAGCCCGCTCACTCCGTGAGCGCGGCATGTCTGCACACGGAGTGTGCGGACTACTATAGTGCAGGGATGCCACTTGCTCCCTTGAGTCCCGCTGCGCCGGCCTCCCTCTCCCCGGAAATTGATCTCCGCGTCTTTCTCGGCCGCCTCGCGCTTCGCAACCCCATCCTCACCGCCTCCGGCACGTTCGGCTACGCGCGGGAGATGGAAAAGCTGGTCGATTTCTCGCAGCTCGGCGGCATCTTGCCCAAGACCGTGACCAAGGCCCCGCGCATCGGCAACAAACCCTGGCGGACCGTGGAAACCAGCGCCGGCCTGCTCAATTCCATCGGCCTGGATAACGACGGTATCGATGCCTTCATCCAGCATCACATGCCGTACCTCGCCACACTGCCGACCGCCATCGTCGTCAGCATCGCGGGAGCGAACCACGATGAGTTCGTGGAGATGGCGAAGCAGCTCGACGGTCTTCCCGGCGTCGCGGCCATCGAACTCAACATTTCCTGCCCCAACGTGGCGAGCGGCGTCGATTTTGGCGTCGATGCAGCCATCTGCGCAAAGCTCGTCACTGCCGTCCGCTCCGCCACCAAGACGCCGATCCTCGCCAAGCTCACCCCCAACGTCACCCGCATCGCCGACATCGCCCTCGCCGCAGCCGAAGCGGGCGCGGACGCCGTCAGCTTGATTAACACCGTCCTGGGCATGGCCATCGACTGGAAAAAACGCCGCCCACCGCTCGGCAACGTGATGGGCGGCCTCAGCGGCCCCGCCATCAAGCCCATCGCCCTTCGCTGCGTTCACCAAGCATATCAAGCCTTGCAGCGCAATGGCCTCTCCACTCCCCTCGTCGGGATCGGCGGCATCGCCACCATTGACGACGTAATGGAATTCCTCGTCGCTGGGGCGAGCGCCGTGCAGATCGGCACCGCGAATTATTATGACCCGACGGTGACGATGAAGCTGGTGGGTGCGCTGCCTGAGGCAATTTCTTCACTGGGTGTGAAGTCCGTCCGCGAAGTCATTGGCACGCTGGCATAGCTCAAACGATTTGCGGGACAACGCTCCGCGGCCCCCGCCGCGACAAGCGATACAGCAGCCAGACGAAGGGAAAGGCCAACAGGACCAACACGACGGCGAATGGCGCGACCGCCACGACGCACAAGACAAACTCTTCCCCCAGTTCCCGCAGGGTGGTTAGCGACTGGAAGAATACCTGGGAAATCCGCGAGGCGAAGGTCGGCGGTGCGGGGGCAACATATTGTGGCTGATCTTCCCGCATGGTGATGGTAATGGTGCTCATCGCGACGCGGTCGCTGAGATAACGGACCCGCCCCTCCATCCGCTCAATCTCTTCCCGCACGCGGGCCAGCTCGCTTTCCAGGCTCGCCAGATCCTTGATGTCCACCGCCTTGGACGCCACCAATTCCAAGAGCCGGGTCTCGAGTTGCCGCTTGCTCTTCGTCCGGGCGCCGAGGTCCACGAACTCTTCCGTGACGTCGTCGGCCGACAAGCCGCGGTACTGGGTGATTCCCAAGCTGGCGGTCTGCTCCAGGAATTTTTGCACACTGTCCGCCGGCACGCGGACCACCCATTTCGCATACCGCTGCGAGCCGGACCTGCGATCCTCCGTGAGCTCATCGATGAAAGCCTCCGACTTCTCGATGATTTCTCTCAACCCTTGTTCGGCCTCGGCGAAGTCCTTGACAACCAGGTCCAGCGACCCTTTGTAGATGACCTTCCGTTGTCCCAGCTTTTCAGCCGCTGGCAACTCAGCCCCCGCGGTGGCAATGGCCGGGTTCCCCTTTTGCAGGACACTCGCCATCGCTGCTTCGCTGGCCGCCTGCTGAGAAACTGCCGCTCCTCTTCCACAGCCGGTGACGAAAAGTAGCAAAATGACCAGTGAGTGATAGCGCGGCATAAACAAGCTCCAAAAAGTCTCGAACCTCAAATCGCCCAAGATAGAGAGTCCCCGGCCCGCTGGTTTATTCCCCAGAGTGCGAACAAGGAGTGAACTCGCCCTCCGCGCGGCGGGCGGTATAATCCGGTCGTACCCGCGAAGACCTCACCTATTCCCTCTGAGCAAGCTGCCATGCGTGTCCTTTCCGGCATTCAACCGACCGGCCGAATCCACTGGGGGAATTACTTTGCCGCCATCCGGCAGTACATCGACCTACAGCACGGCAACGAGTCGTATTACTTCATCGCCAACCTGCACGCCCTGACGACGACCCGCGACCCCCAAGTGCTGCGGCAGAACACGCTGGACCTGGCCATCGATTTGTTGGCCCTCGGCGTCGACCCGAACAAGGCTACGCTCTTCGTGCAATCCGATGTCCCTGAAGTCAGCGAGCTTTGCTGGCTGCTGATGACGGGAACGCCGATGGGCCTGCTCGAACGGTGTCACGCCTACAAGGACAAGAAGGACAAGGGCATTCCCGCCGACGCCGGGCTCTTCGCCTATCCCGTGCTGATGGCGGCCGACATCCTGGGCTACGACGCGGACGTGGTGCCGGTCGGCCAGGACCAGGTGCAGCATATTGAGGTCTGCCGCGACATCGCCGACAAGTTTAACCACGCCTTCGGCGAAGTCTTCGTCCTCCCCAAGGCTAAGGTGCTCAGCAATGCCGCCAAGGTGCCGGGGACCGACGGCGAGAAGATGTCCAAAAGCTACAACAACACCATCGAGATTTTCGAGCCCCTCCAAGCAATGCGGAAAAAGGTGATGCGGATCGCCACCGACTCCCGTCCCATGGAGCAGCCGAAGGAGCCCGCAGGGGACCACCTGTTTCAGCTCTATTCGCTATTCGTGGACGACGCCAGGCGGGGCGAAATGGCCGCACAATACCGCCGCGGCGGCTTCGGCTACGGCCAGGTAAAAACGGCCCTCGCCGATGCCGCCGAAGCGTACTTCACCCCCGCTCACGCCCAGCGCGAGGAATACGCCGCCAATCCCAAGCGCGTGGAGGAAATCCTGGCCGACGGTGCGAGCCGAGCGCGGAAGAAGTCGGGCGATGTACTCAAGCGGGCGAAAAAGGCCTGCGGGCTGTGAGCAGCCTTACTTCCCCTTCCCCGCTGCCGCCTTCTCCAACAGCGGCACACGCTCCATAAACGGGGCGGGAAGAACCTTGTAGCCGATGTTGCCGATTTTGACCCGGTCTTTCCAGCGGTTGATGGGGAGCTTGTTTTCATCGGGGCGTTTTTCGGGGCGGTAGTTGTTCAGTGCCCCGGTGATCCGACGCAAGTTGTCAGCGGCCAGCACGCGGATGTCCACGTCCGGGCTCTCCAAAAGGTCCACCAGCTCCGCCGCGCCGATGTCCGCCAGTTGCTCGGCGCTGTAGCCCCATAGCAGGCGGTAGAGCGCCAGCCCCTTCTTCACCCGCAGGCCTTCCGCCGCATCGCGGAGCTTGGCTGCCGTCTCCGGGCCGCGGCTGACGGCGTGGTGCAGGGCTTCGATCTCCATGGCCCAGAACGCCTTCTGCTGCACATTGCCAAGATCCTTGACGAGCGGCTCGAACTGGTCCAGATATCCCAGGCAGCGGGCGGCCAGCGCCCGCATGTCCACCGCCGGATCGGTAAGCAGCTCTTGCAGGCGGACTTCCAAAGGCTTTTCGCGCCCTAGCATCTTGAGCATGTTGAGCGAGGTGACGCGGTCAATACTCGTGAGATTGCCGGCGTCGATCCACGTGGGAGCCTTGAATGGCCCGGCCAGGTCTGGCTTATCGTCATCCGTCCCCAGCACATACGTCAGCAGATGGCCGGCGGGAACTTCAATGGCTTCCGCGGCCCCTTCCATCTGCCACGTCGCCCGGCCGCTGGTGGTGAAGATTTCCACCACGCCGAAGGCGGGATCCTTTTCGGGATCGGAACCCGGCGGCAGGTAGCGGCGGGAATCAATCGCCACGCCCGCATCGGCGTCGCTGAGAGTGAGCGTCCCCTTCAGTCCCGTCAGGTCCAACTCCAGCGGCACACCGGGCATCCCCACCGTCACCACCACCATGCGGCCGTAATGCACCGTCATGCGGGAAGCTCCCGCTTTCGCGGCGGCGTCCAAATGTACCTGCGATTCACCGGCGAAAGTGATTTGCGCACCGGAGGAAAGTGCAATCTGCGGGCGGTAGGTCGGCAGCACCTGCAACCGCTCGCTGGCGAAGACCAGATCCCGCGTGGGGACCATTTTCCAGACCATTTCCTCGGCATCGTACCGGGCCAGCACTTGCTCATCCGAGGTATAGCGGCCGAGCTCCGGACCTCCCTTCTTCACCACGACGGGAGCCACCGGCTTCACGGGAATCTTCGGCCCCTTGGCAGGCTCGGGCACCGTCTTCGCCGGTTCTGGCACGGTCTTGGCCGGATCCGGGGCCGGCTCGGTGGAAGCTTCCGGCGTCGTCGGTTCGGTGGGAACAGATGTCTTCTTTTCGACGGACGGCGTCGGAGTTGGCTCGGTGCTCTTTTCATCGAGAACGTCAGGGGCAATGACTTCGGGCTCTCCCTGGGAATTGTCCGCGGACTTATTGACACCGCCATTCCGCGATCCGTCGGTCTTCTGTTCCGGCGAGACGGGCTCTGTGTTTCTGCCGGCACCGGCATCGGCGACGGACTGGTCGGCATACATCCAGGCAAGCGCCGGATTCGTGCGGTCATACGGACCCAGCATTCGGATCCCCGCCGCGACAACCAGGAATACCAAAAGCCCGGCGGCGACGATGGACAGCGCGCCGTACCGCGAGCCTCCCTTGAGATATTCAGGCACCTCCGGCACCGGATGAGTCGACGTCGTTTTCACCTCCGCCTGCGGGCGGGAAGCATCGACCGCGGCCGTGGCCGCCTTCACAATGCGGCTGCGGACACGGGATTTTTCGGCAGACTCCTCGTCGCGCGGGGCGGAATGGACATCGGCCTCCTCGCTGGGAAGACCGTAGATCCGCTCCCGCAATTTCGTCGGCACCGCCGCCGGCTTCCCCAGGACCATGGTGAGAATCTGATAGCTGCCGGCGACTTCGGCCAGATGCATGTCGGATTCCAGGCAGGCCCGTTCAAAGTCCTCCAGGCGATCCTCGGCCAGGTTGTTATCCAGGTATTCCGCGACGTTGTTGGCGTCGTCGGTCAGCCCCTTGGCGTCAATCCGCGGGGCGGTCATCCGGATCTTGTGGGTAATGCCCCGAATCCGCTGCACCAGCCCCGAGGCAACCGGGCTCTCCTGCACCTTGCCGGCAAACTGTTCCGCCTCGGCCGGTTCCAGCACGTTGTACAAATAGGCCAGCAGGGAACGCAGGGTCAATCGCATGTTCAAATTCTCCTCCCCCTCTCCCCTTGGGAGAGGGCCGGGGTGAGGGTTCTGGGACTGGGGTCAAACTCAACCGTCATCCTTAATAGTGGGGACCGGGCTTCGATTTCGTACAAAAAAACTCCCTCCCCCCCTTGGGAGAGGGCCGGGGTGAGGGTTTCCTCGCTTATCATCGGCGCGGCGCGATAAGCCCCGATAACCCCCCTTTTGGAGGACTATTATTCATGATTCACGCTGCCTCGCTTCACAAAAGTTACGTCGATTCGATTCATCACAAACCTTTTGTTGTCAAGCACTTCGCAACTTCATCAATGCCGCAAGTTTGATTCATGTGGGTCCAAAATGTCGATTCTTGATTCACGAGATTCACCCCCCAGTGATAAGCTGTTTTTCAGTCGTCGCGCGGACCTGATTCCAATATTTTCGACAACCCCCAACACGATTATCCCGGCAGGTTCCGCCAGCGCGCACCGCCAGCCGGCGACCTTCTAACTATACTATACACTTGTCCCATTTCCATCAAGCCCCCGGCGAGATTTTCAACCCCCGGTGGGGCAGGCTTCCAGCCTGCCCAGAAGATTTGACCTAAGCCTGATGTGCCAGCGAAGAGTCCAAGGGCGCGATTGCACCTTCTCGCTCCACCCTCTATCATGTGGCTCTGACAGGGGCGCTCGCTGGCAGGCAAAAAATTCATGGCCTCTTCGCAGCGCAGGTGACCGCTAGCTCGTCAGGGCCAGGCGGTCTGCCAACGTAGGACGGAGCATTGCTCTGGTCTACGATGCCAACCATCTCTCCCCCTGCCTCCCTCTTGCGGTTTCGCTCCGCCCCCCATGAGTATCTTTGCGCCAGCTCGGAATTTGAGGAGACGCTTATCATGCGCAGGTACATCAGTTTTGGCGTTACTATCGTGTTGATGTTCGCGGTCCAATTCGGGTGGGCCCAGGAAAACCCTCGCACTCGGGAGTTACAGGCACAACTCGAAGAAATCCAGGAAAAGCTCCGCGCGGCCGCGCGGAGCAACGATCCCAACAGCAAGGTGACCGAGCTTGGCTCCAGCCGGGCCAGGCAGCGCGAGGAGGACACTCCGCGGTTGGTCATCCGGCTGTATGACCTGAGCGACCTGTTTGCCGTGGCACCGCCGTACGTGGCGAAGGATGGTGGCGAGCTGGATCGAGACGCGAGCGAGGTGTTCGCGGGCGATGGTCCAGCCGCTTCCGCGGCCGGCCCCAATGGCGGCGGGATGGGTGGCGGCGGCGGCCTATTCGACGTGCCGGAGTCGATCAATAAGACTTTGGCCAGCGAAAAGGGTACGCAGCATCAGTTTGGCTCGAAACGCGGCAGTGGCGCGGGAGCATCCAGCGGTCCACGAACCAGCATGGACGGATTGATCGAGGTTATCACGTCCACGATTTCCCAGGACTCCTGGGATACGGTTGGCGGGCCGGCGTCCATCGCATCGATTGGAGCCTCGCTGCTCATTTCCGCCGATGGCGAGACGCATGAGAAGATCAGCTCGCTGTTTGATCTGTTCCGCAAGCGGTGGGGCACGCTCCGCACCGTCAGCGTGCGGGCACATTGGTTGTGGCTCAGCGAAGCCCAGGTCAGCGACGCCCTCGCCGCCGATCAGAAAGACGCCGGCCCCGGCGCACCGTATGGCGTCCTCGCCGACGGCACCTGGAAAAAACTCCTCGCCGCCGCGGCCGAAGGGAAGAAGCGGACACCGTACCACGCCATGCTTACCTGCCACAACGGCCAGACCGTCTTTACCCGAGCAGGTGGCGAGCGGCTGATTATCAGCGGTGTCACCCCGATTGCCGGCAAGACCGAAAGAGAACAGGCTCTCTATCAGCCGGTCGTCCGCTCCGTTCAGGAAGGGGCCGCTTTGCAAGTCACGCCGGTTGTCACCCGGAATGCCAAGTACGTCGTGTTGGACGTGCATAGCCGCGTGAACTTGTTCGGCGAAGACCTCAAGCCTGAAGCGGCCAAACAGCGCGGGCTGTTCGGCGGCAGCACTACGCTAGAGCAAATTGTCGCCGCCATCGACCGCCCAGCCCTGCAAACGCAGCGACTGGCAACCACGCTCCGCATCCCCGTTGGCAAGCCCTCCCTCATCGGCGGCATGACCTTCGCCACCGACGGGGACGGCCCGGCCAATTTGTACCTCTTCGTTACCGCCAGCGTTCAGGAATTGCGCGACGACGAAGGGCTGCAGGTCAAGCCGGATGACAAGCCGATTGCCGGCGAAGCCCAGAAGGACGTTACCGGCGACGCGAAGGGGCCTGGAAAAACTGCTGAAAAGAAATGAGCCCGCGGACTCGCTAGGCAAAATGAAGCGGCCCGGCCATTTTTCTGGCCGGGCCGCTGTTGTTGTGACTGCAATTTTCCAGCCGAAAGGTGCCCTCGGTTATTTGTCGTCGGGCTTCTTGTCTTCCTTCTTATCGCCTTCCTCCTTGTCACCTTCCTTCTTGTCATCGTCTTTGTCGCCGTCCTTCTCGACGTCCTTCTTGACTTCCTTCTTATCGCCCCCCTCCTTGTCACCCTCTTTCTTGTCCCCTTCCTTCTTCGGTTCCTTCTTGTCGATCTTGGGCGTCCCTTCTTCCCTGGCGGCGATGATCTGTTTGAGCTGGGCGTTCAGGATCTCAATTTGGCGGCGGATCTGGGCCTCGGCGTCGGCTCCGGGGAATGCTCCCTCGCGTGCGAATTTCCCTTGTTCCTTGAGCCGCCGTTCCATTTCTTCGCGATACTTTTCCGTGTTGACAGCGCCGGGGTTCCCCGCGGCGAACTTCTTGGCCATCTCTTCCATCCGTTTCCGCATTTCTTCCGGATTCGGCCCACCCGCGAAGCCGCCGCCGCGGAGCCCGCGGACTTCTTCGCGCAGTTCGCCGACCTGGCTGGCCAACTGCTTGACGATTTTGGTCAGCTCGTCGATGCGGGCGTCGCCTGAGCCTTCTCCCTTGCGAACTTCTTCCTTCCGGACTTCTTCCTTCCGCTCCCCCTCTTTCCTCGGTTCCTTGCGGTCCCCTTCCTTGCGTTCTTCGTCCCCCTCCTTCTTGACCTCCGCTTTCTCGATTCCAGCCTTTTTCAACTTGATCTCAATTTCCTTCTGGTCGTCGGCTCCCGCGGGAACCCACAGACCCAGCAGCCCGACCGTGATGCCGGCGGGCACGACCCATTTCCATAACCGACCTGAAAACCTGGACATAGCCATCTCCTTGAGTGAACGCTTGGAAAGAAACGCTTGGAAAGAAACGCCTGGAAAGAAACGCCTGGAAAGAAACACGGATCCTTACGGCATCCGAAACCCCAAATGCTAAGGACACCGCCATTCTAGGGGCGCGGCTTGGGGAAAAAAACAAGGGGCAGGCTACAACCCAATGCTTTAGCGTGGGAGGGCGGCGGACATCCCTCGCAAACGCCTCGGGTTGCTCGTTTCCTCAAAAGGGCTTGAAGTGGCCCGGCAATAGGCCGATGATAGAGCTAGCCCTTCCCGCCGGAACCCATCCCACCCGCCATGCTCGAAATCCTTACCTCCAGCCACCGCGAGGCCGGTTCGCAAATGTGCGACCGGTTCAGCCGCCGGGCCATGCTGCGGATCGGCGCGCTCGCGCCGTTGGGTTTGAGTCTGCCGGCGCTGCTGGCGGGCGAGCAGCAAGCAAGTGCAGCCGCGGGAAGTGCTGGCGCGAGCTTCGGCAAGGCCAAGCGGTGCTTGCTGATCTTCATGTGGGGCGGACCGGCTCATCAAGACTTGTGGGACATGAAGCCCCTCGCGCCGGACAACGTCCGGGGGGAATTCAAGCCGGTGCCGACGAACGTGCCGGGCATTCAGATTTCCGAATTGATGCCGAACATCGCGCAGCAGATGGACAAGATCGCGCTGATCCGCTCGGTGACGCACACGGACAACAATCATTCCACCGGCGCTCACTGGATGCTCACCGGGCATAAGCACCGGCTCAGTGCCGAGAATTTTGGGGCCAGCCCCATCGACATGCCGCATCTCGGCTCGGTCATCAGCAAGCTATTGCCGACGGAGGCGGCCATGCCGTCGTTCGTCGGCCTGCCGGAGCGAATCGGCACCACGGCGGGTTTCCTCACGCCTGGGCAGTTCGCCGGCGTGCTCGGCAGCAAGTACGACCCCTTCACCATCGACCAGCACCCCGACGAGCCGAATTTCAAAATCGACATGCTGGCCCAGCGGGAAGGGCTCGATCCGGTCCGCGTGGCCGCCCGCAAGACCCTGCTGGAAACCTTCAACGCCGGGGCGAGCGGGCTGGAGCTGAGCGCCCGCGTGCGGCCGATGCAGGCCTACTATCAAAAGGCGGCGGACCTCGTCACTTCCTCCCGAGCGCGAGACGCTTTCAACCTGTCCGCGGAAACCGACAAAGAGCGTGACCGCTACGGTCGCGGCACCTTCGGCCAAAGCATCTTACTCGCCCGGCGGATGCTCGAAGCCGGTGTGCGTCTCGTCACCGTCTACTGGCACCGCGACAAGCCGGGGGTCGATACGACTTGGGATACGCACGCCCAGAACTTCAAGCAGCTCAAGGAGCGGCTCGTTCCGCAGACCGATCAGCCGGTAGCGACGTTGCTGGCCGATTTGAAGGACCGCGGCTTGCTCGATGACACACTCGTCGTCTGGAGCAGCGAATTCGGCCGAACGCCGAAGATCAATGGAGCGGCTGGGCGAGATCACTGGGGAGCCTGCAACACCATCTGGTTCGCCGGCGGCGGCGTGCCGGGAGGACAAGTCTACGGCTCCTCCGACAAGCAGGCCGCGTTCCCCGCGGATAATCCCGTCGGCCCGGCGGATGTGACGGCCACAATTTTTCATTTGCTCGGCATCGACCCGCACGCACTAGTGCATGACCGGGAGGGGAGGCCGCATACGATTTCCCACGGGCATCCGCTAGATGCGGTTTTGGCGGGCGACGCCAAACCGAAGGTTTAATTGCCCCCTATACTAGAGGCCATGATGCACACTCCTCTCTCTCGCCGCACCTTCCTGGCTGATGTCGGCATGGGCTGCACCGGCCTCGCGCTCGGCTCGCTGCTGATGCGGGACGGGATTGTCCGCGGTGCTGAGTCCGGTATCTCCGCGGAAACGCTTCCCCAGCCGCACCTTCCCGCCAAAGCCAAGAGCATCATTTGGATTTTCCTCACCGGCGGGATGAGCCAGATGGAGAGCTTCGATCCCAAGCCGGAATTGAATGTTCACGCGGGAAAAACATTTGCCGAGACGCCTTACAAAGCGGTGCTGGAATCGCCGTACCTGAAGAAAAACCTCCGGGAAGTGATCGAAGGACTGCATAAGGTACACCCCAAGATCTACCCCATGCAGGTCGGCTATAAGCAATACGGCCAGAGCGGCCTGGCCATCAGTGATTGGTGGAGCAACCTCGGCCGCATGGCGGATGACCTGTGCCTGGTCCGCGGCATGTGGACCACCGATAACAACCACGGGGCTCAGCTTCAGTTCCACACCGGGCGGCATTCGCTGGAAGGGCCGTTTCCCACGATCGGCTCCTGGGTGCATTACGGATTGGGGTCGCTCAACGACAATCTGCCGCAGTTCGTGGTCATGGGCACGCCCATTGCCGACTGCTGCGGCGGCATCGGGGCCCACGGTGCAAACTACCTCGGCCCCAAGCATGACGGCGTGCAGCTCGCGGTCGACCCCGCCAACCCGCTCCCCTTCGCCGCCCCCGGCAATAGCGTCTTCCGCGAAGAACAGCGGGAAGAGTTCGGCCTGCTCGACAAGCTCAACAAAATCTCTGCCGTCGAATACCCGGACGACCCCGCCCTGGCCGCTCGCATCAAGTCCTACGAGCTGGCCTTCCACATGCAGACTGCGGTCCCCGACGTCGTCAACTTCGCCGCCGAAAGCAGCCAGACGCAAAGGCTCTACGGCCTGGATCAGGCCGCGACCAAGACCTTCGGCGGCCAGTGCCTCGCCGCCCGCCGACTTGTCGAGCGCGGCACCCGCTTCGTCCAGCTCTTCCACGGCTCCAACGGCGGAGCCGGCGCTTGGGACGCCCACGGCGGCCTGAAAGCCGGTCATAGCAGCCTCTGCGGACAGGTCGATAAGCCCATCGCCGGCCTGATTGAAGACCTGAAGAACCGCGGCCTCCTGAATGAAACCCTCGTCGTCATCGGCACGGAATTCGGCCGCACTCCCGGCGCTCAAGGCTCCGATGGCCGCGACCATCATCCCTACGGCTTCTCAGTCGCCCTCGCCGGCGGCGGCATCAAGGGGGGCCTCGCCTACGGCGCGACCGACGAGCTCGGCTTCCACGCCATCGAAAAGCGGCACTACGTCACCGACCTGCACGCCACCCTCCTCCACCAGCTCGGCCTCGACCCCCGCCGGCTCGAAATCCCCGGCCGCAAGCGGCTGGACGTCGATTTTGGGACGGTAATGAAGGAAATCATCGTATAATACGGTGAGGTCAAGTATGTTCGACGAAACCAAATCCAACTCCCCTTCCGCCAGCTTGTGGGAAGAGTCTGTATCAGCTGATGAGCGCGCGCGCGAAGCGCGGTGGGCCTACATCATGTCGCCAGAGTTCGCGCGGGACATGGAGGAGCTGTTCCATCGGGCGACCAGCCGCGCCATTGAGGAGCAGAAGCAGGTCGAATCGACGTCGCAGGCACGGCGGTGCGAAAAGTGACTCCAGATTTCTGGATTGTTGCAGGCCCCAATGGCGCCGGTAAAACAACGCTGGTTTCAAAGGGCCCCCTATCCCAACTGTTGTCGAATGTGATCTTTTCGAACCCAGACGAACTCGCTCGGCAAATCTTGCTCAAGCGCGGATTTTCCGGATTCTCTGATGTTCCAGAGAGTGATCTCCGGTCTGCATTTGTCGCTGCAGCAGATTTGACGTTTGCTAATCTAAAGAGCTGCCTGTTGAAAGGAGTTTCGTGCGGCGTCGAAACGGTTCTTAGCTCGGACAAATACCAAGAACTGGTCAATATCGTACTGAGCTCGAACGGCCGCTTTGGGCTCATCTATGTCGGGCTGCGAAGTCCCGAAATCGCGTGCGAGCGAGTGGCTCTGCGTGTTCTCCAGCGCGGCCACGACGTGCCACACGATAAGATTGTTGCCCGCTGGCAGCGCTCCATTGAGAATCTCCACTGGTTCGCGTCCAGGGCGGACAGGTTCCTCATCTTCGACAACTCTAGCGTTGACCCGGCACAGTCTGGCCGCAAGATCGCTGAGGGAGGCGAAGGGAGAATTCGCTGGCATGATGCAGCCGCTATCCCAGAACTGTATGCCGCACTCCGCGAAATGCCGCCCTTCGAATCGTAACATTTTACCGCTCACGACTTTATGCCCCGCCGCTCCCTCTCCAACCTCCGCGTCCTCGTGACCGGAGCTTCCAGCGGTATCGGGCGGGAACTGGTTTTGGAGCTTGCCCGGCAAGGCTCCCGCGTCGTCGCCATGGCCCGTCGTGAAGAACGACTTGTCGCGCTCGAAGAGGACGCGAAGTCCCGCGGCCACTCGATCCAAGTATTTTCCGGCGACGTCACCGATCCTCGCTTGCGGCTAGCCGCCTTGGAATTCTGCCAGGAAAAACTCGGCGGACTCGACTGCCTGGTCAACAACGCGGGCATTGGCGCGATTGGTCCGTTTGAACAGGCGAGCGAAGAGCGCCTGCGAAACATCATGGAGGTCAACTTCTTCGCACCCGTCGAATTCACCCGCGCCGCGCTGCCGCTTCTCAGAAAGGGAAAGCATCCCCTCATCGTCAACGTAAGTTCCGTCCTCGGCCACCGGGCGGTCCCCTTCAAAAGCGAGTACTGCGCCAGCAAGTTTGCCCTGCATGGTTTCAGCGACGCTCTGCGGGCGGAGCTGGCCGGCGAGAAGATGGACGTGCTCTTGGTCAGCCCCGGCACGACCCAAAGCGAGTTCTTCGACCATGTCCTCGGCGATAAAGCGAAGCCCCGCGGACGCTTTGGCGCGATGACGCCGGCGAAAGTCGCCCGCCGCATCGCCTGGGCCATGCGGAGCGGCCGGCACGAGATCATCCTTCCCGTCGGCGGCCGGCTGCTCGTCTGGCTCGACCGCCTCTGCCCGCCGCTGGCCGACCGGCTGGTGGCGTGGTTTGGATAATCCCTCGCCTCGCCGATCTCTAAAGCGACTGGTATCCTGCTGGCATGTCCCTCACAGTCCTGCTCATCATCCTCGCCATGCTCCTGCTCAACGGCTTGTTCGCCGCCTATGAGTTGGCGCTGGCCTCCGTTCGCGCGGAGCGGCTCAAGCACATGGTCGAGCAGCGCCGCCGCGGGGCCGCCATCGCCCTGCGGATGAAGAACCGCATGGAGGCCAGCCTGGCGGTGGTGCAACTGGGCATTACGCTGGTCGGGGCCATTGCGGCGGCCACCGGAGGGGCCAGTGCGGATGAGACGCTGGGCCCCTTTATCGAAAAACACCTCAAGCTCGCGCCTCATCTGGCGGACATTGTCGCCCTCACCTGCCTGGTCATCCCCCTCGCGGCAGTCACGATCATCATCGGCGAGCTGATTCCCAAGGTTTTTGCCCTCAAGAATAGCGAGCTGGTGGTCACGCTGCTCAGCCCGGTGATGTGGGTGTTCGGGCTGGTCGTCTATCCGGCGGTCTGGCTGTTCGAGTTCATCACCAAAGCGGTCGTCACCCTCGTCGAGCGACTCCTCCCCACCGGCAGCGGCGACCAGGATGTCGGCCTGCACGAGTTGCGGGCCCAGGTCAACCTGCTGCGGGCGGGAAAAGTCATCGGCCTGCAGGAAGAGCGGATCATCATCCAGGCCAGCCGCCTGTCGTCCATCAAGGTCGGCGAGATCATGCTGCCGGAGGACGACATCGTAATGGTCATCGCCGACGCTCCGCTGAGCGAAAACCTGATCATCGCCCACATGGACTTGCACACCCGGTTCCCCGTCACCGCCCACAAAGGGGATCCCCAGGCCATCATCGGCTACGTCACGTTCAAGGACATGATGCTGCTGGCCAAGACCCACCCCGGCAACCCGGTGCTGCGGGAAGTGGTCCGCCCCCTGATCAGCCTGCCGCGCGAGATGATGCTCAGCGACGCCCTGCGGCGGATGACCGCGGAACACTTGCACCTGGCCCTCGTCCGGGGCGACGGGGGAACCGTGGTCGGCATGATCACGCAGGAAGACATTTTCGAGGAGCTGGTCGGCGACATCCAGGACGAGTTCGACCGCCTCCCCAAGCACATCAGCCCCTCCGGCCACCAGCTCGTCGTCGGCGGCGGAGTGACGCTCAAGCAGCTCCGCGACCACCTCAAGCGGCAGGACTTGGGGGCCAGCCTCCCCGTAAACACCACGCTCAATGACTGGCTGAACTACGGCCGCGAAGACCCGCTCCGCGGCGGCGACACGGCCATCATCGACGGCATCTGGTCCCAAGTCCGCAAAATCCGCCGCCGCCGCATCACCGAAGCCCTCCTCGACCCCAGCGGGAATCCGTTTGAGGCCCGGTAGGGGGCGGCGGAGAGGGAGACTCGGGCGGTAGCGACACAGTCCAGCCTGCCTGGATCACGGCTCCTTTGGAACCTGCACCTCAACGCCGACGTCGCTTCCGGGAGTCATCCTGTCGGAGAGATTACCGCCGTTATCTTGCAAGTCACTGCCGACGCTATACACCCTGAGTCCGTCTGCTGAAAGCTTCATCTTCATGGACATGTCCGTAAACGGATCGTTGGGAATCTGCGGCAGAAATGCCGGAACCAAGTCGACCAATTCCTCCGGCCGCTTTCCGTGTTTACGGCGATAGAGCTCCGCGGCAATCGCGGCGTCAGCCGAGTCACGCCAGGCGGCGGTTTCGGCAAAAGACTGCGCCGTGTAGCTGGTCGCGGGAACGAACAGAAGCGTCATAATGTAAGTAAGTTGGCTAGTCGGCGATTTGCCTAGTGCGTCCACCTCGGCTTCTACCTTCTGACCGGCGCGGATCGATTCGCTCCACGGCTTCTCGGAACTCTCGAGCAGTCCGCGATGAATTTCGAGAATCTTAGCGGCGTCAGCCACGCGCTGCGGCGGACGGGTGAGCATCACCCGAACCTCTTCAGGCGTCGGATTGTATTTTCCGCCGGCCATTTTCAAGGGGTCATAACAGGCGGTAAACGCTGAGGCTCGCTCGCCCAACAGCACGTCCTTGAGCGCTGATGGGAACTGAAATTCTCGCAGTCCCGTTTGCAAACGGATCAAATCTGCATTCGACCATTTCACCTCGTTCATTCCTCGCTGTATCAATTTCATCGCATCGCGCCCGAGAGCGACGCGAACGAGCTGTGACACCATGCACGGATCGTCTTCCAGAGTTTGCGCCATGGCCAGTTGCGCGAGAATTGAATCGATCGCCTGGCTCGGACGCCCGTGATGCAGGTGAACGTGAAACTCCAGCGACAAGATCTGGGCGGCTCGCCGCAGGTCTTGAACGTGCTCAATCGCCGTGTTGTAGCCGGCACTGTAATCGCAAGGATAGCGTGCCGTACCTTTCCGCTCTGCGACTTCATGGAACGTAGCGAGTGCTGTTCTCTGTTTGACAAGAAAGGCCTCCACCTCGGTAAGTTGGCCCCAACTCTCCGAAACAGGCGGCACTACTTCGGGGAATCCAAAGTCTTGCGGATACCCGGCGAGTGGCAGCCGTATCCATTGCGGCCTAAGTCCTGGTGACAGACAAACTTCAAACGCCGCCAGAATCTCCTTCGTCATATCCGTCCGCCCTTGGGCAGGCTGGTAGTAATCATTCAGCTCCAGCGTCGTCAACGGCTCACCCCGCGCCCTCACCCGCTGAATCTCATCGGCCAATTTCCGGTTCAATTGGTGATTCCAGAGAGTCCACCAGATCCAAGCTCCAACCAGCGCTACCGAGAACAACACAACCGGCGTCAGACAACAACCGACGACGATCCGGCGGGCGCGAAACCTTGGGGGCTTTTGCGGAAGTAGAACCGTCGCCGGATCATTGAAATTCGGCGTGGACATTTCCGATTTTGGCTCGTTGGAAGTGGTGGGCGGACTACAAGCCTACTCTACTTATCCATCAGCAGCATCAGTAGCGACTGCTCCAGCTCGCCGGCTTTGAAGCCGAAGGGGCCGCGGCCGCTTTTGAAGGCGATTTTGCCGCCCTGGTCGATGATGTACAGCCGGGCGGGCATGCCGCTGTAGGCGTGGCCGACGCGGTCGTCGAGTTCATCGACGAGCAGCGGGATGCTCATCTTGAGTTTGGCGTGACAGGTATTCGCCACCCCCAGCCGCTCTTCGAAGGTTTGGGGCTGGGGGATGGCGATTTCCACGTCGTCGTTGGACGTCATCCGCCAGCCGTCGATGGGGTGGGCCTCGCGGACGTAGACGCCGAGGAACGTGACTTCGTCCTTGTACTTGCCGGCGATTTCATCGACTAGCGCGTAGGCGTTGCGGAACGGGCCGCAAGTGAAGTTGCCAAAGACCAGCACGATCGGCTGTTTGCCGATGCGGTCGCTGAGCCGGACGGTCTCCTTGCCGTCCAGGGTCTTGAGTGTGAAGTCGGGCGCGGTCTGCTCCAGGCTTGGCCCTTCGTGCATTGAGCCGATTTCGCCGCGGAACAGGCCCCGGACGAGAATCTCGGGCGTCAGCGGCGTCTCGGGAACGGTGGACGCCTTGGGGGCCGGAGCCGAACCGAGCGCGCGGCGGAGGCCGTCGATGGTGAGGTGCTCTTTCCCCGCAACGGCTTCGTCAAAGAACTTCTGCCACTCTTCCTTGGTCAGCCGGCCGTCGCCGTCCCGGTTCAGACGATAGAAGATGCGGCCGAACAGTTGGGCTTGCTGCGTCAGGGGCGAGCGGTCGGACCAATCGAAATCGTCCCGTCCGAGTTGGCCGTCGGCGGTGCGGTCGAGCGCGGCGAAGGTCGTTTCTGGCCCCTTGAATTTGTCTTTGGGAATCGTGGCGAAGAGGTTCCCTCCATGCCGCTCGGCAATCCACTTCCAGCCGTAACGGGTTTGCCCCGGATGGAACCAGCCTTCCCCCGGCCCGAGCTGCGAGCCCTTGGCAATCGCAATCAGCATCTCCGCGGCCTCCGGCGTGGCCTGCCCCTGAAAGCTCCGGCTGAGCCAGTCGGCGGCTTGCTGCATGGGCTGCGGGCCAGCGGCGGGAGTGCCTTCCGTCGGGGGCTTGGCGTCTTGCGCATTGAGCCGCGAGACGGGAAGGATTGCGACGGCCAGGGCAACGGTCAACAACGTCAATAAACGGATTCTCATGGGTGTGCTCGCGGCAACGGAACTTGAGGTGGAGATTAATTATAGCTCCTACGCGCGAACCCATTGGAAAGTTCGCCTCTCTTCCGCGAACCCATGCCATCGGCCGAAGGTCCCCGTGCGCGGCCGTCTCCCCCCTATTTCCTCTCCCGGCTATGCTGCAAGGATTCAACTCGTGACGAGCCTGGTAATGACCGAAAAAGCGGCGGCCGAGGAGCGCGGAAACTGGTGGTCGCGCCCCTGCGGCGGGCGGGAGGTGCTGGCGATTGCGCTGCCGCTCGTCGTCTCGACGATGTTCTGGTCCATCCAGTGGTTCGTGGACCGGATGTTCCTGATGTGGCATTCCTCCGCGGAGCTGCCGGAGATGGCTGCCGCCCTGCCCGCGGGGATGGCTCACTGGACGCTGATCTGCCTGCCGGGGGGGATTGCCTCGTTCGTCAATACGTTCGTGGCCCAGTATCACGGGGCGGGCAAGCCGGAGCGGATTGGCCTGGCGGTGGCTCAGGGAGTGCGCCTCGGCTGGATATGCACGCCGCTGTTCCTCCTGGCCATTCCACTCGCGCCGTATCTGTTCGCCGGCTCGGCCAACCCGCGGCTGGCAAAGCTGGAGACCGATTATTTTCAGTACCTGGCGTTTGGCGCGGGAGCGGTGGTGATTGGCAACGCACTCTCCGCCTACTACACCGGTCGCGGAATGACGCGCGTCGTGATGCTGGTGCAGATTGGCGGCACGCTCGTCAACGTCGTGGGGGATTACCTGCTCATCTTCGGGGCGCTGGGATTTCCGGAGATGGGAATCAAGGGAGCCGCCATCGCCACGGCGGCAGCGAACTGGTTCAACGTGGCGGCGTTCATGGTCCTGATGCGGCTCTCACCGGACCGCGAGCTGCACGGCCTGACGAGCGGCAACCGGTTCGACGCTCCACTCTTCTGGCGGCTGCTCCGGTTCGGCGCTCCCGGCGGCCTGCCCATGCTGGTGGAAGCGGCATCGTTCACGCTGCTCACGCACTTCGTCGCGGAGATCGGCAATGCGGAAGGAGCGGCGACGGGACTGGCGTTCAACGTGAACTCGATCGCCTTCATTCCGATTTTCGGCGTGAGCATCGCGGTCTCCACGCTGGTCGGGCAAAAGCTGGGCGAGAACCGGCCGGAGCTGGCAGCCCGCGCGACCTGGACGTCGCTCGTCATTTCGCTGTTCTATACCAGCCTGTTCGGCCTGGCGTATCTCTTGGTGCCCGAACTCTTCCTGCTCGCTCACGGCGCATTCGCCCAAGAAGCGGAATTCGGCCGCATCCGCGACTTGACGATCATCCTGCTGCGGTTCGTCACCGCCTACTGCATCTTCGACGCCATGCAGCTCATCTTCGTGGGTGCCTTGAAAGGAGCCGGGGACACGTTTTTCATCCTGATCGCCACGACCACGATTTCGCTGGTGTTCGTGACCATCGGCCGGTTGGGACAGGTCTATGGCCAGTGGGGATTGTTCGGCTGGTGGTGGGTGCTGACGGCGTGGCTCTGCACGCTGGCGGTCGTGTATTTGATTCGATTTTTGCAGGGGCATTGGAAAGCGATGCGGGTAATTGAGCAGGAGGTGCTGCCGTAGGGGCCTGCCGACACCAGCCTGACGCGCAAGCGAAGGACAGCGCGGCCATGCGAGCGGCGCTTTCCTTCGCTTGCGCGTCAGGCTGGTGTTGCCAGCTTCAGCACCGTCTCAAACTCCTCCTGCGTCGCCGGCTGGACGGAGAGGCGCGAGCCTTTGCGAAGCAGCTCCATCTTCTTGAGAGCCGGTATCTTCCGAAGTTCCTCCAGCGAAAGCGGCATTTTGAAGATCTGGACCAACTGGATATCGACCATGCTCCACCGCGGGTTTTCGAGGGAAGCGGCCGGGTCGTAGTGGTGGTCGTTGGGATCCCAAGCGGTGGGGTCGGGATAGCCTTCCTTGACGACCTTGGCCGTTCCCACGATCGCCGGGGGATTGGCGCTACTGTGATAGAACAGCACTCCGTCGCCGATTTTCATGTCGTCCCGCAGATAGTTGCGGGCCTGATAGTTCCGCACTCCGTCCCAGCAGGTGGTCTTCTTGGGGGCCTTCGCCAGGTCCTGAATCGAGAACGACTCGGGCTCGGTTTTGAGGAGCCAGTATTTGGGCATGGGGGATTTCTCTGGTTTGGTTGCGTCTTGCCGGTTTAGAATGTGGCTGAAAGAATCTCAACACGACTGTCATTCAAAGGGGTAAATAAAATGTCGCTGCTCGCCGTCTTTGGGATTGGTCAGACGGAGCTCATTGTCCTCTTGATTATTGGTCTCTTGGTCGTGGTATTGCCGGTGGGAATTGTCGTGGCAATCCTTGCCGTCGTGGCCTCGAATCGCAACCGGGATGACCGGCGGCAGTAAGGCTCAAAAGAACGTATGCACCCCGCCGGTAATGTTGTACTGTTCATCCGCCACCGCCAGGAGCCGCCATTTGTCGAAGGTGGTGCAGGGGTGCGAGATGCCGCAGGCGACGAGGTCGCCAATCTGGAGCGGCGAGCTTTCTGGAATGTTTAATAGCGCGTGCTGATCGTGGAGCTTGAAGGTGCTATGGCCAAGAGGCATTGGCTGAGGAGCATTGTGCAAGCCTGGCCGATACCAAAGGATGGGTAGCGGCAGACGGGCATCGTGGCCGGCGTCGCGCTTGCCCAGGCCCAGGATGGCGCGGGTCGGTTCGGGGCGGGAGAGGACGTGGCACCAGATTTCGAGCGCTGCTTGCGGAGGAGCGCCGAGGTCCTTTGCAGCCGGCGTTCGCTCTTCCAGCTTTCGGTGGAGGTCCATGAACAGGTCGCTGTCATGCGTCAGATAACAGCCGCTGCGGATGATGATTTGCGTCTCGCGCGTCAGTCCGCTCTTCGGGAGAATCTCAGCCACGAGGTCAAAATACTCGCTGCCGCCGGCGCTGATGATGACCTTTCCGGCGGCAAACAGGCTTTCTTCCTCGCAGCGGCGGGCGGTTTCCAGCAGAAATCCCAGGAACTCCCGCACTCTTGCGGCCGACGCTTGCGGCGTGGCCTCCGCGATGATTCCTTCGAAGCCTTCGACGCCGCGTAAGGCAAGTGAGGGTGAATGTTGCTTGACCGCTCGGGCGACTTCCATCGCTTCGGTGATGGTCCGGCAGCCGGTGCGTCCTCCGTCGAGACCCCCTTCGAGGAGCACTTCCAGCGGTCGCCGCAGGTCATGCTTCTTCACCGCAGCAGCGAGAGCCTCCACGCCGGCGATGGAGTCGACGAGACAGAGGAACTCAAAACCTTCATCGCGGGCGAGTTCAACGATGATGTAGTCGATGGCTCGCGGGTCCACCAGCTCATTCGCCAGCAGAATCCGCGAGCAGCCAAACCGCCGGGCCACTTGCACCTGCTGCATCGTGGCCAACGTGATTCCCCAGGCCCCATCCTCCAGTTGCATCTGAAAGAGCTGCGGGGCCATCGTTGTTTTGCCATGCGGCGCGAACTGGGCACCCGACAGCGCGAGGAACTTCTGCATCCAGCGGCGATTGTGCGTCAGTGCCGACTCCTTGAGCACCGCCAGCGGCAGCGGAACATCTCCCCGCAGCAAATTCCAGCCGCGATTGGCCAGTTCCTTCAAGGGAAAGGGAGGTGTGCCTCCGGGAATTCCCTTGTAGCGGTCGTCGATCCGTAAATCGTCGATAGTAGCGAGCGTCAACATAGGAGGCGACGTCAGGGGGTCGGGAGTCTTAGGCGTCGATGATCATTCAAGACGGAGAGTCTATGACGCCTAAGACTCCCGACCCCGCTACACGTCCCTGCGCACGGCAAGTAGCGTGAGATCATCCGGCGGGCTGTCCCCCACGTAATGCAGCTCCACCGCCCGGCCGATGTTCCGCACCAGTTCCGGTAGCGGGCCGCCGGTACCCTTGACGATGCACTCTTGCAGGCGCTCGTTGCCGAACTGCGTCCCCCGCTGATCCATCGATTCGACGATGCCGTCGGTGCCGAGCACGAGGATGTCCCCCGGCAACATATTCAGCACCGGGCCGAGCGGGCAATCCGGCGGGTCGATGACTCCCACCGGCAGGCCGGTGGATTCGAGCTCGACAAACGACCGGTCCTGCGCCCGATAGAGGAAGGCCGGAGCATGGCCGGCGTTGGCGAAGTGGACTTGATGGCTAAGGGGGTCCAGCATCGCCAGGACCATCGTGACGAAAGCGCCGTTCTGGAAGTCGTCCACCAGCGCGCGGCCGACCGACTCCAGCAGCACTTGCGGAGAGGATTCACGCAACAGCAGCGTGCGGAGCGACGCCCGCACCGAAGCCATCAGCAGGCTGGGGCCGAGACCATGCCCGCAGACGTCGGCGATGCACAGCGCGGTGCGGCCTCCCTCGAGCGGAATCACGTCGCAGTAGTCGCCGCCGACCGCCTCGTTGGGGAACCACCAGGTTGCCGCTTCGTAGCCGGGGATTTTCGGCATTTGGCTGGGCATGAACCGCCGCTGGACTTCGCGGGCGATGTTGAGCGACGCTTCGAGCTCCTTGCGGCGCTGGAGCTCCTCCACCAGGCGCGAGCGGTCGAGGGCCGCCGCGGCGTGATTGCTGAAGGCGATGGCCAGGCTTTCGTCATCGGCGTCGAAGGGCCCTCCTTGGTTGTTGAGCATCTCCAAGACGCCCAGCAGCAGACCATCCCGCGCGGCGACCAGCGGGACGGCGAGGATGGTTTTTGTGCGGTAGCCGGCGGCTTTGTCGTAGGTGCTGTCCCAGCGGGGTTCCGCGGCCGTATCGGGCACGTTGACGATCTGTCGCTGGCGGGCGACGAAGCCGGGGATTCCCTGGTCGATCCTCAAGTGGACGGGGACATCGGTGCCGGCCGTGGTGAAGAGTGTTTCCCGTTTGGGGTCGTACTGATAAAGCAGGGCCCGATCGCACTCCAGGGCGTGGCTGGCCTCCTTCACGATCGCGTCCAGCGCTCGGGCCAGGTCAATTTCCAGGGCCAGAACCCGCGTGACTTCCAACAGGCGATTGAGCCCCGGCAGGCTATGGCAAATTCGCTCGGGAGAGAGCATGAAGACGAGCGGATCTTTTGCGAGCGGCATGATTCACCTGTCTTGAGCTTAGCCGCCGCGTCCACGCGGCGCTCGCCTCAGTCTATGTTCTTCTCCAGCCGGGCCGCAATCCACTCGTGGGACACAAAACGGCGGAGCAGGCCGGTCATGGCCTGGCGCAACGCCTCGCGATGCTTCGCAGGAATCCCCTTGGGGCCGAAACCTTGCCACTGCAATTCAACTTCCCACTTCGCGGCAGTCGAGGCCGCATTGACCCGCTCTTGCAATCGCAGTCCCCACAGCAGGCCGAAGGAATCGCGGAAGTCGAGCCACAGCCGGTCGAAAGCATCCGAGGAATTACTCGCTGGCACCGGTTCGACACCAGCCTGAAGCGCCAGCGAAGGAAAACGCTGCTCATGCTTACGTCCGAAAGCGGTAGTGACCGAATCGCGTGGACGCACTGTCCTTCGCTTGCGCTTCAGGCTGGTGTCGGTTACGGCCACGGCTATGGCCAACACAAACAGCGCGAGGCTGGGATCCGCCGGCAGATTCGCCAGCCACAGGTTGCCCCGCAACAGCGGCAGATGAGGGGCGAACAGGATGACCTGCCCGAGCGCCACCAATAGGGCAGTGAGCCAATTGCGGGTCGGCAGATAGTTGATGAGTCCCATCAGGATAAGAACCCACAGCAGCCAGGCGCGGGCATCTCCCAGAATGAACCGGTCGCTCCGCTGCATCACGAGCGCGGTCAGCGCGGACAGCGAGACAATTCCCCACAGCGACAGGACCACGAAGTTCCACGCCAGATGTTGCGGCCGCTTCGCCCCCAACACGGCAACAAACGGGCAAAAGCTCAGCGCCGCCGCGCAGAACCGCAGCGGGGCCAGCCAGGAATCCGCCAGCGGGAATGCGGCTCGGGCCAGCTCCACGCCGGCAATCGCGCCGGCAGCGGCGGCGCTCCACCAGGCGGCCCAGACGAGGGTCGTCTGCGCTAGCACGGGGCGGTAATTCCACAGGCCCAGCAAAATGGAGCCGGCCGCCAGCGCAGCGGCAATCGCGGCGGCGGCTTCCCGCCAGGCGGCGAACTGGGCGGCGGCAATCGGCATTTCGGGAAAAATCGGCAGCATCCTCTCTACCGGATAATAGCCGCCACCCGCGTCAGCGGAAGATGGCGCTGGCGGGCAAAGGCAACGAAGCTGCCGGTTGTAGCGACGGGGAGCCGGAAAAATGTTGCGAAAAATCAACACCGTCATTTGCTCTCTGTGAAAGCGCGGGCATGTTTTCGCATGGCAAGGAATCCGCGCAATGCTTTGGCGCGCGCGGGCCTGCACGCACCAAGGAAGTACACGCCCAGGCAAAGCCGTGGGCGTGCCACAAGAAGGAGAATCACATGAAGTGGTCTGGATGGATCGTTTTGTTGCTCGCCGTTTTCGGTGCCGCCCTCGTCAATGCCGTGGAGCCCGTGCCGTCTGCGCCGCGTCTGAAAAGAGTGCCGGTATCCCCGGTGCGGTTCGCGGCCGATGAGCCTGCCGAAGCTCCACCCGCCGCAGTCATCACGCCGCACGCGCCGGTCCACTACCGGCTGGCGACAGGGGATATCTGGAGCGGCACCAGCAACGGCTACGTTTACTCGCCGGGAGCCTGCGACTACACGCCCCCGTGCGTCAATCATCTGTGGGATGGCTATGAACAGCGGCCGCATCGCTGCCACCCCATTCACATGCGCGGCGGCTGCCGGGGAATGCACGGTTGCGGCGGGTGCGATTCCTGCGGCCAAGAGGCGTCTTGCGGATGCGGCGGACATGTCAGCCTGCTGAAGCGGGCCCACGGTTGGCACTTCGGCGGCAAAATTTGGAAGGGCAGTTGCTCGTCGTGCGGCGACATCGCCCCCAGTTGCGCGGCCCCTAGCTGCGGCTACGACGTCGGCGGCAAGGGCTCGTATGATGCGATTCCGTCCGCCGACGGCCCGCCAGTCCCCATGCCGGAAGCCGGCGGCGATGCTCCCCAGGTGGAAGCTCCCGCCCCCATGCCGGAAAAGGCCGCCCGCGGCCACCGGTTGCGGGGCTTTCGCTGGCCGGAGAGCTCGCTTCAGCGGTAGGAACTTTCGGCATTTTCGGCTTAAGCCCGTCGGCCGGACTGGCCGATACAAACGCTACCGGGAGAGCGGAGCGGCGCAATCTGCTTCGTATCAGGATAGAGGTCAGGGCACAACGAAGGATCGGTGTGCCCTGACCTTTTTTCGTGCGCGGGTGGCAACGGCCAGTCCCGCCGCGTAAGCTGCGGGCGGCCATCTCCGCTTCCTATTCCGCCCGAGGATCTTGAACATGCGAACTGCTTTCGCGTGCGCTGCCGTTTTCATTGCCCTTCTCGCGCGCTGCTCGCCACCGGCCTGTGGCGATGAACCCGCCCAACCGGCTGCCAAGCGCTACGCCATCGTCATTCACGGCGGAGCCGGCACCGATCCGGCGAAAATGACCAAGGCCGAAGTGGCGGCACTGGAGGCGTCCTTGAAAAAGGCGCTGGACATTGGCGTGGAGGAGCTTGATAAGGGTGGGACCAGCCTGGACGCAGTGGAAAAGGTCATTCGTTTTCTCGAAGACGATCCGCTCTTCAATGCCGGCAAAGGAGCCGTCTTCAACACCGAAGGGAAGCACGAGCTGGATGCCTCGATCATGGACGGCCGGACGAAAGCCTGTGGCGCGGTGGCCAGCGTGCGGACGGTGAAGAATCCGATTTCGCTCGCCCGGCTCGTGATGACCAAAACCAAGCACGTGCTGCTCGTGGCCGACGGCGCGGAGAAGTTCGCCGACGAAGTGAAAGTCGACCGCGTCGACCAGCAGTACTACTTCACACAGAAGGCGTACGATGAGTTGCAAAAGAAGCGTTCTGCTGAAAAGACCTTACCCAAATCCGAAGAGGCTCCCAAGGGGACTGTCGGCTGTGCGGCGCTCGATTCCCACGGCAATCTGGCGGCAGGGACTAGCACTGGGGGGCTGACCAACAAGAAGGCAGGCCGCGTCGGCGATTCCCCCCTCATCGGAGCCGGCACCTACGCCGACAACGCCACCTGCGCCGTCTCCTGCACCGGCACCGGCGAGGAATACATCCGCCACGCCGTCGCCTACGACATCTCCGCCCGGCTGGCGTACAAAGGGGACACACTCAAGGACGCCGTCCACGCCATCCTCACCACCCGCCTGAAAAAAGGGGACGGCGGCATCATCGCCGTCGACCGCCTCGGCAACATCACCATGCAAAACAACACCAGCGGCCTGGCCCGGGCAGCGGCGGATTCCAGCGGGTATCAAGAGGTGAAACTGGGAAATGAGTAGCGTCCCGAGCGAGTTCGCTACGGCAAGAGCTTTATTGGATAGCCGCGAATATTGGCGTCCAGCGTGACCAGAGTCATGTCGTATTGCAGCGACTGGGCAATCATCACGCGATCAAAAGGATCGCGATGAAGTTGCGGTAATGAGGCCAGATGCTGCATCGCCCCTTCTTCGATAGGAAGACTGGCCATCCCATGGCCGTCGCGTTGCAGCGGCAAATACTCTTCCGGACGCCTTGGCAAAGGGAGCTTCCCCAGATCGTATTTGATGACGGCCTCCCACACCGACGCCACGCTCAGGAACACTTCATTCGTGGAACTTTGAATCTCGCTTTGCAAGCCCGCATCAAGCCTGGAATCGCCACTGATGTACCACAAGAAGATATGCGTATCGAGAAGCAGCTTCATGTCCCCTCAAAATCGTTGAGCAACGACTCAGGAAGCGGCTGATTGAAGTCATCAGGAACGCGAAACTCGCCCGCGCACAACCCGTGAGGGCGTAACGCACCCGTCGTAGCGGCCGGTATCGGCTTGATCTCCGCCACCGGCTTTTTGTCGCGAACCACAACGAAGCTCTCTCCGGCTTCGACGCGGCGGAGAACGTCGAGCATGTTTTTCTCGACATCATTGACGGAGAGTGTGCTCATATCGTGATTGTACTATCCGGTTGACACTTGTGCCAGAAAACAGAGTAACGAAGCGGAAGCGACCCTACTTCCTATCAATCCCATACTCCTCAATCTTCCGGTACAGCGTCGCCCGCCCCAATCCTAACAAGGTCGCCGCTTCGGGGACTTTGCCGCCGGTGCGTTGCAGGGATTCAACGATCAGCTTGCGTTCCCAGAAGTCGAGGCGGAGCGTTTCGTGCTGGCCCTGCGAGGTACCGACATCGCGGAGGCCCAGGTCGTCAGGCAGGATGATGCAGCCTTCGGCCATGACGACGGCGCTGTCGATGACGTTCCGCAATTGCCGCACGTTGCCGGGCCACTGATAGGCGAGCAGCTTGCTGCGGGCGTCGGGGGCCAGGGTCATGCTGGGGCGGCCGTGGGTGCGGCGGAAGTGGTCGAGGAAATGGTCGACCAGCCGTTCGATGTCGCCGCCGCGTTCGCGGAGCGGCGGGATGTAGAGCTCGAACACGCTCAGGCGATAATACAGATCCTCGCGGAAACGGCCTTCGCGGACGACGTCGGTCAGGTCCCGGTTGGTGGCGGCAATCACCCGCACGTCGGCATTCACCTCTTTCGTCGAGCCGACCGGCAGGAACGGATGCCCTTCCAGAATGCGGAGCAGCTTGGCCTGCCCTTCCAAGGTCATCTCGCCGACTTCGTCGAGGAACAGCGTGCCCGTGTGGGCCTGTTGGAACCAGCCGATATGGTCGGAATCGGCCCCGGTGAACGAGCCTTTCTTATGCCCAAAGAGCTGGCTCTCCATCAGGTCGCGGGGAATGGCGGCGCAGTTGACGCTGAGCATCGGCCGGTCCGCCCGCCCGCTGGATTTATGCACCGCGCGGGCCACGAGCTCCTTCCCCACGCCGCTTTCGCCGCGAATCAAGACGCAGCCGGTGGCCCGCGCGACGCGGATCACCTTGGACTTCAGATCGGTCATCGGCTTGCTCTCGCCAACCATTTCGTCGAAGACGGCTGATTTATCGGCGAGTCGGCGATGGTCCACCCGCAGCAGGGCCTCCTTTTGAGAACGCACGAGAGCCACTGCCAGAATGTTGGCGACGGGGATGGCTACGTCGAAATCGCTTTGGCGGAAGCGTCCCTTCTCCAAGTACAGATGAATCGCGCCAATGGTCTTTCCTTCATCAAGCAGCGGCACGCAGAGAGCGTCGGCATAGTGCTGCAAAACGGTCGTTCCTCCCTCCGGCTTCTGGTCGTTTACCCAGACCGCCTTGGCTTGGCTGACGACCATTTCGGTCAATGACTGGCTCAGCCGCACCGCGGACGTGGCCCCTTCGGGGACCAGCATCTTGGGTTTGAGCTGACCGTCGTCGCTCATCCAGAGAAAACCGACGAGGGAGGCCTGCGTCCGCTGATGCAGCAACTCCAGTGAAACACGGATGACCTCGTCGGGGTCGGTGCAGCCGAGCAGTCTCATGCTGAGGTGATGGAGCGTGAGCAGATCCTGGGCGGCCTGGGCATCGCGGAGTAGGTCGGCGGAGACCGGCCCGGTCTCACGCCCCACGATGCGATCATGCACGATGGTCTGCGTGTGGTCCAGCCGGGAGCGGTCCACCGGCCGCTCCGCCGACTGGTGGAACGTGAACTCGCTGGAGCCGACCTTGAGCGGGGTCCCTTCGGTCAGGCGGGCCTCGTCAATCTTTTGCCCGTTCACGAACGAGCCATTGCGGCTGCCGGCGTCGCGGACCCACCAATCGCCGTCCTCGCAAACGACCGTGGCATGGACCCGCGACGACAGCGGGTCGGACAAAACGATGTCGCACTCCAGCCCGCGGCCGATGCGCGTATGGACCTCGGGCTTGAGAAGGAAGTGCGTTCCCGCCCGGCCCCCTGTCGTCATCAGCAGATAGGAATACACCGAATTGTTTGCCTCTGTTGGTCCCTGCGGCTGTCCTGTTCGCGGAGCATCCTGCCGCCAGGGACAATATAGCAGGCCGATTTGTAGGGTGCATGAGCGGGAGCGAAATGCACGCGTGTCGGACGTCGTTTCTTAGGAAGGCCGGCCCCTGGCATCCGGCCGCATTACGCGTGCATGGCGCTGACGCTTATGCACCCTCCAGCAGAAGCGTCTATGATTTATTCGGTTTTGTCCCGTCGCACTCCGCTTCCGCTGCTGCCATGAAGTCTTCCCTCAACCAACTTACGTTCATTTTTTCTGCACTCGCCCTGCTCATGTCCGCGGTCACCGCCACCCGCGGCGACGATATCAAAAAAACCGACCTCTACAAGCGTATCCGGGCCAGCCTGGACGCCGTCCCCGCCATTGATACGCACGACCATCTGCGGCCGTTCGAGGAAATTCCGTTTCGGGATGTGACGGACCGGGGGAAGGGGATGACGCTCCATTCGGTCTGGCAGGGGAGCTACTATCCTTGGATTAATCCGCTATCGCCCTGGCCGGAGGGAAAGCCATTCGAGGCCTGGTGGGAGAAGGCTCAGCACGACTTCAAGGACGCCCGGGCGACCAGCTTCTACCGCTACCTGCTGCCGGCGTTCACGGATTTGTACGGCATCGACTTTGAAACGATGACGCCGGAGCAGGCGAGCGAATTGAATCGAAAGATCTTCGAGAACGACAAGAGCGACAAGTGGCTAACGCATGTCGTCACGGAGCGGGCCAACATTGAGCTCATGCTGATTGACCCCTACTGGGCCCGCTTCAAGTTCGACCGGTCCTACCGTTTCTCAGTCCCGGTCCTCAACGTCACCACGATGGTGGACGGCTTTCATCCCAGGTCGTTCGCCAGCTCGCTCGACAGCCCGTATGACTTTGCCAAACAGTCCGGCAAGGAAGTGAAATCGCTCGACGACTACCTGGCGGCGATTGACCTGATTTTTCAAAAAGCGGTCGCCTCCGACGCCGTCTGCTTGAAGACGACGCTCGCCTACCAGCGGACGCTCGACTTTCAGAACGTGCCCAAGGAGCGGGCCGTGAAAGCCTTCGGCCGCCCCCGCAGCGAGCTGAAGCCGGAAGAGCTCAAGGACTTTCAGGACTTCATCCTCTGGCGGCTCTGCGAGCTTTCCGCGAAATACGAGCTGCCGTTTCAGATTCACACCGGCCAGGCCCGCATCCAGGGGTCCAATCCCATGCTGCTGGTGGACCTGATTGCGGCCAACCCCAAGACCAAGTTCATCCTGTTCCACGGCGGCTTTCCCTGGGTCGGCGAGACCGGCGTCATCGCCATGAAATACAATAACGTTTGGGTCGACTCCGTCTGGCTCCCGCAGCTTTCCTACACGACGGCCAAACGGGCCTACCAGGAATGGCTGGAAGTGATGCCCAGCGACCGCATCATGTGGGGGGCCGACACCGTGCAAGCCGAAGGAATTTACGCGGCCACCGTCTGGACTCGGCAATGCGTCTCCGAAGCCCTGGCCGAAAAAGTGGACCGCGGCGAGCTCCGTGAAGAGCACGCCCTCCACATCGGCCGGCAAATCCTGCGGGACAATGCGCTCAAGATTTTTCCCAAGCTGGAACGGCAGTTGTGGAAGAAGTCGCCGACTACAAGTACCCCATGAAGCACAGGACGATATACACTGCCACCTTTCTTAGGAGCTGATCTATGCGCCTCAATGAAACACTTAGGTATGGAGCGTGGTTGATCTTGCTGCTCTTGACCCCGCACTGGGGTCATTCTGCCGAAACCTGGCTTGGCAAACGGGTGTTTTGGAAGGATGGCGCGACCGCCCGCGACGGCGGAAGCTTGCTCGAAATCTCGCTAGGCTCAGTCGTTCAGGACGTTGAAGAGGAGAGCGTATTGGTCAGCGGAGTCTGGGTTTTGAAGCGGGATGCGATGCTCGTTGATGAAGCCATCGAATACTACACTCGTCGTTTGGAAGAGAAGCGGAACGAAGCAGGCTACCGGTTGAATCGCGCCGCGGCGTGGAAGTTCAAAGGAGAGCTGGACAAGTCGCTCCTGGACTACGCCGAGTTCATCCGCCTGGAGCCCAAGTCGCCACTCGGATATGTCGGCCGGGGGCTTGTGTGGGAGCTGAAAAAGGATTTGGACAAGGCGATTGAAGACTACGCCGTTGCCATAAGTCTGCAGCCGGATTCCGCAGCCGCCCTTAATAACCGGGCTTGCGCATACCGCCTTCAGGGAAAACTTGATGAATCGGTGGCTGATGCGAGCGAGGCGATTCGACTCAATTCAAAGGAAGGACTTTTTTACATCACTCGCGCCCTTGCTTTGGAAGCGCAGGGCAAACTTGATCAGGCCATCCGTGATTACAGCAGCGCCATTCGAGTGAATCCAAAGGACGCCATCGCTTTTGGCAATCGAGGCTTGCTGTGGAGTCAAAAGGGCAACTTGCAGGCAGCACTGGAAGACTGCAACGCATCGATTCAACTTGAGCCAAATAACCCCCGACATTTCAACAGCCGTGGAACTTTGCGTGAGGCCGCCGGAGATTTGGACGAAGCCGTAAGTGACTATACCGAGGCCATTCGGCTAAAGCCTGGCTACGCCATGCCTTTCTTCAACCGGGCGATTGCTTGGCGGAAGAAGGGACAGACGGCTAAGTGCATCAGCGACTACACCGAATCGCTTAGACTTAATCCCCAAGATCCGGAAGCGTATTTCGGGCGCGCGGCAGCATGGAAGGACCAAAAGGAACTGCCTCGTGCTGTCGAGGACTATCGGCAAGCCATCCGCCTGAAACCTGACCATTTGTCTGTCCTCAATGATCTGGCCTGGCTGTTAGCGACTGCGGCAGATGGCAAGCTCCGCGACGGGAAACGAGCCATCGAATACAGCACGAAGGCCTGCGAGCTAACTAAGTGGCAGAACTCAGGTTTTCTGGACACGCTTGCGGCGGCTTATGCGGAAGCGGGTGACTTTGAAGCTGCCGTTAAGTGGCAAATAAAAGTGGTCGCGTTGGCCCCGAACAAGGAAAGCAAAGTGGATGCCGAGAAGCATCTGGAACTTTACAAGAAGAAGATGCCGTTCCACGAAGACGAGTGAAGATTGCTTGAAGCGTGCCAAGAGTGAGGCGGGCTTGGCCGACTATGAGGTTCGCACGTGGCCGGGTTGGTATCATCATCAGGCTCTGTCGCTCATCGCCGCCTGGTTTCTGACCGAGGAAACGCGGCGTGGAAAAAAAACCGTGGCGGCGATCACCGTGCCGCAAATTCGAGAAACGATTTCCTTGTTGCTCCATCGCAAGCTGGACCACGAATCACGTAACTTGTTGGCTCCCAAGCGAATCGACGCAAATTGCAAAACATCGGCTGTTCTCATCCCCATGCGAAGAGCAGGAACGACAACGGGGAAAGAGGCGGCCGCGCCAAGCGAAAAACAATCTTTTGTTCATATGGAATAAATGTTCATGTTCAAGCGTCTTACTTGTGCGGAAGCGGTGCGCCCGGAGGTGAGTAGCCAAAGGCGGACTTTTTTCGGCGACTCTAGCGTTGGTTTCGGGACTGCATACTTTGGAGGGGGACGAGCACCCCTGGTGTTGAAATGGAGGACCTCCAATTCAACACGGACCCTGTTTTTGCATGGGGAGGAGCGTGTTGAAACGGGGGGGTATGAATTCAACATAGAGGCGGTGGGTGGGAATTAGGGACGAGGGCCGACGACAGCTTATAATATTTTTGAACAGTTTTTCCCTAAGTGTTGTCCAGATAAAGATTTATCTCCGGTTTTGAAATTTTAAAACAGCTTATAATCTGCTGGTGGCGAAGCCAAAACGGGGAATAACCGCGGAGTTCGCAGAGGGACGCAGAGCAGAGGCCGGAAGCCAGAGAAGAAATTGAATTGGGGTTTTCCTCTGCGAATCTCCGCGTCCTCCGCGGTGAATCCGCTTGCTCTGCAATCCGTTTCCTAACCGCCTATAATCAAAATTACCTATCCACCCGCCTACCCTTTCGCTCCCCGCCATGAACCCTTCCCCTCAATCCCGCCAACTTTTGGACCTCATCTCCCGCCGCGAGCTGCTCACGCGTTCTGCTGCCGGCTTTGCGGGAGTGGCGCTCGGGGCGCTGCTGGCGCAGGATGCAGCCCGAGGTGAATCAACTGCATCCAATGAATCAACGCTCCAGCCTCATTTCGCCCCTAAGGCCAAGGCGGTGATTCAGCTTTTTCAGCATGGGGGGCCGAGCCATATGGACTTGCTCGACCCCAAGCCGGAGCTGAATAAGCGCAACGGGCAGAAGATGCCGGAGTATTTCACGGACCTGGTGAAATTGACTGCGCACGGAAACCTGCTGGGGACGCCGTACAAGTTTCAGAAGGCTGGCGAGTGCGGCGTGGAATATTCGGAGCTGTTGCCGCATACGGCGAAGTGCGCGGACGATATCGCGGTGATTCGCTCGATGCATACCGAGCACAACAACCACGAGCAGGCCCTGTGGATGATGCACACCGGGCGGATTGTCACCGGCCGGCCGACGCTGGGGGCCTGGGTGAATTACGCCCTCGGCAGCGAGAATCAAAACTTGCCGGCTTACGTCGTGCTGCGGAATGATTCGTCGCTGCCGACCGACGGCAGCCGCAACTGGTCCAACGGCTTTCTGCCGCCGCAGTATCAGGGGGTCCACTTCCGCCACACCGGCACGCCGGTCCTCTACTTGCAGCCGACGACGGCGGTCAGCGAGGGGACGCAGAAGCTCCGCCGCGACTTGCTGGCGTCCCTCAACGAGCAGCACAAGGCCGAGCACCCCACGTTCGCCCCGGACCTGGCGGCTCGCATCGCCAGCTACGAGATGGCGGGGCGGATGCAGCTCTCGACGGGGGCGGCCCTGAACCTGGCCGAGGAAAGTCCCGCCACGCTCGCCATGTACGGCATCGGCCAGCCCAAAACCGACAGCTACGGCCGCCGCTGCCTGATCGCCCGCCGGCTGATTGAGCGCGGCGTCCGCTTCGTGCAAATTTTCGTGGAAGGGCAAATCTGGGACACCCACAACGCCAACGCCGCCGGCACCAAAAGCTGCTGCGAGCAGACCGACCAGCCGACAGCCGCCCTACTCAGCGACCTGAAGCGCCGCGGCTTGCTCGACAGTGTGCTGCTCATGTGGGGAGGCGAATTCGGCCGCACCCCGGTCAGCCAGTCCGGCGAAGGGCGCGACCATCACAAGCAAGGCTTCAGCCTCTGGCTCGCCGGCGGCGGCATCCGCGGCGGCCAGGCCTACGGCTCCACCGACGAGCTCGGCTACCACGCCGTCGAGAACCGCACCATGGTCGCCGACCTCCACGCCACGGTTTTGCACTTACTGGGACTGGACCATAAGCGGGTTGCGTATCACTTGCACGGGCGGGATGAGCGGCTGACGGATGTGTACGACGCGAAGGTGATTGAGAAGCTGCTGGGGTAGAGGTACGGTTATTCAGTTAGATTCAGAAAGTCGCGATTCTCGGCACAGGTAAATTCGATGTCCACGCAACGCTATTCCGTCACCCCGCACCCCATTGACACCTTGCTGGTCTGGGTAAAGACGGGCGAGATCGCTATTCCTGAGATTCAGCGTCCCTTTGTTTGGGAGGCGACCAAAGTCCGCAACCTTCTCGATTCGCTCTATCAGGGTTACCCGGTCGGTTACCTGATTGCCTGGCGGAATCCCACGGTGAAGCTTAAGGACGGCACGCCTTCCGCAGGCAAGCGCATCCTTATCGACGGGCAACAGCGAGTTACGGCACTAATGGCGGGGTTACTTGGGCGCGAAGTTCTGACGAAAGACTATGAAACCATTCGCATCCGTATTGCGTTTCATCCTTTGGAAGAACGGTTTGAAGTCGCAAACCCAGCGATTCGCAAGGATGTGGCATGGATCGGGGACGTGGCCGAAGTCTTTGCACCGGATGCCGATCTGCTCGAGTTGACGGAAGGCTATGCGGCCAAAAACCCATCTGCTGACCGCAGGCAAGTCGGAAAAGTCTTGCAAAAGCTAGGCAAAATTGTCAATAATCACGTCGGCCTGATCGAGTTGGCGGAAGACCTCGACATCGAGACTGTGACTGAAATCTTCATTCGTGTGAACTCCGCTGGAGCCGAACTGTCTCAGGCGGACTTCGCCATGTCAAAGATTGCCGCCAACGAGACCTACGGCGGCAATATGCTACGCAAGGCAATCGATTACTTTTGTCACTTGGCCGTCGCACCTGAATTCCTGGCGCGGATCGAGAAAGGTGACAAGGCGTTCGCGGCCTCCGAGTTTCTTCCCAAGATGCTGTGGCTCAAGGACGTCAATGATGACATTTATGATCCCACTTACACGGACATGCTGCGTGTAGCGTTCACATCCGAATTTGGGCGTGGAAAGCTGGCAGACTTGGTGGCGCTACTCTCGGGCCGAAACTTTGAAACCAAGCAGTTCGAGGACAGTATCGCCGAAGAGTCCTTTGGACGCCTCAAGCAGGGGATCTTAAGCTTTATCAACGAAACACACTTCGACCGCATCACGATGATCCTGCGTTCCGCAGGCTTCGTGACGAGCGATCTTATCGGCGGACAGAACGCCGTTAACTTCGCTTATATCCTTTATCTTCGTGGCCGCGCCGAAAACGTGCCTGCCAACGTGCTCGAACGGCTTGTGCGGCGATGGTACGCCATGTCGATTCTTCGAGGGCGATACACTGGGAGCCCAGAGACTGCCTTCGATTTCGATATCCGCCAAGTCGAAGCGCGCGGATTGACGGCATATGCTGATTCAGTAATCGAGAACGAGCTGCCAGAAAGCTATTGGACCGGCATGTTGCCACAGCTTATGGACACTTCATCGTCGAACAGCCCTTATTTCCTGGCTTACAAAGCGGCACAAGTGAAGCTTGCCGACAAAGGCTTTCTCTCTCGCGATATTACGGTACTCGACCTGCTCATGAATCGCAGCGACGTGCATCACGTCTTCCCGCGAAACCACCTTAAGAAGCAGGGCCTCTTGCGCGGTCGTTACAATCAAATCGCTAACTTTGTGTTGGCGCAGAGCGAAATTAATATTGCCATCGGCGACAAATCGCCAGAGAAGTACTTCGCTCAACTTGCCGAGCAATGCGCAGGCGGCGAGGTGCGCTATGGCGGCATTACGAAAAAGGCGCAACTTATCGAGAATCTGCGAATGCACTGCTTGCCCGAGTCCATGCTCGACGGAAATCCACCGGATTACGACGAATTCCTCGAAAATCGCCGCGAATTGATGGCCCTCAAGATAAAGGAATGGTTCGAATTGCTTTGATAGACTTCTGAAAGGAAAAAGGGGACATTCTACTTTACGGGGGTGCTAAATCCCCACTTGTGATGAGGGTGGTGATGCAATAGTCCATGGCACGCAAGTCACAAGGTGATGCGGCTCTTGAACTTGCGAGAACGAGCAGGCCGAGTTTTGCATCACCCGGTCCACCCGGACGGCCCCGCTCTCCCTAACGACGGACTTCGCCTAACGACGAGCGGAACTGGCTGCCGACGATTACGTATGCGGATCCCGGAGTGGCAAAGGGGTGGGGCGTCATGGATCCAGTTCGGACGCTCGCCGCCGTGGCGCTTAGGCGCTGACCAGCGGCTTATGCCCCAGCGCGCGGCGGGTGACGGAGAGCTGGCCGGCGTGGAGGCCTTCGTGCCAGATGGCGAGCTCGAAGACCGCGGCGAAGTCGGGCAGGAACTCCGGGGCGCCGGCGGGGGTTTTTCCGGCTAAGGCGTCGTCCGTTAATTGGGAGAGGACTTCCAGGAGTTTGGCCCGCCGCTCTCGCATCGTGGCCAGCACCGTTTCCGGCGGAGGGTACTGGTCCGGCTGGTCGGTGGGCTGGGAGCCCATGCCGAAGCGGGGACTCCAGTCGTCGAGCGCGACGGCGCTTGCCGGGGAGACCAGCGAGAGGAGGAAGTTATCCGTGTTCGCCATGTGGCCAGCGAACCACAGGGCGTGATTGCAGCCGGGATGGACCTGGTGGACCCAGTCGTGGGGGGTTTTGAAATCCGCCAGCAGCTTCTCGCTCATTTGGCGCGTGCTGTGGAGCTGGCGCTCGAGTCGCTGCTGAAGGCTCATGGGCACATTCTAGGTCTGGATCCCGGGCAGCGGCTAGCCCGCGCTTTTCACGAGTCTGCGAACACCAGCCAGAAGCGCAAGCGAAGGAAGCTCGGAATCGCCGAGAAATAAGTACTTTCCTTCGCTTGCGCTTCAGGCTTGTGTCGGAACAGCCTGCTAAGGCGGGGGCATCATCGGCGGCGCAGCACCCGTGTCAACCAGGACGATTCTGGTTTCCGTGTCGGCCTCGTAGAGGATGTGGAAGTGGATCTTGGCTTCTCCCTGGATTGCCTTGACCAGGTCTTGCAGCAGGACGGCCTCGGCCTTTCGCCGGGCCATGTCCGCAACAGTCTTGGTGGCCTGGGTTTCGAGCGCCGCTTTGTCCGCCGCGGGGATGACTTTATTTGCCGCCAGGTTCTTCTGGCCTGCAAGAGCCAAGTCGTTGTCGCCGGCTGTGGATGGAAGAAGCTTGGGCAGAGTAGCCTTCAAGTATTTGTCAGGCTTGGGCATCAAGTGAATCTGGTAGTGCGCAAATGCGTCGATCTGCAACAGTCTGCTCGACATCTTCGAATCGAACCGGACGTGAAGCAGCTTGACTTCCTCGCTCGGACCCGTCATGAAGACAGTCGTGTCCTTCTTGGCGGTCAATTCCGGCTTCTCGAATTTCATGAAGGCGGGGAATTTCCCTTCCGGCGGGCCAAGCTGGATGACAATTTGCTTGGGATTGGGCGGATACGCGATCGTGAATTTGGCCGACATCGGCTTGTCGAGATCCACCTTCATCGGCGCTCCGGTGACAGGTTGACGCAAGGCGACCTGATGAGAGCCGGTGCCGGCTTGCATCGTCAGGACGCAATTGCACAGATAGGGCGCGGAGGTGACGTGTTTCGCGGCCTCGTCGGTCCACTGGAAATTCAACTGGTCGTTTTGAATGGCCAGCTTGGCGACGACGACCGGCGTGCTGCCACCGTCCGTCTCGATCCGGATGTCCCAGTCCCGCTCCGCGGTACCGTTGTTGGCGGCCTCCATCACGAATTTCTGCTTGGCATTCGTGGAGATGGCATTGTCGCCCCCTTTCAAATTCATGCTGCATATCGCTTTGGGGGGCAGCTTCAAAGCCCCCAGCAGGAACGGCTTAGTGGCATCGGGAACCGCTTTACCCTTCTCCTCCAGCGTCGGCAGCGTGACGACCTTCGCAAAGCCATCCAACGGATTTCCCACGGGAACTGCCGGCTCGGGCAGTGGCTTGACTGGCTCAGGCTTGATGGGTTCCGGTTTGGTGGGCATCGGCATGGGCGTGGTCGTGGCCGGAGGCGTTGGCATCGGCGTGACGCCGGGCATCGGCAGCGGCGATTTGACACCGGTGTTGACCGGGACTGTCACCCCGGGGTTGGGCATGGGCGGAACTGCCGTCGTCTTTTCGGGAGTTGTCGCGGCGGGATTAGGCGTCTCGACCTTGGGATTCTCCTCGGGGTTCGCTTCCGGAATCGCTTCGGTTGCCGGAGTCGCCGTGGCCGACGTTTTGTTATCCGCCTTGGCGATGGCGGCCTTATCGGCGGGTTTGCTCCCCTGCGATAGCACCCAGAAGAGCACCGTCACGCCGAGCGCCAGAATCAGCACGCCGCCGCCAACACCGGCGACAATCACGATGGTCATGCTCGGGTTCTGGCGCGACTTTGACGGTTTCAGCGGGACAGCGGCCGCAGGTGCCTCAGTTGTGGATGCGAGAGCAGGCGAAGTTCCCGGTTCCGCCGACGGCTTTTGTTTCTTGCGCTTGGTCTGAACGGAGAAGCCGGCGAAGGGATCGTCGGCAGCCGGCTCGCTGGCGGTTGCTGGTTCCGCGGCGGCTGGATCGCCCTTGGTCGCGGGCGGAGAAGGCTCTGGCAGACTCAAACTATTAAGACTGAATACTTCGACCTTGTCCGCAGGTAGTTCAATTAACGGAGCCGTCGTCGAGGCTTGCTTAGGAAAGGGAATCTCGAGCGGTTTGGCAACGAGCGGCTTCTTCTGTTTGCCTTGAAGCTTTTCACCATTCGAGGATTTCTTCTCCTCCTTGGCCAGCGGCCTGGGTTTGGCGAGGGCGACTGCATCCAGCCCTTCGATCACGCCGCGGGCGGACTGCGGACGAGCAGCCGGGTCGTCGGACAACATGCGGGCGCACAGCTCGGCGAGCTCCTCACTGGCCGCGGGGCAGGCGTTCTTCACATCCTGGGCCTGTTTGACGTTGCCCAGCGGCGGCTTACCGGACAGGGCATAAAAGAGAATCCCCCCGAGCGAGAAAATATCAACCAGCGGCGAAACCTGGTGCTGGCTGACCTGTTCGGGCGCATGGAAGGACTGGGCCGCGAGTGTGGCGACCTCCGTCGATTCGCCCTCTCCAACCGTGGGCGCTGTCTCCGTCAGCCGTGCCAGGCCCAAATCCAGAATCTTAACGACGCCGCTGACATCGATAATCAAGTTCGAGGGCTTGAGATCGCCGTGAATCACGCCTTGCGAGTGAGCATGTTCCAAGCCTTCGGCGGCCTGCCGCACAATCTCCACTGCTTGCGAGGGGGAAGTCGCGCCGCTCGCCTCGACCAGTTGCCGCAGGTCTTTCCCTTCCACGAACTCCGTCACGAGATAATAACGTTCGTCTTCGGAATTCACATCGAAGACGTGGCTCAAGTTGCGGTGATCCAGAGCCGACGCTTTGCGGCCGTCCTCGAGCACTTTCTTCAGGATGTCGGGATTGGCCGTATACTTGCGCGACAGGATCTTGAGCGAAACCTTCCTGGCAAGCTGCGCGTGTTCGCCCAGATAGACCCGCCCCATTTCTCCCGTGCCAAGCTGGTCCATCAGCTTATATTTGCCCACCATCAATTGATGGAATCCATGCAATAGCTGGCCCGCTTGCCACCGGGTCAGTTTGTTCTCCCGCACCAGGTCGCGGGCGACGAGCTTGGGGTCGCTGTCATCACCGCGCGCGGTGCGGAGTGAGGCCACGTCGATCGCGCTGAGCAGCCCGCTCTTTTCCAGCGCATCCAGAAATGCCTTGGCGCTCGCCAAGGGAACAACTTTTGCCATGTCGGTGTCTCGCGCGGAGTTCGCTTTGTCACCTCCCCATCCCACCTTGATTCTGGCAAGGTGCCAGCAGATTAGCAACCAGTTTGGGCAAGTTGCGCGGGGAAAAAAGGCGATGGAAGTCTGGGCAAACCGCGTCAACAATCCGATTTTTAGGAAAATTGCCGTTTGTAGCGAAAGTACTGATTTTGAGCGTAATTCCGCGCCGATAGGTCTTGTCGAGCGAAAAAAGCGTCGCTCCTATGGCTGGCGGTGTTACCCGAGGGTGCCGCTTCCCGCCATCGCTTGCATACCTCACTGTGCGGCCGCCCTGCAGGGCTGCGCAGCCCGCTGTCAAGAAACAGCGCCCGAATCCTTGGAGCCGCGGAGACTCTTCGATGAAGATGCAATGGGCCTGGGTTTTGCCCGTGCTGACGATCCTCACCCTGGGTGGAAACGCTTGGGGTCAGGGATATCCCCAAGGTTATGCGCAGCCCGCTGGCGGAAACGCAGCGCCGGGCTATCAACAGGGCGCACCGCCGCCGGGCTACGCCCCCATGTATGACCCTTCGGTCATGATGTATGCCCCGCCGGGCTCCATGCCCGGTGGCCCGCAGCCCGGCTACGGGCAGCCGCAATATGGCCCGCCTGGCTACGGCCAGCAGGTCGGCTACATGCAGGCGGAAGAAGGGCCAACGCCCGCTCCGCTGCCGGGGAGTGAACCTGGCGTTCTGTCTCCCATGTCTGGTCCCACGGATTATCAAGGCGGCCCCTATGAAGGCGGCCCCTCCAATGCCGAAGACTTTGGCGTCGACTGTCCATACTGTGGCGGCGCGGGTTGCGACCGCTGCTCGGGCCATCATGGCTTGCTCGGAGATGTGCTGGGAATCATTGGTCCCTATCCCGACGGCGGCTGCGGGGCGGTTCGCTGGTACGACTTCTCCCTGGACTACATGTACTTGAAGCGCGACAACATCGGCCGGACCACCAATTTCACCAGTCAAGGCATTGCCGGCCCCATCGTGTTGAGCACGGACGACCTGGCCTTCAATGAGAGCTCCAGCTTTCGCTTCACCGGCCTGTTCCAGGTTGGTCCCGGAAGCAGCGCCGAATTCGTGTACTACGGCTTGTTCTTCTATGAGTCAACGGTCAGCGTCACCGACCCCGCCGGCAACTTGTTTTCCGCCTTCAGCAACTTCGGCACGCTCCCTTTCAACGGGTTTGCGGAAACCGATGAAAGCGACCTGCAAACGCTCAGGTACACCTCCAAGTTTGATAACTTCGAAGCCAACTTCCGCCAGCGGTGGGTATCCCCGAGTGCTCGCTATCAAGGCTCGTGGCTGATCGGAGCGCGGTACTTCAAGCTCGATGAGCAGCTGAGCCTGTTCACGAATTCCACCACCAACAACGCCAGCGCTTTCTATGACACCGATATCTTCAACAGCTTGACCGGCATGCAGGTCGGCGGCGACATCTGGTTCTGCCTGCTCCCCGGCCTGCGACTCGGCGGCGAGGCGAAGGCGGGCGTTTACGGCAACCATGCCGGCCAGAATACGTCCATCTCCACTTTCTCGGGCGCTTTGTTTCAGGAAAACGGCGATAGCGAGGACGTGGCCTTCGTCGGAGACGCGACCCTGATGGCGACCTATCGCCTCAACTACCAGTGGACGGCGAAACTCGGCTACCACTTCCTGTATGTGGACGGCGTGGCGCTGGCGACCGAGAATTTCAACCCCACGCCTCCGGCCCTGTTCTTCCCGCCGCCAGGCGTGAACCGAACCGTCAACATGAACGACAACGGCAATGTTTTCTACCACGGATTCATGGCCGGCCTGGAATTCATGTGGTAAGCTGCTAAGCGGCTGGTGATTGCAATCAACCATGAACCCCGCGGATCGTAAGGTCCGGCGGGGTTTTTCACTTTCTTGGCCGGCTCCTCGTCCCCCTGGTCATCCCCTGGGACGGTGGTTTGGCTGGCCGTATCCGGAAGCTTGCTCCGCCCTGGACCGGGAATTACCAGGGAACTCTCCGGCCGGCAGCAGCGTCTAACCCAGGAAAAACTCCGCCTTTTCCCTTTCCTGGCGACGAAATCCGTCCATGATTTCACGAACCGAATCGAGGTTCGCATTTTTGTTGACACTCCGTTTGAACCGTAATTACAATGGCGAGTTGTCCATGAATACCGGACGTGAGGGCGTGGCGGGACGTGATAGTGCCGTGGGGCGCGCCGTTTTGCGCGAAGTATCGCGCGATCAGCGAGGGCCTTCACCGCACAACCGTGGATTTGTAGCACCTTGATAACTTGAGCCCAACTGGGAGTTCCCCCGTGAGTCAGACTGATCATCGGAATGGTTCCGGCAAGCAACGTCGCAAGAATCCTTGGGACCGTTTTCGGCGCGAGGATCGCCGCTTGCCGTCGCAAGCCAGCAAACGCCGGTTGTTTCTCGAGCAACTCGAGCGGCGCGACCTGATGGCGATTGCCGAGTTGACGGCCCTGCCGGATCAGTACTACCTGGCCTCTCGCAACGCCGACACCTACTTGACCGCGCCCCAAGGTGGTGCCCGGGCCACGCTGGCGATCAATTACTTGCGCGCCAATGCTTCCACTTTTGGGCTGACTGTGGCCGATCTCAATCACTACGAGGTCACCAATAGTTACTTCTCCCAAGTGGGGGGCGTAGACCATGTTTATTTGCGCCAGACCTACAATGGGCTGCCCATTGCCAACGCCGTCGCCAGCGTCTCGCTGAAGCCGGACGGGCGAGTTATCTCCGCGGCGGCCAGCTTTGTGCCTGGTTTAATTGAGCCCCCCGCCAATCCGGGCCCAACGCCGTACATTCCCGCGAATTTTGCGGTGAGCAGCGTGGCGAGCGCACACGGCTTGCCCCTTGGGCAGACGATTACCACGGTTTCGCCCGCGACGGGGCGGAACATGCGAACCGTCCTGCGAGCTCCAGCCATGTCTCGTAAGGACATCATCGCGGAACTGCATTACGTACCCAAGAATACGGGGGGCGTGCAACTGGCGTGGAAGGTCAACGTCGACATGATCGAGGGATTCAATTGGTATGACGCCAGCGTGAAGGCCGAATTCACGCCCGGTGCTCCCGTGGGCCAACTGGTGAATGTGTCCGACTGGGTCGACAACGCATCCTACAACGTCTTCGCACTTCCGGTGGAAAGCCCCCTGCATGGCGCGCGATCCATCGATACTGATCCTCAGGACGCGGTTTACTCCCCCTTCGGCTGGCACGATACTAACGGTGTCACTGGCGCGGAGTTCACGGTCACGCGCGGCAACAATGTCTCAGCTCAGGAAGATGCGGATGACAACGATACCGGGGGCGTTCAACCCAGTGGCGGAGCAGCCCTGAATTTCGACTTTCCCTTAGACCTTACGCAGAACGCGCCCACCTATGTTGCCGCGGCCACGGTGAACCTCTTTTACTGGAATAACATCGTCCATGACGTGACCGCGCGGCACGGTTTCGACGAAGTCTCCGGCAACTTCCAGCAATTGAATTATACAGGTCTGGGACTCGGCACCGATCAGGTCGAGGCGGATGCGCAGGATGGTTCGGGCACCAACAACGCCAATTTCGCCACCCCGCCGGACGGCCAGTCCGGGCGGATGCAGCAGTTCATCTTCGATATCACCAATCCGACGCGCGATAGCAGCTTGGACAGCGGAATTATCGTTCATGAGTTCGGCCACGGCGTTTCCAATCGCCTGACCGGCGGGCCGGCCAACGTCAACGCGCTCAATGCCCTCCAGAGCGGCGCTATGGGCGAAGGTTGGAGCGACTGGCTGGGGCTCATGCTCACGCAATTGCCCGGTCAACTGGGGCCTGACGCCCGCGGAATCGGCATGTGGGTTCTCGGGCAACCGATCACCGGCGTCGGCGTCCGCAGATTTCCCTACAGCACCGACATGGCCATCAACCCATTGACGCTGGGCGACTTTAACGGCGGGTTCCCTAACAATGAAGTGCATAATGCCGGAGAAATCTGGGCCGAGACCCTGTGGGACATGACCTGGAACCTCATTGATCGTCACGGATACGATCCGGATCTCTATACCGGCGTGGGGGGCAACAACAAGGCGCTGGACCTGGTCTTGCTCGGCATGAAGCTTCAGCCCGCCAATCCCACTTTCCTTCAGGCGCGGGACGCGATCCTGGCGGCCGATGCGGTCCTGAACGGCAGCGATAATTTTGAGGAGATTTGGGAGGCCTTCTGCCGCCGTGGGTTCGGCCTCTCCGCCAGCGCCGGCATTGATGCCGACTCGGTCACGGTCATCGAGGCCTTTGATTGCCCCGATCCCCCCGTGAAAATCGGCGGCGTGGTCTTCAATGATGTGAACGGCAACGGGGTTCGCAATCCTGGCGAACCTCCCCTGGCGGGTTGGACGGTGTACATCGACGCCAACAATAACGCCGTACGTGAGCCAAGCGAGCGGACCCAGGTATCGGCCGCGGATGGCTCCTATCTATTCAACATTTTTGTGTCCGGCACCCTCACCATCCGGGAAGAGGTGATGCCGCAATGGAGGCAGACCACTCCCACGGGCGATGGCGCGCATCGCATTACCGTCAGCCCCGGCCAGACTTTGACCAACATCAACTTCGGCAACCAGGAATTGCCCGGCCAAATCCACGGTCGGAAGTGGAATGACCTCAATGGCGACGCGATCATGGATCCCAACGAACCGGGAATCCAGGGAGTCGTCATCTATGTCGACTTGAATAATGACAACAAGATCGGCATTGCCGAACCCGGCGCCGTGACCAACCAATTTGGCTTCTACACCATTTTGAACATCAGGCCGGGCATCGGCTATGTGGTCCGCGAAGTCTATCAGCCGGGCCTGATCCAAACTTTCCCTGATCCGCAAGGCACAAGTTTGGGCGCCCATACGGGCATCGTCGTAACGCGGGGAACGATCACCCCGAATATCAACTTCGGCAACAAGGCGGCATTCGACTACGGCGATGCCCCCTCCCCCTATCCGACACGCATCGCCCAGAATGGCGCCGTACACGGCATCCTGCAAGGCTTCCACTTGGGAGCCACCGTCGACGCCGAGACCGATGGGCAACCGTCCCTAGGCGCGGATGGGGACGACTTTGCCGGAAACGAAATTCAGCGGGTCACGCTTGGCGGCGCGCCGACCGCCGGTACATTCACTCTCAGCTTTGGCGGCCAGACCACCGCTCCGATCGCCTACAACGACACGGCTTCTGCGGTGCGGTCGGCTCTGGAAGCCTTGCCCAACATCGGCGTCGGGCAGGTATTAGTCACCGGCGGACCCGGTCCTAATAATCCCTGGCTGGTCACTTTTCGAGGGACTCTAGCCGCGAAGAACGTCACGCAAATGACCGGAAACGGCTCCCAACTCATCTCTACCACGGCGGGGACGGTTACCGTTGCGACGACACAGAATGGTGGAATCGACGACGAGAACGGCGTCGTTTTGGGCAACCTGATTCCTGGCCAGACGGCGAGCATCACCGTGACTTCCTCGGTCGGCAGCTTTCCGGCTGGTTATTTGCAAGGCTTCATCGATTTCAACCGGGACGGCGATTGGAATGATGCCGGCGAGAAGCTTGACTGGGATCCGGGGCCGGGAACCTCCACGGATCAACAGCTCACGAATGGTACCACGGTTTTGACATTCGCCGTTCCCGCTTCGGCAACTTTGGGCGCTACCTACGCCCGCTTCCGTTTCAGTCTGGAACGAGGGATTGGCCCCACAGGTTCCGCGCTGGGTGGTGAAGTCGAAGACTATTTCACCAATCTGCTTGGGGTCGCGCCCACTGCCGTCAATGACTCTTTCACCGTCGATGACAATTCTTTCCTGTTCCAAAATATCCTCGACGTGCTTGCTAATGACCTGCCGAGCTCCACCGGCCCAGCCGGAATCGATCCCGCAGGACTGGACCTCACCGGTACGCAGGGCCAGGTTCTGCTCGACAATAACGGCACGCCTGCCGACCAGACCGACGATTCCTACCGTTATTCGCCTCCGTCCGGATTCATCGGCATCGATACCTTTAAGTATCGCGACATCGATCCCAACGGGAATGTGTCGGCTCCCGCCACCGTCACCGTCACGGTCCGGTTTGTCCCCCGCGACCCGATCGCGGTGGACAATACCTACGATGTGCTCGTGAATAGCGTTGCCGCCGCGAACAAGCTGGACGTCATGGCCAACGACGTGCAGGGGACCGGCGGCGCGGTGAGGTTCTTGACGCAAACTCCGCCTACGGCGCTGCATGGCACGGTCATCGTTGACAACAACGGCACTGCCGCCAACTTCAGCGACGACTTCTACCGTTATACGCCCACGGCCGGCTATCAAGGGGCCGACAGCTTCACGTACACGATTGTGGATGCCCTCGCCAAAACGTCCACGGGGAACGTCACCATCCAGGTTCTGCCGGCGCCGCGGACTCCGTTCAACGGCGCTCTGATTCAGTTTGAATTGCAAGTGGTCGATCCGGTCACGTTCCTCCCCTTTCCGGATGGGGCGCTGATTCCGCTGGGCACGTCGATTCTGGTGCGAGGTCTGGTGGACGATTTGCGCGTTCCCCCTGCCGTGTTTGATCCGGCCCAGATGAAAGATTTTGCCGGAGCTTTCTCGGCATACATGGATTTGCTCTATGATCGCACCCGGGTGCAACCCTTCGGCCCGATTGTGTTTGGCGCGCAGTATCAGTCGGCCACCCAAGGTGCTGGGGGGACGCCCGGCCTGATTGACGAGATCGGAGCGCTCTTTAGCGACGGCTCCGTGGACGGCCCAGGTTATAACGCCAAGGTGGTGTTCACCAAGGAATTCTTGACGACCGCCAGCGGCGTGATCCAATTCGTGGCCGATCCCGCGGATGTCACTCCCAGTGGCGACATCACCGCCTTCATTGTCGATCCGGTCAACCCGCTGAATTCGCGGATCCAAACCATTCCCTCCACCCAGGTCTACTACAAACCGTCCTTCCCCACCATCACCATCTTGGCGTCGGGAGAAGGGGATGACACCAACCTCTGGATGCCTGTGGACGTGAACCTGGATGGCCAGGTCAGCCCGATTGACGCCCTGCTGGTCGTCAATTACCTGAACGCGAATGGCGACCCGGCGGGCGAGGGCGAAGGATCGCCGGATCCCTATAAGCGCGACGTCAACCACGACAACAGCATCAGCCCCATTGATGCCCTGATGGTCATCAACTATCTCAACCGCCAAAGGCCGGCAGCGCCCGCCGGCGAAGGTGAAGGTGAATCGGATTTCTCGTCGCGGATTTCCCCACGGATTGCGCCGGTCGCCATCGGTGTCACCAGCCAGAGTTCTGGCGGCTCGACCGGTCAATCCTCCAGCAGCAACGCGGATTTGCCGGCAGTGGCGGTTTATGCAGCCCGCGTGGACGAGGTCTTCAGCCAGACGGATTGGACGCCCCCCAGCGTTCGCCGCGGCGAAGACGCAATCTATGGCAGCCCCGCGACTGATTCCGAGGACTTCTTCACGAACCTGGGAACGCCCATCCGCCGAAATCGCAAGAGCTAGTCATCGCTTAGCCGCCGCGTCCACGCGGCGCTTCCCCGCGTGGACGCGGGGGTTAAGCTTGTTGAAATGGCCCCGAGCCGCATTGGCCGCGGGGCCATTCTCGTTTCTTTCCGTTGAGTCGAATTCGGCGAGCCTGCCGGAATCATCGACAGGGTCCGCCAATGCTATGCATTTCGGCCGTTTTGAATTATTCTGGTAGCAGTCGCTCTCCCCCCCGCGCGAACGAATCCTCTCCGGCAGGACACTAAACTCTAGCCACTCCCTGCCTTTAAGGTCTTGTCCTTCAGATACCCGCCCAGCCCCCTGCCCGCAAGGTAACGCCGCATGAGTTCCCCCGGCCAAAGCGAGGTTGTGACAGCCACCATCGCTGAGTCTTCCGCCATCCGCAAACTGGCGGACGCTCGCGAGAAGATCAGCGAGCAATTATCCAAGGTCATCGTCGGGCAGCATCAGGTCATTGAGGAACTGCTCATCTCCCTCTTCAGCCGCGGACATTGCTTGCTCGAGGGAGTACCCGGTCTCGCTAAGACGCTGCTGATCAGCACCTTGGCCCGTTCGCTGGATCTTTCTTTCAGCCGCATCCAGTTCACGCCCGACTTGATGCCGGCGGACATCACGGGGACGGAAATCCTGGAGGAGAACCGCAGCACGGGCTCCCGCGAACGCCGCTTCATGGAAGGGCCGGTCTTTTCCAACGTCATTCTCGCCGACGAAATCAATCGCACGCCCCCCAAAACGCAAGCCGCCCTCCTGGAAGCGATGCAGGAGCGGCAGGTCACCGTCGGCCGCGTCCGCCATCCACTGACCGATCCGTTCTTCGTCCTCGCCACGCAGAATCCCATTGAGCAGGAAGGAACCTACCCGCTTCCCGAAGCGCAGCAGGACCGCTTCATGTTCAAGGTCTACGTGAACTACCCCAGCTTTCAGGAGGAGTTCGAAGTCGCCCGCCGCACCACGACGTTGCAGCACGATACCATCACTCCCGTTCTCTCCGCCGCTGAAATCGTCGAGCTGCAGCGGATCGTCCGCGAAGTCCCCGTCAGCGACCACATCATCCGCTATGCCCTCTCGCTCGTCCGCCAGACCCGCGTCGGCACGCCGGGCGCGCCGGACTTCATCCAGGACATGGTCGGCTGGGGAGCCGGTCCTCGCGCGGTGCAGTTTTTGATTCTCGGCGGCAAGGCCCGGGCCATCCTCCGCGGCCGCACGCATGTCTCCACCGAGGACATCCAATCCCTGGCGAAGCCCGTCCTGCGGCACCGCCTGGTGGTCAACTTCGCCGCCCAGAGCGACGGGGTTTCGGCGGACAAGATCATCGACCGTCTCATTGCCAGCACCCCCACCAAGGAAGACGAGCTCCTGAGCGATGCCCGGTTCAAAAAGATTTTTGCATCCTGAAGCGATCAAGCGGATCTCGCGGCTGGAAGTTCGGGCGCGGCACGTGGTCGAAGGCTTCCTCTCGGGGATGCACCGCAGCCCCTACTTCGGCCAGTCGGTCGAGTTTCTGCAGCATCGTGAATACGTCCCTGGCGACGACCTGCGCCACGTCGATTGGAAGGTCTGGGCCCGTCAGGACCGGCTGTACGTCAAGCAGTTTGAGGAAGAAACCAACCTCCGCTGCATGATGCTCGTGGACATCTCCAATTCCATGCAGTACGGCAATGGCCCGCTCAACAAGTACGAATACGCCTGCACGCTCGCTTGCAGCCTGGCCTATCTGATCCTCAAGCAGCAGGATTCCGTCGGCTGCATGGCGTTCGACGAAAAAATCCGCAGCACGGTCCCCACCCGCACCCGCCACAACCACATTTTCTCCATCGTCGATTCGCTCGCCGTGCAAAAGCCGGCGGACAAGACCGACATGTATGCAGTCCTTCGCGCCGTGGCCGAAACGGCTCCCCGCCGCGGCATGATTGTCCTCGTCTCGGACCTGCTCGCCGACCGCCCTGGCCTCATCAAAGGGCTCAAGCTGATGCGGCAGCGGGGGCACGATGTGCTGGTTTTCCACGTGATGGACGACGAAGAGCTCGACTTCCCGTTCTCCGGCCCGACTCGGTTTGAAGGGTTGGAATCGATGGACTTTCTGAACTGCAACCCGCGGGCGCTCCGCGAAGGCTACCTGGCTTCCTTGCAGGCCTTCCTGGATGAAATCCGCCGCGAATGCGCCCGCAACAGTTGCGATTACGCCCTGGTCCGCACCAGCGAACCGCTCGACGCGGCCTTGGCGACGTACCTCAGCAAGAGAATTACGGTAATGAATCGTTTGTAAAGTAGTCCGCACACTCCGTGTGCGCGGTATTGCAGAAACGCGGGCCGGCACACGGAGTGTGCCGGCTACTAAGTGAGACTATGCAATTTGTTTTCCAGGCACTGACGTGGGGCTTTTTGCTCGCCCTGCTGCCCTTGTTGATCCACCTGATCAACATGATGCGGCACCGGCGCGTGAAATGGGCCGCCATGGAGTTCCTGCTGCAAAGCTACAAGAAGCACCGCCGCTGGGTCTGGCTCAAGCAGCTCTTGCTGCTGCTCGCCCGGATGGCGGCAGTGGTGCTGCTGGTGGCAATGCTCGCCCAACTGAAGACCCGCGACCAGTGGCTGGCGCTCTTTGGCGGCAAGGCGACGCATCATTACGTCCTGCTCGACGACAGTTATTCGATGTCCGACCGGGTCGCCGGGCAGAGTGCTTTCGACGCCAGCCGGCAAGTGATCGCCAGCATCGTCAACGGGGCCAAGTCCGCGGACAATCCGCAGAAGCTCACGCTCCTTCGCTACTCGCACGCTCGCGGCGGAGGCGACGTTTCCGCCAATGCGGCTGCCGACTTCAACAGTGAGATCATTGATAGTGAATTCGACCTGACCCTGGAAAAGAAGCAGCGGAGCTGGGAACCGACCGACCTGTCCCTCGGCCCGCGCGACTCCCTTGGCATGTTGCGCGAACTCCTTGCGCAAGCCAAGGATGAGACGGCCATTGTCTACGTCCTTTCCGACTTCCGCTTGAAGGACTGGGGCACTCCCGCCGAGCTGCGAACTGCACTGGAGGAAGTCAAGAAGACCAAAGCCGACATTCACCTCGTCAATTGCGCCCGCAGCCGCGAGCCGAATTTGGGGATCGTTGAAATTCTGCCCGCTGACGATACCCGCGCCGCCGGCGTGCCGCTGTTTGTGAACGTCAAGGTCAAAAATTTTGGCGCGAGCGAAGCGAGCAAGGTGCAGCTCAAGCTTTCGTCCGCGTTCTACCCGCCGGAAGACCTGACGAAGACGCCGCCGGAAAGCCGGGCCGGTGTTCGAGAAGACCTGGCCACGCTGCTGCTGGATAAAATTGCTGCCGGCGAGACACTCACACGCCGCGTGCAGGTCTATTTCCCACAGCCGGGCAAGCATGTGGTCCAGGCATCGCTGCCGGAAGACCCGGTCGACGCCGACAATCGCCGCTGGTGCGTGATTGATTTTCCCAACGGCGAAAAGACGCTGCTTATCGATGGGAGCATCGAGCAAAAGCACTCGTATCATTTGGAAGCTGCGTTCCGCCCGCTGGAGAAATCCAACACCGGCATTGTCCCCGAAGTGAAACCGGTGTCGTTCCTGCGGGACATCGCCGCGGATGCCCTCAAGCAGTATGCGACGATCTATCTGCTCGATGTGCCCAGCCTGGAAGACCGGGCCGTCACGTCGCTGGAAGAATATGTTCGTGCCGGCGGGGGCCTGGCCATTTTCGCCGGTCCAGACATGAACATCACCTTCTATAACAATCGGTTCTACAAGGACGGAAAAGGGCTCTTCCCGCTGCCGCTGCTTGCGGTAATGGACCTGCCGCCGCCGCTGGATCCGAATGAACCCGACATCGAGCTGGTGCGGCATCCCATCTTCAGTTTTTTTCTGGACCAGACAAACCCGCTTATCCGCGGCGTGAAAATCGACAAATACCTCGCCGCCAAACAGGACTGGAAGCCAGAGCCGGACTCGGGGACCACGGTCATCGCATCGCTCCGCAACAAGAGCCCGTTCATCGTCGAGAAGAAGTTCGGCGAAGGGTCCGTGGTTGCCTGCCTGACAACCGTTTCCCCCGAGTGGAACGACTGGGCGAAGAATCCGAGCCTCGTCGTCCTCGCGCTCAAGATGCAAGCCTATCTTGCTTCGGCCCGCCGGCTCGATGACCCGCGTTTGGTTGGCACGCCGCTCGATGTCGCCTTGGAATCCAGCCAATACCGGCCGGACCTTTCTTTCACGCTCCCCAAGCCGAAGTCGGAAGAACGCCTCAAACTCGACCGCCAGGCAACGCAGCCGGAGGCGGGCAAGACGACGCTGGCGGCCAGTCTCGGCCGCGGGCAGTCCCGCGATACCGACCATGCCGGCATCTACGAAGCCTGGCCCCGAACGACGACGGGGGAAATCGCCGAACCGGACATTCGCCGCTGGGCGATGAACGTGGACCCGGAAGAAGGGGACCTCGCTGCGATTGATTCCAAGGAGTTGCTGACGAAGCTCGACCCCGTGAAGGTGACCTGGCATCAGGCCGAAAGCTACGAGCAGCAAGACCTTTCTTCAAGCGGCTATAACCTCAGCCAAGTACTGATGATTGTGCTGATTTGCCTGCTCGTCGGCGAGCAGATGTTGGCGTATAGCACCAGTTACCACCCCATTCCTGGAGCCATTCGCTGATGCAACCGCACCTGCTGCTGGCCCAGGCCCCGAATGGCGAAGCCGGCGTTTACTACCAGCTCGCCCGCATCCATTCGCTGACGGAATGGTGGCATTGGATGGTCTTAGGGCTACTGTGCGTGGTCATCGGCGGGTACGTCATCTTCATGTACGTGAAGGACAGCGTGGAGCTGCCGGTCAGCTTTGCGATGGTTCTGGTCCTGCTCCGCGTGTTGGCGTTCGCGGGCATTTTGTTCTTCTTCTTCAACCTGGAAAAACGGGCGGAGCGAATCCTCGTCAAGAACTCGCGGGCGGTGCTGCTTGTGGACACCAGCCAAAGCATGGCCCTCCGCGATGCCGACACCCCTGGCGGCTCCGCCGGCCGCAGCCGCATCGAGTTGGTGATTGCCGAACTCGAGAAAGGGGACTTCGTCGAGAGCCTCCGACAGAAGCACGACATCGTCGTCTATCGCTTCGACCAGGCGGAGAATCCGGTCGAAATCGCCTCCTTCCCCAAAAAAGCGCCGCTGCCCGATGCCGCCCGCAATGTCTCGGCGGACGAGAGCCTCCGCTTGGCCCTCCGCGAAGCCCGCATCATCGCCATTGTGGCCGCGGGGCTGCTGGGGATTTCACTGCTGGCGGGACTCATTCACTTGATTTGGGGACGACGACGGGCTGTTCCCCAGCGGCAAGGCCAAGAGGGAGGCTCTTGGGCCCTGCTGGTCTCCGTGGTCCTGCTGATTGCTTCGGTCGTGGTGCTGGCCGTCGCCAATCTCCGCCGGCCGGAAATCAATCTGCTCGCCATCGTCGGTCTCCGTGAGCCGGAGGTTGAAGAGCCCGATGAGCTGGCGACGAAAAAGGATGAGGCGAAGGAGAAGACGGCAAAAGTCGATTGGAAAGAGCAACTCCTGCCGAAGGGGGCGGAGACTCGCATCGGCGACAACTTGAAGTACATCATCGACAAGGAGCGTGGCGGCCCGATTGCCGGCATCATCCTGTTCTCCGACGGCGGCAGCAATTCGGGCCTCGGCTACGAGGTGGCTGCCGGCGATGCGGCGAGCGCCCTGATTCCGGTCTACGCCGTCGGCCTGGGCAGCGACAAGCGGCCCGTCAATGTGCGGGTCGTGGATTTGGAAGCCCCCGAGCGGGTCTATCCCGGCGACAAATTCACGCTCACTGGTTACGTCCAGGCAATCAACTCCAGCCGCACCAGCCTGACTGTGGAACTGCTCTCCAGCGACAAGGACGGCAAGGGAGAAGTGAAAGAGGACGAGCAGACGCTCAATGTCGGCAGCACCGGCAAGGTAGTCCCCATCAAATTCGAGCACACGCCCAAGGACCAGGGTGCCCGCATCTTCCGACTCCGCGTGCAAACCGTGGAAGGGGAACTCGATAAAAAGGACAACGAGAAAACTGCCAAGGTCGAAATCGTCGACCGCAAGACGAAGGTGTTATTGCTGGCCAGCGGTCCGGCGCGTGAATTCATCTTCCTCCGCAATCAGCTCTTTCGGGACAAGGAAACCACGGTCGACGTGCTGCTGCAATCGGGCCGTCCCGGCATCTCGCAAGAAGCTCATGACATCCTGAACAAGTTTCCGGAAAGCGCGGAAGAGCTTTTTCAATACGACTGCATCGTCGGCTTCGACCCCGATTGGGAAGCGCTCGATGATTTGCAAGTGAAGAACCTGGAGCGGTGGGTGGCGGAAAAAGCCGGTGGCCTGATAGTCGTCGCCGGGCCGGTCTGCACTCCCGGCTGGACGGCCCGCAGGCGCGGCGATGCGCGGATTGACGCCATCAAGGCCCTCTATCCCGTCGTCTTTTACAACCAAAGCTCCGCCACGCTCAGCCTGGGGCGGTTCGGCGGCGACAAGCCCTGGCCCCTCACGTTCACCCGCGACGGAATCGAGGCGGAGTTCCTGTGGATTGACGAAGACGCCGAGAAGAGCCAGCGGGCCCGCGATGAGTTTGAAGGCGTTTACGGCTACTACGCGGTGAAGAACCCCAAGCCTGGGGCGCGGGTCTATTCCCGGTTCTCCGACCCCGATACGGCTATCGATAGCGACCTTCCCATTTACATGGCCGGGCACTTCTATGGCTCGGGGCGGGTCTTCTTTCAGGCCAGCGGCGAGATGTGGCGGATCCGCGAGCTGGATGAGAAGTTTTTCGAGACGTATTACACCAAGCTCATCCGCTGGGCTAGCGAAGGGCGGCTTTTGCGGGATTCCAGCCGCGGCGTGCTGCTGGTGGATAAGGACCGCTGCCTTATCGGCGACCAGGTCGGCGTGCGGGCCATTTTGCAGGACGCCCAGTTTCAGCCGCTCTCCTTGCCAGAGGTGAATGCCGTCCTCATTCAGCCGGACCAGAAGCGAACGCCACTGGTCCTCAAGAGAGTCAAGGACGCCGCGCGCGAAGGGATGTACGCCGAGCAGTTCACCGTCATGCAAGAAGGGGACTATCGCATCGAGCTGCAACACCCCGATGCGGCTGACCAACTAATGGTCCGCGAGGTGCGGGCCAAGATGCCGGCTCAGGAGACAGAGCACCCGGAGCGGAACGACCAGCTACTCAAGACCCTGGCCGACCGGACCAGCGGCGTTTACTACGTCGGCATCGACCCCGCCGTTGGCCGCGGCAGTGGCCAGCCGGGCATTGCCAGCCAGCTCAAGGCCCAGGACCAGGTGACGCCCCTGCCCGGAACCCCCGACCGAAGATTTGAACAACTTTTGATGACCTGGCTGATGGGCCTGATTTGCGGCGTGCTGTGCCTGGAATGGCTGCTGCGGAGGCTCAGTAAGCTGGCATAAAGTGGGGTAGGGCTTCGGCTTCCAGCCTGCCCAAAACGTGTCTGGGCAGGCTGGAAGCCTACCCCACCTAGAATTGCATTAGACCCAATTCCCCAAAAACCCTTATAATCCCCCGGCAAGTCTGGCCCGTCTTATTGATGGGTGGATGGAATGGCAAGTGCAAAGACCACTCTCGAGCTGAATCCGGGTATCCGGTCCGTGCTGGCCGGCGTGCGGCGGCGGATTCGTTTCTATGTCCTGCTGGAGGGGTTGTCGCTGGCGGTCATTTGGCTCGGCGTCACCTTCTGGCTCGCCTTCGCCCTCGATTATCTGCCCGTCCTGGTGGGGGCCAGTGAAATGCCGGCCATCGCCCGCGGCGTGATGCTGGCTGGCATCGCCGGGTTCTTCCTCTTCATCCTCCACTGCTACATCGGCCGCCGGCTCTTCGTGCCGCTGCACGACCGAAGCATGGCGGTGCTCTTGGAACGGAAGTTCACCGGCTTACAAGACAGCCTCGTCACTGCCGTGGAAATGGACGATTCTCCGCAACATGCGGCAGAGTTCAATCTGGAAATGCTTTCCCGCACGGCCGAGCGGGCCGGCCTTGGCGCGGGACAATTGCACGTCGGCCAGGTCTTTAACTACCTGCCCCTCGTGTTCAAGGTGCTGATCGCCATCCTGCTGGCGGCAACGGTCCTGGTCTGCTTCGTGCTGAACAAGGACGCCCTGCAACTCGCCGCCAGCCGCATCTACCTGCTGCGGAGCGACCCTTGGCCCCGCAGCGCGCACATTGAAGTGGTCGGCCTGGAAATCCAGGGTTCGCCGGCTCCGGGCGCAACGGCTCCGCGGTTGACGGAAGTCAAGTTTGAAAACGGCATCGCCAAAGTCGCCAAAGGCTCCAGCGTTGCGCTCAAAGTCCGGGCTCTGGGCGCTCCGGAAGCCAGAGTGGTCCCGCAGACTTGCATGATTTATTATCGCGCCCTCAAGACCGACGGCAATTCGCGGAGCGAACGAGGCAACGTGCAGATGACCAACGGCCGCGATGCCGGCGGCTATCGCAATTTCCGCTTCGACGGCAAGCCGTTCAAGGGCGTGCTCTCCACGCTGGAGTTTGACGTCCTCGGCTACGACCATCGAGCCCGCGGCTATCGGCTGGAAGTCGTGGACAGCCCGGCCGTCATTTCCACCACGCTCGATTTGACCTATCCGCCGTACATGGTGGACGAAGCGACCTCCAACTATCTGCCGGTCACCGGCCAGGACTACCTGCCCGCCGGCACATTCATTCCACTGGGCACTAGCGTCACGCTCAAATTCCGCACGAACAAGGATCTCAAACTTGCCACGATCCTGAATGTCGAGACGGGACAGGCCGAGCAGATTCCCGTTTCGGCCAGCACTGCGATCAAACAGGAGTTTGCCTACCGCATTGAAAAGCTGACCGCGACCACGACGCTCGAAGTCTCGCTGCTCGATGGCGACAACGTCACGACCGACCGGCCGCATAAAATTTTTCTCACCGGCGTGGAAGACCGCCCGCCGCAGGTGGACGTGAAGCTGAAGGGAGTCGGAACCGCGGTCACGCCTGATGCGATAGTCACCATCCAGGGAAAAATCGGCGACGACTACGCGGTGGATAAGGCCTGGTTCGACTTGGGACTGAACGAAGGAAGCGACGGCCGCAAGCTGGACATTGCGCTGGGAAAGGGGGGCGCGATGGACCAGAGCATCGACTTCCGCAAATTGCGGAGCGAGCAGGGCGGGCTGGAGCTCAAGCCCAAGGACAAGCTGTTCCTGATGGTGCAGGCTGCCGACCGGTTCAACCTGGAAGGGGGCCCGCACCTGGGGGCTTCCGACCGCTATCAACTCGACGTGGTGACGCCGGAAGATTTGCTGGCGATGCTCGAAATCCGGGAGCTCGGTCTCAGGGCGCGGTTTGAGCTGACACTGGGTGAGCTCGGTCAGCTCCGGGATTCGCTGATTCGAGTCAAGTCGAGCCTCGGACCCGTCTCCGTCGGCGCGGACCCCGAGGACTTGAAGGCCGAGGATGACTCCGGCCAGCCGCTCAGCAAGGAAGACATTGCTCGCCGGGCGGCGGAATTGCGGTTGCTGAGGGTGCAGCGGGGGATGCAACAAAGCCAGAAGTCGGCCCAGGAAGTGCTGGGGATTTCCGGGGGCTTTAACGACATCCGTGAGGAACTCGTCAACAACCGGGTGGACACCCCAGAACGAAAGCAGCGGCTTAAGGAACTGATTGCTGACCCGCTCGCCAAGATTGGGATCGAGGAATTCGGGAAACTCGATCAGAAGCTGGCCGCATTGGAGAAGAGCCTCGGCGGCAATGCCCCGGTAACTCCTGAAACGGCCACTGCCGCGGACGAAACTCTGGAGCAGACCAACGTCACGATTGCGAAACTGGAGGCGGTTCTGCAACAGATGCTGGACCTGGAAACGTATAATGAATTGCTCGACATTGTCCGCAATTTAATCAAAGATCAGGAAGCCGTCACGGACAAGACCAGACAGGAACGCAAGCGGCAGGCGATTGAAGATTTGAAATGACGCCTCAAATTGAGGCATGAGTGTTCGCTGGACGGGCTTTTGCCCTTCCCGGAGGTTGCGATGAAGCAGCGCCAGTGGAATAAGGTCGCGTTGGTTGTCTGGGCTCTCGTACTAGCCGCTAGCGGAATTCGTCTCGGCTGGCTCTATTCCCAGGAACCTGCCGCCAAGCCCGCTGCAAGCGAAGCGGCAAAGCCGGCCGCTCCCCAGGGTTCCACCAGCGAAGGAGCGAATGCCGCCGACGAGCTGGCTTTGGAAGAAAGCAAAATCGCGGACAAGTACGCCAAGCTCGAGCAGATGATGCTCAAGATGGCCGATCTAGAAGATGCGACCAACCCGCGGAGGGCCGCCCTGCTCCGCCGGGCCGTCGAGCAGTCCAAAGAGAAGCTCACTAAGACCGAGCTGGAATCGGTCGTCAAGCTGCTCAATCAGAAGCAACTCAAACGGGCGCTCGACGGGCAAGGCGAAGTGCAGAGCGACCTCAAGGCCCTGCTGGAACTGCTCATGAGCGAGGACCGGGGCGATCGGCTGAAGAGCGAGCAAGCCCGAATCAAGGAATACATCAAAGACCTGGAGAAGATGATTCGCATCCAGAAGGCCCTGCAAGCGCGGACCGAAGGGGACGCCAACGCCAAGAGTCTTTCCAAGGAGCAGGGAGACTTGGCCAAGCGAGCCGAAGAGCTGGCCAAGAAAATCAAGAAGAACGAAGAAGGAGAAACGAAGGACGGCTCCTCCGAGGACAAGGAAGGCAAGGGCGAGAAATCTGAGGAGGGTGACAAGGGTGAGAAGCAGCCCGTGGACGACTCTAAGTCGCCGATGAAGGGGGAGAAGAACGGCGAGGGCTCGGATAAGAAAGGTGAGGAAGGAAAGAACTCGGAGGGCAAATCCGGCGAGAAGAAAGGGGACGAAGGAAAGAAGGGGGACGAAGGCAAGAACGACAAGTCCAAGTCCCCGAAAGAAAAGTCCGGCGAAAAGGGTGACGAGAAGAAAAAGGGAGACGACAAGAACGGCGAGAAGAGCAAAGACGGCGAAAAAAGTGAGCCCTCGGATTCCAGCAAGAGCAAAGAAGGCAAGTCGAAGGAAGGAAAGAGCGGCAAATCCAGCAAGTCCAAATCCAAAAGCGGTGAGCCCAAAGAGGGTGAGCCCCAGGATGGCCAGCAGGGGGACGACCAGAAACAAGACCAGCCGCAGCAGGACCAGCAGGCGCAGAATCCCGCCCGCAAGCGGATCGAGCAGGCCGAACAGAAGATGCGCGACGCGCAGAAGAAGCTCGAAGAGGCCAAGCGGAAGGAATCCGTGGAAGACCAACGGGAGGCGAAGGAAGAGCTGGAGAAGGCCAAGGCTCAGCTCGAAGAGATTCTGCGGCAAATGCGTGAAGAGGAAGTCGCCCGCACCCTGGCCGCACTAGAGGCCCGCTTCAAGAAGATGTTGGAGATGCAGCTCAAAGTGTATGAGTCCACGCGGCGTATGGATCAGATCTCCGAGGACAGCCGCGGCGAGACTTTTGTCGTGCAGGCGGCCAAGCTCGGCGTTGACGAGCGGAAAATCGCCATCGAGGCTCTGAAGGCCCTGACGCTCCTCAAGGAAGAGGGGAGTTCCGTCGCTTTCTCCGCCACCGTGGACCAGATGCATGAGGACATGGAGGCCGTCGCCACTCGCCTCGCCGACACCAAAGTGGACGATATCACGATCGGCTACGAAGAGGACATCATCGCCGCCCTGGAGGAAATGATCGACGCCCTGCAAAAGGCCCAGCAGGATCAGGAGAAAAAGAAGCAGCAGCAACAACAGCAGCAACCACAACCGCAGGACCAGCCGCTGGTGGATGAAATCGCCGAACTGAAGATGATCAAGTCGCTGCAGGAACGGGTAAACAAGCGGACCACTCGCTATTCGCGGCTCTTGGAGGATGACCAGGATCCGGTCGGCCAGGCGAATGCCGCCGAGCTTGTTGAAGCGCTCAAGAAACTGAGCGAGCGGCAGCAGGAGGTCTACCGTATTACGCGTGACTTGGTGCTGGGGAAGAACAAGTAGGTTAACGGACGAACTTGCAAGCAGAAATGAATCCTATGAAATCGTCATTAATTCTCTTCGTAGTCATTGCGGTTCTCGTTGCGAGCACTTCCGCGCAGGAAATCGAGCGCCGAGCCACCTGGTCGGTGCCGCTGGTTGCGGACGTCAAGGCCAAAGTGGATGACTACGCCACCGCGAAGCAGGCCGACGAAGCCACGCGGCTCAAGATTGCGGCCCTGTGGCCCGACGAAGCGGCCCCGGCCACCGGCGCGGATTTGCTGGAACGGGTTTGCGCGGCGTTGTCCGTCCTCGAGCCGAAGGCCCAAGCGGTCGTGGACTTCTGCCAGATTCCTCGGACCTCGGTGGAACTGCCTAAGTTTGAAATCCTGGCCGATGAATCCGCGCCTTCATTCGTCCGCAACAACCTCAAGCTCGTCTACGGCCGCTGGCTGGCCCAGAACGAGCTCATGGAGGAATCGCTGGAGCAGTTCCAAGGGCTGACCCCGGCGGATGTGGTCGATCCGGCCACGCTGTTGTTCCATCAGGCACTGGCTCATCACAATCTTCTGGAAAAGGAGCCGTGCCTGGCCGCCGTGGCCAAGCTCATGGAGCACGAGGAATCGCTTCCCCGCCGTTATTCGCAACTGGCCCGCCTGATGGAAGCCGATTTGAAGCCTCTCAAGCCCGACTCGCTCGATGAAATCGCCCGCTTGATGTCGGACGTGGGGCGGCGGCTGGAACTCGCCAGGGCCGGCAAGAAAGTCCGCGACGAGGAAGAATCCATCGTCGCCAAGCTGGAAAAGCTCATCGAAGAAAAGGAAAAACAGCAGCAGCAACAGCAAGGCCAGGCGCAGGGCAACCAATCGGCGAACCCCGCCCAGGACAGCACGCCGGCCGGCGGGCCGCGAGGCAAGGGAGAGGTCGATCCCAAGAACATCGGCAAGAAGGATGGCTGGGGAAATCTGCCTCCCAAGGAACGACAGGAGGTCTTGCAGCAGATCGGCCGCGAGCTCCCCGCCCATTTCCGCGAAACCATTGAGGAGTATTTCAAGCGCCTCGCCCAGGATGGAGTAAAGTAAAGAAATGGCCGGCGCGATTCTCATGTTGCTGCTCCTGGCCGCTCCCGGCGGCGAGGTCACCGTGGAGCCTCTCGAAGGCCAGCCGGTGCATGGCCGCCTCGTCGAGCTATCCGGGGAGCGTGTCGTCATCGAAGATTCTGGCGGCTTGAAGACGCTCGATCCCAAGCAGCTTCAGACGGTGGAGCTGGCGGGTGTTCCGGTTTCCGAGCGCCCGCAAGTCTGGGTCGACCTGATCGATGGCTCTCTGCTCCCCGGTCGTACATTCCAGTCGGCCGGCGGCAAAGCGAATCTAGAGACCCTCCAAGGGGAACGGGTCGAGATTTCCACTCGTTCCGTCCGGGCAGTCCGCTTTCAGTTGCAATCGCCGGAAATAGCCGCCCAGTGGCAGGATCTGCTCAAGCTCGAACCCGCCGGCGACATGGTCGTGCTCCGCAAGAGTGGCACGCGCGAGGTGGAAGAAGAAGGAAGGGCTCCCAGGAGCGTCCCCCAAACCGTGCTGGACCAATTGGAAGGCACCATCCTGGATGTCACCACCGGGGGCGCGAAATTCGACTTCGACGGTGACAAGATCGACGTCAAGCGCGAGAAAATGGAAGGCATCATTTTCTGGCTTCCCGTGAAACGCACGCTTCCTGCCCCTGTCTGCCGGTTGAAGACCATCGAGGGGGCGATCTGGTCGGTCCGCACGCTGGACCTCAAGGGGGAAACGGTTTCGCTCACGACGACTTCCGGAGTCAGCCAGTCGCTGCCGCTGTCGAGCCTGTCGCAAATTGATTTTGGCGTTGGCAATGTGCTGTTTCTCGCTGACATGGACCAGGAGCTGAATCAGAGCGAGATCAGTTTTCAGCCCAAGAACATGATTTCGTCGTTCAAGCAACTCACCGCGCCGCGAAAAAACAAGTCCGTCAGCGGCGAACCGCTGAGCATCAAAGGGGTGAAGTTTACCAAGGGGCTCAGCCTGCACAGCCGCACTCGGCTGGACGTGCGCGTGCCGGAAGGCTATCGGCAATTTCGGGCCGTCGCAGGCATTGACGACGCAGCCGGACCGGCCGCCAGCTTTCAGCTCAAAATCTTGGGAGATAACAAGGAGCTGTACTCCCGGCAGTTCTCCGCCGACCAAACTGCGGAAGCTCATCCCATTGACCTTGATTTGAGCGGCGTCCGCCGGCTGACCGTGGTGGTCGAAGAAGGCTCCGGCCAGGATTTTGGCGATACACTCGTGCTGGCGAATGCGAGGCTGACCAAATGAGTCACTTCCACTGTAGCCGGCACACTCCGTATGCCGGCACCGCACACGGAGTGTGCGGGCTACTATTCTTGGCGTTTGCATTCCCTGCCCTGGCCATCGATCCTCCCGCCGTCGTCCTGCAGGCGGAACAGGCCCGCATCCAGACCATGGACCGGGCGATGCGGACCGCGGTTTGCGTCTTCGCCAAGGAAGGGGCCGGCGGCGGCAGCGGGGTGGTGATTTCTGCGGATGGCTACGCTCTCACGAATTTCCACGTCGTGCAGCCGGCGGGCAGCTTCATGAAGTGCAGCATGGCCGACGACAGGCTCTATGACGCGGTCGTCGTCGGCATCGATCCCGTTGGCGACGTCGCCCTGATCAAGCTCCTCGGCCGGAACGATTTCCCAGCCGCTCCGCTGGCCAACAGCGACCTCGTCCGTGCGGGCGACTGGTGCTTCGCGGTCGGCAACCCGTTCCTGCTGGCCACGGATTTCCAGCCGACTGTGACCTACGGCATGGTCTCGGGCGTGCATCGCTACCAATATCCCTCGGGCACGTTGATTGAGTATGCCGACTGCATCCAGACCGACGCCTCCATCAACCCCGGCAACTCCGGCGGCCCGCTGTTTAATACGAAGGGGGAGGTGATCGGCATCAACGGCCGCATCTCGTTCGAGAAGCGGGTGCGGGTCAACGTCGGCGTCGGCTACGCGATCTCGATCAACCAAATCAAGCATTTTTTGGGCTGCCTGCATAGCGGCCGGATTGTGGACCATGCCACCTGGGGCGTCACCGTCAGCAATTCGGAGGGGCATGTGCTGGTGGCCAACATTCTGGAAACCTCCGACGCCTGGCGGCGGGGACTGCGCTACGATGATGAAATTGTCGCCTTCGGCGGACGCAAGATTGATACCACGAACGCCTTCAAGAATGTGCTCGGCATTTATCCCAAAGGCTGGCGCGTGCCTGTCACCTACCGCCGCGACGGCAAGGAGCACGAGACGTTTGTTCGCCTAACGGGCGTGCATGGGGAAGAAGAACTGATTGCCTTGGTACAAAAGGCCCCCAAGCAAATTCCTCAACCGGGACCACGGGACAAAGACCCGGAAAATCCTGGCAAGCCCCAGCCGATGCCCGGCGGCAAACCGGGAGAACGACCGAAACCTCGCCTGCCGTTGCCGCTCCCCATCCCGCTGCCGAAGTTGCCCGGCCAGGAAGCGCCGAAGATTCCTGCCGAGGCCGCCAAGCTCATCAAGTCCAAACCCGGCTACGCCAACTACTATTTCAACGAGTTGCACCGCGACCGCGTCTGGTCCGCCTTCACCGCCAAAGGAGACTTTAGTGCCGTGGCGGGCGAGTGGAATCTGGAAGGAGACATCGCGGGCGGGGGCAAGATCGCGATCAAGCTCGCCGATGCCGCCAGTAGCGGTGTGTTCCCGCAAGAGGAAGTAAAGCTCGATGCCGCCCAGGATCTCGATCAGCAACTTGGCCCCGCCGGTAGCGGCGGATTGCTTGTGGCTCTGCATCTCTGGCGGCAGATGCTCGTCAGCGGGCCGGCGAAATTCGGCGGAGCTTCCTACTACGGCACCGCTCCCTATCCGGGTATGGAGGGGGAGGCCGATGTCCTCTCCGCCGTGCAGAATGTGGCCGAGGTCAACTTTGTGTTCGACAAGAGCAGCGGCCGACTGGCCATGATCGAAATGTTCGCGGATTCCGAACTGGACCCCTGCGAAATCCACTTCTCCGACTACCGCGACGAGGGTGGCCGTCAGTTCCCGCGCAAGCTGGAAGTGCGGCATGGCGAATCCATCTTCGCCGACATCACCCTGCAGAAAGTGAACCTGGCCAGCGCGAAACAGGAGGATAAGAAGTGATCTCCGTTCGCGCTGCTGCCGTTTGCCTGATGCTCTCCGTCGCCGTCCGCGGCGGTGTTTTGGGACAGGACTCTATGGCGGACGTGGTTGATCAAACCGAGCCCAAGACGGTCAAGATTTACGGTGCCGGCGGCCTGCGAGGCCTGGAAGCCTATCAAAGCGGTTTTGTGATCAGCGATGAAGGGCACATCTTGACGGTTTGGAGCTACGTCCTGGATTCCGATGTCATCACCGTCTCCCTGAATGACGGCCGCAAGCTGGAAGCGCAGCTCGTGGGCATGGACCCGCGACTGGAAATTGCGGTGCTCAAGATGGACGGGACGGACTTTCCGCATTTCAATTTGGACGAAGCGGTAACGCTCGATGCCGGGGCCCGAGTCCTGGCCTTCAATAACCTCTATGGCATCGCCACCGGCAACGAGCCGAGCAGCGTGCTGCATGGCATTGTCACGGCCAAAACAGACCTGGCTGCCCGCAGCGGGGCTTATGAAACGGTCTATCGCGGACCGGTCTACGTGCTCGATGCCATGACGAACAATCCCGGAGCGCCTGGCGGAGCCCTCACCGACCGCCGCGGCCGCCTGGCGGGGATTCTCGGCAAGGAACTGCGGAACGCTCACACCAACACGCTTCTCAACTATGCCTTACCCGTCAGCGAACTGCCCCAGGCCATCGACGACATCCGCGCCGGCAAATCCCGCCCGCCGGCCCGTGAGGAAAATGCCAAGAAGCCCAAGGAGGCGGCTTCGCTCGCGCTGCTCGGCGTCCAGCTCGTGCCGGATTTTCTGGAACGGACGCCGCCGTTTGTGGAAGGGGTACGAACCGATTCTCCCGCGGCGAAGGCGGGGATTAGGGCGGACGACCTGATCCTGTTCATCAACGGCCGCATCGTGCAGTCCTGCAAGCTCGTTCATGACGAGTTGTCCTTCATGGACCGTCTGGACGAAGTCCGGCTGACGATTCAGCGCGGCCAGGAGCTGCTCGAAATCACTCTCCGGCACGAAGATTGACGGATACTCTCGATGCGTTTCCTTTTCATAGCTACCACCATCGTCGTTGTCGCGCTTGTCTGCCAGTCGCGCTTAACACTTGCCCAGATCGATTCGGCGGAGCTCGAAGAGCAAGCCATCCGCGCCGCGGCTGATGCGGTTGCGCCCAGCGTCGTGCGGATTGAAACGGTGGGCGGATTGGAGCGGGTGGGGAAGGCTCTCGCCGGCACCGGTCCGACCACGGGATTGGTCGTGGCTGAAGACGGCTATGTCATTTCCAGCGCCGTCAATTTCATCCAGCAGCCGTCGTCGATCCTAGTGACGCTTCCCAGCGGCAAACGGGCCACCGCCAAGATCGTGGCTCGGGACCAGGCCCGCATGTTGGTGTTGCTCAAGGTGGCCACCGAAGAAAAGCTGCCCGTTCCCCTGGCCGCTCCGCGCAATGAGATGGCGGTGGGCCAGTCGGCGATTGCGATGGGCCGGACGTTCGATACGAGCGGGCCCAGCTTGTCGGTCGGCGTGCTCAGCGCGCTCAACCGCATCTGGGGCCGCGCGATCCAGACCGATGCCAAAGTCTCCCCCACCAATTACGGCGGCCCGCTGATCGATCTCCGCGGCCGCGTGATTGGCGTGCTCGTTCCCCTTTCTCCGCAAGGGCAGGAAAGCGAGCTGGCCGGCTCGGAATGGTATGACTCGGGAATCGGCTTCGCGGTGCCGCTTGTCGATATCAATTCCCGCTTGGAAACGCTGAAGGGGGGCCAGGACCTGAAGCCCGGCCTGCTCGGCATCTCGCTGAAAAAGGGGGACATCTATTCCCTCCCCGCCGAAGTCGCGGCGTCCCGCGCCGACGGTCCCGCGGGCAAAGCCGGGATCAAGACCGGCGACGAAGTCGTCGAGATTGACGGCGCTCCGGTGAAACGCCAAGCGCAGCTCAAACATCTAATCGGTGCCCATTATGCCGGCGACAAGGTCAAGGTCGTCGTCCGCCGCGGCAGCCAGCGGATCGAAGTATCCGTCGAATTGATCGACAAGATGGACCCCTATCAGCATCCTTTCCTCGGCATCCTGCCCATTCGCGACGACAAGCAGCCTGGCGTCCTGGTCCGCTATGTCTATCCCGGCAGCCCGGCCGAGAAGTCCGGCCTGAAACCAGGCGACCGAATCGTGAAGATGGGGGCGGCTCCAGTCATGCTGGCCGACGCCAACTCGTTTCGAGATCTCTTCGCCATTTCTCCGCCTGGGCAAAAGATCCCATTTGAAATTCAGCGCGGCACTGAATCGCTGAAGCTCGAAATCTCCTTAGCCGCCGCCTTGCCGACGGAGATGCCCGCCGACCTGCCTGCCGCGACGTCCAAAGAGCAGAAAGCCCCCGAGGCGAAGCCGGCAACCGGCCTCGTGGAAATCAAGCTTGCGGAGGAGAAGAACAATTGCGTGGCCTACGTGCCGGAAACCTACCATCCCGATGTGCCGCACGGCGTGGTCGTCTGGCTGCACGGAAGTGGCGGCGTGGACCGGGCCGCGCTCGCCGCTCGCTGGAAAATAGCCTGCGAGAAGCACCACTTGATTGTGCTAGCGCCGCAAGCCCTGGACCCCAGCAAGTGGGAGCCGGCCGAAGCCCCTTTCGTCCGCAAGTCGCTCGACGATCTCCTCGCGCATTACAACGTCGATCGCTCGCGCATCGTGGTCTACGGCTATCAGACTTCCGGCTCGCTGGCATTTTCCCTCGGACTGGTCAACACGGATCGCATCCGGGCCATCGTCGCGGTCGATGCCGCTCCCACGGCTCGCAGCGCCGTTCCCGAGAATGACCCGCTGATCCGCCTGGCATTTTTTCTTGCCAGTGCCGACAAGTCCCCTGCCGCTGCCGGTATCAAGACTGCTAGCGAGCGGCTGAAGGCGATGAAGTATCCCGTGACCAGTAAGTCCTTAGGAGATTCCCTCCGGGACTTGAATGACGCCGAAATCGTCGAGCTGGCCCGCTGGATCGACGCACTGGACCGCATTTAGCGGCCAAGAATAGTACTCATCTCGCTCCGCGAGATGAATTTCCTCACGCGGCGCCTGAGGAGTACTCTGCGGGCAGCTAGAAGCCTACCCCGCCTTCGGCCCGGCAATTTCGGCAATCTCTTCCGGTTTTTCCAATCCCTCTTGATTTTCCGCGCTTGCGGGTCGATTCCAATATTCAGGCATTTACACTCGGGGGGATTTTTCCATGAAAACAAGTCTGTTTGTATTTGCGGCTTTGATGGCCGCGGCATTGGGGTTAACTCCGACCGTTCAGGCCCAGTATGGGCCTGGCCCTGGCCCGGCATACGGCGGCTATCCTTCACCAGGCGGAATGCCTGGTATGGGGATGCCGGGCATGGGTATGCCGGTGGGCTACGGCCCGGAAACACAGGCGCCGATGGCCACGGCACCTTCGCCGCAGCAGACCCTGGCCAGCTACGGCGAGCCGGACTGCGAACCCGGCTACGGCTGCAAAAAATGGTTCGGCTTCGCGGAATTCCTCGCTCTGCGGGCCCGCGATTCGGAAGTTGCCTGGGCCGTGGCGATTGACGGCGCTACCGACACCGACCCGCTCATTAGTCCGCCCGTGCAGGTCGGCCGCGTCGGCGTCGCCGACCTCGACTTCCAGCCCGGCTACCGCATCGGCTTCGGCCGCATCCTCAACGAAGCCAGCACCATCGGCCTCACCTACACGGAATTTCAGGGCAACACGCACGACGCACTCACGGCGACCGCCCCGAACGTCTTGCGGCCGCTGGTCACCCACCCCGGCACCTTCAATGTTGCGTCCGACTTCCTCGACGGTTTTGCCGACTACGGGATCCGCTTCAAGACCATTGATGTGGATTACCACAGCCTGTTCGCCTACTGCTGCGATTATCAGCTCGGCTACACGCTCGGCATCCGCTACGGCCAGTTGCAGCAGAACTTCCGGGCCGACTTCGCCGCCAACGGCACGGAATTCGTCGATACCAGCGTCAACTTCTACGGCACCGGCCTCAAGGCCGGTCTCGATGGCGAACGGTATAACGAATGCCGCAACCTCTTCGTCTACGGCAAGACGTTCCTCAGCTTGCTGGGCGGCGAAACAAAAGCTCGCTACGACCAAGGCAGCAGCTTTGATCCCAGCATCGTCAGCACCACCTGGAAAGCCGGCCGCCTGGTCACCATCTACGACCTGGAGCTCGGTGCCGGCTGGCAGAACGAATGCGGCACCGTGCGGCTGAGCATCGGTTACACGTACAACGTCTGGTACAACGTGACCCGCACCAACGAATGGATCAACGCCGTTCAGCACAACAACTTTGCCGACCCGTCGGACAACTTCAACGCCTTCATGTCCTTCGATGGCCTGGTTTCCCGCATCGAAGTTCGCTGGTAACCGCCACCTGATTTGAACCCGAGTATTGCCCGCCGGGCAGGTGTCTTCACCTGCCCGGCTTTATTTCTTGGCCATTTCTGGGCCCGAACGTCTCCGGGCTTGGATTTTCGGAGCACGCCCCACAGCCCGATTTCCCTGGAATTCCGCAGGAATGGGTATACGCTAGAAAAAAAATGGTGATTCTGGCCCCTGGCTGCTTGACTTAGCCGATTTGCCGGTATTACCATCTTACCCAGCTTGCCGATTTACCGCCTTTAACGGTTTTGCGGGTAATTCGGCGCTGCATCATTCGTATTCAATACATTTCGACTGGCGATTCCCGCCAATGTCCCGCACTTGAGGAGTTCCACCGTGAAGAGCCGCAACGTGAGCCGCCGTCCCTCGTCTCAGAAGCAAAAGCGCCGTTCGTTCTTGAGCTGGCTCAATCCGCAACGTGCCGAACAGATTGGCGCACGTAAGCTGCGGTTTGAGTCCCTTGAGGACCGCCGCGTGCTGGCGACCTACAACAGTGGCGACTTCATCACCATTCCAGACGCCACGATTGCGAACCCCTTTCCTTCCACGATTAACGTCGGAGGTGCACTGGTCAGCGCTGCCGTGCTCGATGCCAACCTCTCGATCAATGATTTCAACCATACCTTCCCTAACGACGTCGGGATGATGATCGCCGGGCCAAGCGGTGCCAACCTTGTCGTGTTCAATCAAGTTGGTGGCGGCTCGGATGCCGTCAATGCCGACGTCACTTTTGACGATGAGGCAGGCGCAGGAATTCCGAATCCTGTAGTTTCCGGGACTTACCTTCCCAGCGGCGGCAACAATTCGTTTTCCCCTCCCGCGCCTGCGACCACCGGAGCGGCGGCTTTCACGACGTTTGACGGTTCCAACGTCGTTGGCAACTGGAATTTCTGGGTGCAGGACTTCGTCGGGGCCGATGTCGGCTCCATCAACGGCTGGAGCTTGAATTTCACGCTGGGCGGCAATGTCGTCATCAACGCGGGCGCGGCCGCCAACAATGGCGGGCTAGATACCTTTCGGGTTTACCTCAGCGGCGGAAACTTGAACGTGGACGTCAATGCTTCCACCGTCTTCAGCGAGCCGACGGCTGGCATCACCAGCCTGACTCTGAACGGTTCCAACGACATTGACGTGTTCCAAATCGAAACCGCCCCGGTGGCCACTACGCTCAATGGCGGGCTGGGGGCCGATGTCTTCAACCTGAGCAACGCGGCGCAGGTCAACGGATTGGATAATCTGGGTGCGACGGTCATCGTCAATGGTGGCGGAGACGCCGACACGGTCAATTTGAACGACCAAAATGCGAACTTCAACGATGCGTACACGATTACCAGCACGACCGTCAGCCGTCCCTTCTTCGGCGGGTTGACTTACGGCACGATCGAGTCGCTGGTGCTCAACGCCCAGAACTTGCTGGGAACCAACGGCAATAACACGATCAACATCGACAGCACGGCGGCTGGGGTGACCACCACCATCAATGCCAACGACGGAAACGACATCGTCAATGTCGGAAATGCCGCGCTAGCTACCGGATTGGATTTGCTTCCGGGCCCCGTAGTGGTCAATGGCGGCGCGGGTTCCGACACGGTCAATCTGAACGACCAAAGTGCGGATTTCAACGATGCGTACACGATCACCAGCACGACCGTCAGCCGTCCCTTCTTCGGTGGGTTGACTTACGGCACGATTGAGTCGCTGGTGCTCCATGCCCAGAACTTGCTGGGAACGAACGGCAATAATACTTTCAACATTGTCAGCACGGCGGGTGGCGTGACCACCACCGTGAATGCCAACGACGGCGACGACATTTTCAACATCACTGGCGGCGGGCTGGGTGCTGGCTCCACGAATAACCTTAACGGCGGCGCGGGCGACGATACGTTCAATGTCACGGGCCAGATCACCGCCTCGGCGGTTGTCAATGTCGACGGCGACGGGAACACCGCGGTCGGCGATTCGCTCAACGTCAATGCCGGCGGCGGCAACGTGGTCCTCAACGGCAACGGCCAGGTCATCATCACGGGCACACTCAACTACACCGAGATTGAAACTGTCCTCCTCACCAACCTCAACTCGCTGACCGTCAACGGCGACCAGGGCGCGCTCGTTAACAACCAGTTGGCCCTCACCCGCACGGCCGCCAATCGCTTCCGCAGTTTGCTCGATGGCGGCCCGGCAATCTTCTTTGACCGCCCGCTCTCGGCCGCCACCCAGTTCACCTTCAACGGCCAGACCGGCGACGACACGTTCACGGTCGATAACGCCAGCTTCAGCGACCTTGTCAACCTCCGCACCGCCTACAACGGTAACGCCAACAGCGCCGTGGGGACGGAAGCCTCCGGCCCTCCCGGCGATACGCTGGTCATCACCGGCCAGGAAACCGACGGCGGCATCGTCGCCCGTGAGACCTACCTCGTCGGCGCGACTCAGGACGCCGGCACCTGGATTCTGGACCGCGACGACAGCCGCGGCGCAGGCGCGACCGGCTTAGCAAACGGCGATGAATTGTTCGTCAGCTTCACCGGCCTGGAACCCGTCGATTCCGACACTCCCGCGGCGGTTTTCGATGTGATTCTGCCGAGTGGCGCGGGAACGAACGACGATCTGACCATCGATAACGTCGGCAGCCCGCTCAATGGCTTTGCCTCGGTGCGCGTGCTCGACAACGCGGGGACGTTCGAAACCTTCCGGTTCGCCCGCAAGGACACGACCCGGATCATGGCGAACTTGAACAGCGGTGGCGGCGTGGATACGTTCCGCCTGAACTACACCACCGCCCCGGCGACTGCCGGCGCTGCATCGTTCACTTTGGAAACCTACGGCCACATCGCCCCCGGCGTTCTCGGCCAACCGGCGGATGACAACGGCAGGGATCACTGGGCGCTCATCGGCACGGCGGCCACGACGATCAATAGCCTCTTTGGCCAGGGGGGAAGCGACCGCTTCAATAACTTCGGCGGAGTTACACCTGTTGGTACCAATTCGCTCGATAATCTCGCCGGCACCATCAACATCACCGGCGGCGAAACCGCGGCCGATGACGATGAGATTCGACTCAACGATCGACTCTCCGCGGCAATTGTCGGCGATTTGATCACGTTGACAAGCGCCGCGATGACAGGCGCTGCACCGGCGACGATCAACTACGCGGAGATCGAAGACTTCCTTTATCAATCCACTGGCAACAATGACACGGTCGATATCCTCTCGACTGCGGCCGGGACAAATTATGTCCTGTCAGGAGATGGCGGTGCGGACACATTCACCGTCGGCAATCAGACGGCGGATTTTAATGCCAACACATTCGACGGCTCACTGGATACCGTTTTGGGTACGCTGACGGTATTGCCGGATGGTTTTGGAGTTGCCGGAGCGCCAGATACGCTGAATGTTGATGATTCGGGCACGGCTGCTTTGGCTGGTGCGGCTGCCATCACCAACGTGGGCAGCATTACGCCGATGAATAATGCCGGCCTCAATATCACCGCGGTTTCGACCGCCCTCACCAACTTTGCTCCTGTCACGATCAACTACGCCCACGGCGCAATTACGGCGGATCTGGCTAACGCCGCCAACCGCCTCGAATTCCTCAACGTCCGCACCTCCACCGGCAACGACGTGGTCAACGTCAACGACACCACGGCCACCGTGCAGACCAATGTGCAAGCACGCGAAGGGAATGACATCGTCAATATCAATGGCGGAGGCCTGACCGCAGCCAACATTTTCAACGGCTTCGACGGCCAGGATGACTTCGTCGTCAACGTCACGGCGGCCATCACCGGCACGAGCGTCACGGTCAACGGCGGCGATCCGGCCACGCTGGCCGGCGGCGATACGCTAACGGTGAACGCCACGGCGGGTAACGATGCCATCACCGCCAGCCTGACGGCTATCGGCGTCGGTCAGATTCTTGGCCTCGGCACCACCCTCGACTACACCACCATCGAGCAACTGACCATCGACGGTCAGGGCGGCGCGGCCAACAACGTGACCGTGGTGGATAACACCAACGTGTCCTACGGCACGTTCCTCGAAGCCTTGAACGGCACCGTGCCGAACATCGGCATCGTTGTGTCTCCGGACAGCGCAACCTCGGCGAACATCGTCATCAACACCGGTCCGACCGTCTTCGCGCCGAACATCCGCGTCCAGAACATCAGCGGCGACTTCACCATGAACGGGGACGGCAACAACTCCGGCGACAACGACGTCATCACCATCCTCGGTCTGAGCAGCACCGGTCTGGGTTCGGGCGCTCCGTTCAACGAGCCGACCGTGGCCGACGGCAGCGACACCTTCGACAACTCCATCAGCGACGCGGGCGTGTCCTTCAGCAATGCGACCCTGGGGGCGATGCTGGCGACGAACTTCGGCACCAGCGGCGGCGGCGTCACCTTCACGAACACCATCATTCGCGGCGGCAACGAAGCCGCCACCGGCGGCGACTTCTTCAGCTTGACCATCGCGCCGGCCAGCCAGATCGACCTCTTCCTGCGCGGCAACGATCCGCTGCCGCCGGTCCCGCCGCCGCCGTTTGTGAACGGGGACGTGCTCTTCCTGGCGGCAGCTCCGGGCGCGCCGCTCAATGTCTCCTCGAACAGCGACAAGCCGCCCATCGTCACCTTCACGGCCGGCATTGGCCCGACCCTGAGCAGCGATGTCAGCTTCATTGAGATGGAATGGACTCTGGCCACGCCGGGCAACGGCGTCGTCAACATCCTCGGCGACAACAATACCGTGGGCGTCGTGCAAAACGATTACAACCGCATCATCGGTCGCGACGTCGACTCGATCGGGTCGCCGTTCCCCGGCGCGGATGCCGACGGCGTCAACGAGTTTTCCCTCGAGATCGGCGTCAAGTCGGCTTTGGGCGCACCCCCCGCTGCCGACGACTTGAGCCCGCCGATCTTCTTCACGGGCGTCACGCGCATCAACGCCCTGGGGGGCCACGCCGACCTTGCCGCGCCGGTTCCGTCCGGCCCGTTCCCGTACACTCCCGAGGCCGCGCCGACCGGCGTGGACACCCTGGAGCTCACCCCCTACGCGGACAACACACCACTGGGCTGGGGCATTGAAACCTACTTCCACGAAGGCGACCCGATCACCGACGGCGATCTCTTGATCTACAACGGCGTGCTGGGGGTCTCGGAAAACATCGTCATCGCCCCGTCCGCTCCCGAAGCCGGGCAACTGTTCGTCCACAACGCGGCCACCGGCACCTCGATTGCCGTCGTCAATTACCTCCTCAACACCAACATCATCGTCAACGGCAGCAGCCCGTCAGGCGCCGCGGGCGACACCGACAGCCTGACGCTCCGCGGCACCGCCCCGGCCAACCCCGGCACCAGCGGCCGCGACCTCTTCGATGCCGACTTGACCCGAGCCGGTACGCCCGGCAATGAGCTGGTGCGCGTGACCGACCTGGTTGGCGGCGCGCCGTTGTACAACTTGCAGTCCTTCAGCAACTTCTCTTCCTTGAACATCCAGACCCTCACGGGGACGGATACCGTCAACCTGGTGAACCGCGCCGGGACGACGGTCAACATCGACGGCGGCGACCCCATCTCCGGGGACGTGCTGAACGTCACCGTGCCTGTAAATGCGAGGTTTACCCAGGGTGCTCGGGCCACCGACGGCCTGATCGACAACTCCGGCGTGGGCGACATCAATGTCACCAACATGGAGCTCGTTGGGATCAGCTCCGCCACGGCCGCCAGCACGCTGACCATCCGCGGGACCGACGACAACGACACCATCGCAGTCGGCCTGGTCGGCATCACAGCCGCTTGGATCAACGACGGCGCGGTAATTCGCTACAACGTCGCCAACACTAACTTCACAGGAGTCGTTGTCCAAGGCCGCTTCGGCAACGATGCCTTCTCCGTCACGCCCCATGCCGGCGTGGCCATCACCGTGCAAGGGGGCGACCCCACCGCTTCGGACACGGTCGTCGTCAACGGCACCGGAGGCGCGGACACGATCAACTACTCACCCACTGGAATTGACGCCGGTACCGTGCAAGTCAACGCCTTGGGCTTGGTGACGTTGGCAACCGTGGAGCACCTGACGATCAACGGCCTGGGGGGCACCGACGCCCTGACGCACACCACTCCAGCGGGCAGTCACTTCGTGACCTTCACGCCGGGCTCCGCGCCCGATGCCGGCACGATCGCCTCTCGTGGTGCCGCGGCTGGCACGGCCTTGGTTCCCTTGACGTTTGCCCATATCGGCGGCAACGGCAGCGTGAGCTTCCTCAGCGGTGGTGCCGGCGCTCGCGAAGATACCTTGGAGCTCAGCGGCACGGCTGGCAGCGACGTGTTCTTCGTCACCGGCGCAGCGGACACGGTACGGATCACGGACGCCTTGTCGGGGTTCGTCACGACGCAACTAAACACCGACGGCATCAGCGAGCTGGAGTTACGCGGTCTCGACGGCGACGATGCGTTCAACCTCGAGGCGCCGCTACCGTATACGGTGCGCATCGATGGCGGCAACCCCTCGTCGGGCAGCGACGTCGCCAACCTCAGCAATGCCTCCGGTGCGGTGGGTGTTGCGTTTACTTCGTTCAATACCATCGTCAACGGCTATGGCCAAGGCGTGGTCCTGTTGGGCGTGGAAATCCTCAACGCCAATGCCAACGCGCGAGACGTCACCATCACCGCCAATACCGGCTCCGGCGCCGAAGTGCTGTCCGTCACGCCCACCGGCGTCGACGCGGCCACCGCGAGACTGCTTTCCAGCACCCCGGCCATCCAAGGCATTCCGGTAATCAACGCCGCGGCCATCGGCGCGCTGACCGTCAACCTGGGCGCGGGCAGCGACCGCCTGCAAGTCCACGGCACGCAAGCTGGCGAGATCATCAATGTGACGGGCACGTCCGTGCAAGTTGGAGCTCTGGAAACGGTCAACTACACCAACGTGGACGATCTCCAGGTCTTCGGCCAGGCCGGCAACGACATCATTGATGTCACGCCCTCCGCCACAACCGCCATCTTCGTGGACGGCGGCGACCCCATCGGCAGCACCGCGGGGGACCAGATCGTCCTGCATCCGCCCGGCGCGTTCGCGGTGCAGACCGGACCGGAAAATGACGAAGGTGGCCTCAATGCCGCCGGCGTCCAGCGCGTGAGCTGGGATCACATTGAGGGGGTCACACTCGTGGGCGGCCCCGGCGTTGGACCCGCCCTCATCGTGGGAACCAATGGCGACGATGACATCACGATTATCGCTCGCGACGCCTCGACCCACGCCGGGACCGACGGCGTGCAGGACTTCACGGTCAGCGTCAACGCTGGCCCGGCCATCCTGTACGTCAACGTCGCGACTCTGTTCGTCGACGCCTTGGCGGGCGACGACGATGTGGTGGCCCGCGAGCCGGCCCCCAACGTCGCCGTGTGGAACGTGCAAGTCACCATCGCCGGCGGACCGCCGGCTGCCGCCACGGGCGCCCAGGGCGACGTGTTCGAGTTGGAAACTCCCGGCACCCAGACCATCATCTATACGCCCCTTACCATTGATACCGCGACGGTAAACGATACCACCAACACGTCGCTGTTCTCGCTCGTTAACACGTTCACTCTCGCCGCCCTGGGCTACACTTCGTCGCCCGGCGGAATCGAACAGGTCATCTATCAGGGTCTCGGCGGCGACACGCTGACGGCGAACGGCACGGCCCTGGACGACACGTTTGTCTATAACCCGGCCAACGGCGGCGACGGCAGCCACGCTTCCAACGCCGCGCCGGCGTTCAGCTTCACCGGCGTCACAGTCCTGAACGTCAATGGCGGCGCGGGTTTGCTGGGCGATAACCTGACCGTCAACGGCACGCAAGGTGCCGACATCGTCACCTCGCCAGTAGTCGATTCCATCCTGCTGGGCGGCGGCCAGGTCAACATCGGCGCCGGCATGGACCACGTGAAACTGAATACCTTTGACGGCAACGACATCATCACGCTCAATCTCGACCTCGCCGGCCTGAAGAAGGTTGTCGATGCCGGGGCGGGCAATGACACCGTCGATCTGTCGGCTTCCTTGGACGCGGACATCTTTGGCGGCATCGGGGATGACACGCTGATCGGTACGCCCCTGGCCGACAACATCTTCGGTGGCGCGGGCAATGACATCCTCATCGGCGGTGCCGGCGTGGATCACGAGTACGGCGAAGACGGCAACGACCGCTTCGGCGACCTCCTGCTGACCGGCAACGGCGTGGCCGATGATGCCGGGGCCGACTTCATGTTCGGCGGCGACGGCATTGACCAGTTCATCTGGGAGCCAGGGGACGGCAGCGATAACATCAGCGGCGGCGACGATGGCTCGGATATTCTGCGGTTCTTCGGCGATGCGGGGGCGAATGCCTTCGTGCTGAACCCGAATGCCGTTGCGCCGACCCACATGAATACCATTCTGGGCGGAGCCAATGTCGATACCCACGGCGTCGAGCAGATCATTGTCAGCGGCCTGGCGGGCGCGGACACTTTCACGGTTGCCGACCTGACTCCCACCGAGGTCGCGGACCTGGTCCTGGTCGTCGATGCGGCTGCCGGCTCCGCCGATGCGGTAACGGTCAATGGCCGCACGGTAGCCGACAATGTCGCCATCACCGTAACGGGAACGAGGGTCAACATCGCCGGGCTGGAATACGATGTGAACATCGATGGCGTCTCGCTGGCTGACGCGGACACGCTCACGTTCAATGCCAATGGCGGCAACGACACGGTGCTCACGGCGGATACCCTGGCCACGCTGTTCTCTTCCGCGGAAGTGACGGTCAATGGAGGTGATGGTGACGATTTTGTTTCGGGCTTCGGCACACTCAACGGCGAAGGGGGCAACGATACCCTCCTGGGCAGTCTGGATGCCCAGACCATCAACGGCGGCACCGGCAACGACACCATCCGTGGCGGCGGCGGGACCGACGTCATGAGTGGCGACGCGGGCGACGACACGTTCCTGCTCGACTACGACGGACTCGTGGACAACTACTTCGGCGGCGACGGATACGACACTTTGGTCATCTCCGGCACGCCCGGCAACGATGTGCTCACGGTCAACCAGTTTGACGCCACGATCCAGTTGTTTACGAACTTGAACGGCTTTGTAGAGCCCAATTTCCTGCAAACAGCCGGCGGCGTCACCACTCTCGAGCGGGTCCGCATCGAAGCCGGCAGCGGCGACGACACGGTCGTCGTCACGGCCGCGGACGTGCTCGGAACCGACGCACTTGTCAATTCCGTCCTGTTCGACGTCGACGGTGGATCCGCGAATACTCGCGACCGCTTGTCGGTGCAAGACAACGGCACCGGGGATCTGGTCCTGTACCGGCAAGGGACGACCTCCGACAGCGGCTCGATCTCGGTTGGCCCCGGCAACGCCGAAGCGCTGGAAACAGTCTTCACCAACATCGAACGGGTTGATCCCATCGCCGGCGCGGGTGGAGCGATCCGCTTCTTCAAGCTCGACACGCTGGAATGGAACGACAACATCGCCAATGCCTCCTACCTGGGCGCTGACGAAACCATCAACGTCGATCCGAACATCGATCCCGGCCTCGTATCCGTTCCCGGATTCGCCGACCTGCCGGCCGACAACGACTTCTTCCGCATCGTGGCGGAGAAGACCGGTACGCTGGACATTCAGGTGTATTTCACGCAATTGGCCACCGTCCCGAGCGGCCGGCCCGGATTGCCAAATGCCGGCAATCTCGAGGTCGAGCTTTATGACGTGGACGGCACGCTGATTGTGGACGGTGTGCTCGGCGGCCTGGATTTTGGCATCAACGACGCCACCGACAACGAACGGATTCGCATTCCAGCCGTCGCGGGACAGACCTATTACTTGCGGGTTCTCCCCAACACCACGGCGATCAACACCTATAGCATCACGACCATCAACACGGCCGCTCCGGTCCCGTTTGATATCGAGCTGCTGGACGCGCCGCTGAACCTGGCGACCAATCCGACGACCGGCGCGCCCGGTGCGACCGCCGTCGGTCTTAGCAGCGACACCGGCCGTTCCCGGTTTGACGACATCACATTCGACAATGATCCGACCATCCTGATCCGCGTCCCGGGCGTGATCCAGGTTGGCGGCCTGAGCTTCCTGGACGACATCCCTGCCAACGGCAACGGCGCTACCCCTGGCAGTCCGCCCGATGAGACGATCCTCATCCCGTTCGTTACCAGCACCGTAACCAACGCCCCCAGCGCTGGCTTCCGTGTAGCGGTGTTCGTCACCGAAAACAACACCACCGATGCCGTGCTGGCCGGTTATGCTCAGCCCATCCTTGGCCGTCCCGGCGTCTTCACCTTCACGTTTGCTAACGACGCCTTGGCTCCGGACGGCAGCTACTTCATCTCCTCCCGCGTCGAGATGATCGATCCCACAGCGCCCGAGCAGAACCAAGGCTTCGGCGAGTTGGCCGTTTCCCTGGAAGCCATCGTCGATACCATTCTGCCGCCGGCTTCATTCGGTTCGCCGGGCGTTGCCAACGACGGCCTGATCCTGTCGGACGACTGCCCGACGCCGCTGATCAACCTCACCAACATCGCTCGTCCCACCTTCTGGGGCCGCGCGGAGGCCGATACGGTCATCAACCTGTATCTCGACTCCAACAATAGCGGTGCGTTCGACCTGGCCACCGACGTGTTCCTGGGACAGACGGTCGCCACGCCTTTCGACGGCGGCGATCAATATCCCAACGGCTATTGGGAGATCGAATCGCGGCTTAGCCTGAACGATCCGTCGCTTATCACGCCGATTGGCGTGCTGCCATTCGACGGCCCGCGTTTGCTGTTCGTCACCGCCGAGGACGTGGCCGGCAACATCACCGGCAGTCCCACGGCCGTGGTGCAGACGACCCTGCAGATCGTGATCGACACGCAGGGCCCGCAAGTTACCGACGTGGATATCAACAACGCCGGCAATCTCTACGACCTGTTCGATCCCAAGCCGAGCACCGACGGCCCGACTCCCCTGGTCAACTCCATTGTCATCAGCCTGCGGGATCTGCCGCCGCGAATCGCGGGAACGCTCTACAACGCCATCGAACCTGGCTCCGTCGTGCCGGGTAACTTCAGTGTCGTTGGCGACTACAACGGGATTATCCCGATTTCCTCGATCATCCTCGTCAACAATGCTCCAGTCGCTGGTTCGTCGGCCACGGCGACCATTCAGCTGGTCTTCGCCAGGCCGCTGCCGGATGACCGCTTCACGCTAACCATCGATGACGGCGTGACCGATCCGCTGTGCAACGCCCTCAATGGCGAAAGCAACGCCAGTGAGCCGCAAGAGAATCCGCTCTTCCCCAGCGGCGACAACCGCCCCGGCGGCGACTTTGTGGCCCGCTTCACGGTCGACACTCGGCCGGAAGTCGGCACCTGGGGCGCGGGGTCCGCCTGGATTGATACCAACGGCAACACCACGTTCGACCAGGACAATGCCGATTTCACCAACCGCGACATCACCTACTACATGGGTTATACCAGCGACAATTTGTTCGCCGGGAACTTTGTGAAGGCGGCGGGCGGAGTGGCGGACGGCTTTGACAAGCTGGCCGCTTATGGACGGGTCGGCACGCAGTGGCGATGGCTGGTGGATGTGGACAACGACGGCGTGATTACGCCCGGCGTGGACATCGCCGTCGTCGATCCGGCCGGCATCAACGGCCTGCCGGTCGCCGGCAACTTCGACGGCAACGCCGCCAACGGCGACGAAGTCGGCGTCTTCACCGGGACCACCTGGTACTTTGATACCAACCATGACTTCAAGGTGGACCTCGCCTCGGCGGTGGCTTGGAGCCAGAATGGCTATCCGGTGGTGGGCAACTACGACGGAGTAGCCGGGGACGACCTGGCCACCTACCGCGACAATACGTTCTTCATCGACTTCGGCCGCAACGGCAGCATCGACCGCACCTTCCGCTTCGGCTTCCCGACGCCGAACAACCGGCCGGTATCCGCCGATATGGATCAGGACGGAAATGACGATCTCGGTTTGTTCGTGCCGAATCGCGCCGGTGTGTCGCCCGACGAAGATGCGGAGTGGTACATCCTGGTCTCCGGCGGCTCGCGGCTCGTGGACCGCATTCATGCGGACCCGATCGACGGCGTGCCCGTCATCGACTACAAGCCGGTGCCGTTCGGCAACGATATCTACATCCAGTATGGAGATCAATTCGGGCTGCCAATCCTGGGCAACTTCGATCCGCCGGTCACCCCCGGCGGCAGCACGAGCACCAGCTACCCGTCCAGCAATCCCAGTAACCCGCTGGACGTGAATAATGACGGTTCCATCTCGCCGGTGGACGCCCTGCTGGTGATCAATGAAATCAACGCCAATGGCAGCCACGCCCTCGAAACGGCGGGCTTCCACACGGCGCCGTTCATTGACACCGACCGGGACAACGTGGTTTCGCCGCATGACGTGCTGCTGGTCATCAATCACCTCAACGCGCAGCAGTCTGGTGGGGCCGGTGCGGAGGGTGAGGGCGAGGGTGAAGCGTTTGCTCCGGCTTCCGCTCATGACGAGATCTTTGGAGAGTTCGGGGCGATTGCTCCAGTGGCCTCCTCCATCGACGGCGGAATCATCAGCTTGCTCGCCGATGAACAGGTGCGTGCCAAACGCAACCGCCAGGCCGAATAGCGGCGGCGGAAGTGAATGTTGAAAACTCCAGCGGGTCCGGGAAAACCCGGAGCCGCTTTTTGTGCCTTGCTGGAAGAAGGGCGTCCGCCCCGCTAGAATCGGCTCTTTCTCACCGCTACCATTCGCCCACCTGGAGATTCTGCCATGAAGCGTTTTTTGACTTTGCTCGTCCTCCTGGCGGCGGCATTTCCGCTGGCCGCTCGCGGCGATGTGAAACTGCCGAAGGTCTTTGGCGATTCCATGGTCTTGCAGCAAAAGGCCCAGGCGGCCGTCTGGGGCTGGGCCGACAAGGGGGAAGAAGTCACCGTCACCTTGGGCGAAACAAAGGCTTCCGCCACCGCCGGCGACAACGGCAAATGGTCGCTGAAGCTCGCCACTCCGGCCGCCGGTGGACCGTTTGAATTGAAGATCAAAGGCAAGAACGAAATCACGCTGAAAGATGTCTATGTCGGCGAGGTTTGGATCTGCTCCGGCCAATCAAATGCCGAATGGACGGTTGCCGTCTCGACCAGCCCTGATTTGGAGCGCGAGTTGGCCAAACACCCCAAGATTCGCATGATCAAGGTCGCTCATAACCCGTCGGAAAAGCCCGTCGAGGACATCAGCGGCCAGTGGCAAGTCTGCTCTCCCAGCACGGCCGGCAATTTTTCAGCTATCGGCTATTTCTTTGCCCGGCACTTGCAATCCGAGCTCGATGTTCCTGTCGGTATTATCAGCACCAATTGGGGCGGCACCATCTGCGAAGCCTGGACCAGCAACGAAAAACTCAAGACCGATCCCGACTTCGCCCCCATCCTGCAGCGGAGCGAGAAATTCCAACCTGGCAACCCCAACCAGGCATCCGTCTTGTTTAACGGGATGATTAACCCCATCGTTCCTTACGGGATCCGCGGGGCGATCTGGTATCAAGGGGAGTCGAATGTCAGCCGGGCGGTGCAGTATCGCAAGCTATTTCCCGCCATGATCACCGATTGGCGAGAGCGCTTTGGCCAAGGGGACTTGCCCTTTATTTTTGTGCAGCTTGCCCCCTATCGATACGGCAACAACCTGCTGCCGGAACAATGGGAATCGCAGTTCAAGACACTCTCGCTGAAGAACACGGGGATGTGCGTGACGACGGACATTGCCACCGTGGGAGACATTCATCCGCCAAACAAGCAGGATGTCGGCCGCCGGCTGGCACTGTGGGCTCTGGCGAATACGTACGAAAAAACCTCACTGCCGTTCTCCGGCCCGCTCTACGACTCGATGGCAGTCGAAGGGAACAAGGTGCGAATCAAGTTCAAGCACGGCGGCGGACTCCACGCTCGCGGCAACAAGGGTCTCCTCACTCACTTCACCGTTGCCGGCGAGGACCAGAAATTTGTCGACGCCAAGGCCACCGTCGATGGTGAAACGGTTGTCGTGGAAAGCGACCAGGTCGCCAAACCGGTCGCCGTCCGCTTCGCCTGGAACGAGTTGGCGGAGCCGAACCTGTTCAACGGTGCCCGGCTGCCGGCATCTCCCTTCCGCACGGACGACTTCCCGCTGCTGACCAAGGACGCCAAGTAGTGCAGGCTCCGCCTGCACCCGCTCGCTCTGGGTTGGGAACGCCTTCGCGTGCGCTGCCAGACTCTCTGCGTCGCCTTGGTTGGCAGTGACCGCGTTAATAAACCTCGTCGTGTGTCCCCACCGTTTGCAATAGGATAGCCTCGACTCCTTCATGCTGCACGAATTCAAAAACAATTCGCAGATCATAGCCAAGGCTACAGGCCCAGCAGCCGGCAAATTCCCCTTTCAACTTGTGGGTTCGCAGCGCGGGCTGGAAAGCGTCCGCCGACAGTGCATCAAACGCCGCTTGGAGGATCGGAGCGGCCTCGGGGTGCTTCTTCACTAGCCGCCGTGCGGTTCGCACGAAGGCAGTCGCTTGCAAGAGTATTCGCCTCATCCAAGAATCTCACGCATCAAGGCTTCGGAGGTGGTGGGGCGACAATTCCCCGTCTCGAATTCTTGGCGTGCCTCCCGCACATCGGCCGCCAATCGCAGGCGGCCCGCTTGCGCCAACCGGCGGTGCAAGATCGCAATCAGCGCCTGCTGATCATCCGGGGACAATTGCTCCGCCGAATCAAGAACTTCATCGAAAGGTACTACCGGAGTCATGTGAAACTCTCCTGTTCATGGTCTCTCTCGGAGGGAGCGGTGCTTGCTCTTAGCATAATACCGCGACCTGCCCTCGGCGACCAACCATGCCGCGACCCCCCACGTTCCTATTCGCCCCGAATCCGGGTATTTCGCAAACGCCCCGCTGACTTTATCATCAAGATAGTCCGGTAATGAATTCGCCACAATCTTAACGGCTTTCTCTCCCAACATACGTCTATGGCCACACAGCTTGACGACCCCCGCATCGTGGAATTTGACGTCCGCACCGACGAAATGCTCGTCAACATGGGGCCGCAGCACCCCAGCACGCACGGAGTGCTCCGCCTGGTGCTCCGCACCGACGGCGAAATCGTCTCTGAGGTCGAGCCGCACATCGGCTACCTGCATCGCTGCGCGGAGAAAATCGGCGAGAACCTGACGCCCCGGCAGTGGATTCCCTATACCGACCGAATGGATTACCTGGCCGGCATGAACATGAATCTCGGCTGGTCGCTCTGCGTGGAAAAACTGCTGGGCCATCAGTTGCCGGAGAAAGCGCGGCACCTCCGCGTCATCATTGCCGAGATGGGCCGCATCGCCAGCCACCTCGTCGGCATGGGGGCCTACGGCCTGGACCTCGGCACCTTCAGCCCATTTCTCTACGCCTTCCGCGAACGGGAAAAAATCCTCGACATGTTCGAGGAAGCCTGCGGGGCGCGGCTTACCTACAGCTACATCACTCCCGGCGGGGTCACGGCTGATCTCCCCCGCGGCTGGGTGAAAACGTGCGAGGAATTCCTCACCCAGTTTGAGCCGGTGATTCAGGAATACCACGCGCTGCTCACGACCAATTCCATCTTCATTAAGCGGACCGCCAAGATCGGTTATCTTTCTGCGGCGATGGCCATCGATTACGGCTGCACCGGTCCGGTCCTTCGCGGCAGCGGCGTCGATTACGATCTCCGCCGCGACGGCGAGGAGCGATACACCGAGATGTACGACGGCTACGCATTCGAGGTGATCTGCGAACGCAACGGAAAGTACCCGGCCGATCACGACTACCCCGACGTTCCCAAGGAAGCCATCCTGGGCGACTGCTGGCACCGGTTTTACGTCCGCATGTTGGAAGTGGTACAGGCCATCGACCTCGTCCGCCAGGCCATCGACCGCTACTCCTCCGCCAGCGGCTCGTGGGGTGAGCCGATCAAGCTCACCGCCAAGCTCCCCAAGGGTGAAGCGTATCTGGAAACCGAGGCCCCTCGCGGCCAGATGGGCTTCTACATCGTCAGCGACGGCAGCTCCATCCCCTGGCGGGCCCGCGCCCGCAGCAGTTGCTTCTGCAACCTCTCCGTCACCAACGAGCTCTGTCGCGGCTGCCTGATTGCCGACGTCCCTGCCATCGTCGGCTCGCTGGATATCGTGATGGGAGAGATCGACCGGTGACCGGCGACGAAACAGTCCGCCTGATGCTCCTGATCATCGGCCTGGTGTTCATTCCGCCCGCCTTGTATTACCGTCTTCGCTCCTTCACCAGTGAACGGCTTGACCGCTGGCAGGAGGGAGCCTTCATTCTGTTCGGCTTGCGGCTGACGGCGCTGGTCATGTTCGTCGGGGGCCTGCTGTGGTGGATTAGCCCCGCGTGGATGGCGTGGTCGTCCCTTCCGTTGCCTATGTGGCTGCGATGGGTCGGTCTGGTTCTGGCGACAATGGGAGGATGCCTCGTGGTGTGGACCTTCCACAACCTTGGCAAGAACCTGACGGACACGGTAGTGACCCGGCAGGAACATTCGCTCATCACGTCCGGGCCGTATCGCTGGGTCAGGCACCCGTTCTATCTGGCCGGCGCATTGGGAGCGCTGGGAGTGTGCCTGGCGACGGCGAACTGGTTTTTCGCGGTCCTCGGTGCCGTAATACTCATTTTCCTCTACCGCCGCACCCGGATCGAGGAAGCCAAGCTCGTGGAGCGGTTTGGCGACGACTACCGCAGCTACATGCTGCGGGTGGGACGGTTTCTGCCGCGAATCGGGCGGTGATCTCACCGGCGAGCGGCCAGCGTAAGCTGGCCGGTGAGGCGGCACTACTTCGCATCGTTGCCACTCCGCCGGCTTCGAGTTACCGGCCAGCTTACGCAGGCCGCTCGCCGCAACTCGCTACTAGGCAAACTCCAGCGTCACGTCAACTTTCTTTCCAAACGCCGATACCGCGAGCGTCCGCCGCTGCCGTGTCCGCTGCTGGAGATAGGCGGGAATGGAGCGCATGGCGGCTTCCAGCAGCTTGGCTTCCCACAAGAGCGGTTGCCCAATGGCGATACCAGGCTTGACCCGCATCAGGGTCGGATAGGCCTCCGGGGCGGCAAGCGGCAGATGCTGTTGCTCGATGGCGGCAACGTCTTGCGGGGCCGCATCCAGTCTCTCGCCATACATCAAGGCGAGTGACGAGCAGCCGCGCATACTGCGGGAAGGGTCGAGATCTTGATCCGCCAAAAGGTTTCGGATGTATCCTTCGTCCTCGTACAGCGCCAGTCCAAAGGTCTCTCCCATTTGACCCATGACGCAAGCGAACCAGGTCGTCTTGGTGACAGCAGGGCACTCGAAGCGCAAGAGAGAATCGCCGGCGACGAGCCGCCACGGAGCGGCGCGGTAGAACTCGGCCGCGGCGGTGAAAATGCCGGCGATCTGCTCGGGTGCCGCTCCAGGCAATTCCACGAGAGCAGGACGCATGGGGCCGTTCCCACCCATGTTGCGGGACAAGTGGGCAAACGCTTCGTCCCAGGCATCCAGGCTCGCCACGACCTCCAGCCGAATCTGCAGCTCGTCCAGCGTATCGCGGAGCATCGCGGCCGTTTCCGGTGACCTCACTTGAACCATGCCCGGCCGCCGCGGCTCGCCCACTGCCGGAAAGCTCATGGCTTTGAGCAAGGTCCTTTCGGGGCGCAGCGGCTTCGCGGGGTCCGCCTGCACGTCTACCGCCGGGACGAGTTCCTGCTCCGCGTCGACAATCAAGAGGACTCTGGGGCTCGTTGCCTCCTCGCCGCTGCCGACCCAGATCGGCAACTGGCGGAAATCAAGTTGCCAGACTTCGCCGGGGTCTTGAGGCAAATCGAGCAGATCGGCGACATCGACATCCTCCGCATTGTTCCGAAAGCCTACCACAAACTGCCGGATGAAATCGAGGCGGTTTGCCAGGATATCTTCCACCGCTTTCAACTCAGGCCGGTACTCGCAGCGGACTTTGAGCGGCTTCAGCTTTTTGTAGAGCGCCTTGGAGCGCGGGGAGGAATTGACGAGCACCTTGCCGGGCCGTCGCGGGTCTCCCGTCACGGGATTGACCATCGATTCCGCGATTTGCTCTAGAATGTCTTCGTCGTGTACATAAACGTCTGTACAGTAGATTCGGATCAGGTTACCGGAGCCGCTTTCGACGGCCAGAAAAATCCACGGCCGGCAAGTCTCCCCGTCCACCTCCATCTCTTCGTCGAGCTGCCGCGCCTCGACTTCCCAGTTTTCCTCCACGGATTGCGGAAGCGCCAGGAGCGTCGCATCCAGGATTTCCCCGCCAGGCCGATTGTGCTGCGGGCGGTCGCTGAGCTTCAGCGTCTTGCGGAGCCAACCCAGTGCGCCGGGGGTGCTCCGCCAGGCGGGGAGATAGTAGCGGGCGAAGATCATCCCTTCACTTTCTTCTCCCGGCGAATAATAATCGGGCTGTTCCGGCGAAAGGAGGTCCGTCCCCGCCAGATATTGGGCCAGGAATTCGTTGGCCATTTCCGCTTGCCGGAGCTGCTTGCCGGCCCGTTCACTTTCTCCTTCCTGGCAATAGGTCAGCAAGGCCCGGCTATAAGTCCACCAGGCCGAATCCTCGGGAAACTGCTTGAGTAGGCGCTGGGTATCCTCCAGCCGTCCCTGCTCCAGATACCAGCCCGCCAGTAACTGCCGCAGTCCCTGGTTGTCGTTCGGATTGAGCTGCAGCATCTCTTGGAAATGGACGATCCCCTCTTCGCGGCGGCCGGAGTGCCAAAGTTGGCTGGCCAACTCCTGCCGCAAACGCATGTAAGGGCGAGTTTCATGGATGAGCCAGAAATTGCCGGCACCTTCTTTGAACATCTTCTTGCCGAGAATCTCTTCTCCGGCTCGCACCCCCGTTTCCAGTTGCAGGATGGCCTCTTCGGGAGTGGGAGCGAGGTCGGCGAGAAACTCGTAGGCTTCGAGCAGTGCGGGATTGGTCGCCAGGGCTTTGCGGGCCAATTGCTCGGCCTTGCGCGGACTCCGCTCCCGGCGGGCCGTATGGAGCAAGTGCTCCGCTGCTTCCCGTTCGGGGGAATACTCTTCTCCCAGCAGCGAGGCCATCGTCTGGGCCATCATCTTCTGCATTTCGCGGGGGCTAAAGGGAGGAGCGAACTCCCCACGAAACTCCGTCAATCCCTTCTTCCGCGGCTGCTTGGGCTTCTTTGCCATGACTACTTCCTTGCGATGAGGTTCCTTGAAACGAGATTCCTCATTATTGGAAGTTGCCATTCACTTCGCAATCGCTGGACACTTAAAAAATGGCGAACCGCGTCGGGATGCTCAGAAAGGCGGTCTGGCAAAATGATGGAAGGCAAAATAATGGGAAGAGGAGGAAAACTGGAGCGCACCATCCGCAAGGACACATTTCCGCCTCCCATGATTTTTCAATTTGCCTTTTCTCCTTGATTAACGGCGGTTTATTTTTCGGCAAACGGGGTGGATTTGTGGCCGCCCGCCGGCAAGACCTGGCTCGCACATCAGGCTAAAATAGTTCCATGCCTCCTCTCATCGCCGTCGATATCGGCAACTCGTCCACCAAGCTCGGCTGGTTTCGTGATTGGCCAAAAAGCGTCGGCGAACTGCCGGCTCCCGAGTTGGTGCGAGATTGCGCCACCGCTCTGCCGCTGCCGGAAGGGGTTGTTAGAGATTTGCCTTCAGGAGCGGCAACTTGGTGGGTTGCCAGTGTCCACCGCGAGGCGGAAAGGCTGTTGGAAAAATGGGTTCGAGTGGACCGGGCGCAGGACGATTTCAAAATTCTCACCTACCATGACCTGCCAATTGAGCTCCGCGTTGATTTTCCCGATCGAGTCGGCCTCGACCGCCTGGCCGCAGCAGTGGCAGCCCGATTCTTGGCGAGCGGGGGGCGTAAGCCCCCTGATACTTCGGTGATTCGTCCCGCCATCGTCGTCGATGCCGGCACCGCCATCACCGTGGACCTGGTCAGCGCCGACGGCGCATTCGAGGGCGGCGTCATCCTCCCCGGCTTTCGGCTGACCGCCCAAGCCTTAGCTGCCGGGACCAACCAATTGCCCTTAACTAGCTTCACCGGCCAGGACCACCCGCCGCCGGTTGTCGGCAAGAATACCGAAGGGGCCATCCGCAGCGGCCTCTTCTGGGGCGCGGTCGGCGCGGTGCGGGAAGTGATCGAGCGAATGTCAGCGGGACTTTCCGAGCAGCCACACGTCTTCGTCACCGGCGGCGATCTGCGGCACCTGGCACCGCTCGTCAGCCCTCATTCGCAGTTCGTGCCGAACATGGTGCTGTGCGGGATTGTGATTGCGGCCGGCGAACGTGGCGAGCGGGGGGCGTCAGCCCCCTGATATTTCAGTCAAACGACATGAGTCAGCAATCGGCCATCAAGCGACCGCGGACGAAGCTCTGGCAGTTCTCCATTGCCAATCTGCTGGTGGCCATTTCGTTGGTGGGCGTCACATGTGGTGCCTTTCGCCTGGACATCGGCCTCGGCGTTTGCGTGTTGCACTTGACGGTTGCCATCGCAATTACAGTTGTCCGTACCCGAGCAGCGGTACAACACAGCGAGGAACTTTGGGACGCGCTCGACTGTCCAGATTCAGTGCGAAACATGGAGGGAGTGCGTCTGGCCATCACGTCGTTGGGCATCGCATTTGTTGCAATTTTTCTTTTCTATCTAGGCGTCGGAATACCATTAGTGTTGATAGCCATTACATTGGAATTCCTCATTCAACTCGCAAAGGACTCCGACTTGATTCGCATGTTTACAGATTTGATTTCTGTCGTGACAGTACTTGGAACTGGCACCTTTTTTGGAGGTGGTTGGCTCAAATTAACTTGGCCGAAATCCTACTTCACACGATCAGCTATGCCGACCTCCCCCTCCGATAAAGCCACCTGAATTGATATCTTGGGCATGTCCCTTCTCACAAGGAATCTGTCCATGCCCGTCTCCCCCGACCGCGTTCTGCAACTCGCCAAAATCCTCAAAGGCCTCGCGCCGCGCGAAGAACTTTCGCTGGCCGACTATCTCCAGGCTATTCCGCGCCTGGATTCGCTCTCGGACCTTCCTTCCGGCACCACCGTCCTCGTCCGCGGCGATGTTGACGCCAAGCCGGGGCCGACCATCGGCGATGGAGACATCCGGCTGCGGAGCATGAAGGAGACGCTGGATTTCGGCCGGCAGAAGGGGTGGAAGCAGGTCATCTTCGGCCATCGCGGGCGGAAGGAGAAAGACAAGCCGATTGGGTCGCTCGACAAGGTCGCCAAACGGCTTGGGGAAATTCTCGGCTGCGATGTGCCGGTCATCACCGCTTGGCTCGACGAAGCGACCGGCACGGTAAAGGACGACGCCGCTGCGAAGATCAAAAAAGCCGCGCCCGGCAGCGTGCTGATGCTGGAAAACGTGCGGGCCTATGATCTGGAAACGGTGCTGTGGAAGGCGAAGGAAAAAGATCTGGCCAAATATGCGACGAAGCTCGCGGCAATGGCCAATTCTCTCGCTGAGAAAGTGGGAAGCGTCTACGTGAACGAAGCCCTCTCGGCCGGCAGTCTGGATGCTTCCAGCACCATCGTGCCGCTGGCGATGAAGCGGGTGGCCCTGGGAAAGTACATCGCCGCTGAATTCGAGCAGCCGATGATGGAGTGCCTCAAGGCGAAGCTCGTGGTATTCAGCGGCATCAAGATCGACAAGCTCGACGACCTGGAAGCGATGATTGCCCGCGGCACCATCAGCACGATCTTCAGCGCCGGCTCACTCGCAATGTCACTGCGAAAGGCGGCGGCAATGCTCGAAGGAAAGGAGTTCTGTCTCGGCGTGGCCGAAGACGCCGCTCACAAGGACAAGCCGTATTACATCCCACCGGAGCGAGTCGAGCAGGCCGCGCGGATGCTGGCGGCCGGCAAGCAGCACGGGATTGAGTTCGTCCTGCCGATTGACTCCGTGCTGGCCGATGGCTCCGTGACAGACATCCTCCAACCGACCGACCAGCAGTTTGACGTGGGGCCCAAGACCTCCGCCCTCTTCGCGGCCAAAATCGGCGAATTCATCGAGAAGCACAAGGCCAACCCCAAGAACGCCGTCGCCTTCCACAACGGCGTCTTCGGCATGTTCGAGGACTCCAAGTTCGCAGCCGGCACCAAGGCATTCATCAGCCAACTCAAGCGGCTGAGGGATGCCGGTCATCCGGTTTATGTCGGCGGCGGCGAGGGGGGAACTGCCCTGGAGAAATACGGCCAGCCGGACTGGATCACCCACTGCTTCACCGCGGGCGGTACTGTGCTCAACGCCCTGGGCAGTGAACCCGTGCCGTATCTGGTGGCGCTGCGGGAAGCAGCAAAGTAGTCCGCTCACTCCGTGAGCGGACATTCCTGCTCACGGAGTGAGCAGGCTACTTTACGCCCGCACTTTTCCGCACTGGGCAATCAAGTCCTCCACAGCCACGCGGATATCCATTGGCGTGCCGTTTCCCACGGCGACCCGTTCCAGTCGGGCGGCAAACGGGGTCAGGCGGTCATAACCGTTCATCTCCCCCGCTTCCTTCAGTTGGTGGGCCAATCGTCCCAGGAGCTGGCGGTTCCCCTTCTCGGCAGATTCGGCTAGTTCGGCGATGACGATGGGTAGGTCGGCGAGAAACCCATCCGTTGGCGGGTTCCCGCTGGTGACCGGGGTGGCTCGGCTGCGGCTCAGTAGCGTGGTGGTCATAGGGATGATGCATTTCCTGGCAGGAGAACGTGAGAAAAGTTCTCCAGTGTATGAAGTCCGCACTTTATATCTTACGCGGCAAACAGGGTGGAAGAGGGAATCTGGTAGCCAACTTTCTCAAGGCTCTCGTGGAAGGCTTCCTTACAACGCGCGATCGCGGACTATCTTGCCAAGGAGCGACCGATCGTTGCTTTCCGCGGAAAACAAAGTATCGGCCCGCAAATCGCGCCGCGCTCATGGAAAATCCCGTGCTAGCGTCAGAACCCGCGTGGCAGTCATCCGTTGTGCAACCGGCCCGGCAAGGCGGGAAAATCGCGGGAACTCTGCGGACAAGTCAAGAGCGGAAATCTGGGGGGACGATAGCACAACCTAGACTCAGCATTGTTGCTGAAGGTCGCTGAACGTCAGCGTCTCGGCCTGCCGCACCTACGAGAACATCGCGGGGCCGGCGGTTCCGGCGACAGGTTGTTTCCGTTTCCGTCTCCGTGTGTTCCGTTTTTAGGAGTTTTGCAATGAATCGCTTCATCGTGGCGGCTTTGGCTGCCGGTCTGTTGTGTATCGCCTCTTCCGTCAACGCCGGCATGTTCGGCGGCGGCAGCTCTTGCGGGTGCGACGCCGCCCCCGCCTGCGGCTGCGACAATGGCTGCGCCCCCCGCTGCCACCGTGAGCGTTGCTGCAAGCAGCGCTGCCCCAAGGAACGTTGCTGCAAGGATCGCTGCCGCAATCGTTGCAACAACGGTTGCAATAGCTGCGCCAAGGCCGCCCCGAGCTGCGCCGCTCCGACTTGCGCCGCTGCCGCCCCGACCTGCGCCGCCATGGCCCCGACCTGCGAAGCCAAGGCCCCCAGCTGCGGCTGCGACAATGATTGCAACAAGTGCCGCAAGCAGCGCTGCTGCAAAGAGCGTTGCCACAAGGAACGCTGCTGCAAAGAGCGCTGCCATCGTGACCGCTGCAACAAGAGCTGCGGCTGCGAGATGGCTGCTCCTTCCTGCGGTTGCGGCAAGTAATTTGCCAAGCCAGCGAGGCTGAGCACCGCACACACCACTGCGAACTCAGTCCCGCTCCCAAGATAACACAAGCCCCCGGCGTGCCATGCCAGCCGGGGGTTTTGTGTTTCTTGTCCCCCTCGCTCGCCTTCCTACTCCTAGGCAGCACGCCGGAAATGAAATACCCGCTGGTTGCCCAGCGCTGTAACGAACACGGGGGATGGGACACGGAAAACACCGAGGACACGGCAGGAAGGCCAAGAGAATACGAGGTTGCCGCGGAGGACGCGGAGTCTCGCGGAGGGAGGGCAAGAGATTCTTTGGAATGGGATTGATGGGCCATGAATCCAATCCAGAGCTACTTCCGCCAGAATTACTACTCGCGTGGGACTCCGCGTAACGGAGTGACACAGCAAATTGACGCCGCCACCGCAGCGAAGTACAAGAGTAGCTTCGCTTTGCCGCTGCAACGTCTTTGGGAGTGCGTCGTTTCCGTGCTGTTTGACCGCAAGAATTTCGTGCCGCTTCATTTGGCCTGGATGCTGGGAACGCTGGCGGCAGCAATTGGGGCGGCGGTCTGGTATGGCTCTTATATCCGCGCCGGTCGTCCTTGGCCGGGCGGGGGAAGCGTGCCTGGGCTGGTGCTGGGAATTGTGGCCGGCCTCATCATTCTGTTCGAGTTCGCGCTATGGCCACGGAAGACGCCCCTCTTTCGCACCAGCCGCTGGCTGGGGAAGACGCAGACCTGGATGAAGGCCCATATCTGGCTGGGCCTGCTCGTGCTGCCACTTGTTGTGCTGCACGGCGGAGTATCCTTCGGGGGAACTTACACTTCCATCCTGATGTGGCTATTGCTCCTGGTCGTCGGCAGTGGGGTGTTTGGCCTGGCGATGCAGAACATCCTGCCGCGGCTGCTCCTGGACCGGGTGCCGGAGGAGACGGTGGCGAGCCAGATTGAGGAAGTTTCACGACAGTTGGCCGAGGATGCCCGCCGCCTGGTGATCGAGGTTTGCGAGGGAGCGGAAGACGAATTGGCGGCGGCAGGAAGTGGAGCGAGGAATTCTGGCAAGCAGCGTGTCGGTGTCGCGCGGCGAGTGGGAACGGTTGTTGCGCGGTCGCTCGATCCGGAGCTAATTCGGCCGGCTCGCGCTGCTGCCCCCCAACTGGTCGCAGCCATGCGGCAAGAGATTGAACCTTATCTGACGAGCGGACGAAGTTCGTCGGGACTTCTGAGCACCAAGGCCAAGGCCCGCCGGTATTTTGAGGACTTGCGGCAGAAGTCCCCAGCCGCGGTCCGGTCGGCGATTGACCAAATGGAAGCCCTTTGTCGGCGGCGAAGCGAGCTGGCCTGGCAAGAGCGGCTGCAATTCTGGCTGCATGCCTGGCTGCTGGTGCATCTGCCGCTTTCCATCGCGCTGGTGGTCTTGCTGGCGGGGCATGTATATTTGGCACTGCGAATTGGCTAGAACGGACTTTGATGGATGAGCTTCTTCAGCGCGAGCGAGAATCAGCCAAGCAGCGGGCGCTGCGCATTCCGCTGGCCTATCACCGCGCGCGCGGGGCGCTGGGGCGGACGAAGGTGGGTCTGTCTTTGCTCTTCTTCCTGGGCGGGGGGCTCTATATCGCCTGGGTATTGGGAGGAGGAAGGCCGGCGGCCACGCAAGTCTCGCCGGGTGTGCTGGCCATCGCACATGCCCGCTGGGAGAGCGACTGCCGGGCCTGCCATGTACCTTTTGTGCCGACGCGCAGTGATTCCTTCGGCGCAACGCATGATCAAACGGACGCGAAGTGCAACGCCTGCCACAAGGCGGCGATCCATCATGACAATCATTTTGCCCATGAAGTCGACTCTTGTGCGAGCTGCCACCGCGAGCATCAAGGAAAGCAGGCCCTGCTGGTACGCACGGACGATCAAAACTGTACTCGCTGCCACAGCAAGATAGCCGGACACCGCAACTCGATGGGCGAGGCGCCTTTTAAGGATGTATCGGGATTTGCTCGTGGCGACGAGGGAGATCGGCAGCCGCACCCAGCATTTCGTTCGCTCGAAACAGAGTCGGACCCCGGCAACATCCGCTTCAGCCATCGCTTGCACATGACTCCGGGGCAGCTTTATCCGGGGCAGGCCCTACCCGCGGGCAAGGATCGCAAGGATCTCGTGCATCTCAAGTGCGAGTCCTGTCATGTGCCGACAACTACCGCAGCGGGAGACGGCGCGTACATGCAGCCCATCAAGTACGAACAGCACTGCCGGAGTTGCCATCCGCTGCATGGGCCAGGCAGAGGCGAGGCGGCCATTCCACACGGACTGAAAGCGGCACGGTTGGAGGCGGCAGTGGCGGGGAGTTTCGCCACGGACGACGGGGACAGCTCCAGCCAAAAGCAATCTCCTAAGCGTCCCATCCCCGGAAAAACGCCGCGCAATCGACGGGCAGACAATCTCGACACGCCGCCAAAGCTGCTTACCGCGCAGCGCTTGCAGGAGCTCCGGACGAACAATTGCGCCAAGTGCCATTCCTGGCAGCAAACGCAGCCGGTGGAAGTGATGCCGGCCGCGATTCCGGCGGTCTGGCTCACGCACGCGAAGTTCAGCCACAAGGCGCACCTCGCCGCCGCGAAATGCGTGGACTGTCATTCCCAGGCCAGCGAAGAGATTCCCGCGCCAGTCCGGCCGGGCCGGCTCGCCGATGACGAGCGCATCATGATTCCGGGCATCGAAACCTGCGCCGGCTGCCACGCCCCGCGAAACGAGACGGCAAACTCCGGTGGCGCGAGATTTGATTGTGCCCAGTGCCATCGGTATCACAATCCTCCCGCAAAGCCGCTTGCGACCGCGCCGCTTCTCGCGTCTCAAATCTCAAATCTCAAATCTCAAATCCCAGAGCCCAACTCCCAAATCTCCGCATCCCACCCCTTCGTCGGCGCGCAGAGTTGCAGCGCCACCGGCTGCCACGGGGCTGCCAAGGGAAATGACTTCACCGTTTCGTACACACGATTCGTTGCGGACGACCCTCATGCACGGGCCTTCGTGCTGCTCTACACGCAGCCGTCACTCGACATGGTCCGAAGGCTAACGAGTGATGGGCGGACCGGGATGGAGGATGAATCGTACTTCAAGTTTTTGCAGCAAAAGTGCGTTGGCTGCCACGCTACGCCGCCGGCCGATAAAGCGCCCGTCGCGCGTCCCGAGAGTTACACAGCGGGCGTCTCCTGCGAGTCTTGCCACGGTGCTGCCGCGGACTGGGAATTCACTCATTTCCGGCGCGGCGATAAGCCGAGCAACCCGGCGAAGCTCTCGGAATTGTCCGCACGCGCCGCCAACTGCGCCGAGTGCCACATCGGCCCGAAAGAAATGCTGGGCAAGAGCTATGACGTAAACCACGACCTGATTGCCGCCGGCCATCCGCGATTGACGTTTGAATTCGAAGCGCAGCTTGCCAACTTGCCAGCTCACTGGAGCGCTGCCAAAAACGTCAAATCTCGTTTCGAAGCCTGGCGACTCGGTGAGCTGGCAACCGCCACCCAGCAAGACAAGCTCTATAGCGGCCGCGCCCCGTTCGAATTCGCCAGCCACCTCTGCTTCGACTGCCATCACGGACTGCAACCCAATCCGGCTGCAGGGCGGGTTGCGTTTCCTCATCTGGCCGTCATCAGTAAGGAACAACGGGTGTGGCTCACTGGACCAGCGCTTTCCAAGCAAAAACAAGCGGACATTCTCCTCAAGTTGCTTTCCAGCGTAACGGACGAGCGAAGCAAAGCCTCTTCCGGCAGCCGCTGGGAAGAACATGTCCGATTCTCGCTCGCCCTCTCCGCCTACCTCGCGGACAACCCGCAGAGCGGCGACTTGGCAAAGCACTCTGGCGCATTGCAGACGATTCTGACCAATTCCTTTCACTCGTTGCCATCCGAGCGGAGATTGACGAAAGAAGCAACCTTCGCCGGATCGCCGTATGATTCACCGTCCGGCTTTGACCCTCATGACGAGAAACTGAAGCAGGTTCTCGAACATATCCGCGCCAGCCTGACCTCCCCATGATTGTCCAGGAACTCCACAAACTCCAGACGAAGCACGGCTTTCTGCCGCGGCAGGAGCTCGTCGCGCTCGGAGAACGGCTGGCGGTGCCGCTGTACCGGATTCAGGAGGTTGTCAGCTTCTTTCCGCATTACCGTACGTCACCGTCCGCGGAATTGGAGATTCACGTCTGTCAGGACATGGCGTGCCACCTGCGGGGGTCGGCAGGAGTTATCCAGGAGCTTCGAGAGGCGGCGGGAGGACGAGAAAGTCAGCTCAGAATCTGCGGCGCTTCGTGCCTGGGCCGCTGCGACCGAGCGCCGGCGGCGAGGATTTATGACAATCGCCATCACGAGAGCGGCGAGCATTCCGTTATTAACCTTCACGGGCGGAGCGCTCGGGAAATCGCCGGCACCGCGGACCTGCTGCTCTCCGGCCAGTCCGCCAATCTCATCCCCGGTGACACCGATCGTGACTGGCAGCCTCCCCAGGCCGATTGGCAAATCAACATCTACTCCGCCCAGCCGGCGGCGGATCGTTACGCCTCGATTCGCTGGTTGATCCAGGCCAGCACCAAGGACGCCACGGGAACCATCGATGCGGAGGCGAAAGCAGCGGCGGTTCAAACCGTGCTTGGCTCGCTGAAAACTGCCTGGCTCCTCGGACTCGGCGGAGCCGGGGGAAGGGCCTACAAGAAGTGGGAAGAGACGCTCAAGGAGCATCAGAAGCGAGGCGAACAAGCCTACGTCGTCTGCAACGGGGACGAGAGCGAGCCGGCGACATTCAAAGATCGCGAGTTGTTTCTTCGGACGCCACATCTCGTGGTGGAAGGAGTGATCCTGGCCGGCTTGCTGCTCGGCGCAACACAGGGATACATCTATATCCGCCACGAATACGAAGAGCAAATTGCGGCCGTCCGAGAAGAAATCAAAGCGGCAGAGCAGGCGGGACTGTGCGGCGAGAACATCCTGGGGAGCGGCCTCAGTTTCCCTGTCGAGGTCTTCGTCAGCCCCGGCGGCTATATCTGCGGGGAGCAGACCGCTCTCATCGAAGCAATCCAGGACCAGCGGGCCGAACCCCGCAACCGGCCCCCCGAGCTGCAAACGAACGGCCTGTGGGACATGCCGACGCTGCTGTCGAACGTGGAGACGTTTGCCTGGGTTCCAGCCATCGTCGTCCGCGACCAAGGAAAGTGGTTCCAGGAGCAGGGGCAAGAGTGGAATCCGTGGACGCAGCTCACCGCGAAACTGGCGGCTGAAACGGGCGACCGGGGCTGGACGGAGGCGTTCGGCAAGGGCACGCATTTCAAAGGGCGGCGGTTCTTTTCCGTCTCCGGCGACGTTGAGCGGCCCGGCGCGTATGAAGTCCCCATCGGCATCACGCTCGGTGAGCTGATTGCGACCTGCGGAGGCATGCGCGGCGGCGAAGCACTCAAAGCTGTCGCCCTCTCCGGCCCGTCCGGTGGATTCCTGCCACGATTCATCAAGACCGAGCACCTGTCCGGCAAAATCCGCAAGATGCTCCCCCCGGAGTTGAAAGCCTTCGACCTCTGCGAACTTCAGCTCGATATGAACCTGTTTCGGCAGTGGGGGTTGATGCTCGGCGCTGGAATCACCATCTATGGCGAGTCGGCGGATCTGGTGGAGCAGGCGTTCAGCGCCTCCCACTTCTACGCCCGCGAATCCTGCGGCAAGTGCGTCCCCTGCCGCATCGGCTCGACGAAGATTGCCCAGGTTTCCGCCCAGCTTCGGGACCGGAAGCTTACGCGTCAGCAAATCGACGAGCTGTTCCAGAAAGACGGTCCGCTGCTCGATTTAGCAGGAACGATGTCCTCCACCGCGATTTGCGGGCTTGGCCAGATTGCCGCTAACCCACTGATGAGCCTGCTCCGTTACTTTCCTGGCGAGGCATACGCGTTCGCTGCACCAAGCTAAAACAGATTCATGGCCGACGACCGCTATTTCGATGAACAGGCCCAGCGCTGGGAAGAGGAGGGGCTCTTCGCGCGCGATCTGAATGGGCAGCTCATTCGGGATGTCGCGCCGGAGGCGAGCGATTATGGGAAAATGGTGGAGGTGCTGATTGATGGGCAGACCGTCGTAGTGCCGCGGGCGGTGCCGATGACCGATGCCCAGGGGAACATCCTCTTCGTCGATGCCTCCGGCAAGACCATTCCGCGTCGGACTACCATCTACGATGCTTTCCGCCTGCTCTGCGGAACGGCGAGCCCCGAGAAGACGCTTTCGCTGCCGCTGATTCCCACGCTTTGCCACGCGGAGCATCTGCGGCCGGTCGGCGTTTGCCGCGTCTGCTCCGTCGAGCTGGGGCGGCTGGAGGATGACCCTAACAATCCAGGCAAAAAAATCGTACGCGGCGGTGGCAAGCTGGTCCCTGCCTGCGTCCAGCCGGTGGAGGAGCGGATGGTGGTCAGCACGCTCCGGGCGAAAGACGAAAAATCGGCGGGGCGGGTGAAGTCCGCCCTGCGGGTGCTGCTGGAATTGCTGGCGAGCGAGCATTTGGCTCCGGGGTCGGGAGTCTTTGGCGTCACTGATTCTCGATCTGGTAACACCTTCGCAGCCAAAGACTCCCGACCCCCTGACGCTGCCACCCAGAGCGACCTCGCCCGCCTTGTCGATTCCCTCGCTCCGCAACTCAATCTCCAGCCGCAGCGATTGGCCTTTGAGCCGGCGAAGGTCCACCCACTGGATAACAGCTCGCTCCTCATTCAGATCGACCACTCCGCCTGCATCCTCTGCGACCGCTGCTCGCGCTCCTGCTCCGATGTGAAGCAGAATTTTGTCATCGGCCGCACCGGCAAAGGCTTCTCCACCCGCATCGGCTTCGACCTGAATGACCCGATGGGGGAATCGTCCTGCGTCTCCTGTGGCGAGTGCATGTTGGCCTGTCCCACCAACGCGCTCACATTCCGTAAGCCGATTATTTCCGAGTGGTATGACGACGAACTGAAAAAGCCCGGGCGTTTTGCCGTCACGCCGGAGGAAATGGAAGCCAGCGCCCTGCTGTCCACGCTCCCCTACCGCTATCGCCAGTGGAACCAAAGCGCCGTCGTCCGCTGGGAAGTGAAAGCGGGCGATGAGCTTTGTGCTCTGGGCGAGCATGGCTCGACGGCCTTCATCCTGAATAAGGGACGTTTCGGCGGCTGGCGGAGCGACCCGCGGTTGGCGAAGAAGAAGCAGCGGAAGGGTCTCACCGGACTGCTCGCTTCCTTCTTCGAGCCAAGGAAGGAAGAAGCGACCTTCAGCCCGCCCGATTTCGAAATGACCGAGGAAGACCTCATTCTCGGCGAGATGACTTGCCTCAATCACTACCCGCGGACGGCGACGGTGCGGGCCCTGACGGACGGCGAGGTCTACATCATCCGCCGCAACGTCCTGTTCACCTTGCAGCGGAGCCCCGCGGCCCGCCGGCAACTGGACGGCGTCTATCGGCAGCGGGCAATTACCAGCCACTTGCAGAGGGTTCCGTTTTTTGCATCGCTCACACTGGACGAACGGCTGGTCTGCCAGGATTTTCTGCAGGACCGCGTGACGCTGCTGAATTTGGAGCCTGGCCAGACTATCTTTCGCCAGGGGGAGGCGGCCGATGCGTTTTACATGGTCCGCATCGGACATGTGAAGGTCTCGATGTCACAAGGCGGCAGCGAGCAGGTTCTCAGCTATCTCGGCCCGGACAAGCACTTTGGCGAAATCGGTCTCATTGCCGACTGGCCGGAAGTGGCTACCGAAATTCCCTCCGGCCTCTCCAGCCGCCGCACCGCCAGTTGCACGGCGCTCGACGACGTGGAAATCATCCGCATCGGCAAGGAGGACTTTCGCGAGTTGCTGCTGCGAGTGCCGACGTTGAAAACACAAGTCGTCTCGGAAGCCCGCCGCTCCCTCGCCCGCCAAAGCCAGCCCGAGAAGAACTCCCGCGAGACCAGCCCCAGCAGCCCGCTGCTCGCCGAGTTCCTTGATCAGGGACTCTACAACGCCCAAAAGCTCCTCGTCCTCGACCTCGAAGCCTGCACCCGCTGCGACGAATGCACCAAGGCCTGCGCCGACACCCACGGCGGCGTGACGCGCCTCATTCGCGACGGCCTGCGGTTTGACAAATGGCTCGTCGCCAGCGCCTGCCGCAGTTGCACCGATCCCTACTGCCTGGTCGGCTGCCCGGTGGACGCCATCCACCGCCAGGCGGATCGCAAAGAGATTCTGATCGAAAGCCACTGCATCGGCTGCGGCCTGTGTGCGGCCAACTGCCCTTACGGCAACATCAACATGCACCAGGAGGACGACGGCCCCGTCCTCCGCAGCCGGGCTACCATGTGCGACCTCTGCCACGACATCGTCGGCCCAGAGGAAGAAGTCAGTTGCGTCTTCGCCTGCCCCCACAACGCCGCGTTCCGGATGAGCGGGGCAGAGCTGCTGGAGAAGGTAACGCCCGTGGGGTAAGGTGCCGCGGCGCGAGCGTCCGTGGTGTAGAATGAAGCGGAAGAGGAATAGCAATGAAAGCAGTCAAGGCGATCTACGAAAAGGGCCAGATCAAGCTCTCGGAAAAGCCCACCGAGCAAGGCCCTCTGGAAGTGCTCGTCGTGTTTCCCGAACCGGCCAATGATCCGTGGGAGAAGATACTGAGCGATCCAACTCCGCGTCCGAAGCTGAACAAGTTGGTGAATCAGGTGAAAAAGGAGATTGCCCAGCGAAAGGCCAAGCCTCTCGACCTGGACGACCTATGAACTCGCAAACCGTGCCTGCGTTTTGGGAACTTTACCGAAGGCTTCCCAAAGCAATGCGAGAACAGGCGCGGGAAGCCTATGGGCTATTTCAGGCTAACCCCGCTCATCCGAGCCTGCATTTTCATCGGCTGGCGGGACATCCAGAGTTGTGGTCGGCGCGAGTCACTCGCGACTTCCGGTCGGTTGGGCTTTTGCGAGGCAATACCATCACTTGGTTTTGGATCGGGAGCCACGAAGATTTTGAGCGGACATTCTCGCGCTAAATGACCGTCCCTCCTACTGTCCTCGCAAGACCTTTTGAATGCTTGCGTCCGCCGCATCGACCTCCACGATCACGTCCCCGCCCCGACGGTTGCGGTAGTTTTTGGGGCCGTAGTTGATTCGCCAGCAGGGCTTCTCATCACTCACCTGAGTGATCGTTACCATGGAGTCAGGCAAATCGACGCCAGCCTCCTTGGCCGCACGGTTGGCAGCAGCAATGCCACGCGCCAGGGACATCGCGACATTGTCCTCAAGAACTTCGGCGGATAGTGCGGTGGACATGTCGAATAATGAACGCTATCCGGAACCAGCGAGGAAGCAAGTAGCGACGGGCTATCGTCCCGCCTCGATCAATCCTGGCACTTTGGCAAGCGTCGGCTGGCGGTAGATATTGTCGTGAACCAGCACATTCGCCGAGCCGACGAAATAGGTGTTGTAGTCCGCAACCACCAGGTTATACGCCCGGTCGGGATTGGGGAGCTCTTCCACTTTGACAATCGCTGCCGCGCCAGTGAGAGTATGCAAGTTCTGCTCTGGCTCCAGCTCCTTGGCCATCTTCCAGCCGGTGCCGTTGACCCAAAAAGGATGCCCGAGCGTGGTGACGATTTCACTGCCGCCCAGCGTGATCTTGCGGAGCTTGGACGGAGGCCGGACGGTCACGTTCTGCACCAGTTTGAAGGCCAGTTCACCCGTGTTGGGGTTCTGGGAGAGCACGCGGTCGCCAGGACGAACCGATTCGATCGGCTGCGGGCCGGATTCGCAATAGACGGGCGTACCGGCAGGGAAGCAGGACACAATCGTCACGAATGGGCGGTAAATGGGGACTTCGTAGTGCTGGACATAGTAAGTGGTTGGCCTCTCATAGGTGACTTCGTTGTAACTTGTCCACCAGGTTCCCCACGGGCCTGGTTCCCGCGGAATCTGCTGACCGGTTGTTTTTTCGAGAGCTTGATACAAGGTGGCGTTGCTGATTTCCGCCAGGCGGTTTTGCATCGCCACCATTTGTTCGGTTTCCCTTAGGCGCTGCAGAGCCGCCTGAGCCTGAGACTGGGCCATTTGATTGATAGCCTGCGCTTTTTGCGCCGCCTGGTCGAGACTGAATAATGCGGGACCGGGACTCCAGCTGGACCCAACTACAGATACCGATTCCGCACGGTGCTGCTCGCTCGCGGCCGTCACCACCCTTTGCTGCGCGTCCTCTGTAACTGCCTGATGCCGAATATCAACGGTCCAGTCATTTCCAATGCGGACAAAAAACTGCGATTTGGTCTGCGGAGTCAGGCCGGCCAATAGCTGCGGAACAAAATCATGCAGTTTGCGCATTTTGAGTTGAGCGATGGCTGCTTCCCGCACGGATTTCGAAGATGAAAGCACTGCACAGCGTGCCAAAGCCGTAGTGGCTGGGGGCTGAGGAAATTTCGCAAGTAGCGCCACCAATTCCAGCGACCATGCTTCGCCTGCCGTCAGGAGGTGGGACTCAATTAGTAGCGTCACATGGAAATCGTCGATCGATTGCAGACTTTTTCGGACGAACTTGCGTCTAGACTCGCTCCCCCCTTCCACTGCCTTCTGCCAGTCGGAAAACCTCTTCTCCCAAGTCTTCCAGGCGGCCTGATCGGCCGCAGCGTGTCGCAGCATTTCTTTCGCTTCGCCTCGAGCGCGAAGCTCGCCGTCCACCATCAACAGGTCCAGATGCTTGATTGCTTCTTTCGCAGTGGATTCATTGATCTCTGGGTGATGGAGCAGCAGGGAATAGTGAAACTGGGCGCGGTCGTGCATTCCTTCCTTTGCGCACCAGCGGGCCAGATTCAGCTCTCGTTTCAAGCTGCCGTCCAGTTCGATCCGTTTGGCTCGGTAAAACGAATACTGCGGCGACTTGCTGATGGCGACTGAGGCCTTTGCCACGGGCATCCATTCCTCTCCGACGCGGACTGCTCCGAGGTGCCAATGGGCGGGCGCGTACTCGGGCTCAATGTCGAGCGCCGCTTGCAGATGCAACTGCCGCGACTCGCGATTACCGGCAAGCTCTGCCTCAAGTCCGATTTTCACTAGCTCCGCCGGGCGGGAGTTTTCGTCCGGCGGCGGAGACTTCTCCTTCACCTTGGCCGCGAACGCGGGCATATTGAAGATGAGGGTCAGGAAGCAGACGCTACTCCAGAGCAACCGCGGAAGCATGGTTTGACTCCTTAAGTATTGGCCCCTCTACCGGTTGGTTATATTGCATGCCGGTAACGCAGGCAAGCTCGGACAAGCATCTGCGATTTGGTCCCACCGAAGTGGGGCAAATTTTTCCAGAAATAATTCGTCACTAGATATTGACATTGTCACTAGTAACTGAATACTATTGGGGGAGCGAGGAGAGCAGAGGTTTGAGCGTGGAGTTTTGAGACCAAGGAAGGGAGTTTCGGCGGAATGAACGCACCGGCCCATGGTGATGCGGAAGGCCAAGGGTGATGAATCAAGAATTCGCTCCTCAGTCAGGTTGATTCACGACGTTGATCGTCGTATTTCATTATGAACAAACGACTTGTGACCGGTCACACAGCCGCAAATGTTTGAAAAAACAATCTGCGAATCATGAATAAAATGCCCTGAATGGGGGAGCACACATGCGAACGCTGACTTGCCTGGTGGCCTTTGTCGCGACCGTCGTTTCCTGGTCGGGGACAGCCTTGGCCCAAGTGCCGGCTATCCAGCGCATCCTGCCACCGGAGGGAATCGAGCTTCCCAAGGAGGAGCAGGAAAGGCTCGAAACACGGATTGCGAACATCCGGGAACTGGCGCTGGCGAAGGAGAAGCAGGGGAAGTTCACGCTTTCGGTCAGTCAGGATGCGGACATCGAGATCTTCCTGCTGGCGGTGGAGTTTGCCCTGGAGTTCCATGAGTTCTACGATCCGAAGGATCTGGCCAAAGCGACGGCCTTGCTGGACGAGGCGGAGAA
>JBKJNY010000075.1:0-48199 GCA_046593355.1 Pirellulaceae bacterium | reverse complement strand
CAGACGGAAAACAAACTAAACAACCGTCCCCGCGCGTGCCTCGGCTTTCGGACCCCAGCCGAAGTTTTCTTCGAGAAAACCCCACCTACCGGTTGCGATTGAGATTTGAGACCGCCGAGTCTGCTGCTGCTATTTATCGCTTGGCTCAAGAACGAGAGGAGCAGGCGCGTCTAGCCCGCCATCAAATGCACGTCGATACCATCCGGGCCGGTGCCTCGCAGGTGAATGTGAACACGAGCGTTCCGGCGACCACTGCCCCGCCGGTCGTGCCCCCTGCCGACGACCCGATGGCGCGGCTGGAAAAACTCAAGGCGATGGTCGAGAAGGGGCTAATTACGCAGGCTGATTTCGAGAAACGCAAGCAAGAGATTTTGGCCCAGATTTAGGCCGGGGCCGCGCCCCGATTCGTTGGGCAAGCCGCCGATTCGTTGGGCAGAAGGCATTCGTTAGGCAAAGCCATCAAAACCCAACTACCGGGGGGCGTTTGACGAGCCGCTCCCTTTCGCCTACAACTGAACTTCCGAGCCGCCGCTGCCTGGGAGCGGCCCTCGCGAGGGGGAGCCGTGAACCTGGTCAGGCCTTAACCGGAGCAGCCATAAGCGGGGTACTCTTGTGCGAGGGCCACTCACGGGCAGCGGCTTTTTTTGTTCGTCCCGTTTAGTAGTAACCCGCTTCAGCGGGTTAAGAGGGCGATCCGCGACCGACTGAAGCCGGTCACGACCAACGAGTGTCCCATGGCCATGTCACCTGAAAACGACGCTTTCGGCAGCGATTATGTCGTGGTGGCCCGCCGCTACCGGCCGCAAAACTTCACCGAGTTGGTGGGGCAGAACCAGGTTTCGCAGGCGCTGGGCAACGCGATCGCCACGGGGCGCGTGGGACACGCCTATCTGTTCACGGGTGCCCGCGGGGTGGGGAAAACGAGCACCGCCCGCATCTTTGCCAAGTGCCTGAACTGCGTGAATGGGCCGACCGACAAGCCCTGCGGGGAATGCGACGTCTGCCAGGGAGTTGCCGCGGGGGACGACGTCGACGTGCTGGAAATCGACGGCGCCAGCAATCGCGGCATCGACGAAATCCGCCAGTTGCGGCAGAACGTGAACGTGCGGCCGAGCCGGGCCCGATTTAAGATCTACATCATCGACGAAGTCCACATGCTGACGACGCCGGCCTTCAACGCGCTGCTCAAGACGCTGGAAGAGCCGCCGGAGCATGTAAAGTTCATCTTCTGCACAACCGAAGCAGACAAGATTCCCATTACGGTCCTTTCCCGCTGCCAGCGGTTTGATTTCGCGCCGATCGAAACAAGGTCCATCCTCGCCCGGCTGGAGGAAATTGCCAAAAGCGAAGGGGTGGAGGCAGATGTGGAGGCGCTGCAGATTCTCGCTCGCCGCGCCGCTGGGTCGATGCGCGATAGCCAGTCGCTGCTGGAACAACTGCTCTCCTTCGGCGGCAAGAAGATTGCCGTGGAAGATGTCCACGCCATGCTCGGCACCGCCAAGAACAGCCGCCTTTCGGGAATCACGCAAAGCATCATCCGCCGCGATGCCGCGACGGCGCTGGGTGAGGTCGATGCCGCGGTCCGCGAAGGGGTGGATCTTGGCCAGTTCGCCGAACAACTGGTCGGCTACTTTAGAGACGTGATGGCGGCCCATGTGGGCTGCGGAGAAGACCTCCTGCTCCATGCCGGTCCTAGCGAGCGGCCGCTACTTATGGAGTTTGGAACCCAGCTCGGAATTCAAACGCTATTGGCTATCGTCCAGATTCTCGACCAGTCCGTCACCCGCATGAGGCACAGCACGCACACGCGGACGCTGCTGGAAATCTCCCTCGTAAGAATTTGCAATCTGGAAGACCTCGACGAGTTGCCACTGCTGCTGGGGCAGGTCCGGGATGGCAACGTGCCCGCCAGTTCCGCTGCTTCCCGAGCCAATTTGTCTTCTGGCAAGCCAATTGCACACGTCTCGGCACCCGCCCCGGCGACAAATTCCGCGGATTCTCCGCTCGCGGAAAAAAAAAATCCCCCGCCAGCCACGCAAGCTGAAAATGGCCCTGGACAGGTGTCCGAGCGGCCGATTCTATCGGCTGAAATGCTGCCTGCTGTTTGGAAGCAAGCCCTTGCTACGATTGAAGATATGACGCGAGAGTTCGCCTCAAATGCGGAGTCAATAGCAATTTCTGGGCCAAATAGGATAGTGGCACGTCACCGAAAAGCCTATAATAAGGAGCAGTGCGAACGCCCCGAGCGTAAAGCCCGGCTGGAGCAGGCCCTTTCCCAAGCGGCGGGGACTGAGATCCGGCTGGATTTTGAACTGCTGCCGGAACTTCCGGCGGCAAATGGGGCGGCCGCAGCAGCGGTGCCTTCGGCGGCTCAAAGTCGCCAGCGGCGGTTCAAGAATGCGGAACGGAATTTGCTTGTGCGACAAGCCATCGACTTGTTCGATGGGGAAATCGTAAACGTCGTCGAGCCAATTCGAACCGAGGAGGCGGAGGGGACGGGACCGGCGGAAGCTGTGCCTCCCCAGGTTTGATAAGACGAGGTTCAGCATGGCTCAAATCACGGAATCGGTTGGCAAAGTCATTGACGAGTTCGCGAAGCTTCCCGGCATCGGACGCAAAAGTGCGGAACGGCTGGCGTACCACATTCTGCGGGTGCATCGGTCGGAGGCACTGGCCCTGGCCGACGCCATCCGCAACGTGCGCGAGAACGTCCGCTACTGCAAAACCTGCTTCAACCTTTCCGAAGGAGAGCAGTGCCTGGTGTGCCTTGACTCGCGCCGCGACCAGACGCAGCTCTGCGTGGTGGAGCAGCCGCGAGACCTGATTGCGATGGAGCAAGCGGGGGCGTTCCGCGGCCTGTACCACGTCCTGCTGGGTCGGATCGCTCCGCTGGACGGAGTCGGGCCGGACCAACTGACCATTGAGCCGCTGGTGGAACGGGTGCGGCAGGGAACGATCCGCGAGGTGATCATGGCGACCAACCCGACCGTGGAAGGAGACGGGACGGCGCTGTACATCACCAACCTGCTCGCTCCCTTTGAAGTGGAAACGACGCGGCTGGCCCGTGGCATCACCACTGGCAGCATTTTGGAATATACGAACAAAGAGATTCTGGCCGACGCCATGTCCGGCCGGCAAAAGTTTTAATAGTAGTCCGCTCACTCCGTGAGCGCGGTATTTCGGAAATGCGGGCAGGCACACGGAGTGTGCCTGCTACTTTGAGAGGAAATAGGAACCGGAAAACCATGCGACTCTCATTCGGCTTCGAACAGCGACAAGTCCAGGTGCAAAAGCTTGCGCCGCGGATGATTCAGTCGATGGAGATCCTGCAGTTGCCGCTGCAAGAGCTCCAGGAACGGATTGAGGAAGAACTGGCCGAGAACCCGATCCTGGAGCTGCAGGAACGCGATCCCGAGCTGCCCGATGAACCGGAGGAGCCGGAGTCATCCAAGGAAAAAAGCGTCGACGAGAAGGAGCTGATCGTCGATGAAAAGCACGACAACGCCGACGACTTCGAGCGGCTGCTCAACCTCAACAGCGAGAACCCGGATTACTTCGAGGAAGGGAGCCGCCGCTCCGCCAACCGGATGGAAGAGGATGCCGACCGGGCCCACGACGCGATTTCCAACGTCGCCGAACGGCCCGAATCGCTACAGCTCTATCTGATGCATCAACTGGGCGAGATGGATGTCGCCCCCGACATGATGGCGATGTGCGAGCGGATCATCTCCACGCTCGATCCCAAGGATGGCGGCTACTTCCGCAGCAGCCTGCGGGATCTGCTGCCGGCGGACGCCGCGCCGGAGCAACTGGAAATGGCCGAGCAGGCCCTGGCCCTGGTGCAAGAGCTCGACCCGCCCGGCATTGCCGCCCGCGACCTCAAGGAGTGCCTCCTCAAGCAGCTCAGCGACGACTTGCTCTTCCATGAAGAGCTCCAGACGCTCATCACGTCCCACCTGGAGGACATGCGGGACAACCGCATGCCGCTCATCCAGAAGCAGACGGGCTACTCCCTCGAGCTCATTCGTGAAGCCTGGGAAGAGTTGAAGACGCTCAATCCCAAGCCCGGCGCGAACTTCGCGGAGAACTTCGTCCCCACGGTCAATCCGGATGTTTCGGTGGTCCGCGACGACGACGGCCATTACAAAGTCATTGTCGACGACTCCCGCACGCCCACTCTCCGCATCAGCCGCTATTACCGCGAGCGCCTGCAGAGCGGGAACATCACGCCGGAGGAGCGGGAGTACATCAAGCGGAAGATCACCGCGGCCCAGTGGCTGATCGAGTCCATCGAGCAGCGCCGCAACACGTTGACCCGCGTGTCCCAGGCCATCGTCGAACATCAGACCCATTTCCTCGACGACGGGCCCGAGCACATCGTGCCGCTGAAGATGCAGCAGATTGCCGAGAAGGTCGGCGTCCACGTCACCACCGTCAGCCGGGCCGTGGACGACAAATACATGCAAACTCCCCGCGGCATTTTCGCCCTCAAGCGGTTCTTCGTCGGCGGCACGCGGACGGAAGAAGGAGAGGACGTGGCCTGGGACATCATCCGCCTCCGCCTGCAGGACGTTGTCGACAAGGAAGACAAGCAGGATCCGCTCTCCGACGATGACCTGGTGGTGGAGCTGAAAAAAATCGGTCTCACTGTCGCCCGCCGCACCATCACCAAATACCGGCAGAAGATGGACATCCCCAGCTCGCGCCAGCGGAAGGACTGGAGCAAGGTCGCCGCCAGTTAATTCAGATCCGGGCCATACCCGACGGCGTTGCGGTCTGCGGCGTTGTCGGGGGGAGCGCCGAAGAAGGCATCGGCTTCCGTGCCGCCCCAGAGGGTGTCGACCGAGCCGTCATCCCCTGCCGAGCCGAATCCGCCGAGGCTGCCTAGGACGGGACTAGCACCCCAGGCGGTCAGCAGGGCCAGCAGGGCGGCATCCGCGATATCGTTCTTTGCCAGGCTGCCGCTCCCACCCGCATTGTTCGATTCGTCACCGACGACGGCATCGCCACCGGAGCCGCCATTAACGATATCCTCGCCCAGACCGCCAATCAGAATGTCGTTCCCCAGGTCGCCGATCAGGGTATCGTTCCCCGCATTACCGGCGACGATGTCGTGGCCATCGCTGCCACTGACGTTGTCGATTCCCGATCCGCCATAGAGCCGGTCGTCACCCGCCTGTCCGTTCATCTGGTCATCGCCGGGGCCGCCGTTGACATAGTCCGCGCCGCCGCCCGTGTTGATGATATCGTTGCCGCCCTGGCCATAGACCGTGTCACTGCCGCCAAAAGTGCTGATCTGGTCGTGGCCACCGGCAGCTTGGGAAGCGACGGAAGGTACTCCGAGGACGGGGTCGAAATCATCTCCCCAGATTTCGTCATTCCCGCCCACGGCCGCGCCATTGATGCGGTCATCTCCTTGGCCGCCGATGAGCAAGTCATTTCCATATCCGCCGGTCAGCACGTCATTTCCCGCTTCGCCGAAAATGACGGCGTCGAGGCGAGTGTTGAACATGGTGATGGTGTCGTTTCCGCCGCGTCCGTAGACGTAGACCTTGCCGGTAGCGGTCATGTAGGGGCCGAATTGGCCCGTGCTGGAGGGATAGTAAGTGTTCCCCACGCGGACCCGGAAAGTCGGATTCATCTGGCCAGCGCTGCGGAACTCGATGTAGTCGGGCGCGCCGTCCACGCCGCGGAGATAGAAGTCGCCAATGACCGTGTTGGTCAGCACGCCCCCATCCAGCACGTCGATATCCTCGATGCCGGTGAACCGGACGAGCTGCGTGTTGCTGCTGACGGCGTTGCCGCCGTTGGTATCGACAATCACAACCGGCAAGACCGGAGAGCCGTCGGCCCTGGTGGTCATGTCGAGATTGAACTTGTCGCCGGATTCGCCAAACGGATTGAAGGGGAGGCCGGGGCCAGGAGTAGCTATGGCCACGCCGCCATGCACGCTAATCGGAATCGTGGTGCTTGCCCGCATATAGCCGCTGGGACCGGTGAAGAGATCCCCCGCCAGGCCGCCGAAGATGTGGACGCTGGAGGGGCCGGCCGCGCTGAAATCGAGGGTGAGAGTATCGGCTCCCTGCGTGGCCCGAACCGACAACGGGCCGATGCCCGCATAGCTGATGGGGAAGGCCGCCAGGCCGGTAGTCGCCAGCGAAGTCACGGAGACTGCGTCCCCGCCGACGTTGTCCGCCGAGTCGTCAATCAGCAGGCTGTCGCCGTTGCCGCCGCCGTTAATGTTTAGCGGAGCGAGCAGGCCGTCCAAGGAAAGCACCGTCCCATCCACCGTGATGGCGTCTGTTCCGCCGCGGGCGTCGAGGTTCAAGACGAGCTTGTTCCCCAGATTGATCAGCGTCATTTGGTTGCCGCCGATGGTCGTCGTGGGTCCGCCGCCAACGGTTTGGTTGATCGCACCCTGGCCGAGGGTCACGGCTCGATCATCACCAAGCGGTGTGAAGCCATCAACGACGTTGTTCGGCCCTGTGTCGAGAACAAAGATATCCAGGCCGTTGAAGCCGACCGGTCCCGTGAAGACGTTGTGGTAGGGCACGCCCGCACTCAGCTCAGCGTTTGTAAGGCTGAGTCCAGCTGCAATCGCCTCAGGGGTCTTGCGCAGCGCGTTGCTGATGCCACCACCACCAAAACTGGTAATCGTGAATGGTGCCGGGATCTGCAACCAGCTGTAGGGGAAAGGTGAGGTACCCTCGGTGAGCGCGAAAATTCCACCGCCACTTCGTACAAAGGCTTGAATATCACTGGTCCGTGCCGCTAAGAGCGCGAGATCGGCGGGTGTGATCCCACCGGCAACGTCTCCCGAATCGCTGGGCACATAGAGAATTCGAAACGAAGTCAAAGTGGCTCCAGTGATGGCGGCTCCGGTAACATACGTCGGCACCAACCCTAACGGGGCAATCGCGCTATCGACCGCCGCCCGAGCTCGTGACCCGGGGACAGTACCAACAATCAGAATCGAGTTGGCGGCACCGGCATTGAAGACGCCGGCGTTGACAAACCCAATGCCCTGCTCCATGAATTTCCAGCCATTGATGTTGACGCCTCCAACAAAGCCACCATGACCAAAATCTTCGCGATCTCCACCATCAATGAAGACTGGTCCCTGCGTAAACGCTTGCACGGGTGGCAGAACTGGGCCGACTTTGACGACAACGCTTTCCGCGCCCGTGGAGCTATTGGTGAGGAAGGTTCCGGCTTGGTTCGTCACGTCGTCCACGCGATCCGGTGTTAGTCCCGTGGAGTCGAGACCACTAAAGGAAATATCGATGGTGGACGGGACCGAAGTGGAATAGGAAATCGTGCCAGAGGTCGGGCTCGAAACGGTGTAGCTCCCCGAAGTGATCGAGCCGGCACTGCCACCGGCGATCCGCAGGACATCAAAATCCGGATCGCCGTCGACGTTGAACTGGATTCCAAACGATCCGCCGGCAAAGGGGCGGAAGACGGAAGGGGCTTGATTGATGACAATCATTTCGTTCATTCCGCTGAACCCGTTGAACACCACGCTGTTCACACCGGCCTGCGTCGTCGACCCGAGACCCCCGCCGTCGTCGTAGTTGATGGTGCCGGGAGTCGCGGTGGACTCGATGACGACTTTGTCGTCAATGCCAACGCCGGTGTCGCCGGTGAAGGTCAGCACTCCGGCGGCGAAGCTGGTGGTGATCGCCAGCAGGCGGCGGTCCTCGAGCGGCTCAAATCCGGCCACCAGTCGCCGGCGGCGCTGCGCTTGAGAAAGAGTTTGTTCGCGGCGTTTGCGAAGACGGGCCAGACGTGACAGTTGAGACATGGTGCAGAGGACTCCCGCGAAAAAATGAAAGCGGTCCGCCGCGGAATCGCCGCGGAGCGCAAAATACATCACTAATAACTATACAGATTGTGAATACTAACTGCTACAAAGTTTAGTAATATAAACGCTGCGCGAACGATCCTGGATGCCGGGGCACTCGGCTTGGACTAATCGTAATACCCCGAAAACAAATTTCAATCCGTATAATCCGCAAAATCTATGTGATTCTTGCACTCCGACTGATGGGATTAATCAATACCTCCTTGCCTTCATTCGTGGACCTGTTTGTTCATGCTCGTTAACAAATCCTTCGCCTGGTGAACCCCGCGAGTAGTTGGCTTGACATCAGCGTGTCCAGCATTCGCCGGCCTGTTCATTGGCTGAACATCCTGAGCCGGAGATCTTGGCCACGACCCAGCTATCGCGCATCCTGCTGCGGACCCAATTCGGCAGGTACTCGGACAAGGCGACGAAGCGCCGGTGCTGAAGCGCGTCAACGGATTGCAAGCCGCTGGGTCAGAATGCCGCGCCGATGCCTGGGCTCGGAAGCGTCTTACGCCACAGTCTGGCACAGGGGAAAGTCACCCTGGTCCAGGACGGTGATGCCGGCGGGCAAGCTGGGCGTTTCTTTTGCCGGAGCCGGTCGCCGGTGTCCAAAGAAGCCGCGGCTGCGGATGACGTCGGCGACTTCGGGGGGGACGTGGTTGCTCCAGGCGGGATTGCCCGCTTTGATCTGCTCGATCACGTCGCGCGAGAAGATTGACAGATAGGCAGGGTTGTAATTGTCGAGCTGCTCGATGCATCCCTTCTCGACCAGGTATTCAAATAGCTTTCGCAGCTCGGGAGCGACTTGCAGGTTTTCCACCGTGGTCAGCTCCCCCGTCTTCCGGTCGAGGAGCGGGTAGATGTACAGCTTGAGGTCGTTCTTGAACAGCCGGCCAAAGGATTCCAGGATGCCGCCGTCGAGCTGCCCGTAATACTTTTCGTCGAACAGCTCGCACAGGCTGGCGGCCCCCATCGTGATGCCGATCTTCTTTTTCGTGTAGCGGGCCAGATACGCGGCCAGCCGGTAGTACTCAAAATAGTTGGAGATGAGCACCGTCTTGCCACAGGCGGCGAGCACGTCGGCCCGGGCCAGGAAGTCGCGGAGGTCGATCTCGCCGTTGGCCCGCCCGCCGGCAGCCTGCAGATTGTGCATCGTGATTTCCATCAGGTCCACGACCGGCTCTGACTCTATCCCTGGCTCGCGGACGAACTTTTCGTGGGCACAGCGGAGCATGTCGACGTTGACGTGCGTGACGGGGCGGAAGCTGCCCCGCTCGACCAGGATCGGCTTCTTGTACAGTACCTCCGAGGGTTGCAGCACCTCCCCCTTGGCCGAAAACATCGCCGCGTTGCTGAGGCCGAGCTGCACCAGCCGCAGGCTCATCACCCGGTTATCGACGTGGCGGAAGGCGATTCCCGAGAACTCGATCATGTCGATTTCGATCCGCCGCGTGCTCAGGTTGTCCAGTAGCGACTCGACGAGCTGATCGGGCTCATGGTTGAGGAAGAACGCTCCGTACAGCAGGTTCACGCCGACGATCCCCAGGGCTTCCTGCTGCAGGGCGTTTTCCGTGTCCAGCATCCGCACGTGCAGGATGATCTGGCTGTCCTGGTCGCGGGGATGGGCCTGGAACCGTACTCCCATCCACCCGTGGCACTCGTTCGTCCCTTTGAAGTTGCGGGCCGAAACCGTGTCGGCGAACGCGAAGAACGTGGTCGAGTCCCCGCGGCTTTCCCGCAAGCGGCTGAGATTCAGGGCGTGCTCGTGGTCGAGCATCGCTTCCAGCCGCTGGCGGCAGACGTAGCGGTCGCACTGGCCATAGATGGCGTCGCTGACCGCCATGTCGTAAGCCGACATGCTCTTGGCGATCGTCCCGGCGGCAGCCCCCACGCGGAAAAACCATCGCACCACTTCCTGCCCCGCGCCGATCTCGGCGAAGGTTCCATAGCGGCGCTCATCAAGGTTAATGGCAAGTGCCTTGCGCTCGGTGTTCGGACGATCGTGCGGCATGGTAGTAAATGGTCATCCAAGGGGCGGAAGGAGAAAGACCCTGCTCTCGTTCGTATCGGCTGGGCCGACCGGAACAAACAGCCAAACCCTGCGGACTGCGTCGAGGTTAACGACTCGGATCCCCTACAGGCGGTAGAATTGGCAAAGACGTCGCTCCTAGCTTGTCGACCCAGCCAGAAAGCGATGCCCGACTCTGACATTCCCTGGTTCCGTCATTCCACAGTGCTGTGTTCGGCGGCCAGCGTTTCAGGTTAGAATGGCGGCTGTTTGGCGCTGCCAAATCCCGCCTCAAGCACCGGCCTTCTCCCCGCATGGCCATGTCATCGAATTCCCAACCGCGGCGACTTTCACGCCGCCAATTGCTGGCGACTGCCATCGGCGCGGGGGGGCTCTCTTTGCCGGCACTCCTGCAACTGCGGGCGTCGGGAGCTTCGCAAACCCGTCCGCAGGGCAAGGCCAAATCCTGCATCCTCATCTATTGCTGGGGCGGGATGAGTCACCTGGAAAGCTGGGATCTCAAGCCCGACGCGCCCGTCGAGGTGCGTGGCGAGTTCGCGCCGATTGCCACGGCCACTCCCGGAATCTTCGTCAGCGAGCACTTGCCGCTGCTGGCGCGCGAGACCGGGAAGCTGGCGATCATTCGTTCGATCCACCATGACGACTCCGCCCACGGCCGCGGCATGTATTGGAATCTGACGGGACATAGGCCGCCGCGAGCGGGCAACATTCCCCCCATGTCCAGCGATTGGCCGTCGCTGCCGGCGATGGTCTCCAAGCTGCGGCCCGCGCCCTCCGGCGTGCCGGCGGCGGTCCGTTTGCCGTACCCGATGGTCGACAACGACACGCTGCAAGCGGGCGAGTACGGCGGATGGCTGGGGGTAAAATACGATCCCATCATCATGCGGCCTTCGGGCGGCACGCCTTTTGACGGCGTCTCCCGCACGCTCGGTTCCGAAGTGCTCAATCTGGCGGAAGGAGATTTTGCCCGCGTGGCGTCGCGCAGGGAATTGCTCGCCGCGCTGGAGCCGTCGCGGTCCGGGCGAGCGGAGTTTGAAAGCTTTCATCACTTTCGCTCGCTGGCCACCGACATTCTGCTGGGGTCGGCGGTCCGCAATGCCTATGACCTGGACCAGGAAGATCCGCGGATCCGCGCGTCCTACGGCGATCATCTGGGGGGGCAGAGCATCCTGCTGGCGCGTCGCCTGACGGAAGCGGGCGTGCCCATCGTGCAAGTCTGCTGCGCCGCGGGCGATTTGAACGGCGGCGCCGGTGACATGTGGGATACGCACAGCGACAACTTCAACCGCCTCAAGAAGCGACTCCTTCCCGTCTTCGACCGCGGCGTTTCGGCGTTGCTCAGGGATCTGGCCGACCGCGGCACGCTCGCGGAAACTCTCGTCGTCTGCCTATCCGATTTTGGCCGCACCCCTCGCATCAACGGCTCGGCCGGACGCGATCATTATCCGGGCGTCTATTCCGTCGCCCTGGCAGGCGGCGGAATTCAAGGGGGGCAGGTCCATGGCAGCAGCGACAGCAGCGGCGCTTTTCCCAAGGACAACCCGTGCGGTCCGCCGGACCTCCACGCCACCATCTTTCAGGCCCTGGGCATCTCGCCGCGCGCCGAGCTCCGCGATCTGCTCGGCCGCCCCTTTCCCGCCAGCGATGGCGACGTATTGCCTCTGTCGTGAGCCGCTATTTTGGCGGCACCTTGGCGTGGCTAATCTCTTCGATGAACGCTCGCGCCTCCTTGATCACGTCCGGGGTGACACGCATGTGCCCCTGATTCTTGTGGATCGAAATGCGGTGCGGGGCTTTTGCCCTTTCCAGCGCGACGGCCATATCCCGCGACTGCTGTATCGGCACCGACCCATCATTGTCGGAATGCAGAATCAGCATCGGCCTGGTCTTGGCCGTGATATGCCGGATAGGCGACGCCAGCCGCCGCGCCTGCAGTGCGTCTCCGCTTGCCGGCTTCCAGAGGTTTCCCCACGACAACTGCTCCAGCTCATAGGGGCCCGAGAGACTGATGACGCCACGAATGTCGGAGGACTGTTTTTCCCAGCCACCTGTCCGGGCAAAAGGGCCGTCCCCCAGCGTGGCCGCCAGCGACACCAAATGCCCGCCCGCGGACATGCCGATCAGGAAAATGCGATCGGTGTCGATCTGGTATTCGTCGGCATGGGCATGCACCCAGCGGATGGCGCATTGCAGGTCCGGGTAGCACGCCGGCGGCGGCGTGCAGCCCGCCAGACGGTAGTCGATCGTCATGGCGAAGAACCCGAAGCCGGCCCATTGCTGGACGTCGATGGCCCCTTCGCGGGCGTCCGTTCTCGAGCTCCCCACCCATCGCCCGCCATGCACCGAGAGGATGACCGGGAACCGGCCCTTCCCAGCGGGATAGGCGATGTCGGCCAGCAAGCCTGCCCCCTGGACGTTGCCGTAGACTAGGTCGCGCTTCATGATCACTTTGACCGCTTGGCCGGCTGCCGGTTCTTCCCCCTCGGCTCTCGTCGCGAATAGGGACGCGCATGCAAAGAGGATCGCTACGGCCAGGAGAGTCCACGTATTGCGCATGAGGTCACCTATCCCATGGGTATGTCAGTACTTACCCGCATTTCTCGCACAAGCCTGACCCCCCGACTCCCTGCGCCATAAGGGTTTTATCAAAACCTCAATCGCCGTTAAACGCTTGTCCTGTCGCCACTTAACGCAACTTGTCCTCCAAAAGTCATAAGGGTTTCATAAGAGTTTGATTCAGAGGCTGTGATACGAGTTATAAGCTGTTTTTCAAGTGGCTCATCGTCGAGTTCTTCTTCGCAACTTCTTGTTGCCCAAGGGCTTACGAAATTCCTTGCTCTGAATCACCCTTGCAAGCGATAAGCGGCGATAAGTCGGCGGTTCTCCGGCTTCATTCATCGCCTTCCCTCTCCTGCCGTATGCCCGGCGCGCAAAGGACCATTCGCTTGATGCGCTATAGTGTTCAATTATTCCCTATAAACAAAAGAATATTTTCTATTTGGCGCATCATGCCTTCGGAAGTTCCGTCGAGATGCCGCTGCGCGGGCTTCCGTCGGAAGAGCCAATCCATTGGGATTTTGGAGGTATGGCTCCGGTGTCCCATAAGAGTGGAAAAACATCGGACGATTGGGTTATCTTTTGCTGACACAAGCCTGAAGCGCAAGCGAAGGAAAGCCCCGCCGCGGTGACGGGCCGAACCGGCTGGCCGCTCTGTCCTTCGCTTGCGCTTCAGGCTTGTGTCGAAGCAGCCTGCCGGCGATTCTCCCCGTTTGGCGAGAATGCGGGCTGCCAGTGGCCGCTTCTTGGAATCCCCTTGGACACCGGAGCCCATGCCTTGAAAAATCTATTCTGCGGGTCATTCCACCGCACTACGGCTCACGCTTCCCTTCCGCTGCTGACGGTTCCAAGCGAGGAATTCATCGAGTCCCACTTCATCGTTGGACCAGCCGCCGGCAGAGCGGCGGATGCCATCGCCGGGTGAATGGGATGGCACCTCACTGATGGGCTCCAGTGAAACGCGAACAACCTGGCCTTCTGAAAGTCCTGGGTCGGCTTGGAGCTCGATAGAATTGCCGCGGACGATGCCGATAACCCTCATAGCAGACATTCCTTCCTCCGCTGCCGCCGCTGCGCGGCTGTTTAGACGTTCTCGTGCGTTTCCGTGGACTTACGCCGCACGGCTACGCAGTTTGACCGCTGCGTCGTGGCGGGATGGAAGACCGAGTCGCGCGGGCTAGTCGTAACTATCACGCACCGTCTTGAGCTTCGTATTTCCGAAGCAAGTCGAACCGTCAGCTGCCATTACATTGACTTTGAAACCCGGGTAAGTTTTCCTAAATCGAGTAGCAATCCATTGATTCACAGTTTGTTCACCATTGGCCATCCGCTCGAAGCCGTATTGCGGGATCGCTTGCTTATCGGAGCGAATATCTGCGCCATTTTCGTGGAGCAGGCTGACCCAAAATCCCTCGACTCTTTGGATCTTTCTTTCAACAGATTTCGTTGACGGCATTGATGGTTCCTCAGTTTCCAATCGAACCTTGATCGCTCTCCCATTGATACGATTTGTCACCAAGTCAAATTATTCCTCTTCCTCCTCGTGCAGCGTCGCCTTGCTGATGATTTCTTGCTGCACGTTGCCGGGCATGACGTCGTAGTGGCTGAAGTCCATGGAGAAGCTCCCCTGGCCGCCGGTCATGCTGCTGAGGGTGCGGGCGTAGGTGGTGACTTCGCGCAGGGGGACTTCGGCGTGGACGGTGGTAAAGGCCCCGCCGGCATTGTCGCTGCCTAGCACGCGGCCGCCGCGGCCGGACATGTCGCTGTAGACGTCGCCGACGTTGGATTCGGGGACGGTGATGTCCATCTTCACGATGGGCTCCAGCAGGGCGGGCTTGGCTTGTTGAAAGACATTGCGGAACGCCATCGAGCCGGCGATTTTGAAGGCCGCTTCGCTGGAATCGACGTCGTGGTGTTTGCCGTAATGGACCTCCACCGCCACGTCCTGCACCATCTGGCCGGCGATGACCCCTTTCTCCAGCCGTTCCATGAATCCTTTTTCAATCGCGGGCAGGAAGTTGCCGGGAATGGTGCCGCCCACGACCGAGTTGACCCACAGGAAGTTGTGGTGATCGTTGTGATGGTACTCCTTCAGGTGCGGGAAGCGGGCTTTGGTGCAGAACTCCTCCGGCTTCGTGCCGCGCGGGTAGGGGTACATGCGGATGTGGACCTCGCCGAACTGCCCGCGGCCGCCGGATTGTTTCCTGTGGCGGTAGCTCCCTTCGGCAGTGGATTGAATCGTTTCGCGGAAGGGGATTTTAGGCACCTTCGTGTCCACATCCAGCTTGTCGCGGCGATGGAGCCGCTCGCGAATCATTTGCAGGTGCAAGTCGCTCATGCCGGTAATGACGAGCTCCTTGGTCTGGGGATCCCGGTCCAGACGGAGCGTGGAATCTTCTTCCAGCAGCTTGTGGAGCGAGGTGGAGAGCTTGGCCTCGTCGTTGCGGCTCTTGGGTGTAACGGCCTGGCCGACCATGGGCGTGGGGAACTTGATTTTCTCCATCGTCAGGTCGCCGAGCGTATCGCTAGTGTGCAAATCCTCCATCTTGGCGATGGCGACGATCTCTCCCGCGGAGGCCGATTCCACCGGCTTGGTCTCGCCTCCCTGCACGTCGAGCAGCGGGCCGAGCTTGACTCCCTTGCGGGCCGTCGTGGTGTGGACGATGTCGTCCTTTTTCATCGTGCCGGAGTAGACGCGGATATACGAGAGCTTTTGCACGAACGGGTCGATGCGGGTCTTGAAGACCTGGGCGACCAGCGGGCCGGCGTCGTCGGCTTTGAGGTCCGCTTCCGCGCCGTCTTTCGTGGCTTTACGCGGCACGTCGGTCGGCGGCAACGCGCAGGTGGCCAGGCCATCGAGCAGTTCCGGCAGGCCGACACTCGTCTTGGCGGAGACACAAAAAATGGGAACGAGCGAACCTTGTGCGACCGCCCGGTGAATCAGGTCGGTCACCTGGTCGGGCGAAGGCTCCTCCCCTTCGAAGTATTTTTCCATCAGCTTCTCATCGACTTCGATGATCGATTCGATGAGCTGCGTGTGGATTTCGGCGGCGTTCATCAGCGTGTTGGGATTGGCTTGGTTCTTGGTGAGCGTGCCGACGACTGCTTTGAAGTCCGGGCCATGGCCAACGGGGACATTGAACGGCACGCAAGCGGTGCCGAAGGTTTCGCGGATTTTTTCGAGCAGGCCGGGGAAGTCGATGTTGTCGGTATCCATCTTGGTGATGATGATGACGCGGCCGATGCCGGCTTTTTCCGCCTCTTTGAAGACGCGGCGGGTGTTCACCTCGATGCCGCTGTGGGCGTTGATGCAGATGGCGGCGGTGTCCACGCCCCGCATGGCCCCGATGGTCTGGCCGATGAAGTCGCCGTAGCCGGGCGTGTCGAGGAAGTTGAAGCGTTTGCCGGCGTGCGTGAAATGGGCCAGGCTGGACTCGATGGTCCGCTTGTGGACTTTCTCTTCCGCGTCAAAGTCGAGAACGCTGTTGCCGTGATCGACGCTATGCTCGCCGGTGACCGCCCCGGTCTTGATGAGCAGCGTGTCGCCCAGCGTCGTCTTGCCCGAGCCGCAGTGCCCGCACAAGACAAGGTTGCGGATATCTTCAACTTTCGTTTTAGCCATGGAGAAGTCCTTTACTGCTGGAGCACGCCTGGCGTGCTATACCAAAAAAAGTTGGTTTCACGCGGGCGGCGGCTGCGGGCAGGCAAGATGCCTACCCCACGGCTGCAGCCAGCGCTTCTTGGAGCGTTATCGTTCCTTCATAAAGAGCCCGGCCGATGATGCAGCCATCGAGGCCGATCCGGGCCAGGTCGCGGACGTCTTGGGCGGTCGTCACTCCGCCCGAGGCAATGACGGGAATATCCACCGCGGCTTTCATTTCGGACATGGCGGGGAGATTGGGCCCTTGCATCATGCCGTCGCGGGAGATGTCGGTATAGATGATGGCGGCCAGCGGCTCCCCGGCGAACATGCGGGCGAGGTCGATGGCGGCTATTTCGCTGGTTTCCAGCCAGCCGTCCGTGGCGACACGGCCGTTCTTGACGTCGATGCCCAGGGCGAGCTTGCCGGGGAAAGTCTGACAGGCGGTGCGGAACCAATCGGGATCCTTCAAGGCCCGCGTGCCGACGACCAGCCGCGACAGGCCGATTGAGAGCATCGTCTCAATGGTCCCCTCATCCCGAATGCCGCCCCCGAGCTCGCAAGGAACGCCGGCCGCTTTCACAATTGCTTGCACAGCCGCCAGGTTCGCGTTGCTGCCGTCGCGGGCCCCGTCGAGGTCAACGAGGTGGAGGCACTCGGCCCCTTCGCCGACCCATTTTTTGGCCATGGCCGCGGGGTCGTCGCCGTAGACGGTTTCCCGGCCATAATCCCCCTGCCGGAGACGGACGCACTTGCCGCCGCGTAAATCAATAGCCGGCCAGATTTGCATTTTCTGCAAGTTTTTACGGCAGGAACGGTGAAGATTTTCCCCAGCGGGCAATATGGCACAGGGGCGGGGGGAAAGCAAGTTGGCAGAAGTGAAGGAAAGTGAAGAGTGCAAAGTACAGAATTTTGCACTTTGCGCTCTACACTTTGCACTCGCCTCATTGTTCCGCAAAAGCCTTGAGCAGCTTCAGCCCTTCCCCCTGGCTCTTCTCGGGGTGGAACTGCGTGGCGAAGAGGTTGTCTTTCCAGACGGCAGCGCAGAAGGGGTGGCCGTAGTCGGCTTCGATGGCGATGAGGCTGGGGTCTTCCGGCACCACGTAGTAGGAATGGACGAAGTAGAAGAAGGTGCCGTCCGCGGTGTCCTTCAGAATCGGAGCCTGTTGCTTGATGGTGCCGCGGTTCCAGCCCATGTGGGGGACTTTGAATTCGTGCGGCAGATCGAAGCGGATGCATTTGCCGCGCAGGATGCCCAATCCCTCGTACTCGCCATTCTCATACCCCACCTCGAAGAGCAGTTGCAGCCCCAGGCAAATCCCCAGGAACGGCTTGCCGCTGGAGATTGCGTCTTTGATTGGATTGACCAAATCGCGCCGCCGCAGTTCCGCGATGGCGTCCCCGAACGCCCCCACTCCCGGCAGCACGATTCTCTCCGCCTTGGCCAATTCCGCCGGGTCGCTCGTAATCACGGCCTCATGCCCGACCTTTTCAAACCCCTTTTGCACGGAGCGAAGGTTTCCCATTTGGTAGTCGATGATTGCGATGCGCGACATGAGTTTTCAATTGAGTAGGGTGTATGAGCGTCAGCGAAATACACGCGGGACAGACTCTTAACAGCCGAAAAAGGTTCGAAGAAAATCACCGGAAACTAAGAAACCTCTCCGCCTCCGCCAGCACGGCGTCAATCGTCTGGGCCTGAATCCGGTGCGGCGGTTGCCAGGGGAACCAGCGGAAACCTGTGTGCTCGGTGGGGACGATTTTCACGTCCCGCTTCAGCCGGCCGAGGAAGATGACCAGCGTCTTGTGGCACTTTTCGCCAAACCGCTTGGAATTGACGTCGTATTGCGTCACCCAGCGAAAGCCCGGCAACAGCTCGATGTCCGCTGCCGTGATGCCCGTTTCTTCCAGCAACTCTCGGCGGGCGCACTCTTCCTCCGTCTCCGCGCCGTCCAGATGCCCCTTCGGCAGATCCCAGCGGTCCTTGTGCTTCATCAGCAGAAAGGACTCCACGGGGTTACCTCGCACCACCAGCACGCCGCAGGCTTCAATTTGTCGCAGCATGAGTGGATGCTCCAATGCGAGTCGAAGAACCGTTGCTGATTGGAGTCGATCCGACTAGCATGAATTAATGACGTTGATCGAGGCCATCCGCGAAAAGATTCGCGTCGACCAGTTTGAGTATTCGCAACATGCGGTGGATCAAAGCATCCTGAGAAGCGTGAGCGTTCAAGAGTTGCGGGAAGCCATGGCCAGCGGCGAAGTTATTGAAGACTATCCGACGGACAAGTATGGTCCAAGCTGTCTGGTGTACGGTTTGACGGGAAGTGGCCGGGCAATCCATGTGCAATGCAGCCATCCGTCTCGCCCTTTGGTGAAGATTGTCACGGTCTATCAGCCCGACGCCGACGAGTGGCTGGATTTCAAGAGAAGGAAACGGAAGCATGAATGACGACCAACCGGAAGAATTCGCCGAAAAACTTGTGACGTACTCCATTGAGGTTGGCGGGAATTTCGTTGTTGTGGAAAATGTGCCCGCCCGTATTTCACTTCGCACAGGCGAGCGATTGTTTGCGCCTGCCGTTGTGGAGCGGCTGCAGGAAATTGTACGGCAGCGGAACGCGCCCCTACGAGTCATTCAAACTCCGGTGTTCGGATACTCGGATTCGCTGGTCTGAGCTCGCGCCCGCTACTCCGGCCGCTTGAAGTCGGCGATGAAGAGCTGGCTTTGGTGGTCTTCGGTGCGGGTGCTGGTCCACATCAGTTGTTTGCCGTCGGGGGAGAAGACCGGCAGCACGTCGCCGCCGGGCGCGTCCGTCACGCGATGCCGCTTGCCGAGCGTGAATTTACCGTCCTGGATCTCGTACTTCGCCAGCCAAAGGTCGTAGTTCGGCCGGGCGTTTGGATCAGAATGGTCCGCACCCGACCAGATGATGTACGGCTGGGTGGGATGCCAGTAGGGGCCCCAATGGACGCTGTTGTCGTCGTCAGTCAGGGCCGTTTCATTCTTGCCGTCGATGCCGATGACGTAGATCTGCAGGTGTTCGGCCTTCTTCCGGTCGCTGCGGAAGACGACCCACTTTCCATCCGGCGAGGTGAACGGCCCGCCGTCATAGCCAGGGGCATTCGTCAACTGCCGCACGTCGCCGCCATCCGCGTTCATCACGAAAATATTCGCGTCGCCGTCGCGGCTGCTGCAGAAGGCGATCAGCTTGCCGTCTTTCGACCAGGCCCCTTCCGCGTCGTAGCCTTTGGCGTCCGTCAGGCGGCGGAGGATATGGCCGTCCAGGTCCGCTTCGAAAATGTCGCTGTAGGGGTCGAAGTCCCACTTATACCGCCGGCGAATGCCGGACTTCTTATCCTCTTCCTTCTGCTTCCGCTCGGCCGCTTCGGTCTCGTCGATCTGCGGGTCGAGGTGGCTCGATGCGAACAGGATCTTCGTTCCATCCGGCGAGAAATAGCTGCACGTCGTGCGCCCCCGACCGGTGCTGATGAGCTTGGGTTTCCCCCCCGACAGCGGCTGCGTGAAGATTTGATAGAACGGATAATCCCGCGGCTCCGCCTGGTAGATAATCTGCGTCCCATCAGGCGAAAAATAGCCCTCCCCCGCTTTCACCATCCCGCTCGTCACCTGGCGAATGTTGGAGAGGAAGTTTTTCTCGATGGAGGTTGTGGAGGGTTCTTCGGCGAGGAGGCTAGAGGACGAAGAACCGCAGAGGATTAGGATTAAGATTAGGAATGAGTTGGAACGGAGCAGGCGGGGCATTGGCGACCTCAGATGGCGAAAGAAACGGTAATCGAACGGACCGTTCAATTATACCGAGCGACCCGCTTCTCTGCTTTATCTTCTTGCCAACCATTTTCTTGCCACAAATCTGAAGAGTGATGGCAAGAAAATGGTTGGCAAGAAAATAAGAGGGAAGCATGAGGGTGGCGGACCTATTTCGCTTCGCCCATGAACCACGTCTTCGCCAGCTCGTTGGTGGTGAAAAAATCCAGCAGCAGCTTGGCCACTTTCTGTTGACCGGACCTGCTGGGGTGCGTGCCGTCGCCGCCCAAGTCTTCGGGAATGTAGACCAGGCCGTCGCTCTTCCGCGGCTTCTCGCCTTGGGCCCACAGATAGGGCCCCCACAGCAGAATCGGTGCGTCCTTGTAATCCAGCTCCTTGTCCCCCGCGATTTGCGCCGCGATGACCTTCCGCACCGCAAAGGCCCCCTCATACGCATACGGCTCCGGATTGAGCTGCGTTTTGGCATAGCCGGCGTAGATGCGGCTGGAGAGATAGGCGACCCTCAGATTCGAATACTTCTCTTTCGCCAGGTTAATGATTTTGACCAGCTCCTCGGCAAAGCGGTCGGTGTGCTTGGGATGCTCGCCAAATTGTCCCTGTTGAATCAGGGCCTGCTTGATCCAAACCACCTGCACCTGCTCGGGTGCAACGCCCGCGCTCTTGAGCCGCTGCTCGGCGACGTCCCAGGGCGTTCCGCCGCCCGGCCGCCGCGCGTCCGCCTTGGGATCGGCCCACTGAATGGCTGCCTGCCCACCTTGCGCCCCATCGACAATGACCAGGTTGGGCGATTTCTTCGGCTCCGATTTGGCGAGCTCGACAAACCGCGAAAACTCCTGCGTTGTGTTGGACATGCCAATCGAGAGCAGCACCACCTTCCCATTCTTGTCCGGCTTTCCCTCGGCACTCAGAGGCGTAATCCGCATCGTCGCCTTAATCGCGGACGCCAGATGTGCTTCCGGCGGCTCATTCATTCCATTGCCATACAGCCCTCCGATCTCGCCCTTGTATTTCTCCTCGCCGAGTTCAGTCAGCGGCACCAGCTTCGAAGTATCTACCGGTACAGGCGCGCCCCGCCCCTCACCCGCCGGCCCTTTCCCAGCGGCCAGCGCCGCCTTGGCCTTCTCGTAATAGGCCTGATCCTCCGCATTGAGCTTTTCCCCCTGCCCCGCCCGTTGATGTAGTTGCTTTGCGCGGGTCCAGTCGATTTTGTCGTTCTGGGAGAAAGCGGCTGCGAAGCCGCAAGCGAGCAGAAGCGTTACTGGCAGGAAAGACAGGCAACGGAAGTGGCGAGTTGGCATGGCAAGAGTCCCCGTCGAGCAATGGTTTAGTTCAAAATATCATCCACCGCAATCGAAACTCCCGGCAACTTCGGCAACGGAAGCCGCGTCCCGGTGCCCCGCTTATGGGCGGCAACTTTCAGGTATTTACCGACGGCGCTGGGCTGCTGATAGACTTCGACGACTTTTTCATCGACGTTCACGAGCCAGGATTCCTCGATTTGGTTTTCGGCATAGAGCGAGATCTTGACCCGCTTGTCATAGAGATAGGAGGTCTTGGCAACCTCAATGACGAGCAGCGCGTCGGCGGCCATCGGTTTAGGGTTGCGGGGCTTGCCGTTTTCTAGCGCGGCGAGCACGACGTCGGGTTCCGGCTCGCTATCCGCCAAAACGAGCGGGTTCTGAATGCTGGGCCAGGCGTGTGGAAAGGCAGCAAACATCAACAATTGATTGAGGCGGTTCACGCAGGCCACATGTTCGTCGCCGATGCCCATCTTGGAAACCACCTTTCCGCGAATCAGCTCCACCTTGTCCTGGGGGCCAATAATCCCATCCTGCTCCATGCGGTGGTATTGACCAACGGAGAAAAGGTACTCGGCTGTTGTGGGAATTGCGATAGTAGACATGCTTGGTCCTCCGCTGCCGTCGTCATTGTTTTTGTTCCGTGTCATCCATCATTCGACGAACACAAACTCCTTGACATTATAAAGCACATGGGCCAGGTCCGCCCAAACGCGCTGGTCGGCCCTGGCTTGCTCGATTGGGAGGCCATATTCACGGCCTTGGGAATCAAGAAATGACAAGGCCGACTGGGTCTCGCTGGCTGCCGGCTCGCGGGCAAAGGCGGCGAGGTACATGCGGCGGATGCAGGTTTCGGGAGTGGCGGCAGGATCGGCGAGCGCTTGGCGGGCCCAGAGCTTGGACTGCTCGCTGACGAAGGGGTCGTTCATCAAGATTAGGGCTTGGGCGGGGACGTTGCTGACGTTGCGGCGGCCGATGGTGCTGAAGGGGATGGGAGTGTCGAACGCGAGCATCATGGGGGACAGGAAGTTGCGGCGGACGGAGATGTAAATGCTCCGCCGGCCCTCCCCATCGAGCGGGCCGCTGACGCCCGGCCGGCCGCGGCCTTGCATGAACTCCGTCAGATGCACGGGAACGCTGAGGCCGAACTGCTTGCGGTCCAGTCGGCCGGAAACGGCCAGGATGCTGTCGCGGATGACTTCGCCTTGGAGCCGTTTGACGTTGGCGCGGTGGAGGAGGAGGTTTTGAGGGTCGACTTGCTCGGCGGCGGAAGAATCAGGGGGCTGTGTTTTTGAAATCCAGCGCCCCCCGCTCGCCTGTTGGTAGGTGCTGGAGAGCATCATCCGCTTAATCGCCCGCTTCATGCTCCAGCCGTCCGCTACAAATTCCGCGGCGAGGTAGTCGAGCAGCTCCGGATGCGTTGGCCGCTCCCCGAGGACGCCGAAGTTATCGACGCTGGCGACGAGGCCGCGGCCGAAGAGGTGATGCCAGATGCGGTTGACGAGGACGCGGGAGGTGAGCGGGTTGGCGGGGTCGGTGATTTTTTTGGCCAGCTCCAAGCGTCCGCTGCTCTGGGCAGGATAGTTTTGCTGCGTCCCCGCGATGGCTTCCAGAAACCGATGCGAAACGGCCTTGCCCGGCGTTTTGCTGTTGCCGCGAATGAGGAGCAGCTCGTCGGTCGAGTTGCCGTCGAGCATGGCGAGGGCGGTATGCGATTCCGTTTTGATTTGCTGCTGCAGCTCTTGCTGTTTTTTGAGGTAGGTTTCTGCGGCGAGACGGAGTTTCTGGCGGGGCTCCGTGGCCGGTAGGCTGAAGAGGTCGAGGTGCGTAATGAGGAAGTCTGCGACGGCAGACTTGCCTTCAACGGTCTTATTCTCGGCGAGCGACTTGAAGATCTGTTCGTAATCAGACTGGAAAAGCCGGGCAAAATCCTCCGGCGTGGCCGCATCGTTCGCGGCGATGTTGCCCGCTGTTTCCCAAATCGGCGGCGGCTGTTTGTCAGAATCAACGACCATCGCCACGGCCATCTCGCCCTCTTTCGGGGTGAACTCGAAATGCAATCGGTGGCCGGCATAGGCGGAAAGATTATGGTTGACCCACTGCCACTGACCTGGTTTCCCGTCCCATTCCTTCAATACAACGCCGTGGAGCGGACCGGCGATGACGAGGTGAGAATTGACCGCTGCATAGGCCCGGCCGGAGCCACGGACGAGATACCAGGCCTGGCCGGATTTCAGCGTCACTTCCGAAGATCGGAGAGTCTGCCCCATGCGGTCCCAGTTCCCTAGTCCGCCGTGGTCCTTGTCGGTTCCACCGGCGACTTTCATCCGCGGCCAGAACGAATCGAGCTCCGCCGCGCCGAATTGCACGACGCCGGCAAAGGGCTGGTCGGGAGAATTTCCCAGCCGCACTTCGCCTGGTTGCACCGGCCGCGGTCCAAAGCTGAAGCCGTCCTGAAACCAGGGTGCGTCGGGCTCCAGATAATTGACGAGAATCTGCTCCGGCGGAACGGCAATCCGGTCTCGCTGCTCCCTAGGTTTGAAGTCGCCATTTGCGATGAGATGGAGCGGGTGCCCCTTTTCTCCTTTGGCCTTCGTCAATTCCGCGACCCAGTTCTTCAGGATCGGTTCGCTCAGCTTGTGCTTGGCCGCATCCTCGGCCTTGAGCCCGCCCGCAATCATCGCCTCATTCGCCGTGAGCAAGTATTCGTCGATCCGATGGATGTTCTCCTCTGCCCCGTCCAGCGCCAGTTTTGTCAGTTCTCTCTTGGCGTCTTTCCGCAGTGTTTCCAATTCACCCGCAATCCGCCGGTTGTGCTCCAGCGACTTAAAGCCGACTTGCCGATAGCTGCTGCTGATGAGGAAGCCCATCAGGGCGTAGTAATCCTGCTGGCTGATGGCGTCGAATTTGTGGTCGTGGCAGCGAGCACAGGTGACGGTCACTCCCAGGAACGTCTTGGTCATCACGTCCAGCCGGTTGTCCAGCCGGTCGGTTTCGTCCTTGCGGATATCGACGGGGGAATGCACCTCTTCCCCCAGGAACCAGAAGCCAGTCCCTAGAATCGACTCGTTGTATTTCTCTTGCGGATGCAGCCGCGGTTGGGGGATGAGGTCGCCGGCGATGTGCTCGGTGACAAACTGGTCAAAGGGAACGTCGGCATTGAGAGCCCGGATGACGTAGTCCCGGTATTGCCAGGCGTTGGGGATGTTGGGTTCAAACTCGTGCCCGCGGGATTCGGCGTAGCGAACGAGGTCCAGCCAGTGCCGTCCCCAGCGCTCGCCGAAATGAGGCGAAGCGAGCAGGCCGTCCGCGACTTTTTCAAAGGCCTGCGGTGACTCATCCTGGAGGAATGCTTCCACCTCTTCCGGTTTCGGGGGGAGGCCAATGAGGTCGAAGAATGCCCGGCGAATGAGTGTGCGCTTATTGGCGGGGCTGCTTGGAGCCAAGCCCTTCTCCTCCAGCTTCGTCAGGATGAAGCGGTCCAGCGGCTGGCGGGGCCAAGACTCGTTCTTTACTGCCGGCTGAGCAACAATCTTCACCGGCTGCCAGCACCAATGCTCGGCTTTGCGTTTGGCGAGGTCGAAGACCTTTTCCTTCGCCGCAACTCCCTCACCAGCCGCTTTAGGCCAAGGCGCACCTATTTCTACCCACTTGGTCAGCGTGGCGATTTCTTCCGGCGGCAACTTTGTCTTCGGCGGCATCTGGTAGAGCTGGCCATAGTTGATGGCGTCCACCAGCAGGCTCTCCTTGAGCTTCCCCGGCACCACGGCCGGCCCGGTATCGCCCCCCTTCAGCGCCGCCTCACGCGAGTCCAGACGCAGGTTTCCCTTGGGCTCCTTCGCTCCATCCGCCAACTTGCCGCTATGGCAGATAAAGCAACGGCTGACGAGAATTGGCCGGACCCGTTTTTCGAAGAATTCGTCCCCTTGCTCGTCGGCAGCGGCGAGATGAGGAGTCAGCAAGGCTGCAATCAGAGATGCAACTGTCGCAAATATCTGGCGTATTGGTTTGAATGCCGGCATCCGCTGATTGTAGCCGGTGCCGGCAAGAGCGTCAAAAACGGGCACACCTTTACGGTGCGACCATCACGTTTCCAAACTGCTGGAAATGTGCGTCAAGCGCCACTGCCATCGATATCCGCAAATCGTCGATGACGATCTTGCTCGTGCAGTCGGTGAAGCTCCAGCCCGCCGCCGCCCGTTGTCGAAAGAGGATCCAGGCGCGGTGGATTTGATCAGCCGAAACGAAATGGATTTGAACGAACTTGTCTTGAAAGAAAAAGCGGCCCGCAACGAGTGCGCGTGATAAACGATTTCGCGCGGCGAGCAAAGTGAGTGTTTCGTCAATACAGTAGTCCGTCGTTAGGACCGGCTGGTTATTTCCCAAGAACCAAGATTCGATCCTCCCATGATTCGGATCATCGGGAACGAACTTGGCGAACCAGGCACCGGTGTCCACGAAGACCATTACGGCTCTCCGTATAGCACCTTGTCGTGGTCTGCCCCGCTGAAGGTGTCGCCTGGATTCTCATTGGGGAGCGACGTGATAGCGTCCATGGCAGCTAGGAGCCTCTGCTTTTCTTCGTCCGTCATCCGGTCGCGCTTCAGCGGAGTAGGCATCTGCGGTGCGACGTAGACCGATACGACCGCCCCTTCGGGAACCTGTATTCCAGGCTCCAGAACGACTACGCCGTTATGAACCACACCTTGGAGAGTCATGTTTGCAGTATACCCATGCAGCCCACACCCCGGCAAGAAGCAAAAAACGCCGCACGGTGAAGAGGCGGCGTTTGGCGATTCTATTTTCTGGGCAGGCTGGAAGCCTACCCCACTTAATACCCGCAATCCATCCCCAGCCGCATCTTCAATTCTTCAAACTGCTCGGCGAACTTGTCGCTGCTGGAGTGGACGTGTTCGGCTTCGGTGACGAACTTCATTTTGTCGTCGCAGCCGACGTTGTATTGCCGCAGCAGGTCTTCGTAGGTCTGCAGCGGGTTGCCGTAGATGATGAGCAGTTTGTGCTCATCGAACTGCACTTCCTGCGGGATGGCGGGGTTGAGGACGGCGATGCCCGTGCAGCCGTCATTCATCAGCAGCTCCTCGAAGTCGTAGAGCACGCTCTTGAGAATCGGCAGGTCGATGTGCTCGCGGTACAGGTCGGTGTGGCCGGCGCTGTCCCGGTTGTGGCTGGTCTCCAGCACCACGTCCACCTCGTGTCCCAGCGGGTCGAGCAATTCGATGAATAAATCGAACAGCTCTTCGCGGCTGGCGGCGGCCATTAGCACGGGAACCTTGGATTTGGTCTCTTCGTCGACATAGTGGTCGTGGCGGAAGCCTTGCTTCGGCACAACCTTGAGGTCGTACGACGGGCGCACGGCCTCGGTCAGCATGAATTTGCCGTAGCGGTTCACGCCCAGGTGGGTTTCCAACTCTTCCTCGCTGAGGCGCTCAAAGCTGCTGTCGTTGACAGCGGTGGGAGCACCCTCGTGGAACACGCTACGAAAGAACTTCTTTAGGAAGCCCATCTTAACCTCTAAACATCTGGTTTCGGTGAAACTCTTCGGGGTCAATTGCTAGGAGTTCTCACCAATGGTAGGTCACGCTTTCGTTAGTTACCGGAGAGGCAAGTGATGGCGGGCAGGAGATTGTTCGTCCCCTGTTCGCTGGCCCGCATAACCGGACCAGCCCCTACAACCTCACTCGCTTCTCCTGGGAGACCATGCAAATACGTGACCAGGCGGCGATTTCCCTGCGAACCCGGTCATTAATCTGTCAGTCCGCCGCTCGTGAAGGGCAGACGGACTGTGGACCGAGTCCCTGGTTCCTGGAAGTGTCGTGCGAGCGCACAACACTCCCGCCCAACTGTAGCACCCTGCTAGCGGGGAGCCAGTCAATTGGCTCCGCGGAGGTCAGACTTTATCGCCGCGCGTGCCGCGCAGGCGTGTGAGCGAAAGTTTGCAGGCGCGATGTTCGGGGTCGGGAGTCTTTGGCGCCAATCGCTCTTCTGTCTTGTTGAATCGCCGCCGCCAAAGACTCCCGACCCCCTCGCGTTGCACCGCCAATTGCCAACTGCTACTTTGAGCGACTTTGTTATACTACGGCCATGCCAGCTCTTTTCAATTCTCTCTGGGGACAAACGATTCTGCTGACAGCGGTCGGCCTGATCTGCGGATGCTCTCCCCCAGCCGCTACCGACTATGCTACGCAGCCGAAGGCGCGATTGGTCGCGGAAAAAGCGGATGCCGACGAAGCTGCTGAACAGCCTGTCGAAAGCTCCGCGGAGGTAATCCAGGAAATCTGGGAAGAGACTTATCTTCAAGGGGTTAAGGTTGGCTTTACCAAGACCGAGATAGCCAAAGTCCGCGAAGGTGACGCCACGCTCATCCGCTGCCAGCAAACGGGGGAGCTGCATCTCAAGCGAGATGGCCAGTCCTCCGACCAGACGATGACTTTCACTTGCTGGCAAACGGCGGATGGCAAGCTGGTACGGTTTGAGAGCCAGATGGAAGGCGGCGGCTCAAAGACCCTCGGCAGTGGGCAGGTGGAAGGAAACAAGCTCCGCACGAAGACGCATACCCTCGGCAAAACGCAGCGACAGTCGTTCGACTGGCAGCCGGAATATGGCGGCTATGTGGCGGTGGATGAATCACTCCGCAAAACGCCGCTCAAGCCCAAGGAGAAGCGGACGGTCGTCTCGCTTACCGCGCCGATCAACTCCCCAGCCGTTACACAGCTTGCGGCAGAGGATTTTGAAGTGACCAAACTTCTCACCGGCGAGCAAAAGCTGCTCAAGGTGCGAGCCTCAATTGCCCTGGGAGAACAAACCCTGGGTTCGGATCTCTGGGTAAACGACCAAGGAGAAATCCTAAAGACCCGCCAACCGTTCGGACTCGAAACCTATCGCACCACCAAGTCCGTCGCCATGAATCTGTCAACCATTGGGGACGTGGACCTGCTCCGCAGCACCATTGTGAAGCCCAATAACCTTGCTAACGAGATTCGCCAGCAAGGGAGTCGCACCAAATCGGCTGCAGACCTCGCCACCGCCAAGAAAGCTGTTTACGTCGTCTGGTTGATAGAGGGCAATCCCGCCAAGTCCTTTTCCAATTGCCCGAGTCAACAACTGAAAGCGGAAGGGGATCACTTCGCTAGGCTCATCATTACCGCCATTCGTCCCGATGTCCCCAAAACGCTCAAGGAAGCCAGCCCCAAGCCTGCGCCGGACGATCTGCTCCCCACCAGCTACATCCAGAGCGACGACGCCGAAATTGTCCGCATGGCCAACTCCGTCGCGGCCCAAGAGAAAGACTCCTGGAAAGTAGCCTGCGCCCTGGAAAAATTCGTCGACGAAACCATTACCGACAAAAACTTCGGCAGCGCCCTCGCCACTGCGGCCGAAGTAGCCCGCACCAAAGCCGGCGACTGCACCGAGCACTCCGTCCTGTTCGCCGCCCTCTGCCGGGCCCGCAAAATTCCCGCCCGCGTCGCCTTTGGCCTCATCTACGCCGAGCATCTCGGCGGCTTTGCCTACCACATGTGGACCGAGGTTTGGATCACGGACCGCTGGATTCCTATGGATGCCACCCTCGGCCAAGGCGGCATCGGCTGCGACCACATCAAGCTGGGGGACTCCAATCTGAACGGCTCCGAATCCCTCGCGGCGATGGCGTCGGTTGCACAGGTCCTGAATCAACTCGAACTGGATATCGTCTACGTCGAATGACATAAAAAGAATACAGCAGAGGTTTGAACAGAAGGGAACGAAGGTAACGAAGGGGTAGGAGGCATGGGATTTTTGAAGTCCAATTGATAGCAGCCTTCTCCTCCTCTCCTCCTCTCCTTCGTTTCCTTCGTTTCCTTCTGTTCCTTCTGTTCAAAATCCCCCGTCTCCGTCATGACCGATATTGCACTGCCACTCGCCCTAGGCCAGCCGCAACCGACGCTTACTACCGAACGCCTTTTGTTGCGCCCCCTCGCGCTAACCGATGCGACCACCATCCAGCAGCTTGCCGGCGACCGGGAAGTGGCGGACACCACCAGGCTCATCCCGCATCCTTATCCCGACGGTCTCGCCGAAACTTGGATCGCCTCGCTCCAGCCGCGGTATGAGAAGGGGGAGGGGGTATCATTCGGTATTACGCTGAAAGACGGCCCACTCATCGGCTCCATCGGAATGCTGCTGAACCTTGTCGACCATCACGGCGAGCTCGGCTACTGGATCGGCAAGGCCTGGTGGAACCAGGGCATCTGCACCGAAGCCGCCGCCGCGGTTCTCGGCTACGCCTTCGAGACCCTGGAGCTAGAGCGGGTCTTCGCCAACTACTTCGCCCGCAACCCCGCCTCCGGCCGCGTTATTTCCAAACTGGGGATGAAGCAGGAAGGGATTCTCCGCCGCCACCGCTGCAAATGGGGCCAATACGAAGACCTCATCGTCTGCGGCATCCTCCGCGGCGAGCATCAGAGCCTGAACAAGGCCAGAGCAAGGAAGCGGAGCAAGAAAGCCGAGTCACGCGTTATCTAATAGCTTCTCGATTCCCACCGGCACCAGCGGACACTGCTCGTCAAACCAATCGAGCGGACGCCAGATGGCCCCGGTCCTCCAGCCACCGTCGAGAAGCGGGAGTTCCGCTCGTTCGTACAGCGATCTATCCTCAAACTGGCCGTCGTAGACAAAAACCACTTCATGCTGCTGCCGGCCTTCCAGCTCGAATAGATTCTCCAGCACCCCCAAGAGTTTCAAGTCCCGCACCTCGGCACCTAATTCCTCCCGAATCTCCCGGACGATGGTCTGCTCGGAAGTTTCGCCCAGCTCGACCCCGCCCCCGAGCGGCCGGGCGTACCGCTGGTTGTTGGCCGTATCGAGCCCTTCCGTCACCAGAATTGCGTCGCCGCGGCGGAAGAGGCAAATGGCGAGGACGCGAATCATGGCTTCTCCGCCGCTGGATCCGCTTCCAATCGCTGCGTTCCCACGGCAAGCTCGTCGAGCCACAGCGTTTGCTCGTGCGGCAGCAGGCCGGGACCGAAATACGGCAAGACGAGCAATTGGTTGAACTTCATCTTGGGAAAGTCCGGGGAACGGAGCACCACGTCGGTACGGTCAATCACTTGTTTTCCGTCGAACCAGCCCCGCACGATGCCGTCCGCCTTTGGCTTGTCGCTCTTCGCATCCAGGCTGTTGAGCTGAAACAAGGCTTCCACCAGGTGCCACTGGTCGTCGTTGAACAGAATGTCCTTGCTATCGTACAGCTCCCCGTTGTAGCCACCCTTCAGCGGCCCCTGTGTCAGGCCGTGCGGCTGGTTCTTGTTCTGAATGTCCTGGGCGGCCAGGCGGAGCTTGCCGTTCACCGGCTCAATATAGACAGTCAAATGGCTGGCCGCCGGGCCGTGCCACCGGCCGTTTTCCGTCGTCATGAACTGGATGAGGTGCGGATGATAATTCCGCCCCGTCCAGCCCCAGTCTTTGGAGAGCCGCAGGTAGCAGCGGAGATAAATCGTCTCGCTCGGCTCGAAGAGGCGGCGAGCACCGTGGGAATTGTCGGGAGTGGTTCCTTTCGACAGCCAGCGGAATTCGAGGCAGCCGTCGCCGGCCTTCGCTCCTTCCTTGGCAATTGAAAAATCGTCTCCGTCATACCATTCCCGCTTCAGCAGCCGCGAATCGTCGAAGCTTTCGCGAAAGAGCAGGCCGGCGGGTTTGTCCTTTTCCTCGGCGGCGGCGTACGGCTGTCCAATGGCTGACCCAATAAGCCACACGGCCATCACGCAACTGGGATTCCATCGGCTGAATCGACTCATCGCTTCATTCCTCCTCGCATTCAGCATAAACTGCTGGCGAAAGAAAATCTGGCCTCCACGGGAGAACGAAATGCGAGCGACATTGCTGGCCTTAACGATAATGGCTCTGTTCTGTGCTTCAGTTAAAGGCGCCGAGCCCTTCGTCTCCCGCGGCTTCGTCAAATTTCCCGCGGAGATTGAGGTGGGAGCGGTGTCGGCTGTGGCGGTGGATAAGGAGGACAATGTCTACGTGTTGCAGCGGGGGAAAGAGCCGCTGCTGATGTTTGATAAGGAGGGGAAGTTCATCCGGGCCTGGGGCGAGGGCCTGTTCAAAGGGCCGCACGGCTTGCGGGTGGATATGGAGGGGCACATTTGGACGACCGACAACGGCAATCACGTGCTGCGGAAATTCGACCGCGAAGGAAAGCTGCTGGCGACGCTCGGCATGGAAGGAAAGCCCGGCAGTGGTGAATCCGCCTTTCGCGCCCCGGACGACCTGGTCTTTGACTCGCTCGGCAACCTCTACGTCGCCGACAGCGGCAACAGCCGGATTGTGAAGCTCACGGCCGAAGGGAAATTCCTGCTTCAATGGGGAAGCAAGGGTCAGAAGAGCGGCCAGTTCGCCACCGCCCATTCACTCGCCATCGACGCGCAGGATCGCCTCTACGTCGGCGACCGCGGCAACCAGCGAATCCAGCTCTTCGACACCCAGGGAAAACACCTCGCCACCTGGGACGGTTTTGGCAACCCCTTCGGCATGGTCATCGTTGGCGAAGAGCTGCTCGCCAGCGAAGGAGACATCCACAAAATCTTTCACCTCAGCCTCAAAGACGGCCGCATCACCGCCAGTTGGGGCGCCCCCGACACCCTGAAGCTCCCCCACCTCATGGCCCTCGATTCCCGCGGCACGCTCTACGTGGCGGAGGTGAATGGGAAGCGGGTGCAGAAGTTTGGGAGGCGGTAGAATCCCGGTCCGTCCAAAAAAAATCGCTGTGGCAGCTATGCAGGAAAAGCCGAAGTGATAAAATCGTATCCAAATGGATACCGCTAGCACCTAGGTGAGGCTGCGATGACTGCGCTACAGGGAATGTCTACGAGTCAAGTGGTCAATGTCGCTTCGGTGGCACATCGCTCCCCATTTCGTTATCCAGGCGGAAAAACATGGCTTGTTCCGCAGATTCGGACGTGGCTTCAAAGTCTGGATTCGCTCCCTCAAGAGTTCGCAGAACCATTCGCAGGCGGTGCCATTGCCAGTTTGTCCGTGCTGTTTGACGAGCTAGCGGGAAAATCACCTTGGTCGAGCTCGACCAAGATGTCGGAGCCGTTTCTCGTCAGTCCACTGATTCTTCGGCGGGAAGGTCATGCGATGTCCGTTTCAGCTTTATTTTCACGTCGGAATTCATCAAGAGCGATCTGAAGTACTCGCTGGAGATGGCTCGCTTTTTTGGAACGGGCGTCGCGCGCGAGCAGCCAAGCAATAAAGTGGTTCAAGAGATCCTTGAGCTCAATGGTTTCGAGTACATCCACTTCACACAGACGGATAATCTCTTCAGTTACGGTCGGTCGTACAAGAACACGCTTTGTGCCGGGCGATTTAGCAAGATCGCGTTTGAGCTTGTTCAGACTCTCATCCGTGGTGACTTGATAAATGGCTTCTCCGGCGACAAAGTCCATGCCGCCATCGTTCGCTCGAGTCGTAGAGAACCTTTGAAGCAAGAAACCAAACGTTCGAAAATACTCGCGCAGAACAGCAAAAGATACGACCTCAAACATCTCGCCTCCGTTGCCGACAATCTGATCAAGATAAGCGCCAACCAACTCGTGCCGCTCTTGAATTTTGTCCTGAGGAAGCATTACTGTCTGTTCTAATTGTTCGATAACAGTTCGGCGACGTTCAAAGGCAGTTTTTAGAGAAAGAACCAATTCGTCCCGAAGGCCTGCCAGCTCTGTGGCAGCGACGCCTAACATGAGCGTGGAGCGGAACCGGTATTTATTGCCTTTGAATTCCAGAAACCCTCTGTGGCCGAGGCGGCGTTGGATGTATGTCGGGTGATAATCGCTGTGCCCATATTGGCCCGCGAGTTGCCGGAACACCTTCACGATCTCCCGTTCTTCCAATCCCGCGCAAAGGGAGTTTGTTTCGAGACTCCTTATGTGCTCATTGAGAATCGGAATCCCGACGTAGAGCACCGTACGCTGGCCCAGATGCTTTCGTAGGGCTTCGAGAATCGTTTTTGTCCGTCGCATTGATTGATCCGATAGAAGTCAAAGGAATGCCAAGAATCGCGTTCGGGGTTATTTGAACACAAGTCTCGACGGAATACCAACTCTCTCGTTGCGCCTCAGGCTGGTGTGAGGAATTTGGGCTACGCACTGGTTCATGGCCCCCACCAAAACCAGTCAGATTCTGTAAGGAATTTATGTCGAGTTATTTTTCAATTTTTCGCTGTGGGTGCTTTGTTTTTTCATAGAACAAGTGTATACTTAAAACTGGCGGCGGAGCTGCGCGTGGGGCCAGGGAGGGTGGCCGAGGATGTGTTCTCTTTCTCACCACCATAGGAGTAATTGCTATGACCAAAAACCAGCTTGAACGCATAACCACAGCGGCCAAGTCGCTGCGGGAGTATCTGGACGGAACCTGGCAAGGCCACGAAGGAATCGAGGCCATCGCCGAGAGCCTGGAAGCCGCTGCCGACCCGGCAGAGCCAACCGCTATCGAGCAAGCGTTCATCGACGCCGCTCAGGATAAGTATGACCGCGAAGGGGAGATTGAGATTGACGACGAAGCCACTGTCAGCATCTCCGACGACAACGGAGCATATGTCCAAGCCTGGGTCTTTGTCCGAGATACAGACACCGACCTGCCATGCTGCGAGGAGTGCGCCTGCCGACTTGAGGACGGCAAGTGTCCAGAGTGCGGCGAGGAAGCTGACGAGGAGGACGAAGAAGCGGGCGGGGACGATGTGTGCGACCTCTGCATGTCGTCCGAAGTGAGTGTCGAGCGCACCACCTGGTGCAGCAAGACAATCGGCGTCGAGTGCGGCTGCGAAGCAACTTGCGATGGCACGTGTGGCAACGATGACTGCATCGACTGCGCGACCGGCAAGGCGAACGAAGACAAGTAACAGTTTCTCAACCCCATTTCACCACAGACTGCGGGCTTCGAGCCGTCTTCCTTGAGTTTTGCCTCTAGTGCGCATGCCCTTCTGCCACACGGGCAAAAAAACAGACAGGTTCTGTAAGTAATTTATGCCGATTTATTTTCCACTTTTTTCGCTCTGTGGGCTTTGTTTTGGCATGAGACAAGTGTATACTTAAGGGATCAGCGGCGGAGCTGCGCGTGAGGCCAGGAGGGTATGGTCTTTGGCAAGTCGGTCGTTGGCTAAAGAAGCTGCCGCGAAGAGGCTGGGCGACGGTCTATTTGGGAGACCAGTGGTCAGGCGTTGACAGGGTCGGAAGACTCTCGCCGAACAAGAGCGCCGTCAAACTTGAGGTGCAAGCAGATGTGATGAAGGGTTGAAAAGGCAGATTGCCTCTCCAGCGCTGGGTGTTGCGAAAAGGAGGGATTTTCGCAACGCATCCCCCCGATTTTTCCCCGTGAGCGCGTTGCGAAACTCGGAGCGTTTCGCAACACTTAGCGAAGTTTTTGCTCAGCAAACGTGACGACACCTCGTTGTTAAGTATCGCTAAGTTTTTGTGAATCAAAAACGGACATTTTTGGGACTTGATTCACAGAGTTACGGCGACGTGAATCAGCGGAAGAGCTTCGTCAGACAAGAGTTGCGCCGTCGGACGTTGACGCAAGTGTTCTGAGAAAGTAGAGCGTGAATCATGCATCAAAGTGCCACGGACGGGGGGGTGGTTGATTCAGCAGGTTTGGCCGCTCATAAACGAACACGCCCACGTAGAGCCGTGGGCGTGCCACCCAAGTGTTGCCAATTCCAAGTGTCCTAGAACCCGAACTCCGGCCGCCGTTTGCAAAGCTGCGATTGCAGCCGGGCAACGATGCTGCTGTGCATCTGGCTGACGCGGCTTTCGGAGAGGTCGAGCGTGGCGCCGATCTCCTTCATGGTCAGCTCTTCGTAGTAGTAGAGAATGATGATCAGACGCTCGTTGCGGTTGAGACCTTTGGTGACCAGCCGCATCAGGTCGTTCTTCTGGATGCGGCGGGTGGGGTCTTCCCCCTTCTTGTCCTCCAGGATGTCGATCTCGCGGACGTCCTTGTAGCTGTCGGTCTCGTACCACTTCTTGTTGAGGCTGATGAGGTTGACCGCGCTCGCCTCGATCTGCATTTTTTCCAGCTCGGGGACGGGGATTTCCATGTGGCTGGCGAGCTCGATGGCCGTGGGGTGGCGGCCGAGGCGGGCTTCCATGATTTTGGTGGCTTCGTTGAGCTTGCTGGCCTTGCTGCGGACGAGGCGGGGCACCCAGTCCATCGTGCGGAGCTCGTCGAGCATGGCTCCGCGGATGCGCGGCACGCAGTAGGTCTCGAACTTAACGCCGCGGCTCATGTCGAAGGCGTCGATGGCGTCCATCAGGCCGAAGATGCCGGCCGAGACGAGGTCGTCGAGCTCCACCCCCTCGGGAAGGCGGGCCCAGATCCGCTCGCCGTTGTATTTGACGAGCGGCAGGTAGTTTTCGACCAGCCGGTTGCGATAGTCTTGATTTTCGGGATCGGCTTTGTAGCGCCGCCAGACTTCGTCGATTTCGAGCAGAGCAGGCGCAGTGTTTTTGTCAGCGGGCTGCGCAGTCTCTTTGAAAGCGGGCTGCGCATGACCAGGGGCAGGAGCCGTGAGAGTCGTTACCATTCCATCCTCCGTGATGTATCGCCTGTATGGTGGGACGAGCTTCGGGGTAGCGAGAGCTTCGACCCAATCACACGTTGGCGCTGGTATGTCCGTTTTTGTAGCCAGCACACTCCGTGTGCTGGCCGCTTTCGTGGGAAAGGCTTCCGAGCCCGTCCCGGACGGCCTGGGAAGGCTATCCTACTGAACTATCATCCGCGTGGTCGTCAGGTTGCAGGTGCTTGTTTTTTAGTTTTTGTTTTGTCCGCGTCCAAGGATTTCAGAGCGGCTTCGAACCTGGCCTTCACCGCTTCACCCGTGAAGCGGTCGGCTAAGGTCCCCGCGACGAGCCCCACGGCCGCAAAGCCGAAGAGCCCTCCGCAGGCGGCTGCCAGGCAGGCTTCCGCGTCGGACCCCTGGAGGAGTCCGCGGGCCAGTATGAGCCCGAATGCAAGTAGCCCCAGGACACCCGCGTATTTTCGCCCCATGAAACCCTCACCCCTACCCTCTCCCAAAGGGAGCGGGAGGTTGGACTGCCGTCAAACTTTTCGCAGCCTATGCAATTTAACTCCACAATGCGCTTCCGCGCCTGTCGTTTATCGGCAACTCCCCCTGGGGGAGTTGAGCCGATCTTTCCGGTTTGCCGGATTGCGTGTGGGAGAGAGGAGAAACTCATGGGGAAAATGATTGTGGGAGTTGGTTTAGGCAACGATGCGAATCTCGTCGCTCATGGAGCTACTGAGCAGTCGTTGGGTAATCTGCTCCAGGGAGGAATCAAGGATCTCGTCAGGAACGCCCGCCGTGCTAACCGCTGTGGGGATGGTCGGCAGCGAGCCAGCCAAAGTCAGCGGCAGCTTGAGGAAACGCCGGGTGGAGCGATCGAGCCGTTGGTAAACGTCATTTGCGGCGGCCAGATCCCGCGCGTGGTTGACCACGACACTCAGACGTGGAAGGACCACGGTGCGAGACCAGCAGGACTTGAGCAAGGCATACGTGTTCATGACGGCAGAGTCGTCGCCAGTGGTCACCAACAGCAGATCGTCCGCATGTTGCCAGAAGGAGAGGAGCGGGCTAGGGGGCAGTTTTTCGCCACGTGGCTCCGCTTCCTGGCAGGGAATATCGAGCACGACGACGTCCGTATGCCGCGCCAGGCCCGCGAGCTGCCGCATCAATCGCTCCGCCGATTTGTCGGTCAGCAGCGTTCGTTCGGCCGCCGATTGCGAGCCCGCGAGGACTTGAATGCCAGCGGGCCCACGCTGCAGCACTTCATGAATATTCCTTCGCTCGGCCAGCACGTCGGTCAGACCGGGAGAGAGCTGCACGCGGCTAAGCAGGGATGCTCCGGCGGTTTCCAAGTCGCCGTCGACCAGCACGACGCGCTGCCCTTGCCGGGCCAGACAGATCGACAGATGGACGGCCAGCGTCGTGCCGCCCAGCCGCCGCTCTCCGGCAGAGACGACAATCGTGCGGGTGGCAACGGAATGATAGGCGGGGGCTGGCCGCTGCGTCCGCAGCGCCAGGCTGCGAAGCCCGCTGTCAAAAACGCTGCGGAGCCGCGAGGCTTGATCGTGGCTCATCGCGCACCTCCCTGGAGAATCCGCTGGGCCAGGAGGCGCGGATCGGCGGGGCGAATGTCCTGCGGCACATTTTGGCCGTCGGTGACGTAACAGAGGGGCAAATGAGGATTGCAAAACACGGGAACGAGATTCCCCAAAGAGACGGCTTCGTCCAACTTGGTCAACAGCAGCGACGTTGCCCCAATTCGGCGGAAGGCGTCCGCGGCGCTCTGGCAGCTTTCCAGGCCCGCCGTGGCGCTGAGGACGAGAATGATTTCGCTGACGCCGGCTGCGGCGAGCATGTGACGCAGTTCGGCCACGCGGACTTCATCCTGCGGACTCCGTCCGGCCGTGTCGAGAAGTATCAAGTTGCAGTCGCTCAGGCGGCTCACGGCTTCTCGCATTTCCCGCGGCGAGGAGACGACTTCCAACGGCAGGTCCATGATTTCGGCATAGGTCCGCAACTGTTCGACGGCGGCGATGCGGAAAGTGTCCACGGTGATGAGTCCGACGCTGCACTTCTGCTGGATTGCGTAATGGGCAGCCAGCTTGGCAATCGAGGTTGTCTTGCCGACTCCGGTCGGCCCCACAAACGCCACGACCTTCGGCCCAGCTCCGCCGACCCGAATTGGGCCGCTGACACAGATCTCTTGCTCCAGCCTTCTCAGCCGAGTTGCCGGGCCAACGTGGTCTTGCGCCGGCGCTTTGCGGCAAAGATCGTCAAGCCTCGCGCTCTGTCGATGCGGCTGAAAAAGGTCGCTGCGAAATTTGCTGCGGTAGTCATGAGCGTCAGCAGCCTGTGATTCGTCCGTCATGATCGATCGCGCAAGAGACTCCAGCCGACTGGGGATCTGCACTTCCACCGAAGCCGTGACCTCAATTTGCGTAGCTCCCCCCAGCCAGCGCGAAATGCCGCTCGCCACGTCCCGCGTGTGCAGCACGGAAGCATCCGGCCCGAGATCCTCGCGCACCAGCCGCAGGGCATCTTGGAGGGATCGAGCTCGGTAAGTTCGCAGGTCCATGTTTTGGCGAGCGGGGGGCGTAAGCCCCTTGATACTTCCTTGGGGCTTATGCGTCAGACCTTGTCGGCGACGATGCCGACAATCTCCACGCGCGTGTCTCTAGTGATTTCATTGAGGCTCAGCACCGTCAGTCGGGGCAAGTTGCCAGCAGTCATTTGCTTCAGGCCAGCTCGAATCTGCGGGCTGACGAGGACGATCGGCTTGCGGCCCTGGCGGGTCAGCTTGCTCAGCTCATTTCCGATCAGCTCGCAGAGCCGCTCGACAGTGGCCGGCGCAGTGCGGATGAACAAGCCTCGCTCGGTGTGGTCGATGCCGGAGGCAATCTTGTCCTCCACAGCCGGGTCGAGCGTCAGGACATAGATGCGGCTCTCGGCGTCGCGATGGCGAGAACAAATCGTACGGGCCAAACGGTGGCGGACGTATTCGCTGAGGATGATCGGGTCTTTGGTCTTGCCGGCGTAGTCGCCGAGGGTCTCCAGGATCTGACTGAGCTGCCGGATCGGAACCTCTTCGCGGAGCAGCAGTTGCAGGACTTGCTGCACGTCGGCAAGTTTCATCAGACCGGGGATCAGCTCGTCGACAACTGCCGGACTGCTCTTCTTCAGCTCGTCGATGAGATGCTTGGTGGCGTCTCGGGTGAGCAGTTCGTCGGCGTGGCGGCGGACGATCTCCTGCAAGTGCGTGGCGAGCACCGCGGTCGGCTCCACTGGGGTATAGCCGAGCATCGCGGCCCGGTCCTGCATCCCTTGCTCGATCCAGACTGCCGGCTGCTGGAAGGCGGGATCCTTGGTCTCAATGCCGCCGATCTTGCCGGTGGTCATGCCGCTGTCGATGGCCATCAGCTTGCCGGGGAGGACTTCGCCGATGGCGACGGCGCTGTTGGCGATCTTGATGCGGTACTCGTTCTCGCCCAGGCGGATGTTGTCCCGAATCCGCACCTTGGGCAGGATGATGCCAATCTCCGCCGCAATCGACTGCCGCACGCCGGTGATTCGAGGCAACAGGTCGCCGCCGTATTTGGGGCTGGCGAGGCGGACGAGCGAAGCCCCGATTTCGATCTCCATCGGATCAATGGCCAGGAAGTCTTCGATTCGCTCATCGGCCTTCTTCGGCTCAGCCTCGGCTTTGGCCTTGTCGGCAACGCGCACATCCTCGGCCTTCTTATTGCGAGTGAGCATGAAGGCCAGGCCGCAACAGCTCGCGCCAATCATCAGGAGAGGAGTCGTCGGTAAGCTGGTGAAAACCAAGACGCCGAGAAATCCGGCGGCTATCACGAGCGCCCGCGGATTGCTGAAAAGCTGTGTGAGGAATTGCACCGGCAGGTTGGACTTCTGCGTGCTGCGGGTGGTGATGAGGCCAGCCGCCAGCGAGATGAGGAACGCCGGAACCTGGCTGACCAGACCGTCGCCAATGGTCAGCTTGGTGAAGACCTCCGCCGCGGTGGCGAAGTCCATGCCTTGCTGGAACACTCCAATCACAAAGCCGCCCAGAATGTTGATGATCGTAATAATGATGCCGGCAATGGCGTCGCCGCGGACGAATTTACTGGCACCGTCCATCGCCCCGTAAAAGTCGGCCTGCTGGGTGATTTCTTCGCGGCGGCGCTGGGCTTCTTTCTCATCGATGATGCCGGCATTCAGATCGGCGTCAATCGCCATCTGCCTGCCCGGCATGCCGTCCAAGGCGAAGCGGGCGGCGACTTCGCTGATGCGCGTCGCACCCTTCGTGATGACGACGAACTGGATCACGATAATGATGACGAAGATGATGATGCCAACGACCACCTGATCCCCGGCCACGAATTCGCCGAAGCTCTTGATCACGCCGCCGGCCGCGTACAGTCCGTCTTTGTCGCCGTGCGTCAGAATGAGGCGTGTGGACGCCACGTTCAGCACCAGGCGGGCCAGCGTGGTCGCCAGCAGGAGCGACGGGAAGATGTTGAATTCCAGCGGAGTGCGGACATAGATCGTCGTGAGCAGCACGATCACCGAGATCGTGATGTTCCCCGCTAGCAGCACGTCCATCAGGTACGCCGGCATCGGCACCAGGATTACCAGGATGCTGGCAATCAGCGCGATGGGGAGGATCAGGTCTTTCCAGCTTGCAAAGCGTGCCATGTTGCGAACGCGCGCCCCTTCGGGGCCGCGTGGAGCTGTCGCCAGTGAAAACTGAGGTAGAGAAGAGGGCGGGAGAGTATCGCAAGGTTCGCGGACGAGCAAGGGCGGAATTGGCCCACTTTCTGCGCGCTGCTTCCGCAATAGCTCTTGCGGGAATGAGCCGCATTGACTATTCCCTCCCTAACTTTTCCAGAGGATAGCCATGCCCGCCCGGCTTACCGTTCTGATTCCCTGCAAGAATGAGCAGGACAACATCCGCGCCTGCGTGGAGTCCGCTCGCCTCGTGGCCGATGAGGTGCTCGTGGCCGACTCCGGATCCACGGATCGAACCCTGGAAATCGTCACCGAAATCGGCCACTGCCGCGTCATCGAGCGGGAATTTATCAGCTATAGCGACTTCAAGAATTGGGCGATTCCGCAAGCGAAGCACGAATGGGTGCTCATTGTCGACGCTGACGAAAGGGTCACTCCTGAGCTGGCTGCCGAGATCCGCGGGAAACTGGCGGCCGTGAGCGATGACATTGACGGCTATTGGATTCGGCGGCGCAACTTCTTCCTGGGGCACGAAATCAAGCACTCCGGTTGCGACACCAGCAAGCTCTTCCGCCTGCTGCGAAGGGACGTCTGCCGCTATCGCGACTGCCGCGTACACGAAGAGATCAATGTCCGTCCCGGGCGCGACGCGGTCCTTTCCCAGCCGCTGCTCCATTACACGTATTGGACGCTCGACCAGTACTTCGAGAAGCAAGTCAAGTACACCCGGTTGTCGGCCCTCGATCGCTGGGATTCCGGTAAGCGCGTAACGACGCTGGGGATGCTGGTGACCCCTTTTTTGCGGTTCTTCCAATTGTATGTGCTGCGGCGCGGCTTTTTGGATGGCCTGGTGGGACTTCAGATCTGCATGCTGCAGGCGTTCTTTGTGACGTTTGTCAAGCAAGCCCGCTTGTGGGAGCTGAGCCACGCCTTGCCGCAGCCACGCGAAGAGTCACCCGAGGCTCCCGTACAATCTCGTCGCGCCGCTTAGAAAACGGATTGCTCTTTCGTTCGAGTCGGTTTACCAATGACCTTTTAGCCCCGCTCGTTTCGTATGCGACTTGGCATCATGCTCCCGAACTGGATCGGCGACCTGGCGATGGCGACGCCGGCCCTGCGAGCGCTCCGCAAGCACTTTGCGGACGCCGAGCTGATCGGCCTGGTCCGACCCTATGCCGCGGCGGTGCTCGGTGGAACGACCTGGCTGGACAGCCTTATCTCCTGGGAACATCGGGGGTGGCGGGCGATCCCGGGAAATATTGGCACCGCCTGGCACCTGAGGAATCAGCGTTTCGACTCGTTCGTATTGCTGCGGCACTCCTTCACCGCGGCGCTGGTGGCACGCGCCAGCGGCGCGAAGCGGATCGTAGGCTATGAGCGACGGGGAGGAAACTGGCTCCTGACCGACGTTCTGCCGATGCCTAAGAACGGCGACATGCTGCTCCCCGTTTCGGCGGTGGATAGCTATTTGGGAATGGCCTACTTGCTCGGCTGTCCGAGGGAATCTCGGCAACTGGAACTGCATACAACCGCTCAGGAAGAAGTCGCCGGTGACGCCATTTGTCAGGTGCTACGCATTCCTGCCGGCCAGCCGGCCATGATGCTGAACACGGGCGGTGCTTATGGCGGTGCCAAGCACTGGCCGGTGGAGCACGGCGCAGCGCTGGCTCGCCGAGCCGCCACGGAACTGAACATGCACGTGGTCGTTAACTGCGGGCCGGCGGAATTTGCCGCCGCCGACGAGATCGTGCGGCTCGCCGGTCATCGCCACGTCACCAACCTGGCCCATTTGCCGCCGCCGCTTCGCGGCATCGGCCCCAGCAAAGCCGTCATCCGCCGGATGCAGCTGATGGTTTCCACCGATAGCGGCCCGCGGCACCTGGCTGCAGCGCTGGGCGTGCCCACCATCTCGCTATTCGGTCCCATCGATCCCGCCTGGTCCGCCAATTATCAGGCCGGCGGCGTGGAGTTGCGGCTGAAGTTGCCTTGCGCGCCTTGCGGGGAGCGAGTCTGTCCGCTCAAGCATCAGAAGTGCATGCGCGACCTTACCGTGGACATGGTATTTGAAGCCGTCCAGCGGAAGCTGGCGGGAGTGCCGTCTCGAATCGCGGCCTGAATGAAAGGGGCTTTGCTCTTGGCGACTGAGAAGAGCGGGAGGCAATTACGGACCACTTTCTTAGTAATTCGACACTATCCCGCGGCTTGCCAGATCTCTCGCCGCAGCTGCGGCTGTAGTGAAGAACGCCGCATCCCAGCCAAGAATTGACGCGGCGTTGATGTTCTCGGGGCGGTCGTCAAAGAACAGAATTGCGTGCGGTGGGACTCCGGCGATTTCCGCGGCCCTTTCGTACACCGTCGCAGAAGGCTTCATCGCGCCAATCTGGAAGCTGAGGGCGTGGCAATTGAAGAGGCCGAGGAGAAAGGGGAACTTGCGGGTGCAGTACCGCCAGTGGGCGCTCGACGTATTGGAAAGGACGCCTAGCTCGTAACCTGCTCCCCGCAGGCCGTAGAGGATTGGCAGGATGCGGGTATTCAGCTCGAAGATGGCGCTCACCGACAGGTCGAACTTTCGCGGGTCGGGCGCTGCAAAGCCGCTTTCGGACCTGGCTCGCTGGCAGAAGCGGCCGAGGAACTCCTCCTCGGTCAATTCGCCGCGCTCATATTCCCAGTGCAGCCCTTCGTCGAACAGGATTTGCCAGGCCAGGTTCTCCGGGATGCCGCAAAGCTCGGCTGTTTGCTTCGCCGCGAGCTGGTGGGAGAACGTGAGGAGCACGTTTCCCATGTCGAAGTAGATGAAGGGGCGTTTGGTCATATTTTTTGCGACAAGAAAAGTAGGCCGCGAGTCCTCTCGCGAGCCGGCAGAGTTGATCGGGAATTCGCAACTGATTCATTTGCCCAATCAACGTCCACTCTGAGGGCTCGCCACGGAGTGGCGGCCTACTTCGATAGCTCTTTGATCCGGATCTCTTTGTACGACGCCTGGGCCGGCGCGCCGCCGTGGATTTGCACGGCAATCTTTCCCTTCTGCGGAATGTCCTTCTCCTCCTCCTTGTAATCGACGGTCTTCTCGCCGTTCACCCAAATTTGAATGTGCGGCCCTTCGCAGCGGATTACGAGTTCGTTGAAGTCGTCGGGCTTGAGGATCTTGGTGAGCTTGTCGTGGTCTCCGGTGACCAGAAATTTCTTGCGCCGGGATTCGTCGTAGAGGGCTCCCCAGATGGATTTGCCGGCGGCGTTTCCCATGTCGCACTGATAGCCGATGACCTCGAAGTGTTTGGGAATTCGCTGGCTGCGGAATTGCACGCCGGCGTTGTCCCCCTTGCCAACGAGTTTTGCCTTCAGCCGGAGCTCGAAGTCGCCGTACTCCTTGGTAGTGCAGAGGAACTCGTTATGTTCGATCTTCTGGTCGAGCGAGCCGGCGACAATGGCCCCTTTCTCCACGCGGAACACCTTTTCATTTCCTTCCCAGCCGGCCAGCGACTTGCCGTCAAACAAGGGCGTGAAGCCCTCCTCGCCGATCGCGGGTTCTTGGCAGGGAATTGACAGTAGTAACGCGAGAACGGTGGAAATTGGCAAGTATTGCAGGGAACGCATGGCAGTCACTCCTCAGGCGAAAAACAGTCTTGAACGTCGTCGCAGTGTAACCAAATCGAAACATCCTTGCCTCCCCGCGCAACCGTCACAGGCGTTGGCGACGGCCTTTGCCGTCCCCAGGCCAAGCCCGATTAGCCCCGGCAAAGCTGGAAACCGGCTGGGGCGGTAATTAGTGTAGTGGAAATCGCCCGGCTGCAACGGGAGCTGGATTTGGCGAGCGTCAACTACAAGAAATACGCGGAAAATGCCGAGCTGGCCCGCATCAACGACGAGGTCGAAGCTGCCAAGATTTCCAGCATCAACCTGCTCCAGCCCCCGTCATTTTCGGAAACGCCGGTCAGTCCGGATTTGAAGGTCGGCATTCCGGCGGTAGTGCTGGCGGGGATGCTGGCAAGCATCGGCATCGCGCTTCTGGCGGAGCGTCGGCGGTTCTCTCGCGCCGGGCGGCTAGAAACAACTCCGGACGAGGAAGACGAACCAGAACCTGCTCCACCGCCGCGTTCTCGCCGCAACGAAGCAGTGCCGACTCAGCCGCGATAGTTTCCAACTGCACATCGTAAACTTATCTCATGCCTCCGACTTGCGTTAGCGAGCCGTTAACGAAAGAGCCTCTGGCAGCCGCAAGGCAAACGCCGCTGGCAATCGTCGTACCTTGCTTCAACGAAGCGGAGTCGGTTGGCAAACTCCGGCGGAATCTCCAGCGGCTGAGTGACGCACTGCCGGCGCATTACGCGGTGGAGTTCCTGCTCGTGGACGACGGAAGCGGGGATGGGACGGCGGAAGCACTCGAAAAGGCGTTCCAGGATTTCGCTGCCGTTCGCCTCGTGCGGCACGAACAGAATCTAGGCATCGCTGCCGCAATTTCCACCGGCATCCAGGCCGCGAGCGCGGAAATTGTCTGCTCCATTGACGCCGATTGCAGCTACGACCCGGTGCAACTCGTCGCGATGCTGCCGCTTTTGGCGGATGACGTGGCGATGGTGGTTGCTTCGCCGTATCACCCCCAGGGCAAAGTCAATCACGTTCCCGCCTGGCGTTTGAAACTCTCCAAAGCCGCCTCCGGGCTGTACCGCATCGTCCTTCGCCAAAAGCTTCACACCTACACGAGTTGCTTCCGCGTTTATCGGCGGAGCGCGGTAGTTGACGTACCGCTCCGACACAACGGCTTCGTCGGGATTGCGGAATTGGTCTGCGAGCTCGACCGACGGGGAGAGAAGATCGTGGAGTGCCCCGCCACGCTTGATATCCGCACCACGGGGCAATCGAAAATGCGGATCCTGCGGGCTGGATGGGCGCACCTCAGGTTGATTGCCAGCGCCGGTTGCTCTCGCCTGATCGGACGTCGCGGGGCTCCCGCGGCAGGACACGCGAAGGGGTCGGGAGTCTTTGGCGGCAAACGTCTCTCGGTTGGCAAGATCACCGCCGCCAAAGACTCCCGACCCCTTCGCTCTGACGGCGGCACGCCAACTGCAAACATGACGAACCCCTGACGAAAATGGCCGGTTGCCGCGGCGCATTGCTGAAGCCGCTCACCACGAGACGCACCATGTTGACTTGCCACCACAACCGCCGGCCATGCCCGACCTCACTGATTTCGCACCACGTTTCACACCTGGATGAGGATTATGACCACCGCAGCCGCTCCGGCCATCATGGCGCTTCCGTCGGACCAGGACTCCACCGGCCGCACGCTCGGCGATGAAGAAATCGCCCTGCTCAGCTAGGCCATCCGCACTGGCACGCTGACCAGCACCAAAGGGGCTTTCGTCAAAGAACTCGAAACTCGCTTCGCCAGGCTCGTCGGCGCGAAGCACGCCCACGCTTGCTCCCACGGCAGTGCGGCCATTCATACCGCCATCGACCCCGAGCCGGGAGACGAAATCGTCACGACCTCTATCACCGATATGGGGGCGCTCACTCCCATTTTGTACCAAGGGGCCATCCCCGTCTTCGCCGACGTGGACCCGGTCACCTGCAACGTGACCGCGGAAACCATCAAGCCCGCGCTCAGCCCGCAGACCAAGGCCATCATCGTCACGCATCTCTTTGGCAACCCCTGTCCGATGAAGGACATCATGACGCTCGCCCACGAGCGGAACATTCCCGTCATCGAAGACTGCGCACAATCCTTCCAGGCCACGCACCACGGCCAGCCGGTCGGCACCATCGGGGACATCGGCTGCTTCAGCTTGCAGCAAGGAAAACATATCACCACCGGCGAAGGAGGAATCGTCGTCACGAGCAACGATCACTTTGCCCGCCGCAGCTTCCTGTTCATCAACAAGGCCTGGGGCTACGGCGATCCCGCCCCGGACCACTACTTTCTGGCCCTCAATTACCGCATGACGGAGTTGCAAGGAGCCGTCGCCGTCGCCCAGCTCGACAAACTCAACGATGCCGTCGGCCAGCGGGTGACGATGGCCCATCTCCTCAGCGGCGCGCTCGACGGGCTTCCCGGCATCGCCCCGCCGCACATCGCGGCAGGAGACGTGCATACTTTCTGGAAATACTGCCTGCGGGTTGATGCCGGCATCATCCCCGGCGGCTCCGTGAAGCTGGCTGCCGCGCTCAAGACCCGCGGCATTTTCTCCGCTCCCCGCTACATCCAGAAGCCGGCCTTTGCCTGCGCGATTTTCCGCGACCAGCGGACCTTCGGCAACAGTCGCTTCCCCTTCACGCTGGCCCGCAAAGAAGCGCTCGATTACGACCGGGCGAAGTTCCCCGGCACGTACGCCGGCCTGGAGCAAATTCTAGTCCTCCCCTGGAACGAGAAGTACCAGGTGAGCCACGTGGAATACATCGCAACCTGCCTCCGCGAAGAAGCGGAGAAGTTGGCAGCAGGAGTTTGAGCCGCAATACGATGCCGAAGCGAAACACGCCCACGCAAAGCCGTGGGCGTGCCACCCAATATTGAGGAATAAACATGTCCGTCCCAAGAATGCGTTTTGGCCTCGTCGGCGCGGGAGCAATCGCCCAGACCTGGTGCCAGGCGTTTGAGCACTCCCACTCTGCCCAGCTCGTCGGCATCGTCGATGTCCGCGAAGAAGTCGCCACCGCCGTGGCGGAGCGGATGAAGTGCAGGCCGTTTTCTTCCCCCGCGGACCTGGTGGACGAGCTGCATCCCGATGCGGTCGTCCTCTGCACACCGCCGAGCACACACCCGGAACTCTGTTCCTGGTTCCTTTCCCGCAGCATCAATGTCCTCTGCGAGAAGCCGCTGGCCGTGGGACTGGAGGAAGCCCGCGCGATGCTTGATGCCGCCGAGCAGTCCGACGCGCTGCTCACCATGGCCTCCAAATTCCGTTACGTCGCCGACGTGGTCCAGGCCAAGTCCATTGTCTCATCGGGCATCATCGGCGACCTCATCCTCTTCGAAAATGCCTTCACCTCCCGCGTCGACATGACCCACCGCTGGAATGCCGACCCCGAAATCAGCGGCGGCGGGGTTCTCATCGACAACGGCACGCACTCGGTGGACATCCTTCGCTACTTCCTCGGCCCCATCGTCGAGTTGCAAGTCATCGAAGGAAAGCGGGTGCAGGACATCCCGGTGGAAGACACGGTGCGGATGTTCGTCCGCAGTGAAGGGGGCGTGATGGGAAGCATTGACCTCTCCTGGAGCCTCAACAAAGAGCTCCCCTACTACCTGAGCATCTACGGCAGCCAGGGGACCGTTCACGTCGGCTGGAAGGAATCAAAATACCGCCGAGCCAGCGACGACAAGTGGACCAACTTTGGCAAGGGATATGACAAGTTTCAGGCTTTCGGCAGCCAGCTTGATAACTTCGTCAAAGCCGCCCGCGGCGAAGAGGAGTCGCTGATTACGCTGGCCGACGCCCTCGCCTCCGTGGAAGTCATCGAAGCCGGCTACGAGGCGATGTGGCGAGCGGCCTGGGTGCCGGTGGAGAACCATCTGTCCCAAGCGTATGGAAGAGCTTCGTAGTTTATTTGGCTCACACAAGCCTGAAGCGCAAGCGAAGGAAAACTCAGCCGATGAGTGAAGGATTATTACGAGCGTAATCAGCAGCGTTGCTTCCCTTCGCTTGCGCTTCAGATGCTATGGAGAAAGAGGCCGCGGGGTTAAGTTTCGGGAATTGTCTTGATTTCCGAACCCTTGACGAAAGGAACTTAACCATGTCCGCGGGCCTCCGAGTGAATTCT
>JBKJNY010000015.1:0-4632 GCA_046593355.1 Pirellulaceae bacterium | reverse complement strand
TTCGACGAAACTAACCCGAAGCGTAAGCGAGGAAGAGCCCATGGCTTACGTCGTTTTTCCTCGCTAACGCTTCGGGTTGGTGTCGGGCACAGTTTGAAACACTGAGTAGCCCTGAGCGCCCGGCTCCATTTTCTTGGAATTTCCCTTGCTCTTGCACCCCCCAAGGACATATAAACGGAAGTAGATATTTCGGAGCGGGAGGCGTAACGAACTCTGGCCAAAGTGTCATAGTAAGGCAAGCCCGCGAGGTTGCGGGTATTGTCCCCTACCACTCGGCGCGGGTCTCGTGACCCGCTTTCCATCGACCCATTTCCTTTGAAGGAGCCCCTCTCATGCTCAACATCACCTGCGGCACGAAGCAAAGGTATTGCGATGGGGTTTCGCGGCGGAGCTTTCTGCAGGTGGGTGCGATGGGCATCGGCGGGTTGACGCTCGCCGGGCTCTACCGCGCGGAGGCGCTGGCCGGCAGCGGCTCATCGCAAAAGGCGATCATCAATATCCACCTCGGCGGCGGTCCGTCGCACCAGGATATGTTCGACCTCAAGCCGGACGCCCCGCGCGAGTTCCGCGGCGAATTCAGCCCGATCAAGACCAACGTCGCGGGCATCGAAATCTGCGAGCACATGCCGCTGCTGGCTCAGATGGCGGACAAGTACTCCGTCATCCGCTCGCTGGTGGGTAGTTACGACGACCACAGCAACTTCCACACGCAGACCGGCTGGGGACGCAATGAGTTGCGGAATGTCGGCGGGCGGCCGAGCATCGGTTCGGTGGTGGCCAGGCTGCAAGGTCCGGCGGGCGAAGGCGCGCCGCCGTACGTGGCGTACAACGAAGGGCACGAAGGGTTCCTCGGCCCGACGTACAAGGCCTACCGTCCGCAGGGGGGCGACCTGAAGCTCGTTGGCGGCATGACCGAAGACCGCCTCAGCGGACGCACCAACTTGCTCACCTCCATCGACAAGATCCGCCGCGACGTGGACAGCACTGGCAAGATGAAGGCGCTCGATAGCTTCACGCAGCGAGCGGTTGGCGTTGTCACCAGCGGCAAAGTGGCCGACGCCATCAATCTGGAAAAGGAAGACCCCAAGGTCCGCGAGCGCTATGGCCGCGAAGAAGGACGGATGTTCCTCACCGCCCGCCGCCTGGTGGAAGCCGGCGTCCGCGTCGTCACTTTCGACTGGGGCGGCTGGGACACGCATGGCGACAATTTCAACCATCTCCGCCGCCAACTGCCGAATCTCGATCGCGGCATGAGCGCCCTGCTGCAAGACCTGCACGACCGCGGACTGGACAAGGACGTCACCGTGGTGATGTGGGGCGAATTCGGCCGCACGCCGCGGGTCAATCCGGGCGCCGGGCGCGATCACTGGTCGCGCGTGGCCATGGGCTTCCTGGCCGGCGGCGGCATGAGAAACGGCCAGGTCATCGGCAGCAGCACGGCCAACGCCGAAGAAGCCAAGGACCGCCCGGTCCAACTGCTCGAGGTCTTTGCCACCCTCTATCACAACATGGGAATCGACGTCCGCAAGGCGCAACTTGTGGATCCTTCCGGCCGGCCGCAATACCTCGTCGGCGATAGCCAGCCGATCCGCGAGTTGATCTAAGCGAGCCTTATGAATGAGTGGCACGCCCACGGCTTTGCGTGGGCGTGATTCCGATGCGTAACGCGCGCCCACGCAGAGAGTGGACGTGGCACCCACCTCGCGAGCTTACCCTGCCGCCGCTACTTGCACGGCATCCACCAGCCGGCCGCGTCCCGCAACCGCTACGCATGAGTGGATGGCTAGCTGCTTCTCGTAGAAAGTCGCCACGCAGCCGCTAAGGGTGATCATCCCGTGATGCACCTGCACCGCCAGTCGGCGCAGGCTGGGCCGATTCTTTTCCGCCAACTGCCCCTCCACTCGCCGCTGAATTTCCTGATCGGCCATATCCAGAACTGAGGCAAGCTCCATCGGCATGTTGCGTAAACTCCAAGCGGCTTTTGAATAACCGATTCGTTTATAATGCGGACTCGTCGGTTTCGCCCGTGCGAATGCGGACGGCGCTTTGAATCGTGGACACAAATATCTTGCCGTCGCCAATCTGTCCCGTCTGGGCGGCCTTGATGATGGCCGTGATGACGCGGTCCTTGTTCTCGTCCCCGGTCACAATTTCTACCTTGAGCTTGGGGACAAAGTCGATTTTGTATTCGGCACCGCGGTAGGTTTCCTTTTGCCCCTTCGTCCGGCCAAAGCCCCGCACTTCCGTGACGGTCATCCCTTGAAAACCCTGGCCGACCAGGGCGGCCTTGATTTCATCCAGCTTGTGGTGACGGATGATCGCCTCAATCTTAATCATCGAAAGCTCCTGTTTAGGTTGCCGCGTGGTGCATGCCGCTAGTGGTAGTATTCCGCGCGTGACTCGAACCTGCCAGCCGCCTGACCTTCCGGGCTGACCAATAGCAAACCTTGGGCCGGTTGGAGACAGCGGGGCAGTCTGGATCTCAAGTGCCGAATTTACGGGGCTAATCGCATTGCGACAAGTGGCGGTCCACGGGCATCGCATCGCGACTGGATAACTTCCGCGCGGCCGCTGCTGAAAAAAAGGGCAAGCGGAGAAGGGCGGCCGCGCCCGTCGCCAATCTCTGCTAGCCATTGCTTTACAGCGCCGGCAGGGGCGCTATACTGGTCCCTCTTTACGCGGGCCCTGCTGCAAGGGGGTCGGGAGTCTTTGGCGTCCTTGATTGTGCGTGTTTGAATAGCCACTGCCGCCCAAGACTCCCGACCCCTTTCCCTTGCTTCAGAGCCCGGATGGCATTGCACTCTTCGGAGTTCCCACGGATGGCTGGACTGGCAATTTGCGAATTGACGACCTACCGCTGGTCGTTTGAAGAGGACGTGCAGCACTACGCCGCGGCCGGGATCGAAGGGATTGGCATCTGGCGGCAAAAGCTGTCGGACTACGGCGAACGGCAAGGCCGCGAGTTGCTGGCCGAACATCGCTTGAAAGTCTCCAGCCTCTTCTGGGCCGGCGGCTTCACGGGGAGCGGGGACCAGTCGCATGAGGAAAGCGTCGAGGACGCTTGCGATGCTCTTCGCCTCGCCGCCGCCCTGAACGCCGGCTGCCTCATCGTCCATAGTGGCGCGCGGGCCATGCACACCCAAAACCACGTCCGGCGGCTGTTGCTGCTCGCCCTCGACAAGCTCATTCCCCTGGCCGAGCAGCTCAAGGTGCCCGTCGCGCTGGAGCCCATGCCCTCCGTCGCCGGCGTCGACTGGACCTTCCTCACCTGCCTGAACGACGCCGCCGACCTCGTCGCCCGCTACAACACCCCCGCCCTGCGGCTCGTCCTGGACACCTACTACTGGGGCCTCGACCCCGAGCTGGAAGCCCGCCTGCCGCGCATCGTCCCGCACCTGGCCCTGGTGCAACTGGCCGATAGCAAGTCCCCCCCCACCCGCGAGCCCAACCGCTGCCGCCTGGGGGAAGGCCAACTCCCCCTCGCCGCCATCCTCCGCTCCCTCGGCCAGAACGGCTATCAGGGGGACTTTGAAGTCGAGCTCATGGGGGAAGAAATCGAGACCAGTGATTACGGCGACCTCATCGCCCACTCCCAGCAAGCCTTCGACAACATCCGTCGAGCAGCCGCCAAAGCCCCCGACGTCTCCCTCAACAGGTAGGGGTGGCACGCCCACGGCTCTGCGTGGGCGTGGATTCCAGGTTCTCGGCGCCCCCCTTCGCGCCGCCCTCTTTTCACTTGCACTTTGCCGTCATGCGGAAGGGACGCGGAGCGTCAAAACCGCGTGTTCCCACGCAGAGCGTGGGAACAAGGAGCCAAACTTACGTCAATTCGATTTGACGTAAGTCCCGAATGTCGCATCCGGCCAGGAATCAATCGCCCCGCCCGAGGTGGCACGTCTTGATACCGGTTTTCGAACACCCTGTTCGGCGGAAAGTGTATCACGTTTTTCGCCGTAAGTTATTGCTGGAACGATATTTACGACTTGTAACCTTGATGCATTTTACGTCTTTTCTCGCTCCTCTTGATACTCCCACCCGTCATCTGGCAGATCCTCCGCTCGTTCGGCGCGGGTCTCCCGACTCCGCCGAAACGCTCGACCGCAGATCTCCTCCGCAGATGGCAGGGAGACCTTCGGTCAGTCGTGTGGACGGGGTCAGGAGACCCGCGCCCAACGAGGGGGAGGGTCTGCCGGCACCGCCGGGCTGGTTAATATTATACCAATGTCCAGTTACGTATTTGGCACCTTTCCAAAACTTTTCGGAAATTCTGGACGGCCTGTCTGCACCGAAAATGCCGCTAGGGACGGGAGTGCAGGGTTACTCAATGTTTCACTCTGTTTCGCCAACCACCACACCGGACGCGCGGTGTTGGGGGCGTTACCCGCCGAGAAGACACAGGCGGCCCAAGGCTGCCGCCAGTGGCACCCTGCGGCCCTGGTCAGCCAACGAGATCGGTGATGATCAACCAGGCCGCATCGATGAGGCTCTGGCCCTGCGCTGGCGTCAGTTTGCCGCTTCCGACGAAGGCCTCTACCTGGTTGATGAAGGCAATCAGGTTGCCGATGGCGGCCAGCGCGTTGTTCGCGCCCAAGGCAGCGTCGGCAGCGTCTAGCTTGGCCAGCAGCGACTTTC
>JBKJNY010000127.1:0-19558 GCA_046593355.1 Pirellulaceae bacterium | reverse complement strand
GGCACCACCACCATGTGCCACCTCCGCGCCCTCCTCCTGGGCGAACCAGGACAATGGGAAAACTACTGGAGCGCCGCTAGCTTGACCTGACCCCACCAACAAATATGAAGCCTGCCCGCCGTTTCTCTTGCTTGCCGTTCCCCAGGGGGCTACCATCAAGGGGAGTTGATGTCTCGCCTGGCCTTCGATTCCTCCTCCCGCCTGCTCGAAGGTTCCTCCTCCCGCCTGCTCGAAGGATTGCCTGATGAAATGGATGCTCGTGCCGGCAGTGATCGGCTTTGTCTTCTCTCCCTTGGCAGCCCTTGCGGAGGAGAAGGTCGATTATCTCCGCGATGTGAAGCCGATTTTGGCGACCCGCTGTTACCGCTGCCATAGCTCGCTGGAGCAGGAAAGCAATTTCCGTCTCGACAGCGTGCCGGCGATGATGAAAGGGGGCGATGGAGGAGCTGCGATTGCGCCGGGAAAAAACGGCGAGAGCCGGCTGATTGCGGCCGTGCTGCGGCAAGGTGATTTGAAGATGCCGCCCGAGGGAGACCCGCTGACGGCGAAGCAAATCGAGATACTCAAGGCTTGGATTGACCAGGGCGCGGCTCCACCGCCGGAGGGAGCCGAGGCGAAAGTCGATCACTGGTCGTTCAAGAAACCTGTGCGCCCCGCGGTGCCAATGCCGGCAAATGCCGCGTACGTCCGCAACCCGGTCGATGCCTTTGTTGCCGCGAAGCATGAAGAGCTGAAGCTCAAGCCCGTCGACGAAGCCGGCAAACAGGTGCTGCTGCGACGGGTTTATCTGGATCTCGTCGGCCTCCCGCCGACTCCGCAGCAAATGCAAGACTTTTTGAACGGCTCTTCGCCGGATGCTTATGAAAATGTCGTCCATAGTTTGCTCAGCAGCCCGCACCACGGCGAGCGCTGGGGGCGGCATTGGATGGATGTCTGGCGGTACAGCGACTGGGACGGCTATGGCGCGGAAATCCGCGAGAGCCAGCCGCACATCTGGCGGTGGCGGGACTGGATTGTGGAGTCGCTGAACGCCGACCGGCCGTACGACCGGATGATTGAGGAGATGCTGGCGGGGGACGAGTTGGCCCCCGAGGATCCGGCCACCATCCGGGCCACGGGCTACCTGGTCCGCAATTGGTACAAGTTCAACCGCAACACATGGCTGGACAACACGGTTGAACATACGGGCAAGGCGTTCATGGGGGTGACGTTCAACTGTGCTCGCTGCCACGACCACATGTATGACCCCATCAGCCAGGAGGAGTACTACAAACTGCGAGCCGTCTTCGAGCCGCACGACGTTCGGCTGGACCGCGTGCCGGGGCAGAGCGACACGACCAAGGACGGCTTGGCCCGGGTCTTCGATGCCAAAGCGGAGACGCAGACGTTTTTGTTCGTTCGCGGCAACGATAAGGATCCGGTGAAAGATAAACCGCTGGCTCCTGCCGCGCCGAAAGTGTTCCAGCAGGTGAGTTTTGATGTGCAGCCGGTGAATTTGCCGACGACGGCGTGGTATCCGGGCCTGAAGGAGAGCGTGCAAACAGAAGCTGTGGCGGGGGCGAAAGCGGAAATCGAAATGGCCAAGGCCGCTCTGACGACTGCACAACAGGCGATGGCAACCGCCAAACAGCAGCAGGCTGCGTTTGCGGCGAAGGCGGCAGCGGAAACCAAGCCGGCAGCGGAGCCAGGGAAAGAGCCCGCGAAAACGGAGCCGGCGAAACCTGCCGAGCCACTGATTATTGATGACTTCAGCAAGCAGCGGGACGACGTTTGGAAGCTCGGTGCGGGCAAGTGGGAATACAAGGATGGCCACTTGGTGCAGAGCGACCCGCAGGACGTGCTCTGCGGCATTAATTCCATCAAGCCGCATCCCAGGGACTTCGTGGCGAAGTTCAAATACAAATTGACCGGCGGCGACGTTTACAAGTCCGTCGGCATTGCGTTTGACGGCGTGGGGGAGAAGGATTTTCAGGCGGTCTATCTTAGTGCCGCCGGCCCGGGGCCTCACCTGTGGCTGCGGATGGCCGGCGCGGACAGTTACCCGGTGACCATGCCCAAAGCGACGGTGGAAGAAGTCGGCAAGGAATATGAATTGACGATTGCCGTGCGGGACATGGTGGCGAACGTCTCGGTCAACGGCAGCGTGGTGCTGGCGTACAAGTTGCCCGCGGAACGGGCCAGCGAAGGACGCATCATCTTTTGGACGTACGACGCGACGGCTGAATTTCTGAAAGCCGAAGTCAGCCCGCTGCCGGTTGGATTAGCGTTAACTCAGCCCGGCGGAGAAAGTGTTCCCATGCCGGCGAACCTGGGGGAAGCTCTGGCCGCAGCGGTGGCTGAGGGCGAAAAGATCGCGGCGATTGCGGAGAAGACCTGGGCAGCTGCGAATGTGTCGCTCGTTTCGGTCGAAGCCTGCATTGCCGCCGACAAAGCGGCTTATGCGAATCCCCCGGCGACGAACACCAAAGACCTAGCACTGGCTGCAGGAAAGACGGAGCGAGACCTGGCATTCCTCAATGCCGAAAAAGCACTGTTGCAAGCGGAACTCGCCGCGGCAAAAGCCAAGCGGGCAGTCAAAACCAATGACATGGCGACCGCCAAAGCCGCGACCGATGCCGATGCCGCCGTTCAAACCGCCATCAAGGCCCGCGATGCCGCTCAGGCCGCTATCGCTCAGCCGAATGAAGCTTACACCAAACTTACGCCCGTCTATCCCGCCACCAGCACCGGACGGCGGCTGGCCTTGGCAAAGTTCATTTCTTCCAAAGAGAATCCGCTCACTGCTCGTGTCGCCATCAACCACATTTGGCTGCGGCACTTCGGGACGCCGCTGGTCCCGAGCGTTTTTGACTTCGGCCTCAACGGCAAGCAGCCCACCAATCAGCCGCTGCTCGATTGGCTGGCCGTGGAGCTCATGGAAAGCGGCTGGAGCCAGAAGCACATCCACCGGCTGATTGTGACAAGCCGGACGTATCGACTCTCCTCCACGGCGAGCGGGGGGCGCTTGCCTTCGGAAACACAGCCCCCTGATACTTCGGCGAGCAGCGCTATCGACCCCGAGAACAAGTTCTACTGGCGGCAGAATCCCCGCCGGATGGAAGCGGAGATTGTGCGGGACGCCACGTTGTATGTGGCAGGGTCGCTGGACGTGGCGATGGGTGGTCCGGACATCGACAACAACACCGGCCTCACTTCCAATCGCCGCAGCATCTACTTCCGCAGCACGAAGGAGAAGAAGATGCAGTTCCTCTCCCTCTTCGACAGCGCCAATGTCGTCGAATGTTACCGCCGCAGCGAGAGCATCGCCCCCCAGCAGGCCCTGGCCATGGCCAACAGTTCCCTCACGCTTGCCCAATCGCGGCTCCTGGCCAAGAAACTGACCCAGTCCGTCGCTGCCGCCAATCCGCCGGCCGATCAGGCGGACGCACAGTTTGTGCAAGCCGCCTTCTCCCGAACACTCAACCGCCCGCCCAGCGGCGACGAGCAAACCACCTGCGTCACCTTCCTCACCGAGCAAGCCCAGCGCCTCGCCGCTGGTTCCCTGTCCCCCTTCACGGCCGGCCCCGCGGCTACCGTTCCCCCTTCTGCGGACCCTCGGCAGCGGGCGCGGGAAAACCTGGTGCATGTGCTGATGAACCACAATGACTTTTTGACGGTGAGGTAGCAAGTTAGCTTTCGCGGCATCATCCACAGCGCAGGGCTACTCAGTGTTTCAACCTGCATCGTGTTCGACGAAACTAACCCGACGCGTAAGCGAGGAAGAGCCCATGGCTTGCGTCGTTTTTCCTCACTAACGCTTCGGGTTGGTGTCGGGCACAGTTTGAAACACTGAGTAGCCCTGATCCACAGCGACCGGTGGTTGGAAAAAATCGCCAAATCGTGGATACTCAGGAAAACGCTTCCGGCGGATGAGCCGTCTTAAGGGAAGCGTAGCCGCCAGGGGGATTCCTCTTTCTTGGGATCGCTGGGCGGACAGGCCGTTTCTCACGAGCTTTCTCAAGTTCTTTCCAAGGCAGACCTGCCATGAAGCGAAACATTCTGATCGGGATGAGTGGTGTCCTGTTTCTTGCCCTCCTCCTCGTTAGCGGGGCATTTTCCCAGGGTCCGAGTGGGCCGGAGCTGCGGGCCAAGAGCCAGAAAGCGATGACCGACGGCAACTTCAAGGACGCCTATGAAGGTTTCAAGAAGCTCTGCCTGGACCCTAAGGATGAGCCTCCGCAGGTGGCCAATGACCTGAACCAGGCGGTGCAGTGCCTGCATAACCTGGGGCGAATCAACGAAATCGACGAGCTGGTCGAGGGGACGATTACCGCCCACAAGGACAACTGGCGACTCTTGCAAGCGGCGGCTCAGCAGTACGTCAATTTGCAGCATCAGGGGTTCATCGTCGCGGGGAAGTTCGAGCGAGGGCCGCACCGGGGTGGGGGCAAATTTGCCAATTCCGTCGAGCGGGACCGGACTCGGGGAATGCAACTCTTGAACCAGGCACTTCCGCTGGTGGCCAAGGATGATAACAAAGCCGAGGTTGCCCAGTTCTATCTCAATTTCGCGGAAACGCTGCTCAACCATCGCGGCGTCCACGAAGCCTGGCGGCTCCAGTATTTGACGAACCTGGCCGAGCTGCCGGATTACGACGAAGCGTACTATGGCTACCGCGAGTACAACGGCGCGCCGGTGGATGCCGAAGGCAAGGCCGTCTATCACACCACGCCCAAGAAATGGGAAACGGCGGAGACCGACGGCCAGCGCTGGCGGTGGCTATTGGAGCAGGCCGCGGAGAACCACCCGGCAATCAAGGACCAGGTGCGAATGCACTTCGCCCAGTTCATGGAGCAGCTCTTCGGTGTGCAAACCATGGCTCAACGTCGCTGGGGTCGCGGCTTTGGCGGCGGCGTGAGCGACGACGATACCAAGAAAAACGAAAGCGGCACCTACGACCTGCACACGCTGAAGGAAGACGAGACCATCGCCAAGCTGGCCTCCGGCATCAAGCGATTCAAACTCCCCGACGAGTTCAACTTCATCAGGATCTATCAGCAAGTGGCGGTCGACGGGAAGGGCATGTGGGGAGAAAACGCCCTCACGCAGCTCTCCCAGGTCTTTGAAAACCGCCGCCAGTATCCCACGGCGGCGAAATATTGGCAGCAGAATATCAAGAGCTTCGGTCCCGGCCAAAACAACTGGAAGAACGAACGGCTGGAGCAGATTGTCAGCAACTGGGGGACGTTCGAAGGGGTCGCCACGCAGCCAGCCGGCCAAGGGGCCACCGTCGAATTCCGCTATCGCAACGGCAAGCAGGTGAAGTTCGACGCCCGGAAGATCAAGGTTCCCGAGCTGTTGGCGGACATTAAGACCTATCTCAAATCCGATCCGGGAAACCGCATCGACTGGAACAAAATCAACATCGGCAACATCGGCTATCGGCTGGTGCATGAAGCGGATACGAAATATCTGGGCGAAGCGACCGCCGCCTGGGAATTGGACCTCGAACCGCGAGAGAATCACTTCGACAAGCGAATCACTATCACCACGCCACTGCAAAAGCCGGGGGCCTACCTGGTCACGGCCACGATGGCCAATGGCAACGTCAGCAAAATCATCCTCTGGGTCGCGGATACCGCCATCGTCCGCAAACAGCTCGACGGCAAGACACTCTATTACATCGCCGACGCCGTCAGCGGCTCCCCCATTGAGGGTGCCAATCTGGAATTCTTCGGCTGGCAACAGCGTCACCTGGGAGGGAATCGCTTCCAGGTCGTCACCACGAATTTCGCCGAGCACACCAATGCGGACGGCATGGTCACGCCGGATCCCAAAGATCTGAAGGAAGAAGGCTATCAGTGGCTCGTTACCTCGACGACTAAGAACGGCCGCTTCGCCTTTCAGGGCTTCCTGAACGTCTGGACCGGCCGCATCCACGACCAGGAATACAACCAGATTAAGGCCTTCGCCATCACGGATCGTCCGGTTTACCGGCCGGGGCAAAAGGTGAACTTCAAATTCTGGGTTCGCAGGGCTCAATATGACCAGCCGGACGTTTCCGACTTCGCCAAGAAGACGTTTGTCATTGACGTCTACAGCCCGAAGGGGGAAAAGATTCTCGACAAGACCATCGAAGCCGATGAGTACGGCGGGATTGTCGGCGAGTACGACCTGCCGGCGGATGCCACGCTGGGTCAATACACCATCAACATCATGGACCCGCCGCGGCAGATGGGTTTTGCCACCGGCGGCAACACGTTCCGCGTGGAGGAATATAAGAAACCGGAATACGAGGTGACGATTGACGCGCCGAAGGAGCCGGTGATGCTGGGGGAGAAGATCACGGCCAAGATCAACGCCAAGTACTACTTCGGCTCGCCGGTGACCAAGGCCAAGGTGAAGTACAAGGTGCTGCGTACCGATCACTCGCAGGAGTGGTATCCGCACATGCCGTGGGACTGGTGCTACGGCCCCGGCTATTGGTGGTATGCCTACGATTACCCGTGGTACAAGGGCTTCCACGAATGGGCCGGCTGCAAGCGTCCATTGCCGCCGTGGTTTTTTCATGGACGTAATGAGCCGCCCGAAGTGGTGGCCGAGGTGGAGCGGGAGATCGGCGAGGATGGCACCATTAGCGTGGAAATCGATACGGCCATCGCCAAAGAATTGCACGGCAACACCGACCACGAATACACCGTGACCGCGGAAGTCCGCGATGATTCCCGCCGGACCATTGTCGGCACGGGCAAAGTGCTGGTCGCCCGCAAACCGTTCAAGATTTTCTCCTGGGTGGACCGCGGCTATTACCGCGTCGGCGACGTGATCCAGGCCAACTTCAAGGCCCAGACGCTCGACGACAAGCCGGTTGCAGGCAAGGGGTCGCTCACCCTCCTCAAGATCACTTACGACAAGAATCGTCAGCCGGTGGAAACGCCGGTGCAGAAGTGGGACTTGAACACGGGCGAAGAAGGAATGGCCGAGCAGCAGATCAAGGCCACGCAAAAGGGCCAATATCGCCTGTCGTATAAGCTCACCGACAGCAAGAAGCATGTGATTGAAGGGGGCTACCTCTTCACCATCGTCGGCCAGGGCTTTGACGGGGCCGATTTCCGCTTCAACAATGTGGAGCTCATTCCCGATAAGCAGGCTTACAACCCCGGCGAGAAGGTCAAGCTGCAACTCAATACCGACCGGGCCAACAGCACCGTCCTGCTCTTCATCCGGCCGACCAACGGCGTCTATCTCGCCCCTAAGCTCCTGCGGCTGAAGGGGAAGAGCGCGATTGAAGAGATCGCGGTCATCAAGAAGGACATGCCGAATTTCTTCGTCGAGGCCGTGACCGTCAGCGGCGGCAAGGTTTACACCGAGACGAAGGAGCTGATCGTTCCGCCCGAAAAGCGGGTGCTGAATGTCGAAGTGCTTCCTTCCGCTAAGGAATACAAGCCGGGGGAGAAGGCCAAGGTGAAGGTCCACTTGACCGACTTCAATGGCGAGAACTTCGTCGGATCCACGGTGCTGACGATTTACGACAAGTCGGTGGAGTACATCTCCGGCGGCTCCAACGTGCCGGACATCAAGGACTTCTTCTGGAAGTGGCGGCGGCACCACAACCCGCAGCAGTACGACAGCTTGTCGATGCTGGCGGGGCAGAACATGACGCTGCCCAACAAGCCAGGCATGGGCTTCCTCGGCGTGTTCGGCCACTCCGTGGCGGAAGAATTGGATGTACTGGCCGAAGGTGCCGAAATGGCTGCTACCGGTGCCCCAGGTGGTGCCGGCTTTGGCGGCGGTGGAGTGCGCGGACGAGCCATGATGGCCAACGGCCTGGCGGCGCCTGGCGCGCCGATGGCTGGGGGTGCCCCCATGATGATGGCCAAAGGTGCCGCAAGCCGCGATGCGAACGCCTATTTCGCGGAGGACAAGCAGAGTCTGCGTGGCGAACGCGAGCAGCAAGGGCAGGACCGCGCCAACAAGCCCGGCGATCCAGGCGGCACGGGCCCGCTTGTCGAAGCCACCGTCCGCAGCAAGTTCGCCGATACGGCCAAATGGGTCGCTTCGCTCACCACCGACAAGACTGGCAATGCCGAAATCGAGCTGGACATGCCGGAAAACCTCACTTCCTGGAAAATCCGGGTCTGGGGAATGGGGCATGGCACCAAAGTCGGCAGTGGCGAAGCCGATGTGGTGACCCGTAAGAACCTGATTGTCCGTTTGCAGGCTCCTCGTTTTTTCGTGCAGAAGGATGAAGTAGTCCTGTCCGCGAACGTCCATAACTATCTCAAGACCGCCAAGGATGTCAGCGTCTCGCTGGAAATTCCCGGCAACAAGCTGAAGTCGGCTGCTCCGCTCACTCAAAAAGTGAAGATCCCTGCCGGCGGTGAAAAACGAGTCGATTGGCTCTGCACCGTGCTGGATGAGGGAGAAGCGGTCGTCCGCATGAAGGGCTTGACCGACGAAGAGTCCGACGCGATGGAAATGAAGCTACCCTGCTACATCCACGGCATGCTCAAGACCGATTCCTACGCTGGCACCGTCAAGGCGGACAAGGATTCGTCCCGCGTCAGCTTCAATGTTCCCAAGGAACGCCGCGTTGAGCAGAGCTTGCTGGAAGTCCGCTACAGCCCGTCGCTGGCGATGGCCATGGTGGATGCACTGCCGTATTTGGCCGAGTATCCCTACAACTCGACCGATCAGACGCTGAACCGCTTCCTGCCGAGCGTGATCACCCAGCGGACGCTGATCGACATGAAACTCAACCTGGCCGCCATCCGCGACAAGCGGACCAACCTCAACGCCCAGGAAATCGGCGACGACAAGGAACGGGCCAAGGGCTGGAAGCGGTTCGACCGCAACCCGGTCTTCGACGAAGAAGAGCTCAGCCGCATGGTCAAGGAAGGCGTGAAAGCCCTCACCGAGCAACAAATCAGCGACGGCGGTTGGGGTTGGTTTAGCGGCGCGGGCGAGCAAAGTTGGCCCCACACCACGGCTGTCGTGGTGCATGGCCTGCAGATCGCCAAGGCCAACGACGTGGCCCTTGTCCCCGGCATGTTGGAGCGGGGCATCCAGTGGCTAAAGAATTATCAAGCCGAGCAAATCCAGTACATCAAAAACTGGGAGAAGGAGGAGCTGAACATTCGCAAGAAGCAGTTTGCCGACGAGCTGGATGCGTTTGTCTACATGATTCTGGTTGATGCCGACAGCAACAATGGCGAGATGAAGGATTTCCTCTATCGCGACCGGGTCCACTTGGCCGTCTACGCCAAGGCGATGTTCGGCCTGGCCCTGGAAAAAATCGGCGACAAGGAAAAGCTGGCGATGATCCTGGAGAACATCAAGCAATTCGTCGTCGAGGATGAAGAGAACGAGACCGCCTACCTCAAGCTGCCGGAAGACAACTACTGGTGGCACTGGTACGGCAGCGAAGTGGAGGCCAACGCCTACTACCTCAAGCTCCTCGCCAAGACCGACGGCAAGGGGGAGCGGGCCCCGCGGCTGGTGAAGTATCTGCTGAACAACCGCAAGCACGCCACCTACTGGTCCAGCACACGCGACACGGCGGTCTGCGTGGAAGCCTTCGCCGAGTTCATTCGCGCCAGTGGCGAATCCGAGCCGCGGATGACCGTGGAACTCTGGCTGGACGGCGAGAAAAAGAAGGAGGTGGAAATCACCAAGGACAACCTCTTCACCTACGACAACAAATTCGTGGTGCAGGGGGCCGACCTCAAGGACGGCGGCCACGAGGTGGAAATCCGCCGCAAGGGCAAGGGCAACGTCTACTTCAATGCCTACGTGACTAACTTCACGCTGGAGGACCACATCACCAAGGCCGGCCTCGAAGTGAAGGTCAACCGGAAGTATTACCAGCTCATTCCGGTCGACAAGAAGATCAAGGTGGAAGGAGTCCGCGGCCAGGCCCTCGATCAGAAGGTGGAGAAGTTCGTGCGCAAGGAGCTTAAGGAGGGTGACACCCTCAAGAGCGGCGACCAGGTGGAAATTGAGCTCGAAATCGACAGCAAGAACGATTACGAGTACATCCTCTTCGAGGACATGAAAGCCGCCGGTTTTGAGCCTGTTGATCTTCGCAGCGGTTACAACAGCAACAGTCTGGGAGCGTACATGGAGCTGCGGGACAACCGCGTCAGCTTCTTCGTCCGCGCCCTGGCCCGCGGCAAGCACTCCGTCTCGTACAAAATGCGGGCCGAAATCCCCGGCAAATTCGCCGCCCTCCCCGCCAAGGCCTCGGCCATGTACGCGCCAGAATTGCGGGGGAACTCGGACGAGATCAAGCTGAAGATTGAGGATTGAGGGTAGTGGTACAGTTTGAAACTGTACCACTACCGGATTGAGAAATGAGTTGATTTTTCGGGTTCGAACTCGTAGTTTGAAGGGCTACCTAGGAAAACCACCGAGACAGCCCAATGAAACGATTACAGAAAAGTCCAAGAGAACTTAAATCCCTTCTAAACTGCGATCATACGCTAAACGGTGGGATGATCGTAGGAATCGATGGCTTCGTAATTGAAGTACAGGCTCGGGCATTGGCCGTTCTAAAGCACCCGGCTTCCTGGAGCGGGGTAACGTCGATCACTGGGATGGCTGCTGGAGCAGTTAGAGAATCGACAGCACGAATCTCTGGCGCATTTGCGAAGCTACGCATTCCAGAGCCGCAGGTAGAGATTCAGATAAATCTGGTTCCTGCCGACATGGCGAAAGTAGGTGCGGCGCTTGATTTGCCCATCGCAATTGCGATGCTTCAGGCATCGGGGTATCTCCCAGACCTTCCGGATAGTCGCGAGGGAGATTTCATCCTTTTCGGTGAAGTCGGTCTACACGGCGAGATACGTCGGGTTCCCGGTGCGTTATCTCTGGCATTCCTTGCGAGACCTGGACAAGCGTTGATTGTCCCCACAGCGAATGAAAAGGAGTGTTCGTTGATCTTTGCCAAACCAGGACACGAGGGTTGCCGCGTCTGCGGTGTTTCATTACTAGAGGAAGTGGTTGAATTCTTTCTTGGCAACAGAAACCTCGACACATCGTTGCGCCAGGAAATTCAATTCGAGAGCATTATCCCGAAGGCAACGGATTTCAGTGTCATTCGGGGACAATCGGATGCCAAAGACGGAGCGATCATCGCCGCTGCTGGTGGACACAACCTTCTGATGATTGGGCCTCCCGGTGAGGGTAAGTCCTTATTGGCGAGCGCTATTCCAGGGATTTTGCCCAGACTGACTTCCTCCGAGAAGGTTGAACTCACCAAGATCTATTCTGCCTGCGGAGCACTCGAAAATGACGGAGTGGCGGTCACACGCCGTCCGATGAGAGCCGTCCATCATACGACATCAAAACAGGCACTTGTTGGTGGAGGATCAAAGATTCCTAAGCCCGGAGAGATTACTCTATCGCACCTTGGAGTGTTGTTTCTCGACGAAATTGCCGAGTTTAGCCGGGCGACAATTGAGACTTTGCGTCAACCACTTGAGACCGGGGAGATTTCCGTTTCGCGTGTCGGTGGAACATTTACGTATCCATGTCGATTCACGCTTGTTGCCGCCATGAATCCTTGTCCGTGCGGATACTTCGGATCGGACCTTTGCACATGCAGCGGGCTGGACGTTGCCCGCTATCACAAGAAGCTGAGTGGCCCGATGTTGGACCGAATTGACCTCCAAGTTGAGCTGCAACGCCTCTCAACAGACGAACGGTTTGCGGACTCGTCCGAACTTGAGTCGCCGCGATTGCGAGCTAAGGTGGAGGCGGCCAGAAATCGTCAAATTGAGCGATTCAAAGGCACCGAAATCCCTTTCAATGCTGCCATGCCGGCCGCTCAAGTTAGGGAGTACTGCAAGTTCTCCGAAGCTGGCTTCACGAAATACAAGGCTTGCATCAATCAACATACGATGTCTACACGGACTATGGACCGCCTTGCTAAAGTAACCCGAACTATTGCCGACCTCGCAGGATCCGATACTGTTGAACCAAAACATTTGGAAAAGGCGCAAAAGTTTGTCTTGGGAGGCTTACTTCGTGCCAGTTTTTGATTTGAAGTTAAGGAAAGCAACTGTATCTCCCCTTACTGAATTCGATCTCAAGTAGAGCTTGGGACAGCGCAATAAGGAGTGCCCCTCGCATGGGCCGTTTTTTCGTCGAACTCGTTATCGCCAACAACCGCGACGTCATTACGGCGGGCGTGGGGGCAAAAATTCCTGACAGTGTCAAGCACTTGACGCTGTCCGGAATCGTCGATAGCGGCGCTGCCAAGCTTGTCCTGCCGCAGCGGATCGTCGACGCCTTGCAACTTCAGGACGACGGCGAAACGACGGTGCGCTACGCCGACCAGCGGCGTGAAAAACGCCGCCTGGTGAGCAATGTCTGGCTCCAGTATGCAGGCCGGCACGGCGTCTTTTCGGCCGTTGTCGAACCGAATCGGCAGGACGCGCTCATTGGAGCGATCGTCCTAGAGGAGCTAGACCTGCTCATCGACTACAGCACCCAGTCCCTCTATCCTCGGGAGCCGGATACGATTCTGACGGAGATTGAGTAGCACCCCTGAAACAGCCTTCCTTTCCAGAGTGGATCCCCGCCAGTGCATTTCAACCGGATTTCAGCGTTCGTTATCGCCTCCCTCCTTTTTGGCGTCACTTCGGCCGCTGAGGCCCAAACGAAAGTCAAATCCGAACCAACCAAGGAGCGAAAGTTCCGTCTGACCTACGCGGCGAAGATCCTCGATGCACCGGCGGGAGCCAAGGTGCGGGCCTGGATTCCCGTGCCCCCGTCATCCGGCGAGCAGTCGGTGAAGGCGCTATTGGCCGTAATACCCGCCCTGGGGGGAGAGGAAGGGATCGAGGACAAGTTGGGCAACAAGATGCTCTCGTTTGAAGTCGCAGCGCCGAAGTCGGGCGAAGTCGCTTTCAGCACCTCCTACCAAATCACGCGCAAGGAATTCCACGGTCTGCCGGCGGAGAAGATGGGGATGAAGCCGGTGAAATTGACGGACGAGCAGCGGAAGTTACTGCTTTCCGCGGATACGCGGGTCCCTGTCGGCGGCAAGCCGCTGGAATTGCTTGCGGGAAAGGAACTGCCGGCGGAGCAGCTTGAGCTGGCGAGGCTGCTGTATGACCGGGTGGATGAGCATGTGAAGTACGACAAGTCGAGGCCCGGCTACGGCCGCGGGGACGTGCTCTGGGTCTGCGACAGCCGATTTGGGAATTGCACGGACTTCCACAGCCTGTTCATCTCGCTGGCCCGGGCCAAGGGAATCCCTGCCCGTTTTGAAATCGGCTTCTCCGTCCCCGAGAAACGCGGCGAAGGCCCCATCACCGGCTACCACTGCTGGGCCTTTTTCTGGCTCGACAAGCAGGGCTGGGTGCCGGTCGATATTTCCGAAGCGGACAAGAATCCGTCCATGAAGGAATACTACTTCGGCAACCTGACCGAGAACCGCGTCACTTTCAGCCAGGGACGGGATCTGACACTCGTCCCCAAGCAAGCCGGCGAGTCTCTCAACTTCTTCATCTATCCCTACGTGGAAGTGGACGGCAAAGCTTGGCCAGCGGAAAAAGTGAAGCTGGAAGTCAGCTACCAGGATGAGTAAGCGCGAGTTAGCTGAAAAAATTCTCGCCGAACAGATTGACTTCGGGGCCGGATTCCACCTCAATGTCGCCGTGGACGGTGGTCTTGCAGGCTAGTCGCATCGTGTCCTCGTGGCCGACAAAAGCGAGGGCGGGAACCGGATCAGGGGTCAGGACCATCTTGAACTTCAGCCGCTCACTGATGGTCATTTTGTTGGTGTTCTCCATCCCCTTGGTGATCAGCACGCGGCAAGTGCCGCATTGCAGCCCCGGCACCAGCCCGAGGATCATGGTCGTGCAATTCGCGTACTTGTTAATCGCCGAACCGATGCCGTTGAGCCCCTGATTGAGATTGATCCCCGCCTTGACCGCTTCGGCCCGCAGGTTTGCCCCGTCCGGAACTTCGATTTCCTTCTTCTCTTTGATGAATTTGACGATGGGCATGGGCGGAAAACTCAGCAATATGGACCATGAATCGGGCGAGGGCTCTACAGGAAAATCTAACGCGCCCTGGGGCGGGCGCTAAGGGTGTTTCGACGAAAATGGGGCGAGTGGCATCGCTCTAAAGGCCGCCCGCGAGAACCGATTCACGAAAACGTGCCCTTGACCCCACGTGCCAATGTGCTATTCTTGAAGAAGTTAAGAAAAAGGTGCGAGACCAGTTTGTGCTCGGCGGCGGCTTCTGAAAGCTATTCCGCCCTCCTTCTGTGGTCAGTTGCTTCGCTTGATAGCGGCCGGAAAATTCCGGCATCTCTTTGGGCTGCTACTCGATTCTCTTGCCCCTTGGCGCTACCGCCAGGCTACAGGCATTTTGCCCTCCAGGTTCGCAGCGCCCATTCCCTATCCCTGGCAAGTTTCGTGGGACGCAGCAATGCTGCGTCCTTCGGGCTGCCGCACCGTATTAGGAAGTCGTGTTTTCATGAGTTTTGCTGAATTGGAATTGTCCGCGAAGTTGCTCGATGCCGTCCGCCACGAAGGGTACGAAATCGCCACGCCCATCCAGAAGGAAGCTATTCCCCCCATCCTCGCCGGCTGCGATCTGCTCGGTTGTGCCCAGACGGGAACGGGCAAGACGGCGGCCTTTGCCCTGCCCACCTTGCAGCGCCTCAGCCAGGCCAGCGTGCCGCCGCGCGGCCGCCGCATCCGCTGCCTGGTGCTCGCTCCCACGCGAGAACTGGCGTCGCAGATTGCCGAGAGCTTCCGCGTCTACGGCCGCTTTACGAACCTCCGCCAGACCGTGATTTACGGCGGCGTCGGCCAGAACCCGCAAGTCAAAGCGCTGCACTACGGGGCGGACATCGTCGTCGCCACCCCCGGCCGTCTGCTGGACCTGATGAACCAGGGCTACGTCGATCTGCGGAACGTCGAAATCCTGATTCTCGACGAAGCCGATCAGATGTTCGACATGGGCTTTATCAACGATCTGAAGAAGATCGTCGCTAAAGTCCCCCGCGCGCGGCAGACGCTGATGTTCTCCGCCACCATGCCGCGGGAGATTCAGAATCTCGCCGAGCAGTGGCTGACCAATCCCGTCAAGGTCTCCGTCGTCCCGCAAGGCACGACCGTGGAGCTGGTGGAGCAGTCCGTGTTCTTCGTCGAAAAGCGGAAAAAGCCCGACCTGCTGATCCACGTCCTCAAGGAACAAGGGGCCACGCGGACCCTCGTCTTCATGAAGACCAAGCACGGGGCCGATAAGCTGGTCAAAACCTTGGGGCAGCGCGGCGTCCGGGCCGAAGCCATCCACGGCAACAAAAGCCAGGCCCAACGCCAGCGAGCCCTCGCCGAGTTCAAATCAGAGCGGCTGCCGATCCTGGTTGCCACCGACATCGCCGCCCGCGGCCTGGATATTGACGGCGTCTCGCACGTCATCAATTTCGACCTGCCGATGACGCCCGAATCCTACGTCCACCGCATCGGCCGCACGGCCCGCGCGGGAGCGGAAGGAATCGCCGTCACGTTCTGCGACCGCGAGGAGTTGAGCATGCTCCGCGAGATCGAACGCCTCACGCGGCAGCGCATCCCCACGGCGAAAACCACGGGGGAGTTCGCCGTCTCGGACCAGGAAGACAATCGCCCCGCCCCGCCCCGCGACCAGCGCCACAGCGGCGGTCCGCGCTACCAACAGCCGCGTCACGCGCAGCAGGGCGGCCACAACAACTCCGGCAACCGGCGTCCCAGCGGCTCCACCAAGCCCCACGTCCAGCCGATCGCCCGCTCCTCGGAAGAGCGGCTGGCCTACGGCAGCAAGCGATTTTCCAAGCGGCCGAGGCAGTTCCAGAAGTAAGGTTGGTGAAAACGTCGGACTGCCGGATTCCTTAAAAGCAATAATAGCAGGCACTTGCAACTTGCAAGGCCTCGAAATATTCACCACCCCCCCTCGTCACAGGAGGGGAGGAACATGGTCAGTTCCTTGAGGATGCCGCGTACGGTTTGGCAGCGGGTCACGTCCATCGTCATGGTCGTTTTGAGGTGGCCGAAAGAAGTCTCGATGGTCCACCGCAGTCTATAGGCCTCCGCCAGGTTCTCGGATGTGTAGACATTTTGATCGAGCAGTGTCGTGAACAGGTTGACGGTCTTCACGCGAAAGCCCTGGCGTGCGACCGAGTAGCGCAACTCGCGCACTCGGAGCACTTCCGGGAGCGAGGCAAAGGCCTCTGCCGACCGCAAGCGGCGCAAACACGAGCTCGACGCACGAGCGAAGGGGTTACTCACTGGGGTGGAAAGCGAATGTTTTTGGCCCGTTGCGAAGCGGCCACTTCCTCGCCAGAATAATGGCCTTGCCGCAAGTAACCACCACATACCTTTCTCTTTGCACAAGCTGCACAAGGAGCTTCTTCGATGGCACGCCCGGTCACTCTCTTCACCGGCCAATGGGCCGATTTGCCGCTGGAACAAATGGCCCGCAAGACCAAGGAGTTCGGCTACGACGGCATCGAGCTGGCTTGCTGGGGGGACCATTTCGAGGTGGACAAGGCCATCCAGGACGACGGCTACTGTGCTCGCAAACGGGAGCTGCTAGAAAAGCACAATCTGCAATGCCATGCCATCAGCGCCCACCTCGTCGGCCAGGCGATTTGCGACCTCATCGACGAGCGGCATAAGGCCATCCTTCCGCCGCATGTGTGGGGGGACGGCAAGCCCGACGGCGTCAACAAGCGGGCCATTGAGGAGCTGAAGAACACCGCCAGGGCCGCTAAGAAATTCGGCGTCGGCGTCGTCAACGGCTTCACCGGCTCGAGCATCTGGCATTTGCTGTATTCCTTCCCGCCGGTGCCGGGAAAGATGATTGACGACGGCTTCAAACATTTCGCCGACCGCTTCAATCCCATCCTCGATGTCTTCGCCGAGTGCGGCGTGAAATTCGCGCTCGAAGTCCATCCCACGGAAATCGCCTTCGACATCCACACCGCCCAGCGCGCCCTGGAAGCCATCGACCATCGACCCGAGTTCGGTTTCAACTTCGACCCCTCGCACCTGCACTGGCAGGGAGTCGATTCGGTCGAGTTCATCCGGGCCTTCCCGGACCGCATCTACCACATGCATGTCAAGGACGCCATCGTCACGCTCAACGGCCGCAGCGGCATCCTGGCCAGCCATATCAACTTCGGCGATCCCCGCCGCGGGTGGGATTTCCGCAGCCCCGGCCGCGGCACGGTCAACTTCGAGGAAATCATCCGGGCCCTTAACCAGGTGAACTACCAGGGGCCGCTCTCCGTCGAGTGGGAAGACAGCGGCATGGAGCGGGAGTTCGGCGCCCGCGAAGCCTGCGAGTTCGTCCGCAGCAAGGACTTCGCCCCCAGCGGCCGCGCATTTGATGCCGCCTTCGAGAAGGACTAAGCTGGGGTAATGGCCACGAAGAGCCACAACAAGGCACAAACAAAGAGGTCGCCAGCCGCGATTTCATCTTTGTGCCTTTTCGTGTTTTTCGCGGCCATCTCCCTCGCTGGTTCCGTGCAACTCGCATCCGCAGCGGACGAATACGCCGCTGCGCGAGCCAAGCTGGATGAGGCATTCGCCGAGAAGCTGGCATCCCTCGCCAAAAAGGCTGAGGAGCTTGGCCTCAAGGACCAGGCGGCGATCACGCGGTCCTGGATCATTCCCCGCTATGGCGGCCGACAGTATCTCTTTCTGCCGGAGGCCAAAGATCTACTTGCGCCGAAGACGGGGGCGAGCGACCTGGAGCAAAAGTGGTATGCGAAGTTTCAGGAGCACCGCGCCGCTCAGGCGGAAGGGCTGTTTGAATTGGCGAAGGCCGAGTCGAAAGGGGAACGGGCCGCGCGAGCCTACCAACTGCTACACGAAGTGCTCCGCGAGCATCCGGACCATTCGGAAGCGCGGCGGATTCTGGACTATCGCAAAGTCGCCGCCGGTTGGGCATTGGCCGGAACGACTTCACCGCCAGCGCCAGGCAGAAAGGCTCATCCAAAATATCTCTGGCCGGCCGGCAAGTACTGGCGGCATGAGACGACCCACTACAGCATTGCCACTTCCACGAGCGTCAAACAAGCGATTGAACTCGGGCAGAAGATGGAAGAGCTGCATGCCCTCTGGCGGCAGGCGTTCTTCAGCTTCTGGACCAACCAGCCGGCGCTGGAGCACCGGATTGGCGGCGGACGGGAAGCGCTCGTCAAAGAACCGAAGAAGCTCGACGTGGTGCTGTTCCAGGACCGCGCGGAGTATGTCGCCGTGCTCCGGGCAGGTGAGCCGAAAATCGAGCTCACGACCGGCATCTATCTCGACAAACGGCAGACGGTCTTCCTGTACGCCGGCGACGAGAAGCAAACCGCCACCTGGTATCACGAAGCATCCCATCAGCTCTTTCAGGAGATCGACCGCTTTCCACCGGAGCCGGGAAACAAGGGGAATTTCTGGATGGTGGAAGGGCTGGCCATGTACATGGAATCCCTCGCACGGCATCCAACCAGCGGCGGTTCCTACTGGACGCTCGGCGGCTGGGAAAGCGACCGGTTGCAGTTCGCCAGGTATCGCGGGCTGTCTGGGGATTTCCTGCTGTCGCTGGAAAAGCTCTCGGCGATGAACCGGGCGGATTTGCAAGCCAGCGACGACATCCGCCAGATTTACACCCAGTCCGCGGGCTTTTCCCATTACCTGATGGATGCGCAGGGCGGAAATTATCGCGAGCCGACAGTGACGGTCTTTCGGGCGCTCTACGAGGGGCGTGACACGGCGGGCGCACTCGAGAAGCTCCTCGGCGCGTCCCCCGCGGAGTTGGACCGCGACTATTTGCAGTACTTACAAATCACCGACGCCGACCTGGCACAGCTTCCCAGCCCCGAGCGCATTCGCAATCTTTCCCTCGGCCGCACGAAGGTCTCGGACAAGGGGCTCTCGCACCTAGCCACCTGCAAGAATCTGGACTGGCTCGATCTTTCCCTCACCAAGACCACCGACATCGGCCTGGCATCCATCCAGGACTGCGCTTCCATCACGCAGCTCTTTTTGGAGGGGACAAAAATCAGTGACGAGTCCTTGAAGCTCCTCGGCAAATTATCAAATCTTGAAGAGCTGGATCTGTCCTCCGTGCCGATTACCGATGATGGCCTCGCGCACCTCTCTGCGCTCAGGAAGCTCAAAATTCTCCACCTCACGAACAGCCCCATCACCGATGGCGGACTAGCCCACCTGAAATCGCTCTCGTCCCTGGAATCCCTCGAAACCAGCGGAACGAAAGTCACGGCTTCGGGCTTGCGGGGCCTTCGTTCGGCGCTGCCGAAGTTGAAGAATTGAGGTAAGGCGCGCTTCTGGCTACGCCGACTATTACTCCTCTTCCTCGACGAGCGTAAGTCCGTTCTCTTTCGGGTCAAATCCCTTGGGGAACTTGGTCGTCTTGGTGGGGGACGCCTCGGCTCGCCCAGCGAACCGGGGCATTTTTTTTCAACGGCCCGCTTGGGAGCTAGGAAGAGTCTTTGTAGCGGGCTTCCAGCTTAGCAAGTAGCAGGGGGCGTTTTTTGGAAGAGCGAGCGCGACGCATGAGGCTGCGTCGCGCG